>NZ_CP108474.1:6625993-7228356 GCF_036226445.1 Streptomyces sp. NBC_01255
TGCTCCGGCGACGGCACGATCAAGATCGAGATGAACTTCCTCCCGGACGTCTACGTCCCGTGCGAGGTCTGCCACGGCGACCGGTACAACCGGGAGACCCTGGAGGTCCACTACAAGGGCAAGTCCATCGCCGAGGTCCTGAACATGCCGATCGAGGAGGCCCTCGGCTTCTTCGAGGCCGTCCCGACCATCGCCCGCCACCTGCGCACGCTCAACGAGGTCGGCCTCGGGTACGTCCGGCTCGGACAGTCGGCGCCGACGCTCTCGGGCGGCGAGGCGCAGCGCGTGAAGCTCGCCTCCGAGCTCCAGAAGCGCTCGACGGGCCGCACCGTCTACGTCCTGGACGAGCCGACCACGGGTCTGCACTTCGAGGACATCTCGAAGCTGATCACGGTCCTCTCCGGCCTGGTCGACAAGGGGAACTCGGTGATCGTCATCGAGCACAACCTCGATGTCATCAAGACCGCGGACTGGCTCATCGACATGGGTCCCGAGGGTGGCAACGGCGGCGGCCTGGTCGTCGCCGAGGGCACGCCCGAGGAGGTCGCCTCGGTGTCGACCAGCCACACCGGCAAGTTCCTCCGCGAGATCCTCGGCGCGGACCGGATCAGCGACGCGGGCGGGACCGTCCCGGCGGCGCGCGGAGCGAAGAAGGCGGCGGCCAAGAAGGCCCCCGCCAAGAAGTCCGCCGCCCCGGCGAAGAAGACGGCCACCAAGGCGGCGGCGAAGGCCACCGCCACGAAGGCCACCGCCACGAAGGCCACCGCCACGAAGGCCGCGGCCACGAAGGCCACCGCCACGAAGGCGACGGCCCGAGCCCGCAAGGCCTGACGCGGAGGCGGGGCCCCACCCGGGGCCCCGCCTCACGACAGGCCCGGGCGACAGCCCGCGGAAGCCCGCCGGTATCGTCGGTTCGGTCACGCCTTGCCCCGATCGCACCGTGGAGCGCTCATGTCCGGCCAGTCCAGCCGCCGCACCGTACTGAAGAGTGCCGCCCTCGCCGGCGCCGCCGGGCTGGGAGTCGCCGCCTGCTCCACCGAGTCGAAGCTCGGCCACGCCGAGGTCCCGACCCCGACCGCCCCCGTCACCCTCGGGGCCCCGGACGAGATCCCGGTCGGCGGCGCCAAGCTCTACCGCGAGCAGCGGGTCCTGGTGAGCTGCCCGGCCAAGGGCCAGTACAAGGCGTTCAGCGCCCAGTGCACCCACGCCGGCTGCGTCCTCGACAAGATCGAGAACAACGAGGGCAACTGCCCCTGCCACGGCAGCCGCTTCGACGTGACGACCGGCAAGGCACTCCAGGGCCCGGCCACGGTTCCGCTCCCCGCGGTCCCGGTCCGCGTCGAGAACGGCAAGCTGGTCGCCGGACCCGAGGCCTGAGCCTCCGGCTCCCTCCCCTCACGACCAGTCCCAGTCGATCCCCAGGATCCCCGGGCGCACCCCCTGCTCCACGAGGTGCACCGTGCGGTGCCTGCCGCTCAGCGTCAGCTCCGCCCGGCCCCCGCGCGGCGCGCCCGCCGAGGTCTGGGCGAACCTCCGGCACCGCACCGGAAGCGCCGCCTCGTCGAAGTGCACCTGAAGCACGTACTGCCCGCCGGCGAAGCTGAACCCGCGCACGTACTCCCCGCTCGGACCCGCCGTGCCGTCCTCGAACCCGTACGAGAACAGGTGCGTGTCCCCGGCCCGCAGCCGCGCGTCGAAGAGCAGCTCCGCGACCACCACGCCCGTCCCGGCATGCCACCGCACCCGCCCGGTGCGGCAGTTCTCCACGGCCCGCACCACCACCCGGGACGGATCGCACCCCGGATCCCCGTGGTGGATGGCCAGATACCGGTCGACCCCGTCCCGGTGCGCCCGCACGACGTGCTGCGACTCGCGCCCCACCAGCTCCCGCGCCGCCCCGACCCGTACCCGCTCGTGGTGCCCCACCGTGTGCAGCCCGCCGTCCGCCGGCGACTCCAGCTCCGCGAGCAGCTCCTCGACCGACCCGGACGCCTCCACCAGTGAGCGATACGACCGGCCCGCCGGGCGCTCCACCTCGGCCCGGCCGGCCGCGTCCTCCGACAGGAGCCGGAGCAGCGAGTTCCCGGGCAGCTGGAGCACCTCCTCCAGTGCGCGCACGGCCTTCAGGGACTCCGGCCGCTGCGGCCGCCGGGCGCCCTGCTGCCAGTAGCTCAGGCTCGTCACGCCGACCCTGATGCCCCGGTGCGCCAGATGGTGCTGGACCCGCTGGAGCGGCAGCCCGCGCACGGCGAGCGCCGTGCGCAGCGCCAGATGGAAGGGGCCGGTGTGCAGCAGCTGCACCAGATCGGCCTCGGTGTGGCTCACGAGGGCTCCTCAGTGAACGTTCACGACGGGGGAGCGGACCGTCGCGCCGCGAGCGGTGTGCGGGCAGGTGGGCCGAGGGCGTCCGTTCACACCCGGGTCACACCGTTCACAGTCCGATGTCACCCCGCATTGAAGCGTGTTGACCCGCTCCCGACAACGGCCGATGCTCCTGACCAGCGTCCGGACGCGCTCCTCCACTCCCCACATCCCCACCCCCCTCCACGGGAGGAACGCGATGCGCAGCAGGAAACTGTCCCTCGCGGCACTCGCCGCAGCCGCCCTCTTCCTCGTCCCCACCACCTCGGCGTCCGCCGCGCCGGCAGGTGAGGACGTCTCCGCCCTCGGCTCCAAGCAGCTGAACATCACCATGCAGGCACAGCAGAAGACCAACTGGTGCTGGGCCGCCGCCGGCAACACCATCGCCACCTGGTTCGGCCGCAACTACAGCCAGAACCAGTTCTGCAACGCCGCCTTCAACCGCCAGCAGGGCTACGACTGCCCCAACAACCAGGCCACCCTCGGCAACGTCCAGACCGGACTCAGCTGGGCGGGCGTCAACCCCGGCTCGTACGTGACCGGCTGGCTGCGCTACCCGACCGTGCAGACCGAGATCAACGCGAACCGGCCCATCGAGACCCGCATCCAGTGGTCCAGCGGCGGCGGTCACATGCACGTGATCTACGGCTACGACGACGCCAACAGCTGGGTCTACTGGGGCGACCCGTGGCCCTCCAGCGACCGCTACAACTGGGCCTCGCACGCCTGGTACGTCAACAACAACTCCTTCTCCTGGACCCACTCGCTCTACCGGATCGGGGCGTGACGACGATGAACGGACGTGCCATCGGCGCCGGTCTGCTGACCACCGCCGCCCTCGTCGCCCTCGGGGCGCTCCCGGCCGCCGCCGCGGAGAGCCTGCCGGCCGCGCCGACCCCCGAACAGGCCGCCTCCGCGCCGCAGACCCTGGACACCCTGTCTCGGTTCTTCGCCCGGGACGGGGCGCTCGCCCGCTCGGCGGCCGCCCCGCGCGTCGAGGGCGGATCCGTGCCGGTACGGATCCTCTCCCCGGACTTCGTCGCCGGGAAGGCGGGGGCGCCGGTCGCCCGCGTCGAGTTCCGGGCCAGCCGGGCCGTCGCCTCGGACGGCCAGAAGGCCTCGCTGTGGACGGTGAAGCAGCCGGGCGGCTGGCAGGTCGTGAACATCGCCACCGGCGACGACGAGATCCGGTACGCCGAGCAGGGCGGGCGCGTGCTGCCCGGCGGCGTCGTCTTCCGGGAACCGCAGATCGACGCCTGGTACGTCCAGAAGGGGGCGAAGGTGCTGCCGCTGGACGAGGACGCGGTGCGGGCGGTCGGGAAGAACGGGACGAGTCTGGCCTCGTACCGGGAGCGGGTCGCTCGCGACTACGGGGACAAGCTGCCGGGCTCGGCGTACGCGAAGAAGGGCGCGGCGGGCGGGTACGCGCCGGGCGTGGCCGCACCAGTGCCTCACGAGGAGCCCGCCGTCACGGTGGCCTCCACCGCGGCGGGCGCGGGGGCGGTCCTGGCGCTCGCCCTGATCGGCACGACGGCGATACGCCGCCGCCGCGCGCACCAGGAGCCCTGAGCCGCCACCCGGTTGCGGCACGGAGCCCGGGGGAGCCGCCACTCGGTCGCATCGCGCCGCCCGGGAGCGCTGAGCCGCCCCCGCGCCCGGCACGGGCCGCCCCGCCCCCCCCGCCGTGGGAGGTACGGGCGTGCCGCCCCGCCCCCCGTTGTGGGAGGTACGGGCGGTGCCGCCCCGCCCCCCGTTGTGGGAGGTACGGGCGGTGCCGCCCCGCCCCCCGTTGTGGGCATTCGTCCCGCTGGGGCGGGACGGGTGGGCACAACGGGACGGCGCCCCTTGCCGGGCCTAGGCTTCCGGGCCTGGACCCGCACCATGTGCGCGCCGCGCTCGTGGTGCGGGTAGGCGCAGGGAGCGGAGGCGCCCGCGAAGGGCGCCGTCCCGTGTGCCCACCCGTCCCGCCCAGCGGGACGATTGCCCACACGGGGGGTGGGTGCGGCGCACGCGGGGGTGGGTGACGTCCTGCGGGGTGCGGGTCCCCGCGAGGGTGGGAACGTCCTGCGGGCCGCGGGTTTCCGCCGGGGGCCAACGCCCTGCGCGGTGCGGGTCCACGCAGGTGGGCGGAGTGCGGGCAGCCTTCGGGGGCCGCCGGGCGTGGGGGCGGGCGGTCAGCGGGACAGGTAGCCGCCGTCTACCGGGAGGATCGCGCCTGTGATGAAGGACGCTTCGTCCGAGGCCAGGAAGAGGATCGCGGCCGCCACCTCCTCCGGCGTGCCGAAGCGGGCCATCGGGTGGGCCCGGAGGACCTCCGAGAGGTACTCCGGGCCGCCGGGCTCCACGCGGGCGGCCGCGACCCGCTCCGTCTCGATCGTGCCCGGGGCCACCGCGTTCACCCGGATCCCGCGCTCCGCCCACTCCACCGCCAGGTGCTAGGTGAGCCCGCTCGCCACGAACTTCGCCGGGCCGTAGACCGCCTGCCGTGCCTGCCCGGCGACCCCCGAGATCGACGACGTGCACACGATCGCCCCGCCGCCCGAGACGAGCATCGCCTCGATCGCGTACTTGCAGGTCAGGAACATGCCCCGGCCGTCGACGGCCATGACCGCGTCGAAGTCCGCCGGCTCGGCCTCCGTGATGTCGAGGAGCGGGATGACGCCGGCGTTGGCCACGAGCACGTCGAGCCGTCCGAAGCGCTCCACCGCGGTTTCGATCATCCGCCGGGCGTCCTCCACAAGGGAGACGTCGCCGATCACGGGGACGACCCCCTCCAGCGTCGCGAGACCGTCCCCGTCGAGGTCCGCGGCCACGACCCGTGCCCCCTCGGAGAGGAAACGCTTCGTCGTCGCCCGGCCGATCCCGCTCGCCGCGCCCGTGATCACACACACCCGTCCCGCCAGCTGATTCGCCATGCTTCGCCAACGAGCGCGCGAGGCCGGAGTGTCGGTCCCCGCCAGTAGGGTGGGGAGCATGGCAGACCCCTCCAGCTACCGCCCCAAGCCGGGGCAGATCCCCGACTCGCCGGGGGTCTACAAATTCCGCGACGAGCACCGCCGGGTGATCTACGTCGGCAAGGCGAAGTCCCTGCGTCAGCGGCTGGCGAACTACTTCCAGCCGCTCGTGAGCCTGCACCCGCGCACGGCCACCATGGTGACGACCGCCGCCTCCCTGGAGTGGACCGTCGTCTCGACCGAGGTCGAGGCGCTCCAGCTGGAGTACTCCTGGATCAAGGAGTACGACCCCCGGTTCAACGTGAAGTACCGGGACGACAAGAGTTATCCGTACCTCGCGGTCACGCTCGACGAGGAGTTCCCGCGCGTCCAGGTCCTGCGCGGCCACAAGAAGAAGGGCGTGCGCTACTTCGGGCCGTACGCGCACGCGTGGGCGATCCGCGAGACCGTCGACCTGATGCTGCGGGTCTTCCCGGTGCGGACCTGCTCGGCGGGGGTCTTCCGGAACGCCGCTTCGGCCGGCCGCCCCTGTCTCCTCGGCTACATCGGCAAGTGCTCGGCGCCCTGCGTCGGCCGCGTCACACCCGACGAGCACCGCGAACTGGCCGAGGAGTTCTGCGACTTCATGGCCGGCCGCACCGGCACGTACATCCGCCGGCTCGAGAAGCAGATGATGATCGCCGCCGAGGACATGGAGTACGAGAAGGCCGCCCGGCTCCGTGACGACATAGAGGCCCTGCGCCGGGCCATGGAGAAGAGCGCGGTCGTCCTCGCCGATGCCACGGACGCCGACCTGATCGCCCTCGCCGAGGACGAGCTGGAAGCCGCCGTCCAGATCTTCCACGTGCGCGGCGGACGTGTGCGTGGCCAGCGCGGCTGGGTCACCGACAAGGTCGAGGCCGTCGACACGGCCGGGCTCGTCGAGCACGCGATCCAGCAGCTGTACGGGGAGGAGAGCGGCGACACGGTCCCCAAGGAGGTCCTGGTCCCGGCGCTGCCGGAGGACACCGAGGCCGTCACCGCCTGGCTCGCCGGCCGGCGCGGCTCCAACGTCTCGCTGCGGATCCCGCAGCGCGGCGACAAGAAGGACCTGATGGCGATGGTCGCGCGCAACGCGCAGCAGGCGCTCGTCCTGCACAAGACCAAGCGCGCCAGCGACCTGACCACCCGCTCCCGGGCCCTGGAGGAGATCGCCGACGCCCTGGACCTGGACTCGGCGCCGCTGCGGATCGAGTGCTTCGACATCTCGCACCTGCAGGGTGAGGACGTCGTGGCCTCGATGGTCGTCTTCGAGGACGGGCTGCCCCGCAAGAGCGAGTACCGCCGCTTCCAGATCAAGGGCTTCGAGGGCCAGGACGACGTCCGCTCGATGCACGAGGTGATCAGCCGCCGCTTCAAGCGCTATCTCGCCGAGAAGGAGAAGACCGGCGAGTGGGTCGACGGGGACGGGGCCGATGGCGAGGTGCCGGCCGAGGACGACGGGCGGCCCAAGCGCTTCGCGTACCCGCCTCAGCTCCTGGTGGTCGACGGCGGGCAGCCGCAGGTCGCCGCCGCCCGGCGCGCCCTCGACGAGCTCGGCATCACCGACATCGCGGTCTGCGGGCTCGCCAAGCGCCTGGAGGAGGTCTGGCTCCCCGGCGACGACGACCCGGTGGTGCTGCCCCGCTCCAGCGAGGGCCTCTACCTCCTCCAGCGGGTACGTGACACGGCTCACGACTTCGCCATCCGCTACCAGCGCTCCAAGCGGACGAAACGCATCCGGACCAGCCCCCTGGACGCCGTCCCCGGCCTCGGCGACACACGGAAACAGGCGTTGATCAAGCATTTCGGCTCGGTGAAGCGGCTCCGGCAGGCGACAATCGAGCAGATCTGCGAGGTCCCCGGCATGGGCCGGAAGACCGCGGAATCGGTGGTCGTGGCCCTCGCCCAGGCGGCCCCGGCCGCACCCGCCGTGAACACGGCGACAGGAGAGATCATGGAAGACGACGGGGGCGGCACGGCATGACCGCGCAAGAGCAGCACAGCGACCAGCCGGACGAGAACGACCGGAACGATCAGCAGGACCAGCAGGCACAGCAGGACCCGCAGGACCAGAACGACCAGCACGACCGAGACGGAGCAGGACACGTGAGTACGGGCACGAAGGAGACCCCCGGCGACAACGGCGCCGAGGCGGCCATTCCCGAGCTGGTGATCATCTCCGGCATGTCCGGAGCCGGCCGGTCCACCGCGGCGAAGTGCCTGGAGGACCTCGGCTGGTTCGTCGTGGACAATCTGCCGCCCGCGCTGATCCCCACCATGGTGGAGCTCGGCGCCCGCTCCCAGGGCAACGTCGCCCGGATCGCCGTCGTCGTGGACGTCCGCGGCCGGCAGTTCTTCGACAACCTCAGGGAGTCCCTGGCCGACCTCGACTCCAAGCAGGTCACCCGCCGGATCGTCTTCCTGGAGTCGTCCGACGACGCCCTGGTCCGGCGCTTCGAGTCGGTCCGCAGGCCGCACCCCCTCCAGGGCGACGGCCGGATCACCGACGGCATCGCCGCCGAGCGGGACCTGCTGCGCGAGCTGCGCGGCGACGCCGACCTGGTGATCGACACCTCCAGCCTCAACGTCCACGAGCTGCGCGCCAAGATGGACGCCCAGTTCGCCGGGGACGATGAGCCCGAGCTCCGGGCCACCGTCATGTCCTTCGGCTTCAAGTACGGCCTGCCCGTCGACGCCGACCTCGTCGTCGACATGCGCTTCCTGCCGAACCCCCACTGGGTCCCCGAGCTGCGCCCCTTCACCGGCCTCAACGAGGAGGTGTCGAACTACGTCTACAACCAGCCCGGCGCCAAGGAGTTCCTGGACCGCTACACGGAGCTCCTCCAGCTGATCGCCGCGGGCTACCGCCGTGAGGGCAAGCGGTACGTGACCATCGCCGTGGGCTGCACCGGCGGCAAGCACCGCTCCGTCGCCACCGCCGAGCGGCTCGCCGCCCGCATCGCCGCCGAAGGGGTCGAGACCGTCGTCGTGCACCGGGACATGGGGCGCGAGTGAAGCCGTACCGTCGCCGCGCCTCCACCCTCACGCCGCGGCGCGCGCTCCGCAGGCGCGGCGCCCAGCCGAAGGTCGTCGCGCTGGGCGGCGGCATGGGCCTGTCGGCCTCCCTGGCCGCCCTCCGCCGGATCACCGGCGACCTCACCGCCGTCGTCACCGTCGCCGACGACGGGGGCTCCAGCGGCCGGCTCCGGGAGGAGCTCGGCGTGCTGCCCCCTGGCGACCTGCGCAAGGCGCTCGCCGCGCTCTGTGGGGACGACGACTGGGGCCAGACCTGGGCCCGGGTGATCCAGCACCGCTTCCAGTCCAAGGGCGAGATGCACGGTCACGCCGTCGGCAATCTGCTGATCGTCGCCCTCTGGGAGCAGCTCGGCGATCCCGTGCAGGCCCTGGACCTGGTGGGCAGGCTGCTCGGCGCCCAGGGCCGGGTGCTGCCCATGTCCGCCGTACCGCTGGAGCTCCAGGCCCTGGTCAAGGGGCACGACCCGGAGCGGCCGGACGACGTGGACACCGTGTGCGGTCAGGCGACGGTGGCGCTCACCCCGGGTGACGTGCAGTCCGTCCACCTCGTGCCGCACGACCCGCCGGCCGTGCCCGAGGCGGTCGCGGCCGTGCTCGACGCGGACTGGGTGGTCGTGGGTCCGGGCTCCTGGTTCTCCTCCGTGATCCCGCACCTTCTCGTGCCCGAAATCCTCGACGCGCTCGTGGAGACGAAGGCCCGGAAGGTGCTCTCGCTGAACCTCGCTCCGCAACCCGGAGAAACAGAGGGCTTCTCTCCGCAGCGTCATTTGGAGGTTTTGGGACGACACGCCCCTAAACTCGCCCTGGACGTGGTGCTCGCCGACGAGGCTGCCGTGCCCGATCGCGAGTCCCTCGCCGATGCCGCCAAGCGGCTCGGTGCCGCGGTCGAGCTGGCGCCGGTGGCCGGGCCCGACGGCTCCGCGAAGCATGACCCGGAGCTGTTGGCCGCCGCGTACGACCGTATTTTTCGGATGCATGGAAGGATCGGCCCATGGCGATGACGGCAGCGGTGAAGGACGAGATCTCCCGGCTTCCCGTCACCCGGACCTGCTGCAGGAAGGCAGAGGTCTCGTCGATCCTGCGGTTCGCGGGCGGGCTGCACCTGGTGAGCGGCCGCATCGTGATCGAGGCGGAGCTGGACACGGCGATGGCGGCGCGCCGCCTGAAGCGGGACATTCTGGAGATCTTCGGACACAGTTCCGAACTGATCGTGATGGCCCCCGGCGGGCTGCGGCGCGGCTCGCGCTTCGTGGTGCGGGTGGTGGCAGGCGGCGACCAGCTGGCCCGCCAGACGGGCCTCGTGGACGGCAGGGGCCGCCCCATCCGGGGTCTCCCCCCGCAGGTGGTCTCCGGCGCGACCTGTGACGCGGAGGCGGCCTGGCGCGGCGCCTTCCTCGCCCACGGCTCGCTGACCGAGCCCGGCAGGTCCTCCTCGCTGGAGGTCACCTGCCCGGGACCGGAGGCGGCGCTCGCCCTGGTCGGCGCGGCCCGCCGGCTCTCCATCGCGGCGAAGGCCCGCGAGGTGCGGGGCGTGGACCGGGTCGTCGTCCGCGACGGCGACGCGATCGGCGCCCTGCTGACCCGGCTGGGCGCGCACGAGTCGGTGCTGGCCTGGGAGGAGCGGCGGATGCGGCGCGAGGTCCGCGCCACCGCCAACCGCCTGGCCAACTTCGACGACGCCAACCTGCGCCGCTCGGCGCGCGCCGCGGTGGCCGCGGGGGCCCGGGTGCAGCGCGCCCTGGAGATTCTCGCGGAGGAGGTGCCCGAGCACCTCGCCGCCGCGGGCCGGCTCCGCATGGAGCACAAGCAGGCCTCCCTGGAGGAGCTGGGCGCGCTCGCCGACCCGCCGCTGACGAAGGACGCGGTGGCCGGGCGGATCCGCCGGCTGCTCGCGATGGCGGACAAGCGGGCGCAGGACCTGGGCATTCCCGGGACCGAGTCCAACCTGACCGAGGAGCTCGACGACAGCCTCGTCGGCTGACCGGACCGGTCGAGCGTCCGGAATCCCGAACTCCGCGCTGCCGGTGCCTTTCTGAGGCACCGGCAGCTTTTTCGTCCACCCGCGAGGCACCCTTGACAGGCCCATGAGCGCCCATGAGCCTGGCGTCTGTTCACCTTCGTGACAGGCAATAGCAAGGGGGGCTCATGAGACGCAGAGCGAGATCGATCCTCGCCGCGGCTTCACTGCTGATCGCGGGAGTGGCGACGGCACCCGTCGCCGGAGCGCAGCCGAACGACCGGGACGGCGGCGACGCCCTCTCCGTATGGCGGGCCGAGGTCACCCAGGAGCAGGTTCCGCTGCTTCTCGAGGCCGGAGCCGACGCCCACGAGATGACCGAGCAGGTGCCCGACAAGGGCTCCGCGACGGTCGAGCTCTTCCTCACCGACCGGCAGGCCGGGCAGCTGCGCGGTCAGGGCGTCGAGCTCGCCGAGCACACCCTGACCCAGCGGGCCGAGCAGCGGGTCGCCGCCGCCGGCGACGGCGTCTTCCGGCCGTACAGCGGCCCGAACGGCCTGAAGCAGGAGCTCCTCGACACCGCCCGGGCCAACCCCGGCATCACCAAGGTCGTCTCGATCGGCAAGACCCTCAAGGGCCAGGACATCCTCGCCCTCAAGGTCAGCAAGGGCGCCACCCGGGTCAAGGACGGCTCGAAGCCCGCCACTCTGTACCTGTCCAACCAGCACGCGCGCGAGTGGATCACCCCGGAGATGAACCGGAGGCTGCTCCACCACTACCTCGCCGGCTACGGCAAGGACGAGCGGATCACCCGGATCGTCGACACCACCGAGCTGTGGTTCGTGCTCTCCGCCAATCCGGACGGCTACGACTTCACCCACGCCGACCCCGACAACCGGCAGTGGCGCAAGAACCTCCGTGACAACGACGGCGACGGGCGGATCGCGCCGGGCGACGGCGTCGACCTCAACCGCAACTTCGCCTACAAGTGGGGCTACGACAACGAGGGCTCGTCCCCCGACCCGGCCGACGAGACCTTCCGCGGCACCGGCCCCATGTCGGAGCCCGAGACCAAGGCCCTGGACGCCTTCCAGAAGCGGATCGGCTTCTCGTACGGCATCAACTACCACTCGGCCGCCCAGCTCCTGCTGTACGGCGTCGGCTGGCAGGTCGCCACCGACACCCCCGACGACGTGGCACTCAAGGCCCTCGCCGGCACCCCGCAGAACTCCGCCGTGCCCGGCTACCGGCCGCAGGTCTCCTCGGAGCTGTACATCACCAACGGCGAGGCCGACGGACACGCGGCCAACGTCAACGGGATGCAGATGTTCACCCCGGAGATGTCGACCTGCGCCACCGCCTCCCGGGTCGACCCGAACGACGCCTGGAACCCGGCCGACTGCGCCTCCGTCTTCACCTTCCCGGACGACGAGAAGCTGATCCAGGCCGAGTTCGCCAAGAACATCCCCTTCGCGCTCGCCGTCGCCGAGAGCGCGGCCCGCCCGGACCGGCCCGTCTCCCCGGTCGGCATCGAGGCCCCCGACTTCACCCCGGCCGCCTTCACCACCTCCTACGCCCGCGGCGGGGAGCAGGAGGTCGCCGTCACCGCGCGCAAGTCCCTGCGCGGCAAGACCCTGAAGTACCGGATCAACGGCGGCCGCACGCACAGCGAGGAGCTCGACGCCTGGAAGGGCGGCGAGACCTACGGCGGCGAGGACAACCTCTACTTCGACGAGTACCGCGCCGAGGTCGAGGACGCCCGGCCCGGCGACTCCGTCGAGGTCTGGTTCACCGCCCGCACCCGGGAGGGCCGGACCACCGCCTCCGCCCCCTTCACCTACAAGGTGGCCGAGCGCCCGCGCGGCGACGTGCTCGTCCTCGCCGACGAGGGCGGCACCACCGCGGCACGGCACACCGCCGCGTACGTGAAGGCGCTCGCCGCCAACGGCCGCTCCGCCGCCGTCTGGGACGTCGCCACCCAGGGCACTCCTGACGCCCTCGGCGTGCTCTCCCACTTCCGTACCGTCGTCTGGTACACCGGCGCCGAGCAGCCCTCCGGGCCCACCCAGCTCGCGGTCCGCGCCTACCTCAACGAGGGCGGCAAGCTGATCAACGCCGGCGAGAAGTCCGGCGGACTCACCCAGGTCGGCCGGGCCGAGACCAACGACTTCGCCCAGTACTACCTCGGCGCCTACCACCGCGCGGGCCTCGGACAGCCGCCCGCCTTCGCCGGCACCGGCGCCTTCGCGGGCGTCGGCGCGAGCCTCGGCGGCGCCGCCGACAACCCGCTGGACAACGCCGGCGCGTACACCGTCACCTCGGACACCCTGAAGCCGAAGGAGTTCCCGCAGTTCGCGAGCAGCGCCTCCGCCGGTGACTACCCGGGCATCCGCACCCCCTTCGAGCCCGCAGAGGGCGCGACCTTCGCGGCCGTCAAGCACTCCGACGGCACCTGGGCCCGGCTCAGCAGGACCGTCGACCTCACCGGCGTCGCCGCCGCGGCCGCGCCGCGCCTCGACTTCCAGGTCAGCTACGACACCGAGCCCGGCTACGACAACCTCGTCGTGGAGGCCCACACCGTCGGCCAGGACGACTGGACCACGCTGCCCGACGCCAACGGCGGCACGTCCACCGCGCCCCCGGCCGACTGCGGCGAGGGCTACTACGTCCAGGACCACCCCTTCCTCGCCCGCTACCTCACCGTCGGCGAGGACGGCTGCGCGGCCACCGGCACCACCGGCTCCTGGAACGCCTTCACCGGCCCCTCCAACGGCTGGCGGCAGGCGTCCGTCGACCTGAGCGCCTGGGCGGGCAAGCAGGTCGAGCTCTCGATCTCGTACGTCTCCGACCCCGGTACCGGAGAGACCGGCGCCTTCGTCGACGACACCCGGCTCGTCACCGGCACCACCACGGTGGCGGAGGGCTTCGAGACCGGCCTCGGCGCCTGGTCCGTACCGGGCGCACCGGCCGGCAGCCCCGGCAACGGCACGGACTGGACGCGCTCCGCGGCGCTCTTCCACTCCCAGGCCGCGGTCACCACGCGTGACACCGTCCTCCTCGGCTACGGCCTGGAGCACGTGCCGGGTGCGACCGACCGGGGACGGCTCCTGGGCCGCGCCCTCGCGGTGCTCCGGCGCTGACGGAGAGTAGTGGGGACAAAGGTCCCATGACGGCCCGTACCCGTTGGTAGGTACGGGCCGTCGGCCTTGTTCCCTCACTTTCCGGGCACGCGCGGATGCGGTCGATGTCACTCCGCGGCCCCCGGAGAGGTAGGGTCGTAAGCGGTCGGGGACATCCCTAAAAACAAAAATCTCGCCGGCGTCGAGCACACCGGCGTACCTAACGAGGAGATCGGTTCGTGACGATCCGCGTAGGCATCAACGGCTTTGGCCGCATCGGCCGGAACTACTTCCGCGCGCTCCTTGATCAGGGTGCTGACATCGAGATCGTGGCCGTCAACGACCTGGGTGACACCGCGACCACCGCGCACCTTCTGAAGTACGACACCATCCTGGGACGCCTCAAGGCCGAGGTCACCCACACCGCCGACACCATCACCGTCGACGGCCGCACCATCAAGGTGCTCTCCGAGCGCAACCCGGCCGACATCCCGTGGGGCGAGCTGGGCGTCGACATCGTCATCGAGTCGACCGGCATCTTCACCAAGAAGGCCGACGCCGAGAAGCACATCGCCGGTGGCGCCAAGAAGGTCCTCATCTCGGCTCCGGCCAGCGACGAGGACATCACGATCGTCATGGGCGTCAACCAGGACAAGTACGACGCGGCCAAGCACCACGTCATCTCGAACGCGTCCTGCACCACCAACTGTGTCGCGCCGATGGCGAAGGTTCTCGACGAGAACTTCGGCATCGTCAAGGGCCTGATGACCACGGTCCACGCGTACACCAACGACCAGCGCATCCTGGACTTCCCGCACAAGGACCTGCGCCGCGCCCGCGCCGCCGCGGAGAACATCATCCCGACCACGACCGGTGCCGCCAAGGCCACCGCCCTGGTCCTCCCGCAGCTCAAGGGCAAGCTCGACGGCATCGCGATGCGCGTCCCGGTCCCGACCGGTTCCGCCACCGACCTGGTCGTCACCCTGGACCGCGAGGTCACCAAGGACGAGGTCAACGCCGCGTTCAAGAAGGCCGCCGACGACGGCGACCTCAAGGGCATCCTGTACTACACCGAGGACCCGATCGTGTCCTCGGACATCGTGAGCGACCCGGCCTCCTGCACCTTCGACGCCTCCCTGACGATGGTCCAGGACGGCAACACGGTGAAGATCCTGGGTTGGTACGACAACGAGTGGGGTTACTCCAACCGTCTCGTCGACCTCACCGTCTTCGTCGGCGGCCAGCTCTAAACTTCAGGGCAGGCTTTCGATGTGAGCAGGGCTCGGGCAGCGCAACGCCGCGCTGTACGAGCCCTGTCTCGTGTGCTCCACCGCGTACCAAGGAGTCTGTGACAGATGAAGACGATCGACGAGCTTCTCGCCGAAGGCGTCTCCGGCAAGCGGGTGTTCGTCCGCGCCGACCTCAACGTGCCCCTCGACGGCACGACCATCACCGACGACGGCCGCATCCGCGCCGTCGTCCCCACGGTGAAGGCGCTCGCCGACGCGGGTGCCCGCGTCGTGGTCGCCTCGCACCTGGGCCGCCCGAAGGGCGCCCCGGACCCGGCGTTCTCCCTCGCCCCGGCCGCCGCTCGCCTCGGCGAGCTGCTCGGTGCCGAGGTGGCCTTCGCGACCGACACCGTCGGCGAGTCCGCCACCGCGACCGTCGGCGGCCTCGCCGACGGTCAGGTCGCCGTGATCGAGAACCTCCGGTTCAACGCCGGCGAGACCTCGAAGGACGACGCCGAGCGCGGCGCCTTCGCGGACCGGCTGGCCGCGCTGGCCGACGTGTACGTCGGCGACGGCTTCGGCGCCGTGCACCGCAAGCACGCCTCGGTCTTCGACCTGCCGGCGCGCCTCCCGCACGCCGCGGGCTACCTCATCGCCACCGAGGTCGGCGTCCTGAAGAAGCTCACGGACGACGTCCGGCGGCCGTACGTGGTCGCGCTCGGCGGCGCCAAGGTCTCCGACAAGCTCGGGGTCATCGACCACCTCCTGGAGAAGGCCGACCGCATCCTCATCGGCGGCGGCATGGCGTACACCTTCCTCAAGGCCCAGGGCCACGAGGTCGGCATCTCGCTGCTCCAGAAGGACCAGATCCCGGCGGTCCTGGAGTACCTGGAGCGCGCCAAGGCCCGCGGGGTGGAGTTCGTGCTCCCCGTCGACGTCCTGGTCTCGGCCGAGTTCCCGGACCTCAAGACCAAGGCCCCGGCCAACCCGACCACGGTCGCCGCGGACGCCATCCCGGCGGACGAGGAGGGCCTGGACATCGGTCCGGAGACCCGTAAGCTCTACGCCTCGAAGCTCGCCGACGCGGGAACCGTCTTCTGGAACGGTCCGATGGGCGTCTTCGAGCACCCCGACTACGCCGAGGGCACCAAGGCCGTCGCCCAGGCGCTCGTCGACTCCCCGGCGTTCACGGTGGTCGGTGGTGGCGACTCCGCCGCCGCCGTCCGCATCCTGGGCTTCGACGAGAAGGCATTCGGCCACATTTCGACCGGCGGCGGCGCCTCCCTCGAGTACCTCGAGGGCAAGACGCTTCCCGGCCTCGCCGCACTGGAGGACTGACCCCTAAATGAGCACTCGCACTCCGCTGATGGCGGGCAACTGGAAGATGAACCTCAACCACCTTGAGGCCATCGCCCACGTCCAGAAGCTCGCCTTCGCCCTGACCGACAAGGACTACGACGCCTGTGAGGTCGCCGTCCTGGTCCCCTTCACCGACCTGCGGTCCGTCCAGACCCTGATCGACGGCGACAAGCTCAAGATCAAGTACGGCGCCCAGGACCTCTCGGCGCACGACTCCGGTGCCTACACCGGTGAGATCTCGGGCGCGATGCTGGCGAAGTTCAACTGCGCCTACGTGGCCGTCGGCCACTCCGAGCGCCGCCAGTACCACGCCGAGAACGACGAGGTCTGCAACGCGAAGGTGAAGGCCGCCTTCAAGCACGGCGTGACCCCGATCCTCTGCGTCGGCGAGGGCCTGGACATCCGCAAGGCCGGTCAGCAGGTCGAGTACACCCTCGCCCAGCTCGACGGCGGTCTGAAGGACGTCCCGGCCGAGCAGGCCGAGACCATCGTGATCGCGTACGAGCCGGTGTGGGCCATCGGCACCGGCGAGGTCGCCACCCCCGAGGACGCGCAGGAGGTCTGCGGGGCGATCCGCGGCCGTCTCGCGGAGCTGTACTCGCAGGAGCTGGCCGACAAGGTCCGCATCCAGTACGGCGGCTCGGTCAAGGCCGGCAACGTGGCCGCGATCATGGCGCAGCCGGACGTCGACGGCGCCCTGGTGGGCGGTGCGGCGCTGGACGCCGAGGAGTTCGTCAAGATCGCGCGCTTCCGCGACCAGTGAGTATGCGGTAGCGGAGTTACGTCGTACCCTAGCGGGGGTCGGGCAGGTGCCCGGCCCCCGTCCGTATAAGTCCGAGGAAGTTGGTCCAGCCGTGGTTATGGGGTTCTCGATCGCCCTGCTCGTCTTCAGCGGGCTGCTGATGCTGCTCGTACTGATGCACAAGGGAAAGGGCGGCGGTCTCTCCGACATGTTCGGTGGCGGCATGCAGTCGTCCGTCGGCGGCTCCTCGGTCGCCGAGCGCAACCTGGACCGGATCACGGTTGTGGTCGGTCTGCTCTGGTTCGCCTGCATTGTGGTACTTGGTCTGCTGATGAAGTTGGACGGGTAACTCCAATCACTGGACGCGCGTTGGGCCTTACGTAGACTGGGGCATCTTCGAGCACCATCACGCAGGGAGTTACGACCGTGGCAAGTGGCAACGCGATCCGGGGAAGCCGGGTCGGAGCGGGGCCGATGGGCGAGGCCGAGCGGGGCGAATCGGCGCCGCGCGCCCGCATCTCCTTCTGGTGCTCGAACGGGCACGAGACGCAGCCGAGCTTCGCCAGCGACGCGGCGATCCCGGAGACCTGGGACTGCCCCCGCTGCGGCTTTCCGGCAGGTCAGGACCGGGACAACCCGCCGGACCCGCCGCGCACGGAGCCGTACAAGACCCATCTCGCCTATGTGCGGGAGCGGCGCAGCGACGCGGACGGCGAGGCGATCCTCGCCGAGGCGCTGGCCAAGCTGCGCGGCGAGATCTAAGCGTGGTGTGACGATGTGACGAACGGGCCTTGCCTGCGAACTCTGTTCGCGGGCAAGGCCCGTTCGCCGTCTCCCGTCGGTTCCTTCGCCGCGCTTCAGCGCTTCAGCGGTGGCCGTCGGCGATGTGCGCGGTGAGCGCCAGGGACGCCGTCGCCCTGCCGTACGTCAGCTGTGCCACGCGCGCGTAGAGGCAGTCCACGATCAGCAGGACCGAGTGGCGCGTGCCGAAGCCGCCGCGGCGGAAGCCGGTCTCGGCGGAGGTCGAGCCGAGGTGGACGCCGGCCGCGCGGGCGACGGGGGAGCGGGGATCGCCGGTGACCGCGATCGTGGCCGCGCCGCGCTCGGCGGCGAGCCGCAGCGGGCCGAGGACCTCCCGGGTGGCGCCCGAGTGGGAGAAGGCGACGACCGCGTCGGCGGGGGTCAGCAGGGCCGCCGAGGTCTCCGCCGCGTGCACCTCGGTCCGGGCGCGGGCGTCGCAGCCGATGCCGAAGAGCCGGGCCTCGGCCTCCAGGGCGATCACGCCGGAGCCGCCGACCCCGTAGACGTCGATCCGGCGGGCCGCGGCGAGCGTCCGGGCGGCCCGGTCCAGGGCGTCGAGGTCGAGGCTCTCCACGGTCCTGCGCAGCGCCTGGAGGTCGGCCCGCGCGACGACGGAGACGAGCCGGTCGAGCGGGTCGTCGGGGCCGATGTCCGGGCCGAGCGGGCGGGGTTCCGGCTCCTCGGAGCCCACCTGGCCCTGCTCCTTGGCGAGTTCGTACTGCAGGTCCCGGTAGGACGCGAGGCCCAGGGCCTGGCAGAAGCGGGTGACGGTGGCCTGGGACGTCCCGGTCCGCTGCCCCACCTCGGAGGCGGACGACTTCGGGACGTAGTGCGGGCGCTCCAGGACCCAGACGCCGACCTTGCGCAAGGAGCCGGACAGCCTGGGCAGTTCGGAGCGGATCTGTGCGGTGATCATGCGGGCGCGCCTTCGGTCCGTCGTGTCGTTGCGTGGCGGGTCTTGTCGTGCGGTGAATCTATCAACCACCATGCGGGCTGATGAGCGAATCCAGGATTCATGCGGACCGCCCATGGGTGGTCGGGATCGACGCGGGCGGCACGCGGATCAGGGCGCGGCTCGCGGACGCGGCGGGCGGTCCGGTCCTCGGTGAGGGCGCGGGCGGTCCGGGCAACGCGCTGAGCGTCGCGCCCGCGGCGCTGGCCCGTCACCTCACGGACGCCCTGCGGGAGGCGCTGCCCGAGGGCGCGGGGCGGCGCGTCCGGGCCGTCGTGGCCGGTTTCGCCGGCGGGGGAGAGGGTGCGGGGCGGGGGCGGGCCGAGACGGCGCTCGGCCGGGCCCTCGACGCGGTGGGGGCGGCGCCTGGCGCGGTCGAGGTGTACGGGGACGCGGAGGTCGCCTTCGCGGCCGGACCGGGCGCCCCGGCCGACGGGCTCGTCCTGATCGCCGGGACGGGCGCCGCCGCCGCGCGCGTGGAGCGGCGCCGTGCCGTCCGGGTCGCGGACGGCGACGGCTGGCTCCTCGGGGACGCGGGCAGCGGCTTCTGGCTCGGCCGGGAGGCGGTGCGGGCGGTGCTGCGCGCCCTGGACGGCCGCGGGCCGCGGACCGCGCTCGCCGGGCCGGTGGGCGAGGTGTGCGGCGGGCCCGGCAAGGAGGACGTCGTGCGGTACGCGTACGAGGCGCATCCGGTCCGGCTCGCGGCGCTGAGCCCGCTCGTGGTCGGCGCGGCGGCGGCCGGGGACGGCCCGGCGCTGGAGCTCCTCGACCGGGCGGGGGCCGAGCTGTGCGCCACGGTCCGGGCGTTGGATCCGCGGCCCGGTGAGCCGCTGGTGGTCACGGGCGGCCTCGTCGGCCCGGGCGGCCCGCTGCTCGGCCGGCTCGCGGAGGGAGTACGGGAGTGGGGCCTCGTCCCCGTGCCCGTACCGGACGGGGTGGCGGGCGCGGTGGCACTCGCCCGCCTGGCCGGGTCCCTTGACGGCGCGTCACCCTGACTGGTTCATTGATTCATGTAGCTCAGAAGATATGGGTTCACTGAACCAGTGGAGGCCTCGTCATGTCCGCCGCCCTGCCTCGACCCGACCTCGGCGCCGACCGGTTCGCCGACCACGCCCGCGGCGCCGTCGACCGCGCCGTCGCCGCCAACAAGGACACCGTCCCCCTCGCCGCCCGGCTCCTCGCCGACTGCGTCGCCGCCGACGGGGTGATCCACGCCTTCGGAACCGGCCACTCCCAGGCCGCCGCCCTGGAGATCGCGGGCCGGGCCGGGGGCCTCGTCCCCACCAGCCGGATCTCCCTCGCCGACCTCGTCCTGCGCGGCGGCGAGGACCCCGCCGTCCTCGCCGACCCCCTCCTCGAACGCTCCCCGGGCCTCGCCGACCGGCTCTACGCCCTCGCCGGCCCCCGCCCGCAGGACCTGTTCGTCATCATCTCCAACTCCGGCGTCAACAACGCGATCGTCGACCTCGCCCTCAAGGTCACCGCGGCCGGACACCGGCTCGTCGCCCTCACCTCGCTCGAACACACCCACGCCGTCCCCGCCCTCCACCCGAGCGGCAGGCGGCTCGCCGACCTCGCCGACGCCGTCCTCGACAACTGCGCCCCCACCGGCGACGCCGTCCTCCCGCTCCCCGGCGGCGGCGGACTGTGCGGGATCTCCACCCTCACCTCCTCGCTCCTCGTCCAGATGACCGTCGCCGAAGCCGTCGCCCTGCTCCTCGCCGAGGGCCACGAACCGCCCGTGTACGTCTCCGCCAACATCCCCGGCGGCCACGAACGCAACGCGCTCCTCGAAGCCCGCTACGAGGGCCGGCTGCACCGCGGCGGGTACTGAGCGGCACTGAGCGTGCACTGAACCGGCGTTGTCAGTGGCGTCCCATACGGTCGGTCGGGCAGGGGATCACGGACGCAGGGGGGCGCCATGACGGCGACGGAAGCAGTGGCGGCAAGCGCCGTACCCGACTGGCGAGGCGGCTTCGGACGGTTGTGGACGGCCGCGATCGTCTCCCGGTTCGGCGACTCGCTGCGCACCGCCGCCCTGCCCCTGCTCGCCGCCTCGCTCACCGACGACCCCCTCCTCATCGCCTCCGTCACCGCCTGCGGCTTCCTGCCCTGGCTGCTCTTCGGACTCCTCGGCGGAGCCATCGCGGACCGGGTCGACCAGCGGCGGGCCATGTGGGCGGTCGACCTCGTCCGCGGCGCGCTCATGGCCGCGTTCGCCGTGGCCGTCGCGCTCGGACACGCCACGGTCGCCCTGCTGCTCGTCCTCGCCTTCGCCCTCACGACCTTGCAGACCCTCTTCGACAACGCCGCCACGGCCCTGCTCCCCGCCCTCGTCCCCACCGAGGCCCTGGCCGCGGCCAACGCCCGCCTGATGACCGGTCAGCAGTTCGCGGGCGGCCTCCTCGCCGCGCCCCTGGTGCCCGCCCTGCTCCTCGCCGGGGACGCCGTGCCGTACGTGGCCGACGCCGCCACCTACGTCCTCGCCGCGCTCCTCATCGCCTCCCTGCGGACCGGGGCACCCGAGCGGCCTCCCCGCCCGGCCGGGTCCACCCTCCGCAAGGAGATGGCCGAAGGGCTCGCCACGCTCCGCCGGGACCGGCCCCTGCGATGGCTCTGCACGGCCACCACCCTCTGCAACATCGGCATGGGCGCCCTCATCGCCACCCTCGTCGTCCACGTGACGGACGGGCGCCAGGCCGGAAACGCCGGAAACGCCGCATACGCGGCCACCATCACCGCCTACGCGGTCGGCGGCGTCGCCGGCGGCCTCCTCGCCCGCCGCATCGCCGAGCGGACCGGACGCATACGCGCCGTCGCCCTCGCCGGGACGGTCCAGACGGCCTGCCTGGTCCTGATGGGCGCCGTCCCCGCCCTCGCGGTATCGATCGCGGCCATGGCGGTGTTCGGTCTCATGGGGACGGTGTGGAACGTCAACCAGACGACCCTCATGCAGGAGCGCGCCCCCGACGGGATGCTCGGCCGCATCTCCGCGGCCTTCCGCACCCTCGCCGTCGCGGGCGCTCCGCTCGGGGCCCTCCTCGGCGGCGCCGCGGCCGCCGGCTGGGGACCGCACACACCCGCCCTCCTCGCGGCGGCACTGTTCGCGCTCGCCGTAGCGTCGTTGGCTCCCCTGATCAATTAGGTTGGAGGGGCAGCGGGGCAGACATACGAGAAGAAGTGGGCGATGTCCGAGATGAACAACGAAGGCCGCACCAGGCTGAACCGGCTGCCCGAGTGGGCGGCCCTCGGCAAGCACCGTGAGCAGCTGGGCGAGACCCATCTGCGCGAGCTCTTCGCCGCGGACCCGGCGCGCGGCACCGGCCACACCCTGCGGGTCGGCGACCTCTATCTGGACTACTCCAAGCACCTCGTCACCGACGAGACGCTGACCCTGCTGCGCGAACTCGCCGCCGCCACCGGCGTGGCCGAGCTGCGCGACGCCATGTTCCGCGGCGAGAAGATCAACACCACCGAGGACCGCGCGGTCCTCCACACCGCGCTGCGCGCCCCGCGCGAGGCCGTGATCGAGGTCGACGGGGAGAACGTCGTCCCCGGCGTCCACGCCGTCCTCGACAAGATGGGCGCCTTCGCCGACAAGGTCCGCGCGGGCGAGTGGACCGGCCACACCGGCAAGCCGGTCAAGAACATCGTGAACATCGGCATCGGCGGCTCCGACCTCGGCCCCGCCATGGCCTACGAGGTCCTGCGCTCCTTCACCCAGCGGGACCTGACGCTCCGTTTCGTCTCCAACGTGGACGGCGCCGACCTCCACGAGGCCGTCCGCGACCTCGACCCGGCCGAGACCCTCTTCATCGTCGCCTCGAAGACCTTCACCACCATCGAGACGATCACCAACGCCACCTCCGCCCGCAACTGGCTCCTCACCGGCCTGCGCGCCGACCAGGAGGCCGTCGCCAAGCACTTCGTGGCCCTCTCGACCAACGCCGAGAAGGTCGCCGAGTTCGGCATCGACACCGCGAACATGTTCGAGTTCTGGGACTGGGTCGGCGGCCGCTACTCCTACGACTCCGCCATCGGCCTCTCCCTGATGATCGCCATCGGCCCGGACCGCTTCCGCGAGATGCTCGACGGCTTCCACCTCGTCGACGAGCACTTCCGCACCGCCCCGCCCGAGGAGAACGCGCCGCTGCTGCTCGGCCTCCTCGGCGTCTGGTACGGCGCGTTCTTCGACGCCCAGTCGCACGCCGTCCTGCCGTACTCCCACTACCTGTCCAAGTTCACCGCCTACCTCCAGCAGCTCGACATGGAGTCCAACGGCAAGTCGGTGGACCGCGAGGGCAACCCGGTCGACTGGCAGACCGGACCCGTCGTCTGGGGCACCCCCGGCACCAACGGGCAGCACGCCTACTACCAGTTGATCCACCAGGGCACCAAGGTCATCCCGGCCGACTTCATCGGCTTCGCCCGTCCCGTCGACGACCTGCTCCCCGGCCTCGTCGCCCAGCACGACCTGTTGATGGCCAACTTCTTCGCCCAGACCCAGGCGCTCGCCTTCGGCAAGACGCCCGAGGAGGTACGGGCCGAAGGGGTCGCCGAGGAGCTCGTCCCGCACAAGACCTTCCAGGGCAACCACCCGACCACCACGATCCTGGCCGACGCGCTCACCCCGTCCGTCCTCGGCCAGCTGATCGCGCTCTACGAGCACAAGGTCTTCGTCCAGGGCGCGATCTGGAACATCGACTCCTTCGACCAGTGGGGCGTCGAACTCGGCAAGGTCCTCGCCAAGAAGATCGAACCGGTCCTGACCGACGGCGAGGGCGGCGAGCAGCTCGACAGCTCGACCGCCGGGCTCGTCTCGGCCTACCGCGCGCTGCGCGACCGGGGCTGATCGCATGACGGGGGAGAACGCGGTGCGGCTGCGGCCGCCCAGGAACGCCGTGGACGAGCGGGCCGTCGCCTGGTGGCGGAGCCGGCTCCTGGTGACCACCGCCGTGCCGGTGGTGATCCTCGCCGTCCTCGGCGCGCTCATCGGGCCCGCCCGGTTCTGGCTGCTGCTCGCGGCCGGGGCCGTCGCGGCCCTCGGCCTCGGCTGCGCCGCGTTCTTCCCCGCCTGGTGGTTCCGGGTGCACCGCTGGGAGGTCACCGACGAGGCCGTCTACGTCCGCACCGGGGCCCTCTGGCAGGAGTGGCGGATCGCCCCGATGTCCCGGATCCAGACGGTCGACACCGTACGAGGCCCGCTGGAGCAGCTCTTCCGGCTCGGCACCGTCACGGTGACGACCGCCTCCTCGAAGGGCGCCCTGCGGATCGAGGGCCTCGACCACGAGCTCGCCGCCGAGCTCGGCGAACGGCTCACGGCCCTCACCCAGGCCACCCCCGGGGACGCCACATGAACGAGGCCGGACCCGGCGAGGACCTGCGCGACGGCGGCATAGGCGACGCCGACGGGCCGCGCGGGAAGGGCCCCGGCGAGGGCCCGGGCGACGGCCCCGGCGAGGTGTGGCGGCGCCTCGACCGGCGCATGCTCCTGGCCACCGCCGCCGTCCTGTGCGGTGTGGCCGGCGGCGCCGGCCTGCCCACGACCCTCGGCCTCGCCGGATCCAGGCCACTGTGGCAGGCCCTCTCCTGGGTCCTCGCCGGAGCCTTCCTCCTCGTCCTCGGCGGCACCCTCGTCGACTACGTCCGCTTGCGCCGTACCCGCTACCGCATCGGTCCCGAGCGGGTCGAACTCCACACCGGGCTCCTGCTGATCAAACGCCGCTCCCTGGCCCGCGAGCGCATCCGCAGCGTCGACCTCACCGCCAACCCCCTCCAGCGGGTCCTCGGCCTCGTCAAGGTCCGCATCGGCACCGGTGAGAGCACCGGCGGCAGCGAGTCCACGCTCGAACTCGACCTGGTCACCCGCGCCGAGGGCGAGCTCCTCCGCCACGAGCTCCTTGCCCGCGCCGCCACCGACCCCGCCGGCCTGCCCGACGACGGTGCCCTCGCCACCGTCGACCCGCGCTGGATCCGCTACGCCCCGGTCTCCTTCCTCGCCCCGGCCCTCGGCGGCGCGGCGGCCGGATCCGTCATGCAGGTCAGCGAGTGGTTCGGCGCCCAGGCCGAGGTCATCGACTGGATAGGGGACCGCTTCCGGGACGTCTCCCTCACCTGGATGCTCGTCGACCTGGTCCTCATCGCCACCGTCGTTGGAGCCGTCGGTGCCCTCGGGCTCTGGGTCGAGATGTGGTGGAACTACCGCCTGGAGCGCGAGCCCGGCGGCACCCTGCGCGTCCGCCGCGGGCTCCTCACCGCACGCTCGGTCTCCATCGAGGAGCGCCGGCTGCGCGGGATCGAGGTCGTCGAGCCGCTCGGGGTGCGCCTGTGCGGGGCCGCCCGCGTCGACGCCGTCGCCACCGGCCTCGCCAAGGACGACGGGGACAAGCACACCGACCTCAAGACCCTGCTGCCCGCCGTACCCCGGGAGCTCGCCGACCGGGTCGCCGCCCAGGTCCTGCGCGAGCCGGAGCCGCCCACCGGGACGCCGCTCGCCGCCCACCCCCGCGCCGCCCGCACCCGCCGGCTGCGCTGGGCCCTGTGGACCGTAGCGGCCCCGGTCGCCCTCCTCGTCGGCCTCGGGCTCCTCCTCACCCCGGTCCTGCTGTACGTGGCGGCGGGCTGCGCTGTCGTCCTCACCCCGCTCGCCGTGCTCCTCGCCCTCGACGCGTACCGCAGTCTCGGACACGGCGTCAGCGGCGACTATCTGGTGGCCCGTTCGGGCACGGTCCGGCGCGCCACGGTCGCCCTGCAGCGCTCCGGCGTCATCGGCTGGACCGTCAAGCAGTCGTACTTCCAGCGCCGCGCGGGCCTCCTCACCCTGACCGCGACGACAGCTGCCGGCGAGGGCGCGTACGACATCTACGACGCGGGCGAGAGCCAGGGCCTGACCTTCGCCGCCGAGGCCGTACCGGACCTCCTCGCGCCCTTCATCGAGCCCGTACCGACGCCGGAGGCCCGGTCCACCGAGCAGTGAACCGGGCCTCCAGGTAGGGAAATCAGGCGGAAGCCGGCGGATACAGGCTCCGCGGCAGCTCCGAGGCCGCGGCCGCGTCGAGCAGCCACAGCGTGCGCGAGCGGCCGTAGGCGCCCGCCGCCGGGGCCTGCACCTCGCCCGCGCCCGACAGCGCGATCGCCGCGGCCTTCGCCTTGTCCTCGCCGGCCGCGAGCAGCCAGACCTCCTTGGCCGCCCTGATCGCCGGGAGCGTCAGGGAGACCCGGAGCGGCGGGGGCTTGGGAGCGCCGTGCACCCCGACCACCGTCCGCTCGGTCTCGCGGACCCCCGGCAGCTCGGGGAAGAGCGAGGCCACGTGCGTGTCCGGGCCGACGCCCAGCATCAGCACGTCGAAGGTCGGCACCCGCCCGTGGTCACCGGGACCCGTGGCGGCGGCCAGCTCCTCCGCGTACGCGGCCGCGGCGGCGTCGACATCGGCGCCGTACGGTCCGTCCGAGGCCGGCATGGCGTGCACCCGCGCCGGGTCGAGGGGCACCCGGTCGAGCAGCGCCTCACGGGCCTGGGTGACGTTCCGCTCGGGATCGCCCTCGGGCAGGAAGCGCTCGTCGCCCCACCACAGGTCGAGCCGCGACCAGTCGATCGCGTCCCGGGCGGGCGCCGTGCCCAGCGCGGCCAGCAGGCCGTTGCCGTTGCGTCCGCCGGTCAGCACCACCGAGGCGGAGCCGCGGGTGGCCTGGGCGTCCACGATCTTCGTGATCAGCCGGGCTGCCGCCGCCTGCGCCATCAGCTCCTTGTCGCGGTGGACGACCAGCTGAGGGGTGCTCACTTGGCCGCCGCCTTCTTGGCCGGGGCCTTCTTCGCGGCGGGCTTCGCGGAAGCTGGGGCCGCCGACTCCACGACCACGACCGCCTCGGCGACGGGCTCGTCGACCTGCTCGGGAGCGACGGTCGCCGCCTCCTCGTCGAGCCGTTCGAGACCGAACTTGAGCGCCGTCGCGTAGGTGTCGTCCGGGTCGAGCCGGCGCAGCTCCTCCGCGATCAGCTCGGCCGTGTCCCGGCGCTTGAGCGCCACGCCACGGTCCGGCTGACCCTGGATGGAGAGCGTCGCGAGCGAGCCGTCCGGCCGGTCGAGCACGATCGGGCCGGAGCTGGTCTCCATCCGTACGGAGGTGAGACCGGGCCCCGCCGACTTGGAGCGCCGCACCGGCACCTTCAGCCGCTCGGCCAGCCACATCGCGAGCAGCTCGACGCTGGGATTGAACTCCTCGCCCTCGACCTCGGCCGAGGTGACCTCGCACACGACCTGGTCGAGCGCGGCGGCGAGCATCGAGCGCCACGGGGTGATCCGGGTCCACGAGAGGTCCGTGTCGCCCGGGGTGTACGTGTCCGCCCGCGCCGTCAGCTCCTGGATGGGCTGCTCGGCGGCGTACGTGTCGGTCACCCGGCGCTGGGCGAGCGCGCCCAGCGGGTCGTTCGCCGGGTCGGTCGGCGCGTTCACCGGCCACCAGACGACGACGGGGGCGTCCGGGAGGAGCAGCGGAAGCACCACCGACTGGGCGTGGTCGACGACCTCGCCGTACAGCCGGAGGACAACCGTTTCGCCGGTACTGGCGTCGGCGCCGAGGCGGACCTCGGCGTCGAGTCGTGCCTTGGCGCGGTCCCGCGGCGAGCGCGAGACCCGCTTGATGACGACGAGGGTCCGCGAGGGGTGCTCGCGGGACGCCTCGTTTGCCGCCTTCAGCGCGTCGTAGGCGTTCTCCTCGTCGGTGACGATGACGAGGGTGAGCACCATGCCGACGGCCGGCGTGCCGATCGCCCGCCGCCCGAGCACCAGCGCCTTGTTGATCTTGGATGACGTGGTGTCCGTCAGGTCGGTCTTCATGGCCGGCGCCAGCTCCGTCCGTCTCGTGCGAGCATCTCGTCCGCCTCGACCGGACCCCAGGTCCCGGACTGGTACTGCGCGGGCTTGCCGTGCTTGTCCCAGAACTGCTCGATCGGGTCGAGGATCTTCCAGGACAGCTCGACCTCCTCGACCCGCGGGAAGAGGTTCGAGTCGCCGAGCAGGACGTCGAGGATGAGCCGCTCGTACGCCTCGGGGCTGGACTCCGTGAAGGACTCGCCGTACGCGAAGTCCATCGACACGTCCCGGATCTCCATCTGGGTGCCGGGCACCTTGGAGCCGAACCGCACCGTCACGCCCTCGTCCGGCTGGACCCGGATCACGATGGCGTTGCGGCCGAGTTCCTCGGTCGCGGTGTGGTCGAAGGGGGAGTGCGGGGCGCGCTGGAAGACGACCGCGATCTCCGTGACGCGGCGGCCGAGGCGCTTGCCCGTACGGAGGTAGAAGGGGACACCCGCCCAGCGGCGGTTGTCGATCTCCAGCTTCACGGCCGCGTAGGTGTCGGTCTTCGACTGGGGGTCGATGCCGTCTTCCTGGAGGTAGCCGACGGCCTTCTCGCCGCCCTGCCACCCGGCCGCGTACTGGCCGCGGACCGTGGTCTCGCCCAGGTCCTTGGGGAGCTTCACCGCGCCGAGGAC
This sequence comes from Streptomyces sp. NBC_01255, assembly GCF_036226445.1. NCBI lineage: Bacteria > Bacillati > Actinomycetota > Actinomycetes > Kitasatosporales > Streptomycetaceae > Streptomyces > Streptomyces sp. NBC_01255. The sequence continues at coordinate 6,654,017 of NZ_CP108474.1, forward strand.
CTTGGTCTTCTCGGCGGCGAGCGCGTCGGCGTCGAAGGAGGCGGGCTCCTCCATCGCGGTCAGCGCGAGCAGCTGGAGCAGGTGGTTCTGGATGACGTCACGGGCGGCGCCGATGCCGTCGTAGTACCCGGCCCGGCCGCCGATGCCGATGTCCTCGGCCATCGTGATCTGGACGTGGTCGACGTACGACCTGTTCCAGATCGGCTCGAAGAGGGTGTTGGCGAAGCGGAGCGCCAGGATGTTCTGGACGGTCTCCTTGCCGAGGTAGTGGTCGATCCGGAAGACCGCGTCGGGCGGGAAGACCTCGTGGACGACCTCGTTGAGCTCCTTGGCGGAGACCAGGTCGTGCCCGAAGGGCTTCTCGATGACCGCGCGGCGCCAGGAGCCGTCCTTCTGGTCGGCGAGGCCGTGCTTCTTCAGCTGCTGGACGACCAGCGGGAAGAACTTCGGCGGCACGGAGAGGTAGAAGGCGAAGTTGCCGCCGGTGCCCTGCGCCTTGTCCAGCTCCTCGACGGTGGACTTCAGCTTCTCGAAGGCCTCGTCGTCGTCGAAGTCACCCTGGACGAACCGCATGCCCTGGATCAGCTGCTGCCACACCTCCTCGCGGAACGGGGTGCGCGCGTGCTGCTTGACGGCCTCGTAGACCTCCTGCGCGAAGTCCTCGTCCTGCCACTCACGGCGGGCGAAGCCGACGAGCGAGAAGCCCGGCGGCAGCAGGCCGCGGTTGGCCAGGTCGTAGACGGCGGGCATCAGCTTCTTACGGGACAAATCGCCCGTGACGCCGAAGATCACCAGGCCCGACGGCCCCGCGATACGCGGGAGCCGTCGGTCGGCGGCGTCACGGAGCGGGTTGGCTCCGTCGACTGCGCTCAAAGTGCTTACGCCTCCGCAGGTACGCGGCGCGAGAGCTCCGCCTCGGTGGACTTGAGCAGGTCGTTCCAGGACGCCTCGAACTTCTCGACGCCCTCGTCCTCCAGAAGCTGCACGACCTCGTCGTAGCTGATGCCCAGCTTCTCGATGGCCGCCAGCTCCGCGCGGGACTGGTCGTACGTGCCGCGCACGGTGTCACCGGAGACCTCGCCGTGGTCGGCGGTGGCCTCCAGGGTGGCTTCCGGCATGGTGTTGACCGTGCCCGGGGCGACCAGGTCCACGACGTACAGCGTGTCCTTGTACGCCGGGTCCTTGACACCAGTCGAGGCCCACAGCGGACGCTGCTTGTTGGCCTGCGCCTTGTCGAGGGCCGCCCAGCGGTCGGAGGAGAAGACCTCCTCGTACGCCTCGTAGGCCAGGCGGGCGTTGGCCAGCGCGGCCTTGCCCTTGAGCGCCTTGGCCTCGTCGGTGCCGATGCCGTCCAGGCGCTTGTCGATCTCCGAGTCCACACGGGACACGAAGAAGGACGCCACCGAGTGGATCTTCGACAGGTCGAGGCCGCGCTCGCGGGCCTTCTCCAGACCCGCCAGGTAGGCGTCCATGACCGCGCGGTAGCGCTCCAGCGAGAAGATCAGCGTCACGTTGACGCTGATGCCGAGGCCGATGACCTCGGTGATCGCCGGCAGACCCGCCTTGGTGGCCGGAATCTTGATGAGCGTGTTGGGACGGTCCACCAGCCAGGCCAGCTGCTTGGCCTCGGCGATGGTGGCGACCGTCTCGTGGGCGAGACGGGGGTCGACCTCGATGGAGACCCGGCCGTCCTGGCCGTCGGTCGCCTCGAAGACCGGCCGCAGGATGTCGGCGGCGTCGCGGACGTCCGCCGTCGTGATCATGCGGATGGCCTCGTCGACGGTCACCTTGCGGGCGGCGAGGTCGGCGAGCTGCTGCTCGTAACCGTCACCGTGCGAGATGGCCTTCTGGAAGATCGACGGGTTCGTGGTCACACCGACCACGTGACTCTGGTCGATGAGCTCGGCCAGGTTGCCGGACGTGATCCGCTTGCGCGAGAGATCGTCCAGCCAGATCGCGACGCCTTCGTCGGAGAGGCGCTTGAGAGCGTCTGTCATGAGAATTCCATCTCCATTAAGTCGTACGTATGCGCGTCAGCGCGCGGCGGCGTCGATCGATTCCCGCGCGGCGGCGACGATCGCCTCCGGCGTGAACCCGAACTCGCGGAAGAGAACCTTCGCGTCCGCCGAGGCACCGAAGTGCTCCAGCGAGACGATCCGGCCGGCGTCCCCGACGTACCGGTGCCAGGTGAGACCGATACCGGCCTCGACCGCGACCCGGGCCTTGACCGACGGCGGCAGGACGGAGTCCTTGTACGCCTGGTCCTGCTCCTCGAACCACTCGACGGACGGCATCGAGACCACACGGGTCGGGACACCGGCGGCCTGGAGCTGCTCGCGGGCCTCGACGGCCAGGTGCACCTCGGAGCCGGTCGCGATCAGCACGAGCCGGGCGTCGCCGCCGTCCGCGTCGAAGAGCACGTAGCCGCCCTTGGCCGCGTCCTCGTTCGCCACGTAGGTCGGCACGCCCTGGCGGGTGAGGGCGAGACCGTGCGGGGCGCCCTTGCCGAAGACCTTGGTGTGCCGCTTCATGATCTCGCGCCAGGCGATCGCCGTCTCGTTGGCGTCGGCCGGACGGACCACGTTCAGACCCGGGATCGCGCGCAGCGAGGCCAGGTGCTCCACCGGCTGGTGCGTCGGGCCGTCCTCGCCCAGACCGATCGAGTCGTGCGTCCAGACGTACGTCACCGGCAGGTGCATCAGGGCCGACAGACGCACGGCGTTGCGCATGTAGTCGGAGAACACCAGGAAGGTGCCGCCGTAGACACGGGTGTTGCCGTGCAGCGCGATGCCGTTCATCTCGGCGGCCATCGAGTGCTCGCGGATGCCGAAGTGGATCGTGCGGCCGTACGGGTCGGCCTCCGGCAGCGGGTTGCCCTCGGGCAGGAACGACGAGGTCTTGTCGATCGTCGTGTTGTTCGAGCCGGCCAGGTCGGCCGAGCCGCCCCACAGCTCCGGGATGACCGCGCCGAGCGCCTGGAGGACCTTGCCCGAGGCCGCGCGGGTGGCGACGCCCTTGCCGGGCTCGAAGACGGGGAGCTTCTCCTCCCAGCCGGCCGGCAGCTCGTTCGCCTGGATGCGGTCGAACTGGGCGGCGCGCTCCGGGTTGGCCGTACGCCACTCCGCGAGGGACTTCTCCCACGCGGCGCGGGCCTCACGGCCCCGGTCGCCGAGCGAGCGGGTGTGCGTGATGACCTCGTCGGTGACCTCGAAGGTCTGCTCCGGGTCGAAGCCCAGGACACGCTTGGTGGCCGCGATCTCCTCGTCGCCGAGCGCCGAGCCGTGCGAGGCCTCGGTGTTCTGCGCGTTCGGCGCGGGCCAGGCGATGATCGAGCGCATCGCGATGAACGACGGACGCTCGGTCTCGGCCTCGGCGGCCCTGACCGCCGCGTACAGCGCGGCCGGGTCCAGGTCGCCGTTGGACTTCGACTCGACGCGCTGGACGTGCCAGCCGTACGCCTCGTACCGCTTCATCGTGTCCTCGGACACGGCGGTCTCGGTGTCGCCCTCGATCGAGATGTGGTTGTCGTCCCACAGCAGGATCAGGTTGCCGAGCTTCTGGTGCCCGGCGAGCGAGGACGCCTCCGCGGAGATGCCCTCCTGCAGGCAGCCGTCACCGGCGATCGCGTAGATCCGGTGGTCGAACGGGGAGGTGCCGGGGGCCGCCTCCGGGTCGAACAGACCGCGCTCGTAGCGGGCGGCCATCGCCATGCCCACGGCGTTGGCGACACCCTGGCCCAGCGGGCCCGTCGTCGTCTCGACCGCGGCCGTGTGGCCGTACTCCGGGTGACCGGGGGTCTTCGAGCCCCAGGTACGGAAGGCCTTCAGGTCGTCCAGCTCGAGACCGAAGCCACCCAGGTACAGCTGGGTGTAGAGGGTCAGGGACGAGTGGCCCGCGGAGAGGACGAACCGGTCGCGCCCGACCCACTCGGGATCGGCCGGGTCGTGCCGCATCACCTTCTGGAAGAGGGTGTACGCGGCGGGCGCCAGGCTCATCGCCGTACCGGGATGGCCGTTGCCGACCTTCTGTACGGCGTCCGCTGCCAGGACGCGGGCGGTGTCGACAGCCCGCTGGTCCAATTCGGTCCACTCGAGGTCTGTGGTGGTCGGCTTAGTGCTCACCCTGGGTCAGGGCTCCTCTCCACATGTTCTGAAGCCGGTGACTGAGGGTGTACCGGCGGTGTCGAGCCTACCCCCGACAGAGCCCCCTCTTTTCGTGTGCAGGCCCCTCAAATGAGCGGACAGAGCAAGAGTGCCGGTGGCCGTGTGAGTTCGCCTCCCGAACGGTGTCCACACCGTGGGACACACCCCTCCAACACGACCCCACCCCCGCGAAGATCGGCGTCTGGGCAACGTCTACAGTGGCGTGGTACGCGCAAGCTTTACCCCGTCTTCATCCGGGGCGCTTGCTGGGAATTTCTCTGTCAGGGGTGTGCGTGACGGCCGTCGAGTCCCGACCCGCAGGGGTCGTCTTGACTCCCAGCCCGGGGGGCCATCGGCCGTTCGGGGCCCGCGTCAAGGCATACGTGGCGCTGACCAAGCCGCGGATCATCGAGCTTCTGCTCATCACGACCGTTCCGGTCATGTTCCTCGCCGAGCAGGGCGTGCCGAACCTGTGGCTGGTGCTCGCCACCTGCTTCGGCGGCTACCTGTCGGCGGGCGGCGCCAACGCGCTGAACATGTACATCGACCGCGACATCGACGCCCTGATGGACCGCACCTCCCAGCGCCCGCTGGTCACCGGCGTGCTCACGCCGCGTGAGGGCCTCGTCTTCGGCCTCAGCCTCGCGGTGATCTCCACGCTCTGGTTCGGGCTGCTGGTCAACTGGCTCTCCGCCGCGCTCTCGCTCGGCGCGCTCCTCTTCTACGTGGTCGTCTACACGATGATCCTGAAGCGGCGGACCGCGCAGAACATCGTCTGGGGCGGCATCGCCGGCTGCCTGCCGGTGCTCATCGGCTGGTCGGCCGTGACGAACTCGATGTCGTGGGCCGCGATCATCCTCTTCCTCGTCATCTTCTTCTGGACGCCGCCGCACTACTGGCCGCTGTCGATGAAGGTGAAGGACGACTACGCGCGCGCCGGCGTGCCGATGCTGCCGGTCCTCGCCTCCAACAAGGTCGTGGCCAAGCAGATCGTCGCCTACAGCTGGGTGATGGTCGCGGTCTCGCTGCTGCTGACCCCGCTCGGCTACACCGGCTGGTTCTACACGGCCGTGGCGCTGCTCACCGGCGGCTGGTGGCTGTGGGAGGCGCACGGGCTCCTCAACCGTGCGAAGTCGGGCGCGACCGGCGCGAAGCTCAAGGAGATGCGCCTCTTCCACTGGTCCATCACCTACGTCTCGCTGCTCTTCGTGGCGGTCGCGGTGGACCCCTTCCTCCGGTAAGGCTCCGGCGCGACGCGCTCAGATGATGTGTCCGGTCGACGGCCGGGTCACGTGGGATAGACCACGTGGCCCGGCCGTCGCCAGTCGATCTACCCCTCGGTAGCATCTTTGACATGGCAGAAACGAAGCAGGAAGAGCGCAGGGCGGCCAGGCTCGCGAAGCAGATCCGGGCGTTCTCCGCGGAGCACGGCGGCGCCGAGGGGCAGCTCGCCCACATCGGTCAGGCGGGCACCCGGATCGTCCTCGTCGGCACGGACGGCGGCTGGGGCGACCTGGTGGCGCCCACGTACCCGATCGCGCAGCAGGCCGCCGAGAAGGCCGGGCTGACGCTCCACGACGAGTTCGACGGCGAGTTCGCCGCCAGGGTCGTCACCGGCCCGTACGAGTGGAGCCGGATGGCCGGTATCCAGATCGGCGGCCCCTCCAACAGCTGAGGCAACAACCTCGCGCGGGGCTCACCCGTTAGGACGTGTGGAGACACGTCCACACAGGGAGCCCGCCGAGATGATCGACACGCCGAGCCTCGTGGACCAGTACTGCCACGGAGTGCTCCGTACGGAGCTCGGCCTGGGCACCTTCGAGACCCACCTCGGCGCGCACCTCGGTGACCGGCGCGGTGGTCGGCCCGGACTGCCCGCCGCCGGGACGACCTTCTTCGACACGCAGACCGGTTTCGCGGTACGGCGCTGGTGTCCGCCGCTCCTCGGCCTCGAACCGCACTGCCCGCCCGCCCGCTACCTCGCCCGCCGTCGCGAACTCGGCGTCGTCGAGGCGGGCCGCCGGCTCCTCCGGGCCTCCGGGATCTCCACCTATCTGGTGGACACGGGGCTCCCCGGCGACCTGACCCGGCCCGCGGAGATCGCCGCCGCGGCCGGCGCGGAGGCCCACGAGATCGTCCGCCTCGAACCCCTCGCCGAACAGGTCGCCGACACCTCGGGGACCGTCGACGCGTTCCTGGCCAACCTCGCCGAGGCCGTCCACGGGGCCGCGGTGAACGCCGTGGCCTTCACCTCGGTGGAGGGCGTACGCCGAGGGCTCGCGACGGCGCCCGAACCACCGGGACCGGGGGAGGTACGCGGGGCGGCGGGGCGCTGGCTCGCCGGACGCCCGGCGGGCGGGCGGCTCACCGACCCCGTCCTGCTGAGGCATCTCCTGTGGATCGCCGTCACCGCCGGGCGCCCCCTCCAGCTGCACACCCGGGACCGGGACCCGGCCGTCCTGGGCGGCTTCGCGGCCGCCACGACGGGGCTCGGCACCGACCTCGTCCTGCTGCACGCCTACCCGCACCACCGCGCGGCGGCGCACCTGACGGTCGTCCATCCGCATGTGTACGCGGACCTCGGCCCGGCCCTCGCCCACACCGGGGCCCGGGCGGCGGCCGTCCTCGCCGAGGTCCTGGAACTGGCGCCGTTCGGCAAGCTGCTGTTCTCCAGCGGCGCCCACGGACTGCCCGAGCTCCACGTGGTCGCCGCAGGCGTCTTCCGCTCGGCGCTCACCCGGGTGCTCGGGGAGTGGGTGATGGAGGGCGCCTGGTCCCACGCGGACGCCCAGCGCGTCGCCACGATGATCGCGGCGGGGAACGCCCGCCGCGTCTACCGCCTTGGACCCGCTGTCAGTCCCCGTTGGTAGCGTGCGCAGCAGATGGAAACGATCATGGGGGAGGCGGCAGCCATGGGAGAGACGACCGTGCACGAGGTCGACGGGGCCAGGATCGAGCGGGCGCTCGACGGCTTCAGGGGGCGGATCTTCGGCCGCTGGCACGACCTCCGGTACGGCAGCGGCATGTCGCTGACCGGTCTCGGGGAGACCCGCGACGAAATCCTGGACCACATCGGGGCCCGCACCCTGGAGGACCCCGAGCTCGCCGCGGACCCGTCCCGCGCGGCGCTGCTCACCGCAGCCGAGTGCGCACTCGGCGTGCTGGGCATCGGCTGCTTCCCCGACGGGGACTGGGACGTCCCGCTGCCCCTCACCGGGGAGACCCTGAGCAGCGGCGACCAGCTCTTCGACGAGGGCTGGGACCGGGGACACCGGGTGCCCACCGCGCGGACCTGGGTGGACGCCTTCGTGCTCTGCCTGATCAGCGGGCTCGTCCGGGAGCGCCGACGGGTGATCGGGCCGCTGCTCCACGAGGACTACGCGCCCGCGATCCGCTCCGGCGTGCCGTACTCGCGCTTCGACTCGGTCTCGGAGCCGGCGGACCTCGCCGAGATGGACGCCCTGTGCGCCTACCTGACGGTGGAGCACGGCCCGGTGCCCGGCGCCGTGCCCGGCGAGGTGCCGCTGCGCCGGCCCGGTGCGGAGGAGCTGGCGGCCGCGGCGGCGCGACTCGACGCGGCCGGGGCGCTGAGCCCGGACCAGCGGCTGCTGCGCGTCCTGCTCGACGACGACCGCGAGGCCTTCGAGCGGGCCCTCGTGGAGCGGCTCGACGCGCACCGGTCGGGCGTCGGCGCCGATCCCGAGCCGAGGAGCCTGCTGCCGGTGGGGACCGTCGCCCTGGCCGCCCTCGCCCACCTGGCGCACGGCTGGGAGCCGGCGGTCCGCTCCGGCTACCTGCCCGGGGCGCTGCTCCGCGCGCCGGTGTCCGCATAGCCGGACCGCCCGGACCTTCGCCGGTCGGGGCGGGGTCCGGGCGGTCCGGGGTGTTCTCAGGCGCTCGCGAGCGCGGAGTCGGTCTGGGCCGGGATCTCCGCCGCGGGCACCGGGCGCTCGCGCAGGCTCAGGGCCAGCCGCAGCACCGCGATCCACATCAGGGACGAGCCGAGCATGTGGACGGCGACCAGGAGCTCGGGGACGCCGGTGAAGTACTGGACGTAGCCGATCCCGCCCTGCGCGAGCAGCACGATCAGCAGGTCACGGGCGCGGGCCCGGGTGTCGTCCGGGGCGTCCACGACGCGCAGCACCAGCCACATGGCGACGGCGAGCGCGCAGACGACCCAGGCGGCGATGGCGTGGAGGTGGGCGGCGTCGGTCCAGTCCCACGGCATGCGCGGGACGTCGCTGCTGTCACCGGCGTGCTTGCCGGCGCCGGTCACGGTCGTACCGAGCGCGATGAGCAGACCCGAGGTGATCGTGACCGCCCACGACAGCTTGCGGACCGGGCGCGGCACGCGCGGCCGCGGGTCGGTGTCGCCCTCGCCGGTCCGGTGCCAGGTGATGACGGCCACCGTGAGGAGGGCGTTCGCGGCCAGGAAGTGACCGGCGACCGTCCACGGGTTGAGGCCCATCCACACCGTGATGCCGCCGATGACGGCATTGCTCATCACGATCCAGAACTGCGCCCAGCCCCACCGGGTGAGGTTGCGGCGCCACGGCTTGGTGGACCGGGTGGCGATGATGGCCCAGCCGACGGCCGCCGACAGGACGTACGTCAGCATCCGGTTGCCGAACTCGATCAGGCCGCGGTAGCCCTGCTCGGGCGTGACGATCAGGCTGTCTTCCGTGCACTTCGGCCAGGTGTCGCAGCCGAGACCGGAACCGGTCAGCCGGACCGCGCCACCCGTGACGATGATGAACACGCTCATCACGACGGCGGAGAGCGCGGCGCGCCGGAGCGTCCGGGGGGACGGGGTCCAGCGCTGGGCGATGTAGGCGAGGGGGGTCAGCACGGGCCCCATCGTAGGACGGGGCTTGTGCACGCTTTCACGAGGGGGGTGGCTTGTCGGGAAACGTCACCCTCTGAACCCCTTCCGCTACTCCCAGCGGAAGAACTTCGCCGCCGCGCCGAGGCCGAGGACCGCCCAGACCGCGAGGATCAGGGCGTTGGCCCAGGGCATGGGAGCGCCGTTCTGGAGGACGTCCCGCAGGCCGTCGGAGAGGGCGGAGATCGGGAGGAGCTCCAGGAGGGAGCGGGCCGGTTCGGGGAACTTGTCCAGGGGGACGATGACGCCGCCGCCGACCAGGAGCAGCAGGAAGACCAGGTTGGCGGCGGCCAGGGTGGCCTCCGCCTTGAGCGTGCCCGCCATGAGCAGCCCGAGGCCCGAGAAGGCGGCCGTGCCGAGGACGAGGAGGAGGGCCACGGAGGCGGGGTTGCCGTTCGGGGACCAGCCGAGGGCCAGGGCGATCGCCGTGAGGAGCGCGACCTGGAGCACCTCGGTGACGAGGACGGCGAGCGTCTTGGCGGTCATGAGCGCCCAGCGGGGGAGCGGTGAGGCGCCGAGCCGCTTGAGCACCCCGTACCGCCGCTCGAAACCGGTCGCGATGGCCTGGCCGGTGAAGGCCGTCGAGAGCACGGCGAGCGCGAGGACGCCCGGGGCGAGGAAGTCGACGGCCTTGTCCGCGCCGGTGTCGACGATGTCGATCGTGGAGAAGAGGACGAGGAGCAGCGAGGGGATGATCACCGTGAGGAGGAGCTGCTCGCCGTTGCGGAGCAGCATCCGGGTCTCCAGGGCCGTCTGGGCCGCGATCATCCGGCCGACGGGGGCCGCGCCCGGCTTGGGGGAGTAGGTGCCCGTGCTCATGACCGCAGTTCCTTGCCCGTCAGTTCGAGGAAGACGTCTTCGAGGGTGTGGCGCTCGACGGAGATGCCCCCGGGCATGACGCCGTGCTGGGCGCACCAGGTGGTGACCGTGGCGAGCAGCTGCGGGTCGACGGTCCCGGTGATCCGGTACGTGCCCGGAAGGGGCTCCGCGGCGGCCGTGCCGTCCGGCAGCGCCTTGAGCAGGGAGCCCAGGTCGAGCCCGGGGCGGCCGGTGAAGCGCAGGGTGTTCTCGGCGCCGCCGCGGCAGAGCTGGTCGGGGCTGCCCTGGGCGGCGACCCGGCCGGCGTCGACGATGGCGACGTCGTCGGCCAGCTCCTCGGCCTCCTGCATGAAGTGGGTGGTGAGGACGACCGTCACGCCGTCGGTGCGCAGCTCGCGTACGAGGTCCCAGGTCGCGCGGCGGGCCTGCGGGTCGAGTCCGGCGGTCGGCTCGTCGAGGAAGACGAGCTCGGGGCGGCCGACGACGGCCATGGCGAGCGCGAGGCGCTGCTGCTGGCCGCCGGAGAGCCGGCGGTAGGTGGTGCGGCCGCAGGAGCCGAGGCCGAGCCGCTCGATCAGGGCGTCCACGTCCAGGGGGTGGGCGTGGAGCTTCGCCATGTGGCGGAGCATCTCGTCGGCCCGGGCGCCGGAGTAGACGCCGCCGGACTGGAGCATCACGCCGATCCGGGGGCGCAGGGCGGCCGCGTCGGCGACCGGGTCGAGGCCGAGGACGCGGACGGTGCCGTCGTCGGGCCTGCGGTAGCCCTCGCAGGTCTCGATCGTGGTGGTCTTGCCGGCCCCGTTGGGGCCGAGGACGGCGGTGACGGTGTTCGCCCGCACGTCGAGGTCGAGGCCGTCGACTGCGGTTTTGTTTCCGTACCGCTTGACCAGGCCGCGGACCTGGACGACGGACTCATTTCCCATGACCGGAAGTCTAGAGAGGGAGCGAGGGTCCTCCCGGCGCGGGGCCCGGGAGCGCTTGTGGCCTGCATGTATGGGTCCGCCGGGTGGTCGGATGGCGATGCGGAGCGCGCCGGGATTCATCCTACGAATGATCATTTCCGCAGGTCAGGTAAGCCTTACCTGAGTGACGCACGGCACCGTCGCCGCCGTGGACGCCGCTTGTCAGTCCTCGATTAATTACGCAACAATGGCGTTGTGAAAAACGTTGGCGCGGCTCCGGTGGAGGAACTCGCGACCCGAGAGCGTTCCACGCGCAACCGGGTCGCGCGGTCGATCCTGGATCACGGTCCCTCGACCGTCGCCGATCTTGCCGGGCGGCTCCGCCTCACCCAGGCGGCCGTCCGCCGCCACCTCGACTCGCTGGTCGCGGACAATGTCGTGGAGGCCCGCGAGAAGCGCGTCTACGGCGCCCGCGCCCGCGGTCGCCCCGCGAAGATCTTCGCGCTCACGGACTGCGGCCGGGACGAGTTCGACCAGTCGTACGACTCGCTGGCCGTCGAAGCGCTCCGCTGGATCGAGCGCAACGCCGGTGGGGAGGCGGCCGTGGCCGCCTTCGCCCGCGACCGGATCGAGGCCCAGGGTGCCACGTACCGGGAAGCCGTCGAGGCGGCCGACCCCGCCCGGCGGACCGAGGCGCTTGCCAAGGCCCTGACGGCGGACGGGTACGCTGCCACTGCGCGGAACGCGCCGGTCGGCGAGCAGCTCTGCCAGCACCACTGCCCGGTCGCCCACGTCGCCGAGCAGTATCCGCAGCTGTGCGAGGCGGAGACGGAGTTCTTCTCCCGCCTCTTGGGAACGCACGTCCAGCGTCTGGCCACCATTGCGCATGGTGACGGCGTCTGCACGACGTTCATCCCGCACAGCGCGCCACAGACCAACTCATCAGCATCTGTCAGTACGGCCGGGAGGAACCCCGCATGACCACCGAGATCAGCCACCCCGAGCTTGAGGGCCTGGGTCGGTACGAGTACGGCTGGGCCGACTCCGACGCGGCCGGTGCCACCGCCAAGCGCGGTCTGAACGAGGACGTCGTCCGCGACATCTCCTCGAAGAAGAACGAGCCCGAGTGGATGCTGAACCTGCGTCTCAAGGGTCTGCGGCTCTTCGGCAAGAAGCCCATGCCGACCTGGGGCTCCGACCTCTCCGGCATCGACTTCGACAACATCAAGTACTTCGTGCGGTCCACCGAGAAGCAGGCCGAGTCCTGGGAGGACCTGCCGGAGGACATCAAGAACACGTACGACAAGCTCGGCATCCCGGAGGCGGAGAAGCAGCGCCTCGTCGCCGGTGTCGCCGCCCAGTACGAGTCCGAGGTCGTCTACCACCAGATCCGTGAGGACCTGGAGGAGCAGGGCGTCATCTTCGTCGACACCGACACGGCGCTGAAGGAGCACGCGGAGCTCTTCAAGGAGTACTTCGGCACCGTTATCCCGGTCGGCGACAACAAGTTCGCGTCGCTGAACACGGCCGTGTGGTCCGGCGGCTCGTTCATCTACGTGCCCAAGGGCGTGCAGGTCGAGATCCCGCTCCAGGCCTACTTCCGTATCAACACGGAGAACATGGGCCAGTTCGAGCGGACGCTGATCATCGTCGACGAGGACGCCTACGTCCACTACGTCGAGGGCTGCACCGCCCCGATCTACTCCTCCGACTCGCTGCACAGCGCCGTCGTCGAGATCATCGTGAAGAAGGGCGGCCGCTGCCGCTACACGACGATCCAGAACTGGTCGAACAACGTCTACAACCTGGTGACCAAGCGCGCCGTCGCCTACGAGGGCGCCACCATGGAGTGGGTCGACGGCAACATCGGCTCCAAGGTCACCATGAAGTACCCGGCCGTCTACCTCATGGGCGAGCACGCCAAGGGCGAGACCCTGTCCATCGCCTTCGCGGGCGAGGGCCAGCACCAGGACGCCGGCGCCAAGATGGTGCACATGGCCCCGAACACCTCCTCGAACATCGTCTCCAAGTCGGTGGCGCGAGGCGGCGGCCGCACCTCCTACCGCGGTCTCATCGAGATCGGCGAGGGTGCCCCGGGCTCCAAGTCCAACGTGCTCTGCGACGCGCTGCTCGTCGACACGATCTCCCGCTCGGACACGTACCCCTACGTGGACGTGCGCGAGGACGACGTCTCCATGGGGCACGAGGCCACGGTCTCCAAGGTCTCCGAGGACCAGCTCTTCTACCTGATGAGCCGCGGCATGACCGAGTTCGAGGCCATGGCGATGATCGTGCGCGGCTTCGTCGAGCCGATCGCCAAGGAGCTCCCGATGGAGTACGCCCTGGAGCTGAACCGGCTGATCGAGCTGCAGATGGAAGGCTCGGTCGGTTAAGACCCGGCCGCCATCCGTACCGTCTTTGCGTAGTCACGAGGAAGAGAGCAACACGACAGCCATGGCTGAGGCTCAGAACATCCCGGCGGGTTCCACCACCGCCGGCTCGATCGCGGTGGCCGCCGAGTCCACCGTCGCCACGCGCATGAGCGCGCCCCCGTCCTTCGACGTCGCGGACTTCCCCGTCCCGCACGGCCGCGAGGAGGAGTGGCGGTTCACGCCGCTCGCGCGACTGCGCGGCCTCCACGACGGCACCGCCGTCGCGTCCGGCGAAGGCGTCAAGGTCGTGATCGAGGCCCCCGAGGGCGTCACCGTGGAGACCGTCGGCCGCGAGGACGAGCGGCTCGGCAAGGCCGGCAAGCCCGTCGACCGCGTCGCGGCCCAGGCGTACTCCTCCTTCGAGAAGGCCTCGGTCGTCACCGTCGCCAAGGAGGCCGTCCTCACCGAGCCGATCCGCATCTCGGTACACGGCGAGGGCGGGGTCGCCTTCGGCCACCAGGTGATCGAGCTCGGTGCCTTCGCCGAGGCCGTCGTGGTCATCGACCACACCGGTGACGCGGTGCTCGCCGCCAACGTCGACTACGTGCTCGGCGACGGCGCCAAGCTGACCGTCGTCTCCGTCCAGGACTGGGACGAGAAGGCCGTCCACGTCGCCCAGCACAATGCGCTGGTCGGCCGCGACGCCTCCTTCAAGTCGGTCATCGTCACCTTCGGCGGCGACGTCGTCCGTATCCACCCGCGGGTGGCGTACGCGGCGCCCGGCGGCGAGGCCGAGCTCTTCGGCCTGTACTTCACCGACGCCGGCCAGCACCAGGAGCACCGCCTCCTGGTCGACCACAACACCCCGCACTGCAAGTCCAACGTGGCCTACAAGGGCGCGCTGCAGGGCCAGGACGCGCACGCCGTCTGGATCGGTGACGTGCTCATCCAGGCCGCCGCCGAGGGCACCGACACGTACGAGCTCAACCGGAACCTGGTCCTCACGGACGGTGCCCGGGTCGACTCCGTGCCGAACCTGGAGATCGAGACCGGCGAGATCGCCGGCGCCGGTCACGCCTCGGCCACCGGCCGCTTCGACGACGAGCAGCTCTTCTACCTGATGTCCCGCGGCATCCCGCAGTCCGAGGCCCGCCGCCTCGTCGTCCGCGGCTTCTTCGCGGAGCTCGTCCAGCAGATCGGTCTGCCGGACGTCCAGGAGCGTCTCCTCGCCAAGATCGAGGCCGAGCTGGAGGCCTCCGTCTGATGGCCTTCGTCCGAGTCTGCGCACTGAGCGAGCTGGAGGCCGACACCCCGAAGCGGGTCGAGGTCGACGGCACGCCGGTGTCGGTCGTGCACACCGAGGGCGAGGTGTTCGCGATCAACGACATCTGCTCGCACGCGAACGTCTCCCTCTCGGAGGGCGAGGTCGAGGACTGCGCCATCGAGTGCTGGCTGCACGGGTCGAGCTTCGACCTCCGCACCGGGAAGCCCTCCGGCCTTCCCGCGACGCGCCCCGTGCCCGTTTACCCCGTCAAGATCGAAGGGGACGATGTGCTCGTCTCCGTCACCCAGGAGTCCTGAGTCACCCATGGCAACGCTTGAAATCCGCAACCTGCACGTCTCCGTCGAGGCCGAGAACGGCCCCCGCGAGATCCTCAAGGGTGTCGACCTGACCATCAAGCAGGGCGAGACCCACGCCGTCATGGGCCCCAACGGCTCCGGCAAGTCGACCCTGGCGTACTCGCTCGCCGGCCACCCGAAGTACACGGTCACCGGCGGCACCGTCACCCTCGACGGCGAGGACGTCCTGGAGATGTCGGTCGACGAGCGCGCCCGCGCCGGCGTCTTCCTGGCCATGCAGTACCCGGTCGAGGTCCCCGGTGTCTCGGTCTCCAACTTCCTGCGCACCTCCGCCACCGCCATCCGCGGCGAGGCCCCCAAGCTGCGTACCTGGGTGAAGGAGGTCAAGTCCGCGATGGAGCAGCTCCAGATGGACCCGGCCTTCGCCGAGCGCAACGTCAACGAGGGCTTCTCCGGCGGCGAGAAGAAGCGCCACGAGATCCTCCAGCTGGAGCTCCTCAAGCCGAAGATCGCGATCCTCGACGAGACCGACTCCGGCCTGGACGTCGACGCGCTGCGCCAGGTCTCCGAGGGCGTCAACCGCGTCCGCGAGACCGGCGAGGTCGGCACCCTGCTGATCACGCACTACACGCGCATCCTGCGCTACATCAAGCCCGACTTCGTTCACGTCTTCTCCGAGGGCCGCATCGTCGAGTCCGGCGGCGCCGAGCTCGCCGACAAGCTGGAGAACGAGGGTTACGAGGCCTACAGCACGAAGGGTGGCGCATCCGCGTGACATCTGCCCATCAGGGGCTCTCCGGCCTCCTCGACACCGAGGCGATCCGCAAGGACTTCCCGCTCCTGGATCGCGTGGTCCACGACGGCAAGAAGATCGTGTACCTGGACTCCGCGGCGACCTCGCAGAAGCCGCGCCAGGTCCTCGACGCGCTGAACGAGTACTACGAGCGGCACAACGCCAACGTGCACCGTGGTGTGTACACGGTCGCCGAGGAGGCGACGGCGCTGTACGAGGGCGCCCGCGACAAGGTCGCGGCGTTCATCAACGCGCCGAGCCGCGACGAGGTGATCTTCACCAAGAACGCCTCGGAGTCGCTCAACCTCGTGGCCAACATGCTGGGCTGGGCCGACGAGCCCTACCGTGTGGACCACGAGACCGAGATCGCCATCACGGAGATGGAGCACCACTCCAACATCGTGCCGTGGCAGCTGCTCTCGCAGCGCACGGGCGCGAAGCTGAAGTGGTTCGGCCTCACCGACGACGGCCGTCTCGACCTCTCGAACATCGAAGAGGTCATCACCGAGAAGACCAAGATCGTCTCCTTCACGCTGGTCTCGAACCTGCTGGGCACGATCAACCCGGTCGAGACGATCATCCGCCGCGCCCAGGAGGTCGGTGCGCTCGTCTGCATCGACGCCTCGCAGGCGGCCCCGCACATGGTCCTGGACGTGCAGGCGCTCCAGGCCGACTTCGTGGCCTTCACCGGCCACAAGATGTGCGGCCCGACCGGCATCGGCGTGCTGTGGGGACGGCAGGAGCTCCTGGAGGACCTCCCGCCCTTCCTCGGCGGCGGCGAGATGATCGAGACCGTGTCGATGCACTCCTCGACCTACGCTCCGGCTCCGCACAAGTTCGAGGCGGGTACGCCCCCGATCGCCCAGGCCGTCGGCCTCGGCGCGGCCGTGGACTACCTGTCGGCGATCGGCATGGAGAACATCGCGCGCCACGAGCACGCGATCACCGAGTACGCCGTCCGGCGCCTCCAGGAGGTCCCGGACCTGCGGATCATCGGCCCCACCACGGCCGAGGACCGCGGCGCGGCGATCTCCTTCACGCTCGGCGACATCCACCCGCACGACGTGGGTCAGGTGCTCGACGAGGAGGGCATCGCGGTCCGGGTCGGCCACCACTGCGCGCGGCCGGTCTGCCTGCGGTACGGAATTCCTGCGACCACGCGGGCGTCGTTCTATCTGTACTCCACCCCGGCCGAGGTCGACGCCTTGGTCGCGGGTCTGGAGCACGTACGGAACTTCTTCGGGTAGGGGTTGGGTCGTGAAGCTGGATTCGATGTACCAGGACGTCATCCTGGACCACTACAAGCACCCCCACGGGCGCGGTCTTCGGGACGGCGACGCCGAGGTGCACCACGTCAATCCGACGTGCGGCGACGAGATCACGCTCCGCGTGAAGTACGAGGGCACGCGCATCGCGGACGTCTCGTACGAGGGTCAGGGCTGCTCGATCAGCCAGGCTTCGGCCTCGGTCCTGAACGAGCTGCTCGTCGGCAAGGAGCTGGCCGAGGCGCAGAAGATCCAGGGCACCTTCCTGGAGCTGATGCAGTCGAAGGGCAAGATCGAGCCCGACGACGCGATGGAGGAGGTCCTGGAGGACGCGGTCGCGTTCGCGGGCGTCTCCAAGTACCCGGCCCGTGTGAAGTGCGCGCTGCTCAGCTGGATGGCGTGGAAGGACGCGACGGCCCAGGCACTGGGTGACGCGGAGAGGGAGTCGGCATGACCGAGAACGCTGGGGCCACGATGAAGCCGGCCTCCGAGGAAGAAGTCCGCGAGGCGCTGTACGACGTCGTCGACCCCGAGCTGGGCATCGACGTGGTCAACCTGGGCCTGATCTACGGCATCCACATCGACGACTCGAACGTCGCGACGCTGGACATGACCCTGACGTCGGCGGCCTGCCCGCTGACCGATGTGATCGAGGACCAGGCGAAGTCCGCGACGGACGGCATCGTCAATGAGCTGAAGATCAACTGGGTCTGGATGCCGCCGTGGGGTCCGGACAAGATCACGGACGACGGCCGCGAGCAGCTGCGCGCGCTCGGCTTCAACGTCTGAGACACGGACTCGTGTGAACGGCCGTGCCCTTCGGGGCACGGCCGTTTCGCGTACGCGGGGCCGCTGCGTCAGTGCAGCCTGCCCCAGTCGCCGCGCGGGCCCGCATCGGGGCCGGGGGAGAGGCCGGCGGCCCGGGCGAGGTCCGGGGCCAGGTTCTCCTTGCGGATGCGCAGGTCGACGTAGAGCAGGGCCGTCGCCAGCGGGGGGAAGACGGAGACGATCAGCTGGCTGACCAGCTGCCCGACGAGCAGGAGCGCGATGACCACCGCGAAGGCGGCGATCACCGCGCTCGGGTCGTCGCCGGAGAAGTCGACGGCCGCCAGGGGCGCCGCCGCCACCAGCGAGAGGACCTGCTGGATGAGCCAGCTGACGAAGGCGGTCACGAGAGCGACGAGCAGCAGGATGCCGAAGGAGCGCCACCAGGAGCCGCGGATCAGGGTCGAGGAGCGGCGCATCGAGGCGATCGGGCCCTGGCCCTCCATCACCGCCACCGCCGGGGCGAGGCTGAACTTCACCCAGATCCAGGTCGCGAGCGGGGTGACGAGCAGGGCCAGGAGGACGGCCAGGAAGGGGATGAGGAGCCAGTTGCCGTTCGAGGGAGCGCTGTCCAGGTCGCCCAGGTCCGCGAGGAGGCCCACGAACATGGCGGCGAACCCCACGAGCAGGATCACGACCGGCAGCATCAGGATGAGGCTCGTCAGGAACACGGTGCCAAGAACGGCCGGCATTCGGGCCCAGGCGCGGCGCCAGATCGCGCCGAAGGTCGTCGGGCGGCCGAGGACGGCCTCCTGGATCACGGCGGGGCAGGCCGCCGCCGTCAGGGCGCCGGCGCAGAGGATCGCGATCAGGCCGGCGATCCAGACGCAGACGAAGGCGACGATCAGGGGCCGGACGTCGTCCCACCGGGGCTCCTGGCCCGCGGGCAGGTCGAACACGGCGGGGAAGAGGTCGCCCACGGCCGCGAACGCGATGAGGATCGCCGCTCCCACGAACAGGATCGCCGTGCCGTAGACGGCGGCGGTGACGCCGACCAGCTGCTTCCAGTGGCGTCCGAAGGCGGCGAAGGTGCCGGAGAGGATCGCGCCGAGGTCGAGCGGCGCCAGGGGTATGACCCCGGGTCTCGGGGGTGGAGGCGGCGGCGGATAGCCGTAGCCGTACGGCGGCGGGCCTGGGGGAATCGTCATGCCGGACACCGTATCGGTAGCCGAACATACGCTCGTACCCGCCGATGTGTACGCCCGTACGCAGTGATGTGTACACTCGTACGCATGGGCTACGGACTGCTGGCGGGCGCCATCGTGGCGGAGATCCTCGCCACCACCTCGATGAAGTACAGCGACGGCTTCTCCAAGCTCTGGCCCTCGCTGATCACCGGCGCGGGCTACCTGATCGCCTTCGCGCTCCTCGCGCAGGCCCTCAAGACGCTCCAGGTCGGCACCGCGTACGCCATCTGGTCCGGCGTCGGCACCGCCGCCGTCGCCACGATCGGCATCCTCTTCCTCGGCGAGACCCTCAGCCTCGCCAAGATCGCCGGGATCGTCCTCATCGTCGCCGGGGTCGCCGTCCTCCAGCTCGGCGGCGCGCACTGATGGCCCGCGCCCGCCGCCACGACCCCGAGCGGCGCGAGCGGATCGTCGCCGCGGCCCTCCGGGTCGTCGGGCGGTCCGGCATCGCCGGGCTGAGCCACCGGACCGTGGCCGCCGAGGCCGACGTGCCGCTCGGCTCCACCACGTACCACTTCGCCTCCCTCGACGAACTCCTCGTCGCCGCGCTCCGCGAGGCCAACGAGAGCTTCGGGCGGCAGCTCCGCGAGAGTCTCGCCCTCGCCGATCCGTCCACCGGCCTCGCCGCCGCGCTCGCCCGGCTCATGGGGGAGTGGATGGGTGGTGAACGCACCGGCGTGGAGCTGGAGTACGAGCTCTACCTCGCCGCCCTGCGCCGCCCCGCCCTGCGCCCGGTCGCCGCCGAGTGGGCCGAGGAAGTCGTCGCCGCGCTCTCCTCCCGGACCGACCCCGCCACCGCCCGCGCCCTGGTCGCCCTCGTGGACGGCATCTGCCTCCAGGTCCTGCTCACCGGCGGCACGTACGACGAGGACTACGCGCGCGAGATGCTGGCCCGGATCCTGGTACCGGCGGGGGGTCCGCCCCGGTAGGCGCGCGCGTCCGTGTGGGCAGGGCCCCGCCGTCGGCTCATCCGCCCTCCGGGGCGGAGCCGGTGCCGAGGTGGTGGGCCAGCTGGGAGGGATGCGTCAGCTGGGGGTAGTGGCCGGCGCCGGCGATCTCGGTCACCGGGTGATCGACGGCCGCGACCAGCGGGTCCGTCGAACCCACGACGATCCGGACCGGGACGCCCACCCGATCGAGCAGCGTCCGCGACCGCCGGCGCTCGGCGACGTCCGCGCGCAGCGTGGTGGACACCCGGCGCGCCACCCCACGACGGCGCAGGTCGGCCGCCGCGCTCTCCACCTCCGGCCCCTCGGGGACACCCAGCGTCCGCGCCAGCCGGGCGGCGGGCATACGGCGCAGCATCGGCGCGGCCAGGCCCGAGCGGGCGAGCCGTCCCACGGGTGCCTGGAGGAACGCCGGGGAGACGAGGACGAGCCCGCTGACGCGCTCCGGGTGGTCGACGGCGAAGCGGAGCGCGGGTCCGCAGGCCGCGGAGTGCGCGACCAGCACGGGGCGCGTCGACACCGGGTTCAGCAGGTCGGCCAGCCACGCGTCCACCGGCCGGTCCGTGGCGGCCGAACGACCCAGGCCCGGCAGGTCGGGGGCCAGGACCGGGCCGGGAAGGCGGGCGGCGAGGGGCGCCCAGACGTCGGCGTTCATCGGCAGGCCGTGCAGCAGGACATGGGCGGGGCGGTGCCGGTCCCCGGTCACCCAGGTGCGACTGCCCGCCACGGCGTGGAAGCCGTACGGGCGAAGCCAGGGCGAGGCGCCGCCGAACCGCGCCGCCACCAGGTCGTCGGCCCACGCGCGCAGGGCGTCGGCGGCCGGAGGCATCTCCAGGCCGGCGCTCGCGGCGAAGGCGCGGGCGGACGCCGTCGGGTAGCGGTCGCTCGACAGGAAGGACAGCGTCTCGGGATCGGCGCCGGTCAGTGTGCGCGGCAGGCGCCGCAGCAGGCCGACGGGGACGGTCCGGCGAGGGGCGCGTACGCCGGTGTGCTCGGCGATCGTGCGGATCAGGTCGGGCAGGAGGGGCGTGCTGTCGTCGAGCACCCAGTAGTGCTCACCCGCAGGCGCCGCGGGGACCTCCGCCAGGAACCGCGCGAAGTAGTCGATCGTGGCGATCGGCAGGAACGTGTCGGGGCCACCGGGCAGCGCGGGGAGCCGCCCGCGCCACAGGTCCTCGACGAGGGAGGCGAGGCCGACGTACTGGCCGGGCCCGATCACGGTGGCGGGATTGGCGATCGTCAGCGGGACCCCCAGTTCGCGGGCCCGGGCGCGCACCGCGAGATCGGCCTCGAACTTGGATGCCTCGTAGGCGCCGAGACCGGCGTAGTCGGCCCGGCCGCCGACCGCGCTCACCCGGTAGCCGCTGATGTGCACCAGGCGCCGCAGCCCGGGCAGCGCGGCGGCCCATTCGAGCACGTGGAGCGCCCCGGTGACGTTGGTCGCCCGCGCCTCGTCCACGCCGAGGCCGAAGGCGAAGCGGGCGGCGGCGTTGTAGACGTCCCGTACCTCCGGCAGCCCCGAAAGCGGTCGGGTGATGTCGGCGGTGACGATCTCCAGCCCCGCGGTGTCCACGCCCTGGGAGGCCAGCCAGGGGGTGAGGGTGTCCTTGCGTACGGCTGCCGCCACCCGCCGGCCCCGGGTGAGCAGCTCGGCGACCAGGGAGCGGCCGATGAAGCCGTTCGCGCCGAAGACGATCGCGTCCATGAGACTCCCTAAATAGATCGGTCTACATATTTTTTGGGCAGGAAGAAGGCCCGCCGTCGACCGGCGGGCCTCGGTCAGCCCAGCAGGGTGTGGATTCGGCGGGCGACGCGCTCCAGCGGGTCCCTGCTGCGATGTGCCCGGGCCAGCAGGAGTGCACCCTCCACCAGGGCCAGGACCGTGACGGCGAGGTCGTCGGCGTCCGGCCGGCTCGCCAGCCGTGCGCGCAGAGCTGCCTCCCAGGAGGAGTAGACCTCCGAACACACCTCCTGCAGCGGGTCGTTGACGGCGGCCGTCTCCAGCGCCACGGTCGCCACCGGGCATCCCTTGCGCCAGCCCGACTCCGCGAGCCGGTCGCCCAGGTGGCGCAGCACCCCATCGACGAACTCCGTGAACTCCGCCGGTGAGGGGTCGGTGCCGGCCGGCTCGCTCAGGGCGTCGCCGATCGCCTGTCCCGCCCGCCGGACGGACTCGCCGACCAGCTGGTCCTTGCCGCCGGGGAAGTGGAAGTAGAGAGAGCCGCGGGGTGCGCCGCTGGCCGCGATGACCTGGTTGAGCCCCGTGCCGAAGTACCCCGCTGTGTCCACCAGCTCCTGCGTCGCGTCCAGCAGTCGGTCCCGCGTCTCGGCGCCCTTCTGTCCCATGACGTCAAGGTAGACCGATCTACATATTCTTTCAACCCTCCGCCTCCGGTGTCCGGTGGGAACGTCCGACCGCCTCGCCGTCGCCTTCGGTCGTTCCGCCGGAACCGGCCCGCGACGCGACCGTCACCTGAGACCGGTTGGCCCGGGCGGGGGCCCGACCGTTAGGTTTTCCGTCATGACCACTGCTCCTCGCACCACCGGCGCCGTCGCCGCCGGCCTCGCCACCATCGCCGGTGACGGCTCCGTTCTCGACACCTGGTTCCCCGCCCCCGAGCTGACCGACGCGCCCGGCCCCGCCGGCACCGAGCGGCTCACCCCCGACGAGGCCGTGAACGCCCTCGGCGAAGGGGCCGCCAAGGCCCTCGGCGTGGACGCCCGCCGCGGCGTCGAGGTGGTCGCCGTCCGTACCGTCATCTCCTCGCTCGACGACAAGCCGCTCGACGCGCACGACGCCTACCTGCGCCTGCACCTGCTCAGCCACCGGCTGGTCAAGCCGCACGGCCAGAGCCTGGACGGCGTCTTCGGCCTCCTCACCAACGTCGCCTGGACCTCGCTCGGCCCGGTCGCCGTGGACGACATCGAGAAGGTCCGGCTCAACGCCCGCGCCGAGGGCCTGCACCTCGCCGTGACCAGCATCGACAAGTTCCCGCGCATGACCGACTACGTCGTGCCCGCCGGAGTCCGCATCGCCGACGCCGACCGTGTGCGCCTCGGCGCCCACCTCGCCGCCGGCACCACCGTCATGCACGAGGGATTCGTCAACTTCAACGCCGGCACCCTCGGCACCTCGATGGTCGAGGGCCGGATCTCCGCCGGTGTCGTCGTCGGCAACGGCTCCGACATCGGCGGCGGCGCCTCCACCATGGGCACCCTGTCCGGCGGCGGCAACGTCGTCATCTCGATCGGCGAGCGCTGCCTGATCGGGGCCGAGGCGGGCGTCGGCATCGCCCTCGGTGACGAGTGCGTCGTCGAGGCCGGTCTGTACGTCACGGCCGGCACCCGGGTCACCATGCCCGACGGCCAGATCGTCAAGGCCCGCGAGCTCTCCGGCGCCTCGAACATCCTCTTCCGCCGCAACTCGGTCACCGGCGCCGTCGAGGCCCGCCCGAACAACGCGGTCTGGGGCGGACTGAACGACATCCTCCACAGCCACAACTGATGTGGTGACTCTGCGTTAACAGGACGCGCTCCCGGAGCGCAGAGTCAGTGCAAGCAGACAAGGCGAGGAGTCGACATGAGGACGAAGCCCACGGTCGCCGGCGTGCTCACGGCGGTGGCGGTGCTGCTGCCGGCCGGCACGGCCCAGGCGGACGAGACGCACACGCACCACGGTCCGACCGTCACGAACGGCCCCAGCCTCTCCCTCCACACCGGGCAGATCGACGACCCGCTGGAGGACGTCCTGGAGCACGCCGCGATCCTCGGCAGGACCTACACGACCGACTCCGCCTGAAGCAGCGTCTCGTACGCACCCCGCAGCCCGTCGACCGTCTCCCGGTCGGCGGGCTGCAGCGGTTCGCGCAACGGCCCACCGAGCAGCGCCTTCGCGGTGACCGTGCCGGGCAGCCCCGAGGCCATCATCAGCTCGACGAGCGGCAGCGTACGGGCGTGGAGCCGTGCCGCCCCGGCGGTGTCGCCGGCGTCGAAGGCGTCGAGGACCGCGCGCAGCTGACGGGGGGCCACGTTCGCCACCGTACTGACGTAGCCGGCGCCGCCGACCGCGTACAGCGGCAGGTTCAGCTCCTCGCTGCCCGAGTAGTACGCGAGCCCGGTCTCCTCGATCAGCCGCGCCGAGGCCAGGAAGTCGTACGAGCAGTCCTTCACCGCGACGATCCGCGGGTGCTCCGCGAGCCGGCGCATCGTCGCCGGCTCGACGCGCGTGCCCGTGCGGCCGGGGATGTCGTAGACCATCACCGGCAGTTCCGTCGCGTCCGCGACCTTCAGGAAGTGCGCCTCGACGGCCGCCTGCGGAGGGCGGCTGTAGTAGGGGGTGACGACGAGCAGCCCGTCGGCGCCCGCCTTCTCGGCCTGGCGGGCCAGCTCCGCGGTGTGCCGGGTGTCGGCGGTGCCGACGCCCGTGAGGAGCGGCAGCCCCGGGCCGGTCGCCGCCCGGACGGCGCGGACGAGCGCGGCCTTCTCGGCGTCGGTGGTGGTCGGCGACTCGCCCGTGGTGCCGTTGAGGACCAGCCCGTCACAGCCCTCCGCCACGAGGTGGACGGCCAGCTCGCCCGCCCGGTCGAGGTCGAGCGCGCCGGAGGGCGAGAAGGGCGTGATCATCGCGCAGAGCGCGCGGCCGAAAGGGCGTTCAGTGCTCATCCGGGAAGTCTGTGCGCAATGGACCCTGAAGGTCCACTTAGATCTGCTTGCTCCGAGGGATAAGCACTACTGAAGGGTGGCGCCGTTCTGGCATGATCGGCGGGCGCGACAGGGGGACATGGAGAACAGCACAGCATGAGCTCACCCAGCACGACCGAAGAGCGTGTCGCACTCGTCACCGGCTCGTCCTCGGGCATCGGGGCCGCCGTCGCCCGCCGCCTCGCCGAGGCCGGCATCCGCGTCGTCGTCAACTCCGCCCGTTCCGTCGAGGCCGGGGAACGCATCGCCGCCGAACTGCCCGGCGCCGTCTACCTCCGGGCGGACGTCTCCGACGAGACCCAGGCCAAGGAGCTCGTCGAGCGGACCGTCGAGCGACTCGGCCGCCTCGACATCCTCGTCAACTGCGCGGGCACCACCCGGTTCATCCCGCACGACGACCTCGAAGCCGCCTCGCCCGACGTGTGGCGGCACCTCTACGACGTCAACGTCATCGGCGTCTGGCAGACCGTCGCCGCCGCCGTCCCGCACCTGCGGAAGACCCGCGGCAGCGTCGTGACGATCTCCTCCCAGGCCGGTGTCCGGCCGGGCGGCAGCTCCATCCCGTACGCGGTCTCCAAGGCCGCCGTCAACCACATGACGAAGCTCCTCGCCAAGGCCCTCGGCCCCGACGTACGGGTCAACGCGGTCGCGCCCGGGCTCATCGACACCCCCTGGTTCGACGGGGTCGACGGCGCCGACGAGGCCAAGGCCCATGTCGCGGACGTCGTCCCGCTGCGCCGCGTCGGCCGCCCCGAGGACATCGCGCAGGCGGTCTTCGACCTGGCCCACGCCTCGTACATCACCGGCGAGGTGCTCCTCGTGGACGGCGGCGGTCACCTGCTCGGCTGAGCCGCCTACAGGCTCAGCTTGAAGCCGTCGTGGCTGCGCGCGAAGCCCAGTGACGCGTAGAAGCGATGGGCCTCCGTCCGCCGCTTGTCGCTCGTCAACTGGACCAGCGCGCAGCCCCGCTCGCGGGCCCGCGCGACGGCCCGCTCCATCAGCTCCCGCCCCAGGCCGCCGCCCCGCCGGTCCGCCCTGATCCGGACCGCCTCGATCAGGGCCCGCTCGGCGCCGCCCTTACCGAGGCCGGGGATGTACGTGGCCTGGAGGCAGCCCAGGACGGGCCCGCCGTCGGCGAGGACCAGCACCTCGTTGCGCGGGTCGTCCGCGATGGCGGCGAAGGCCCGCTCGTACGCCTCGGTGACGACGATCGTGGCGGGGTCGACGACCTGCTCCTCGTCGGCCAGGAGAGCGAGGACGGCGGGCAGTTCGGCGCGGGTGGCGGGGCGGAGAATCATGCTGCCGAGTCTCACACAAGGGGATTTCATGCCGCGTTCATGGCCGAAGCGAGAGGGTATGGCCAACTGAAGAGAGGGAGCCCTCCATGAACGCCGTCGCGCACCCCGACGCCCGTCCCGAGATCCACCGTCCCGGCGTCGAAGCCGTCCTCGTCAGCACCTGGTCGGTCGGCACCGCCGAGCGCCAGCGCGCCGCCGTCGAGGCCGTCCGCAAGGCCTGGGAGAGCCGGGAGTGGCCGGACCCGAGGCTGCTCGGATACACCGTCTACTGCGGGACGGACGGCGACACGCTGCTCCACTACGCGCAGTGGGCCACCCAGGAGGCATACGACGACTTCGTCCGCACCCGCCGTGACGACCGGGACGCCGAGATCGACGCGGCCGTCCCCGGGATCGAGCGGGTCGAGCCGCACCGCTACGCGTCGCCGTACAGGACCGCCGTCCTCAACGAGGAGAGCGCGGGGGCGGTGCCGGGGCTCGTCGCGGCCGTCGAGGTCGAGTTCGACGGGCCGGACACCGGACGCCAGAGAGCCTGGGTGGACAGCGTGTTCACCGCGCTGGCCCAGGACGAGGGGTCGCAGCGGATACCGGGCGCGATCGGCGCCCAGTTCCACCTCTCCGTCGACGGCACCCGCGCCCTCGACCTCGCCGAGTGGGAGAGCGAGCAGGCCCACACGGCGTGGCTGATGAGTCTGGCCACCAGCCCGGTCGGCGAGGCCTGGGCGGCGGTGGCGAACTACCCCGGGATCGCCGGCAGCCGGGTGCGAAAGTACACGCCCGCGCTGAGCCTCAGCGCGGGCGTGTGACCGACCGGGTCGGTACTACGGGCGGAAGCGCAGGACCTGCGGGTCGTGGTCGCTGTCCTGGTCGGCGAACTCGGCGTTGATGTGCACGCTGTCGTACGCGAAGTGGTGGACGCCCGGGCTCGTCAGGATCTGGTCGAGGACCTGGCTGTTGCCCTGGTAGACGTACGAGTACCGCTCGGAGCGCGGCAGCGACTTCACCGCCGGGTACAGCGCGCCGCCGTCCGTCAGCGCCTTCGTCGTGCCGGAGAACTCGAAGTCGTTGATGTCGCCGACGACGAGGACGTCCGCCTGCTTCTCCAGCGCGACGATGTCCTTCACGAAGGCGTTGACGGCCTGCGCCTGGAGCAGTCGCTTCGCCTCGGAGGAACGGTTCGGCGGCTGGTGGTGCGAGACGAGGGACTCGTCGCCGCCCTTCGAGCCGAAGTGGTTGGCGATCACGAAGACCGTGCGGCCGCGGAAGACGAACTCGCCCGCGAGCGGCTTCCGGCTGCTCTCCCAGGCGGTGTTCGCCGGGTCGATCCGGCCGGGGGAGAGGGTCAGCGCGGCGCGGCCCTTCTCGCCCGTCACGGCGGTGGCCGCGGCGGCGTCGCCACCCGCGCGGTCCGTGAAGGAGACCCGCTCGGGGTTGAAGAGGAAGACCTGGCGGATGTTGCCGCCGGGCTCGCCGCCGTCCTTGTTGTTCTGCGGGTCGATCGAGCGCCACTCGTACGCCGGTCCGCCGGCCGCGACGATCGCGTCCGTGAACTTCTTGACCGTCTGGTCGGCGGCGACCGTACCGTCGTTCTTGGCGCCGTTGTTGTCCTGGATCTCCTCCAGGG
Source organism: Streptomyces sp. NBC_01255 (assembly GCF_036226445.1). NCBI lineage: Bacteria > Bacillati > Actinomycetota > Actinomycetes > Kitasatosporales > Streptomycetaceae > Streptomyces > Streptomyces sp. NBC_01255. Next base: position 6,681,355 of record NZ_CP108474.1, read on the forward strand.
CGAGGATGTCGGGCGCAGCGAGGTTGTCGACGACCGCCTTCGCGAGGGCGTCGAACTTCTCCTGCGGGTCGCTCGGGTCGAGGTTCTCGACGTTGTACGTCGCCACGGCCAGCTCGTTCTTGTGCTGCTTGGCCGTGGACTCGCGCTCCAGGCCGCGGTCCTCGACCGTGACCGGGGTCCGCGCGGTCAGCGTGTAGCCGCCGAACTGGTTGAAGTCGAGCGGGCCCTCGGTCGTGCCCGTCAGCCGGTCGCCCACGTTCGCCTTCGGGAAGGGCTGCTGGGCGAGCGGGGTCAGCGACTGGATCTGGAGCCGGCCGGTGTTCTGGGACTCGTACGAGCCGTAGACCGTGCCGCCGCGCCAGTTGCGGTTCTCGAAGGGCTTCACCGACACCCACAGCTCCGCGTACGGGTCGGTGGCGCCGACCACCCGCGAGGAGCCGATCCGGACGTTCGTGCCCTCCAGGGACTCGTAGTAGTCCAGGGCGTACGTCTCCGGGTCCAGCGTCAGCCCGTTGATCGAGCCGGCGGCGGCCGGGTCGCCCTCGGGGGCGTACTCGTCGGGGACGGACCAGGCGGAGATCGTCACCGGGGCCGGGAGCGCGTTGCCCTTCGAGACCACCGTGATGACGGGCTTGGAGAGCTGCGTCAGCGACTGGTTGCCGGAGTTCAGGCCACCCGGGACGTACTCGGTCACCGTGCCGTTCAGGCTGACCGCGTCGCCGACGGCGACGGTCGGGACCGAGCTGGTGAAGACGAACAGGCCCTCGCTGGTGGCCGGGTTCGCGTCGGCCTGGGGGTCCTGGATCCAGAAGCCGCGCGAGCCGTAGGTGCGGACGCCGGTGACGATGCCCGTGACGCCGGTGACCTGCGTGCCCACGAGGGGGGAGACGCGGGTCGTGCCCTGGATGTCGTGGATGCGGACGCCGGCGGCGCTGTCCTCGGCGGAGGCGCTCGTCGAACCTGCGAGGAGTCCGGCGGCGAGGGCGGCGGCGACGACGGCCGAGACGGCGGCGAATCTCGGTATGGAGGAAGGCATCAGGGCTCCGGAGGGTGCTTGGAGGAACGGCAGATGAATCTACGCGCGTCAATCTCTTGTGAGTGGGGGGAACTTGTCAAGAGTCGACGGGTGTACGAAGGCTGACGGTTCCGTGAACCGGCGGACGTCCTCCCGGATGCGTCTACGCTGAGTACCGCTCTTTCCCCGTACTTCCCCCACCCCCGTCCCACCCGCACGCGTCGAGGAGACCCCCCACATGTCAGCGGAGCAGCCCACCCTTCCCCCCGTTCGGCTTCCCGCGGACGCGGAGCTGGCGCGGGACGCCCTGGCCGCGCCCCTCCTCGCCCGCGCCGTGCGGCTCGCCCGCTGGGCCGGACCCGAGACGCGGGTCGGCGCGGGCGGCGAGCTCGTCGACGAGCAACTGCCGGACGCCGTCGAGGAGCTGGGCCTGACCGTCGTCGCCGACGAGGCGGACGCCGAGGGCACCGAGGCCTTCGAGGAAGCCGTCGAGGAGGCCGAGATCCTGGCCGCCGACGCCTGGCGGCTCGCCGTCGACACCGGCCTGGTGACGGTCGAGGACGGCGCGGACGACGAGACCCCCGGCGGGGCGGGGCCCGGCGAGAACCTGGCGCTGCTCACCGGCGGTTCGCCCCATGACGTCCTCACGATCTGGCTGGACGGATTCGACGCGGTCTTCGCCGACGCCGTCGTGCCCGTCCTCGACGACCTGGACCGGATCGTCGGCGAGGACGGCGAGATCGACCTCGAGTCGCTGGACTGGGACCCCGAGATGGAGGGCGAGTTCCTGGAGGGCGTGCTCGGCAACCTCTACCTGCTGACCGTCAGCGAGGGCGGACCCGGCGACGGGCCCGTGCCGCTGCCCGCGCTCGCCGCCTCGATGGTCGTCCCCGACGACATGGGCGAGCCGACCGACGACGTCCTGGAGCAGGTCTCGGACGCGATGATGCGGCTCGACGAGCAGTTCCGCCTGCTGGAGGCGATCGGGCTCGTCGAGTACCAGCCCGTCGACGAGGCCCTGATGGCCGAGGAGGGTGAGGAGCCGGCCGCGCCGCTCGACGACGAGGACGTCTCGCGGTACGGCATGGTCCGGCTCACGCAGCTCGGTCTTTACGGCGTCCGGGCCCGGATGCTCGACGCCGGAGTGGACGCGCCCGCCGTCGGCGACCTCGCCGACAAGGGCGCCGACGCGCTCCTCGGCGGCATCGCCGCCTACCCGGAGGCCGCCGCGCGCGCCGAGACCGCCGCGTGGCTCTCCGGCCGCGACGTCGTGACCGCGGCAGGGGAGCTGCTCGCTGCGGCCCGGGGCGCGGACGCGGGCTCGCCGCTCCGCCGCCTCCACTGCCAGCAGGCGCTCTCCCTGGTGGGCGCGGAGGCCGAGCCCGCGGTCCGGGAGGTCCTGGACGACGCGGAACTCGGCGGTCTGGCCCGGGTCTGGCTCGCGGAGCGGGGTGCGGCGGACGTGCCCGCGCCCTCGGAGGCGATGATCTTCTGGCTGGCGATCGACACGATCGCGGCGCAGCTCGACGCGGACGGCGACCTGGAGGAGGTCCAGGAGCTGATCGAGGGGCTCACGGGCCGGCACAGCGGCTTCTTCGAGGCGGCGTGGCGGGTCGAGCACCCGGCGACGGCGGAGGTCCTGGAGGCGATGGGCCGGCTGCACCGGGACAAGACGGCCGCGAAGGAAGCCCGCAAGTCGGCCTTCAAGGCCCGCTCGCGGTCGGGCTCCCAGCCGTGACCCGGTGATCTTCCCTGGCCGGTTCCCGATCGTGTGATGCCCCTGGGGCGTTCCCGCGGTGTTTGACTCGTGTTCGTCAGGGCACGGGAGGGTGGCCCGCGAGATCATGCCGCCACAGGGAGACCCTCACACCATGCCTCTCAACCGCAGGGAGTTCACCAAGCAGTCCGCCGTCGCCGGTGCGGGGCTCGCCCTCACCGGCGTCGTCGGCGCTCTCGCCACCGCGCCCGAGGCGCTCGCCTCGGACGAGCCGGAGGTGTACGGCGGCGGGCACGGCCAGGGGAACGGGCACGGTCACGGGCACGCGCTCGGTTACGGGCCGCTCGTCGCCGACCCCGAGGGGATCCTCGCCCTGCCCGCCGGGTTCTCGTACCGCGTCGTGACGCACAGCGGTGTCACCCGCCTGGAGAGCGGCGAGTTCACGCCGTCCAACCACGACGGCTCGGCGGCCTTCGCCGGCCCGCGCGGCACCACGTATCTGGTCAACAACCACGAGCTCTACGGCCCCCGCTCGAACTGGCCCCACCCGGTCCCGCTCACCGACGGGCTCGTCTACGACCCGGCCGCCCCGGGCGGCTGCACCGTCGTCGAGATGCACCGGGACGGCACCGTCGCCGAGTGGGTCGGTCTCGCCGGCACCTCCACCAACTGCGCGGGCGGCAGCACCGCCTGGGGCACCTGGCTGACCGGCGAGGAGAACTCCGACCTCGCGGGCGTCAACGGCATGACCAAGGACCACGGCTACATCTTCGAGGTCGACCCGCGCGACCGGCGCGCCAACCTCGACCCGAAGCCGATCAAAGCCTTCGGCCGCTACGACCACGAGGCCGTCGTCATCGACCCGAAGCGCGGCCACGCCTACCTCACCGAGGACGCCGCCCTGCCCTTCGGCCTGCTCTTCCGCTGGGTGCCGCCGAAGGGATTCGAGCACGGGCGCGGAAAGCTCCGTACGCTCGCCGACGACGCCGGTGTGCTCCAGGCCTTCAAGTGCACGGACTCCGGGGGCCGTTTCGTCGAGGACCTCTCCCAGGCCACCCGGATCGGCACGGTCTACGGCGTGGACTGGATCGACGTCCCCGACCGCGACGCCCGCACCGTCGCCGTCCGCAAGCAGTTCGGCCCCGGCCAGGTAACCCGCGGCTGCAAGCTGGAAGGCATGTGGTGGGCCGACGGCGGCGCGTACGTCGTCTCCTCCTTCGCGCGCGAGGAGTGGAGCCCCGGCCCCTCGCACGACGGCCAGGTCTGGTTCTACAACCCCGGGCGCCGCACCCTCACCCTCAAGGTGCTGCTCGGCGTGAACCCGGCGCCCGGCGAGGACGGCGCCTACGACGGCCCCGACAACATCACCGTCTCCCCGTACGGCGGGATCGTCATCGCCGAGGACGGCCGGGGCGTACAGCACCTCTTCGGCGCGACCGACTCCGGCCGGACGTACCCGATCGCCCGCAACGACCTCAACGACGGCGAGTTCACGGGGGTCTGCTTCTCGCCCGACGGCGACACGCTGTTCGCCAACATCCAGACGCCCGGCATCCTGGTCGCGATCACCGGCCCCTGGCGCCGCCAGCCGCGTCGCTGAACCACCGGCCGGCCTTCCCGGCCGGCCTTCCGGCCCGCGGGCAGCTGCCCTTCCGGCCCTTCCAGGGCTGCCCCTCTGACCCCTGGTCAGCTCCATGGGCTGACATCTAACATGTCAGTCCATGGAAGCACTGCGGCCCGTGGGCCGGACCCTTCTGCGCGACCGGGCGTACGAGGCACTGCGCGAGGCCATCGTGCGCGGCGACCTCGCCCCCGGCGCCCCACTGAAGGACGCCGACCTCGCCGACCTCCTCGGGCTCTCGCGCGCACCCGTGCGCGAGGCGCTGGTCCGGCTCTGCGACGAGGGGCTCGTCGAGACCAAGCCGCAGAGCTACACCCGGGTCACCCGGCCGGTCAGCCGGGTCGTCCGCGACGCCGCCTCCGTCGTGCGCGTGATGCACGAACTCGCCGCCCGCACCGGCGTACCCCTGCTCGGCCCCGAGGGCGTCCGGGCCATGCGCGAGGCCAACGAGCGCTTCGCGGCGGCCGTCCGCGGCTCCGACGTGGAGGCCGCGCTCCGCGCCGACGACGAGCTCCACCAGGTCCTCGTCGTCGCCAGCGGCAACCACGCCGCCGCCGCCACCATCGCGCGCTACACCCCGCTGATCCGCCGCGTCGAACGGCGGCTCTTCGGCGACTCCGGCAGCTGCGGCTCGGCCGAACTGCACGCCCGGCTGATCGACGCGTGCGCGAGCGGGGACGCGGAGGCGGCGGTCCGGATCACCACCGAGATCTGGGCGGCGCTCGAACAACTCGCGGACGACGCCGTCGAGGTGGCCGAGGTCACGGGCATCCCGGCCCCCCAGGTTCCGCACGACACCCCCTAGGGGGTCGTGCCGCTCAGCCCCGGCACGACACCCCCTGCCGCCTTCACCCACCGGGAGCCGTTTTGCCGATCATCGACTTCGCCCGCTACCCGCTGCTCTTCGGACCCTCCCCGGTCCACCCGCTCGAACGGCTCACCCACCACCTCGGCGGCGCCACGCTCTGGGCCAAGCGCGAGGACTGCAACTCGGGCGTCGCGTACGGCGGGAACAAGACCCGCAAGCTGGAGTACCTGGTCGCCGACGCCCTCGCCCAGGGCTGCGACACCCTCGTCTCCATCGGAGGGGTCCAGTCCAACCACACCCGCCAGGTCGCCGCCGTCGCCGCCCGTGCCGGGCTGCGCTGCGTCCTCGTGCAGGAGAGCTGGGTCGACTGGCCGGACCCCGTCTACGACAAGGTCGGCAACATCCTGATCAGCCGCCTCGCCGGCGCGGACGTGCGCCTCGTGCGGGCGGGCTTCGGCATCGGCTTCAAGGAGAGCTGGGAGCAGGCCCTGCGGGAGGTCGAGGAAGGCGGCGGGAAGCCGTACGCGATCCCGGCGGGCGCCTCCGACCACCGGCTCGGCGGTCTCGGCTTCGCGAACTGGGCCTACGAGGTGGCCGAGCAGGAGCGCGAGCTCGGCGTCTTCTTCGACACGGTGGTCGTCTGCTCGGTGACCGGCTCCACCCAGGCCGGGATGGTCGCGGGCTTCGCCGCGCTCGCCGAGGAGGGCGGACCCGCCCGCCGGATCATCGGCGTCGACGCCTCGGCGAAGCCCGGCCCGACGCACGAGCAGATCACCCGGATCGCCCGCGACACCGCCGAGCTCATCGGCGTCGAGCGCGAGGTGACGGCGGCCGACGTCGAGCTCGACGAGCGCTACCACGCCGGGGTGTACGGCCTCCCGGACGAGGCCACCCTCGACGCGATGCGGCTCGCCGCCCGCACCGAGGGCATGATCACCGACCCCGTGTACGAGGGGAAGTCGATGGCGGGCATGGTCGACCTGGTGGAGCGGGGAGAGATCGGCCGGGACTCGACCGTTCTCTACGCCCACCTCGGCGGCCAGCCCGCCCTCAACGGTTACAGCGCCCTGTTCTCCTGAGGGGCGGCGGGGAGCCTGCCGCTCAGAGCGACTGGGCGGCCGGCTTCACCATGCCGCGGACCGTCCGCGACTTCACGAAGTCGCCCATCGCCGTCATCTCCCACTCGCCGGTGAACTGCTTGATCAGCTTGGCCATCATCACGCCGGTCTGCGGCTCGGCGGTGGTGAGGTCGAAGCGGACCAGCTCCTCGCCGGTCGCGGCGTCCATCAGCCGGCAGTAGGCCTTCGCGACCTCGGTGAACTTCTGGCCGGAGAAGGAGTTGACCGTGAAGACGAGGCCGGTGGCGTCGGCGGGCAGCCGGCCCAGGTCGACGACGATCACCTCGTCGTCGCCCGCGCCCTCGCCGGTGAGGTTGTCGCCGGAGTGCTTGATCGAGCCGTTGAGGATCGACAGCTTGCCGAAGTAGCAGCTGTCCAGGTGGTTGCGCTGCGGCCCGTACGCGATGACGGAGGCGTCCAGGTCGATGTCCTTGCCGCGGTAGGCGGGCTCCCAGCCGAGGCCCATCTTGACCTGGGAGAGCAGCGGCTTGCCGCCCTTGACCAGGGACACCGTCTGGTTCTTCTGGAGGCTGACCCGGCCCTTGTCGAGGTTGATCTTGCCGGTGGAGACGGGCGCGGCGGCGGGGGCCGGAGGAGCGGCCGGTGCCGGGGGCGCCGAGGCCGCGATCCGCGGGTCCACCGCGGCGACGGGCGGCGCGGGCGGGACCGGCGGGGCGACGGGGGCCGGGGCGACGGGCGTCGCGGCCGGTGCCGCGGCGGCGGGCTCGTCGTCCACGGAGACGCCGAAGTCCGTCGCGATGCCGGCCAGCCCGTTCGCGTAGCCCTGGCCCACGGCGCGGGCCTTCCACGCGCCGTTGCGCTGGTAGATCTCGACGACGACCAGCGCGGTCTCGGTGGCGAGCTGCGGCGGCGTGAACGTGGCGAGGACACTGCCGTCGTCCGCGTTCCGCAGGGTGGCCGTGGGCTCGACGCCCTGGAAGGTCTGGCCCGCGGCGTCGGGGCTCGCCGTGACGACGATCCTTTCGATGCCGGCCGGGAGCGCGCCCGTGTCCACCACGATCGCGTCGGGCGCGGTGCCGCCGCCGGAGCGGTACGTCACACCCGGGCCGGCGGGCTGGTTGTAGAAGATGAAGTCGTCGTCCGAGCGCACCTTGCCGTTGGCGCCGAGCAGCAGGCCCGAGACGTCGAGCCGCACCGGGGCGGCGACGTCCACCGCCACGCGCGCGGCGGTGAGAGGGATGTTCGAGCCGGGGGTCATAGCGGTCATGCCAGGGGTAACGATCCGGACGGCTTTGCCGTTCCCTTACCCTCGCCGGGTTCGGCCACCTTGGTTACGCGGATGGTTCCTGGCCTGCCGTTCGTTGCCGAAGCGGTACGCACCCGTCCACCGGGCCATCACCAGCTGGGCGTCCCCCGACTCCACCTCCGCGAGGAACTTCTCGGCCCGGGCGCCGCGCAGCACGCCCGCGGCGCGGCCGTGGTGCGTGAGGGCGACGGAGCCGTCACGGCGGCGCTCGTACGTGAATCCCTGGGGTCTCGGCATGCCGGGCATCCTGCCGTTCCCGGTCAGATCCGTCATATGAATATTCTTTCGGCCCATGGGGACTGTGGGTGGGAGTTCGTTCCGCACGGGGGACGTCGACGAGGCGCGCGAGGAGCTCGACGCGCGCTACTACGCGAACCGCATGGACGTGGTCGACCGGCGAAGGCCCTTCGCGGCGCGCTTCGACACCGTCGCGCTCGGGCCGCTGGTCATCGGCGACCTGAGCTGCGGCGCCGACGTGCGGATGAGCTTCGGGGAGCTCGGCGCGTACCACCTGAACGCGCCGCTCAGCGGGACGATGGAGATGCGCCAGGGCGGCCGCGCCCCGATCGTCGCGACGGCCACCGAGGCGCTGCTCCTCGACCCGGCGGGGGACACCTTCCTCGACCGCTGGAGCGGGGACTGCCGGACCCTCTCCGTGAAGATCGGGGCGGCCGAGCTGCACGACCGCCTGGAGCGGCTCCTCGGCCGCCGCGCGAGAAGCCCGCTCGCCTTCGCGCCCCGCCTGGACATCTCGCGCGGCCCCGGCCTGAGCTGGGTCCGCTTCGCCCGCCAGGTCGCCTACGAGGCGCTCGCCGGGGAGGGGCTCGCCCACCACGAGCTGGTCGCGCGGCCGCTCCAGGAGGCGCTGCTCAACGGACTGCTCCTGGCCGCCGAGCACCCCTGGCGCGAGGCGCTCGCCCACCCGGGGGAGGCCCGCCGCCCGGCCCCGGTCAAGCGTGCGATGGACGCGGTGCGGGAGCGCCCCGAGCACCCGTTCACGACCACCGAACTCGCGGCCCTGGCCCGGGTGAGCGTGCGCCGCCTCCAGGAGTCCTTCCGGGAGTACGTGGGCATGTCGCCGATGGCGTACGTACGGGAGGTCCGCCTCGACCGGGTCCGCGAGGAGCTGCGGGCGGCCGCGCCGGACGAGGTGACCGTGAGCGAGGTGGCCTGGCGCTGGGGCTTCGCCCACCAGGGCAGGTTCGCCGCGCGCTACCGCGAGAAGTACGGCGAGTCCCCGTCCCGGACCCTGCGGGCGTCCGGGTGAGGTGGCCGCCCGGGTGAGTGCGTGAACGGGCGTCCGGACGGTTGTACGAGCGGGCCGCGCAATCCGGACAGAGGCCGCGTTCCGCGGCTCGCGATGATCTTCGTCCGCGCTTACCGTGGACGTGTCCGGTCTGCCAGCGCGCACCCGTGACCCGGGCCCCGGCCGGCTCCCCCGTATTAAGTCCGGCCGGGTCCTGCGTAAGCCTGCCCGTCGGTCTGCCTGTCGGCCTGCCCGTCGGACTGCCCCTTCCGGTCAGTGCGGCCAGCGCGGCGGGTCCACGCAGAAGTGGCCGCCCAGATAGAGGTCGTCGGCGCTGCCCTCCTCGGGGACGCCCTTCTCGGCGATCAGCTTCTCCGCGTAGACCTCCGAGTCGTCCTGCGGGTCGAAGCCGAGCGCCCGGGCCGTGGAGAGGTCCCACCACACGCGGGTGTTGGCGGAGGAGCCGTACGCCACGGTGTGGCCCACGGACCCGGCGGTCAGCGAGGCGTGCAGGAGGCGGGCGCAGTCCTCGGGGCTGAGCCACATCGAGAGCATCCGCACCGAGGTGGGCTCGGGGAAGCAGGAGCCGATGCGCACGGACACCGTCTCGATGCCGTGAAGGTCCCAGTAGAGCTGGGCCAGGTCCTCGCCGAAGCACTTGGAGAGGCCGTAGAAGGTGTCGGGGCGGTGCGGGGTGTCCACCGGGACGACCGGCTCGCCGTCGCGCGGGCGGCGGGTGAAGCCGACGGCGTGATTGCTGGAGGCCAGGACGACCCGCCGGACGCCCTCCTCGCGGGCGGCCTCGTAGAGGTTGTACGTCCCGGCGATGTTGGCGGCCATGATCCGGTCGAAGTCGGCCTCCAGGGAGATCCCCGCCAGGTGCACGACCGCGTCGACGCCCCGGACCGCCTCGCGCAGCGCCTCACGATCCGCGAGGTCGGCGACGATCGCGTCCGGCGCCCCCTGCACGGGGACGACGTCCAGGAGGCGGAGCTCGTAGCCGTACGGGGGCAACAGCTCCCGCATCAGCGTGCCGACGCCGCCGGCGGCGCCGGTGAGGAGGACGGTGCGGGGTACGGACATGGAGTGGTTCTCCTCCGTCGAGTGCCATGCAGGTGAATGCCATGCAGGTGAGTGCCGTTCACAACCGTGGACACGGTAGGGAGCGGCCCGACGGAGCGTCAAGACTCCGTGATACGGCGTGTTCTCTCCTTGACCGGCCCTTCCGCACTGTTCTAGCGTGCAGCGCGTCGGTGTTCAAGAATATGGATGACAGTCAGAACCGTGCACGACTGTGCAGGGTGGCGGCTGTACGCGACGGACTTCCCTGGGAGCGCCCGTGACCACTGCCCCGCTCGCCGGCCGGCTCGACGGCCTGCTCTTCTTCCCCGTCACCGCCTTCGGGCCGGACGGCTCCCTCGACCTCGACGTCTTCCGGGCCCATGTCCGCGCCGGTGTCGACGCGGGCGCGGCGGCCGTGTTCGCCTGCTGCGGCACGGGCGAGTTCCACGCCCTCACCCCGGAGGAGTTCCGGGTCTGCGTCGCCGCGGCCGTCGAGGAGACCGCGGGCCGCGTGCCCGTCGTCGCCGGAGCCGGCTACGGGACCGCGCTCGCGATCCAGTACGCGCGGCTCGCCGAGGAGGCCGGCGCCGACGGACTCCTCGCCATGCCCCCGTACCTCGTCGTCGCCGACCAGGCCGGACTGCTCCGCCACTACACCGAACTCGCCGCCGCCACCTCGCTCGACGTGATCGTCTACCAGCGGGACAACGCGATCCTCACCCCCGACACGGCCGTCGCCCTCGCCCGCACCGACGGCGTCATCGGCCTCAAGGACGGCCTCGGCGACCTCGACCTCATGCAGCGCATCGTCAGCGCCGTCCGCTCCGAGGGCCTCGACCTGCTCTACTTCAACGGCCTGCCGACCGCCGAGCTCACCGGCGCCGCCTACCGGGGCATCGGCGTCACCCTCTACTCCTCCGCCGTCTTCTGCTTCGCCCCCGACCTCGCCCTCGCCTTCCACCGCGCCCTCACCACCGGCGACGACGCCACCGTGGACCTGCTCGTCGACGGCTTCTACCGGCCGCTCGTCGAACTCCGCGCCCAGGGCCGGGGGTACGCCGTCTCGCTCGTCAAGGCGGCGGTACGGATGGGGGGTCTGGACGTCGGAGGGGTACGTCCGCCGCTGAGCGAGCCCGCACCCGAACACCTCGCGGAACTCGCCCGGCTCGTCGAGCGCGGCCGGGCCCTCCTGAAGGAGGCCGGGGCGTGACCGCCGGGGCGCCTCCCCTGCGGGCGGGGGCCTTCCTCTACCCCTGGGACGTCGACGGCGACCCCGCCGCGCCCGGACTCCTCGCCGACCTCGGCATCGCCCAGGTCACGCTCGCCGCCGCCTACCACTCCACGCGGGCGCTCAGCCCCCGCCACCCGGCCCACCGGATCGTCACCGCCGAGCACGCCGCCGTGCTCTACCCGCCGGACCCGGACCGCTGGGCGGGCCGCGCGTTCCGCCCGTACCCGGCGGGGGAGTGGGCCCCCGGCGACTCCTACGGCCGGGCCGCCGAGGCCCTCGCCGGCACCGGCCTGGAGGTCCACAGCTGGGTCGTCCTCGCGCACAACTCCCGGCTCGGCGCCGAGCACCCCGAGACCTCCGTCGTCAACGCGTACGGCGACCGGTACCCCTGGGCGCCCTGCATCGCCCAGCCCGACGTCCGCGCCCTGCTCGTCGACCTGGCGGCCGAGGCCGCCGTCCGCCCCGGCACGGCCGGCACCGAGCTGGAGTCCTGCGGCTGGTACGGCCTCGCCCATCTGCACGCCCACGACAAGACCTCCGGAGTCCCGCTGGGCGACCGCGAGCAGTACCTGATGTCCCTCTGCTTCTGCCCCTCCTGCCGCGACGGGTACGGGAACGGCGGCGCCGACCCCGACGCACTGGCCGCCGCCGTCCGCCGGGCCCTGGAACCCGTCTGGGCGGGCTCCGGCCCGGCGGGCGGGCTCGGCGGCCTGGAGGACCCCGTCCTGGCCTGGCGCGCCGGGACCGCCCGCTCCTTCCAGGAGGCCGCCGTGGCCGCCGTACGGGCCGCCGCCCCGCCCGGCTTCCGCGTCCTGCTGCACGCCGACCCGGACCCGTACCGCTGCGGCGCCGACGCCGGCACGGACCCGGCACACGTCCTCGCCCTCGCGGACGGCGTCGTCGCCCGCCCCCCGAAGGTCGCAGCCTTCGCGGCCCACGCCGGCCCCGGCAGCGTCGTCGCCGCCAATCTCTCCGTCGTCACCGGCATGGGCGGCGCCCCCGGCGACCTGGCCCGCGACGCCGGACGGGCCCGCGACGCGGGCGCGACCGAACTGCGGCTCTACCACGCGGGCCTGGCCTCGGACGGCGACCTGGAGGCGGTCCGCGCGGCCCTGCTCAAGCCGGCCTAGGGAGTGCGGCGTTCTGCGCGCAGGCGGCGCACGGCCGGCGCGTAGCCACCGTGCGTCCGTGTGTGTGACATCTGCGCCATCCGCGCACAGTAGTCGAGCCGGGTCAACCGGCCTGGTTCCGCAGGTCGTTCAGCAGCCGCAGGGCCGAGGCGCGGGTGGCGGCGACGTGGGCGCGGGCCAGGGACTCCGCGGCGGACTCGTCGCGGTCGCGGACGGCCTCGTAGAGCCGTTCGTGGGCGCCGCACATCGGTTCGCCGTCCGAATCGGCGGAGGTGAGCCGGAAGAGGCGGCGCAGGCGGGAGTCGAGCGGGGCCATCAGCTCCACCAGGAGCGGGTTGCCGGAGAGTTCGACGACGGCCCGGTGGAAGTCTGCGTCGAGGGAGACGGCCTCGCGGAGCCGTCCCGACTCCGCCGCCCGCCGTGCCCGGGCGAGGAGCTCCTCCAGCGCGGCGAGGTCCTCGGGGCGCGCGTGCCGGGCGGCGAGGCGGGCGGCCAGGCCCTCCAGGTTCTCCCGTACGTCGAAGAGGTGCTCGGCGTCCTCCGGGCCGAATTCCGTCACCACCGAGCCCCGGCGCGGCCGCACCGAGAGGAACCCCTCCGATTCGAGGCGCTGCATCGCCTCCCGCACCGGCACCCGGGAGACCCGCAGCTCCTCGGCGACCTCCCGCTCGACAAGCCGCGTCCCCGCCGGGTACTCCGCCTCGATGATCCGCTCGCGCAGCTCCGCGTAGACCCGCTCCCGCAGGGACGGGTGGGTGTCCCCGGCGGCGGAGCCGCGGGGGGCGGAGCGAGGGCTCGTCATGGGGAGGGCTCCAGTCCGGAGGGGGCGGCGGTTCCCGATCTTCGCAGACCGGCGGGGTCGGCCCGTCAGACCAGGCGTCCGTCCCTCGCCACCACCCGGCCCGCGCGGATCACCAGGCCAGGTCCTCCAGCGCGTCCAGGTCCGGCACCACCGCCGCCGCCAGCGGCTCCGCGTCCGCGTCGACCACCCGCAGCTCGGCCCAGATCGTCTTGCCGCGCCGGCCGTACCGCGTGCCCCAGCGCTCCGCGTACTGCGCCACCAGGTACAGCCCGCGCCCGCCCTCGTCGGTCGTCGTCGCGTGCCGCAGGTGCGGGGACGTGCTGCTGCCGTCCGAGACCTCGCAGATCAGCGTGCGGTCGTGGAGCAGCCGCACCCGGACCGGATCGGCGCCGTACCGCACCGCGTTCGTGATCAGCTCGCTGAGGATCAGCTCCGCCGTGAACGCGAGCCCGTCGAGCCCCCACTCCGACAGCTTCGCCGCCGCCGCGTTCCGTACGGGCGAGACCGCCGACGGGTCCCGCGTCACCTCCCACTCCGCGATCCGCTCCCGGTCGAGCAGCCGGGTCCGCGCGACGAGCAGGGCGATGTCGTCGCGCGGCGAGGGCGACAGCAGCGTCGCCAGGACGTCCGCGCAGGTCTGCTCCGGGGTCCGGTCCGGGCGCGCGAGCGTGGATCCCAGCAGCGCGAGACCCGTGTCCAGATCCCGCCCCCGGTCCTCCAGGAGCCCGTCCGTGAAGAGCACCAGCTTGCTCCCCTCCGGCAGCCACAGCTCCGCCGTCTCGAACGGCACGTCGCCCAGTCCGAGTCCGAGCGGCAGCCCCGGTGCCAGCTCCGGGAACGTGACCTGCCCGTCCAGGCCCACGAGCGCCGGACCGGGATGCCCCGCGCTCGCCACCGTGCACCGCCCGGACGCCGGGTCGTAGATCGCGTACAGGCAGGTCGCACCCGTGATGCCCTCGTCCCGCCGCCGCCCCTCGGCGTCCGGGCCCTCCATCTCGCGGTGGTCGATCCGGGCCGTCAGCTCGTCGAGATGGCCCAGGAGCTCGTCCGGCGGCACGTCGAGCGTCGAGAAGTTGTGCACGGCCGTCCGCAGCCGCCCCATCGTGGCCGCCGCGTGCAGCCCGTGCCCCACGACGTCCCCCACCACCAGCGCCACCCGGGCCCCCGGCAGCGGGATCACGTCGAACCAGTCGCCGCCCACCCCCGCCTTCGCCGGGAGGTAGCGGTACGCCACCTCCACCGCGCTCTGCTCCGGCAGCGCCCTCGGCAGCAGGCTCCGCTGGAGCGTCACCGCCATCGCGTGCTCCCGCGTGAACCGGCGGGCGTTGTCGATCGCCACCGCCGCCCGCGCCGCCAGCTCCTCCGCGAACGACAGGTCCTCCTCCCCGAACGGCTCCGGGGTGTCCGCGCGCCAGAAGTTGGCCATCCCCAGGACCACCCCGCGGGCCAGCAGCGGCACCGTGAGCAGCGAGTGCATCCCGTACGCGAGGGCCTGCGCCGCCCCCTCCGGGTCCTGCTCCCGCCAGCCCTCCGCCGAGGCCAGCTCCGCCTGCGCCATCGCGTGGCCCGCCGCCAGGGCCGTCGCCATGGGAGTGCTGGACACGTCGAAGCGGATGGTGTCGCCGACCGGCTGGAGCGGCTGGTCCGGCCGCAGCCCGCTCAGCGCCGTCCGCCGCATCTCCGTCGTCGTCGCCGCGCCCTCCGGGGGCTCCTCCCCGCGCAGCACCGGTTCGAGGAGCTCCACCGTCGCGAAGTCCGCGAACCGCGGCACCGCAACCTCCGCCAGCTCCTCCGCGGTCCGTACGACCTCCAGCGTCGTCCCGATCCGCACCCCCGCCTCGTACAGCAGCTGGAGCCGGCCCCGGGCCACCGCCGCCCGGCCGGTCACGGCGGCCAGCTCGGTGGTGTCCCGCATCGTCATCACGCTGCCGGACTCGGCGTTGTCGGGGAGCGTGGGGCGCACGCTCACCGCGAGCAGTCGGTCGCCCGCCCGGTGCACCTCGTCCGTGGCCGCCCGCCCCGACGTGAGGAGTTCGACCGTACGGGGATCGAGGCCGAGCTCCGAGACGTGCCGCCGCTCCGCCTCCGCCGACAGACCGAGCAGCCGGCGCGCCTCGTCGTTGGCGAGCAGCAGCCGGTGGTCGGGGCCCACGATCAGGACCCCTTCGCGCACGGCGTGCAGGACCGCCTCGTGGTGCTCCTTCATCCGGGTCATCTCGGCGGGCCCGAGGCCGTGCGTCTGCCGCCGCAGCCGTCGGCTCACGAGAGCCGCCCCGCCCACGGCGAGGACCAGCGCGCCCGTCCCCGCGGCCGCGAGCACAAGCAGCCGGCCTTCCACGGACTGCGCGATGTTCTCCACCTCGATGCCGCTGCTGACCAGGCCCACGATCCTGCCCTGGTCGTCCACCACGGGGACCACGGCCCGTACCGCGTCGTTCGGCGCGCCGCGGAAGACCTCGGTGAAGGAGTTGCCGTCCACCGCCGCGCGCGAGAGGTCCCCGGTCGCCTTGGTGCCGATGAGGGAGGTGTCCGAGTCCGTGTACCGCACCCCGTCGGGGCTCAGGACCGCGACGAAGTCGATCCTCGTGGCCAGCCGGATCTCCTCCGCCCTCTTCTGGAGCTCCGCCGTCGGATCGGGCGAGGTCAGCGCGTCGGCGATGCCCGGGGCACGCGCGACGGACTCCGCGACCGCGAGGGACCGGATCCGGGCGTCCTGCTCGGTGTCCTGCCGTGCCTGCTGGAACGTGATGAACACCGCCGCCACGATCACGAGGAGGGCGATCAGGGCCTCCAGGGCGAAGACCTGGCCGGCGACGCTCCGCAGCCCCGTCCTGCCGTCCCGGGCCGTCTTGCCGTCCCGGGCCGTCTTGCCTTCCCGGCCTTCCCGGCCCGCCCGGGCGTTCATCCCGTGCTCCGCGCGACGAGCAGCGCGACGTCGTCCTGGGCGCCCGGCCGTCGCAGCGCCTGGAGCAGCATGTCGCAGGTCTCCTCCAGGGGCCCGCGCGCCCCGTCGAGCAGGCCCACGAGCACCGCGAGCCGGTCGTCGATCGCCTCGTCGCGCGTCTCGACGAGCCCGTCCGTGTAGAGCACGAGCACGTCTCCCGGGAGGAAGGGGACCCGGGCCGTCCGGAAGGTGACACCGCCCACCCCCAGCGGCAGCCCGGTCGAGAGCCGCACCAGCTCGGCCGGGCCGGCCGCCGGGATCCGCACGGGGGGCAGATGGCCCGCGTTCGAGATCCGGATCCGGCCCAGGCGCGGATCGTGCACGGCGAAGAGGCAGGTCGCGATGAAGTGCTCGAGGCCCGCCGTGATCCGGTCCAGGTGCCGCAGCACCTGCGCCGGCGACAGGTCGAGGTCCGCGAACGCGCAGGTGGCCGTCCGCAGCCGCCCCATCGTCGCCGCCGCGTCGATCCCGCTGCCCATCACGTCCCCGACGACGAGCGCCGTCTTGTCGTCGGGCAGGGCGATCACGTCGTACCAGTCACCGCCGACCTCGCTCGACGCCTGCGCCGGCTGGTAGCGGGCGGCGATTTCCAGGCCCGCCCGCTCCGGAGGCTTGCCCGGCAGCAGACTGCGCTGGAGCGTCACCGCCGAGTTCCGCACGCTCTGGTACCAGCGGGCGTTGTCGATGCTGACCGCGGCGCGGGCCGCGAGCTCCGTCGCGAGCAGCACGTCGTCGCTGTCGAAGGGCAGCGGATTGCGGTCCCGCTTGAGGTCGAGCGCGCCGAGCACCTCCCCGCGCGCGATCAGCGGCACCGCCAGGTACGAGTGGACCCCGGCCCGCCGGAGCTGCTCCGCCGCCTCGGGGCTCCGCGCGATCCGGGGCAGATCACCGGGCCCGACGTGTTCGACCAGGACCGGCAGTCCGGTGTGCACACAGCGGGTGACGAGCCGGTCCGCCCCGTACATGGCGACGGCCCCGGGCGGGTCCGCGGCCGGCAGGGCCTCCGTCGGGCCCGAGGCCTTCACCGCGAGCGCGCGGAACAGCTCGGGGCCCGCCTCGGGAGCGCCGGGCCTGCGCAGCGCCAGGACGGAGTCGAGGACGTCGACGGCCGCGATGTCCGCGAGCTCCGGCACCACGACCCCGGCGAGTTCGGCGGCCGTCCGGTCCACCTCCAGGGTGGTGCCGACCCGCGTCGAGGCGTCCGCGATGAGCGCGAGCCGCCGCCGGGACCGGTCGGCCTCCGCGTCGGCGTCGTGCCGCTCGGTCACGTCGATCACCGAAGCCGCGACCCCCAGGACGCGGCCCTCGGGCCCGTCCAGCCGGTAGAAGGACACCGACCAGGTGCGCTCGTGATCGGGGTCGGCCGGGGTCCGCCCCGTCGTCTGGTGGTCGAGCAGCGGACTGCCCGTGGCGAGGACCGTGCGCAGCGCCGCCTCAAGGGTCGCCGCGTCGACCCCCGGCAGCATGTCGGCGATCCGGCGCCCGAGGTGCAGCGCGGCCGGGACGCCGTTGATCCGCTCCAGGGCCGGGTTCACGAGGACGTACCGCAGGTCGGTGTCGAGGACGGCGAGCCCGATCGGCGACTGGGAGACGAGCCGGTCGGAGAGGGCGAGGCCGGTCTCGACGCGCTCGACGACGGCGCGGTCGGCGGCGATTCCCAGCGCGTACAGACCGCCGAGGTCGTCGGTGAGCCGCATGTTGCGGAACTCCACGTAGCGGGTGCTGCCGTCCTTGTGCCGTACGGGGAAGGTGCCCGCCCAGGTCGAGCCGCCGTGCAGCACCTCGCCGAAGAGGCGCATCGCCTCCTCGCGGTGCTCGGCGCCGACGATCAGCCGGGCCACGTACTGGCCGAGGGCCTCGTCCGCGCTGTAGCCGAAGAGGGCCTCCGCCTGCGGGCTCCACAGCACGATGCGGCCGTGTGCGTCGATGACGACGGCCGCGACTCCGAGGACGTCGAGGAGCCCCTTGCCGTCGAACGGCACACCCGCCCGCCCCGCCGTCTCCGGGAAGGAACCGGCCGTCACACTGCCCTCCTCCCGCCGCGCTACGCGCCCCCCTCCATGCTCCCCGCCCCCTGGCCGCCCCGCACTGCGAGCCCGTCCGCCAGGCTCCGGCCCGTGTCCCCCTTGCCCTCCGTGCTCTCGCTCCTGCCCTCGCCCATGTCCCCGCCAGGTCCCGCGCCCCGGACCGCGAGCGCGGCGGCCCAGACCGTCCCCGCCACCGCGAGGACCGGCAGCAGGACCCGGACGTCGACCACCGCGACCAGACCGGCACCGAGCGCCATGGCCAGCGCGTTCGGGGCGAAGACCAGGGTGTGCGCGGTCGCCGCCACCCGGCCCACCGCCTCCGCGGGGGCCTCCCGCTGGACCGCCGTCATGGTGGCGACGAGGACCCACGGCATTCCCAGACCGATCACCGCACTCGCCGCCAGGGCCGTCGCCTCGTACGGCAGCGCCCGTACGCCCACGGCCACCGCGAACAGCGCGAGACCGGCGGCGGCGAGCACCCGCTCCGGGACCCGCCGCAGCAGGGGGCCCGTGAGCAGGCCCGCGAGGACCGAGCCCACGCCCTGGACCGCGTACAGCACACCGGCGTACGCGGGGGAGCGCCCGAGCCCGCTGTCCACCACGGCGTAGATCGCGGCCCCGTTCACCCCGGCGAGCAGCATCGTGAACCCGCCCGTCGCCACCAGCGGCCGCAGCACGGGCGAGGCCCGGAGGAGCCGGACGCCCTCGGCCGTCTCCCGCCACCAGTGCCGCTCCGCGGGCCGCGCGGGGCGTTCCTCCCGGACGGGCATCAGCGCGAACAGCACCGCCGCGAGCGCGAAGCTCGCCGCGTCGAGGAGCGCGACCGGGCCGCCTCCGTAGCGGGCGAAGAGGCCCGCCGCCACCAGCGGGGCGATCAGCTTCATCGACTCGTTCGCGGTCATCCTGAGCCCGTTGAAGGTGCCGAGCCGCCCCTCGTCGAGCGTCGTCGCGACGAGCGTCTGCTCGGCGGCCTCGTGAACGGCGCCCTGGGCCCCGTACAGCACGAGCACCGCGAACAGCAGCCACACCCGGTCCGCCGACTCCACCCACAGGAGCACGGGCAGCAGGAGCGCCATCGCCGCGTTCAGGACGACGAGGAGGGGCCGCCGCCGCACCCGGTCGGCGAGCGTGCCGAGCAGCGGGCCGAGGAGGACGGGCGCCCACAGGGCGAAGGCGGCGAGTGCCGCCAGACTGTCCGAACCGGTGAGGGACTTGACCCAGATCCCGGAGACCAGCCACATGGCCGTCGTACCGAATCCGGACACGACGATGCCTGCCAGATACCAACGCATGGCAGCAGCCTGGCCTCTGAGGAGGCCCTTACGGATCGGGCACCTGCCCTATTCCGGCCGGTGGGCGGGGCTCTCCGACGTCAGCGGACGGCGAGCGGGGCGGTTCTCGTACCGCAGCGCGGCCCCCGTCACCACGGCCCCCAGCCCCTCCCACAGGCCCACGCCGAGGAAGCCGGCCGGGGCGCGGCCGGTGACGACGGCGAGCGTGAAGACCGCACAGGTGAGGAGCCGGAAGGGGACCGTCCAGCGGAAGAAGGGCTTCCAGTCGGCGAGCGCGGCCAGGACGTAGTAGACGCCCATGTTGAGCGCGGCCATCGAGGAGGCCGTGAGGAAGACCAGGGTGTGGTCGCCGTCCGCCCGCCCGCCCTCGGGCACCGGCTCGAAGCCCATGACCGTGAGCAGGGCGTCCGGGGCGACCAGGCCCACCACACCGAGCGCGGCGGCGAGCACGCCGAAGACCGCCATGGTCCAGCCGGACAGGGAACGGGGCAGGCGCACGGCGGTCCTCCGCGAGGGGAAGCAGGGTCAGCGAACAACGTCGGTGATTCGAATGCGCGCTCGGAAACGAGCGTGCCCCTGCATATCGCGTGGCGGGGGCCCAGAGCCAATCGGGCCCCCGCCACGGGTCACTTCAGCGCCGCGGCCATCATCTTCTGCGCCACCGGGGCCGCCAGGCCGTTGCCGCTGACCTCGGAGCGGGCCGCGCCCGAGTCCTCGATCAGCACCGCGACGGCGACCTGCTTCCCAGTCGAGGGGTCCTTCGCGTAGGAGGTGAACCAGGCGTACGGCGTCTTGCTGTTGTTCTCGCCGTGCTGGGCCGTGCCCGTCTTGCCGCCGACCTCGGCCCCGGAGATCGCCGCGTTGGTGCCGGTGCCCTTCTCCACGACCGTCCGCATCGCGCTCCGCAGCTGCTCCGCCGTCGAGGAGGAGACGACCCGCGTGCTGTCCCCGTCGTCGAACGTGGTCAGGGCGTCGCCGTCGGAGTCGACGACCTCCGACACCATGTGCGGGGCCGCCAGGAGACCGTCGTTGGCGATCGCGGCCGAGACCATGGCCATCTGGAGCGGGGTCGCGGTCACGTCGAACTGGCCGATGCCGGTGAGCGCCGTCTGCGCGGAGTCCATGCCCGACGGGTACACGCTCGCGTAGGCGCGGACCGGGACGTCGAGCTCGGAGTCGTTGAAGCCGAACTTCTCCGCCATCGCCTTCACCTTGTCCTGGCCCAGGTCGGCGGCCATCTTGGCGAAGACGTTGTTGCAGGAGTACTGGAGCGCGGTACGGATCGTGGCGTTCTCGCAGGGCGCGGAGGCGTTCTCGTTCTTCAGCACGGTCCGGGTGTTCGGCAGCGTGTACGGGTCGGGGCTCTTCGTCGCCGTGTCCACCGAGCCGTACAGGCCGTCCTCCAGGGCCGCCGCCGCGACGACCAGCTTGAAGGTGGAACCGGGCGGCAGCGGCTGGCGCAGGGCCCGGTTGACCAGCGGCTTGTCCTCGTCGCTCATCAGCTGCTGCCAGGCGTCGCCGTCCGTCGTCCCGGCGATCTTCGACGGGTCGTACGACGGGGTGGACACCATGCCCAGGATCCGGCCGGTTGCGGGGTCGACCGCGACGGCCGCGCCCTTCTTGTTCCCGAGCGCCTCGTAGCCGGCCTTCTGCACGGCCGGGTCGATCGTGGTGACGACCGTGCCCGGCTCCTGCTGCTTGCGCGTCACCGCGTCCACCGGGTTCTTCAGCCGGTCGTCGGTGCCGTCGAGGACGTCGTCGTAGATGCCCTCCAGCTGCGTGGCGCCGTACGCCTGCGAGCTGTAGCCGGTGACCGCCGCGTACAGCTCGCCGTCCGTGTAGGTGCGCTTGTACGCGAGATCGCCTCCTTCCGTCTTCTTCGAGCCGGTGACCGGCGAACCGGCCACGACGATGTTGCCGAGCGGCTGCGCGTACTGCGCGATGGTCTTCCGCCGGTTCTTCGAGTCGTCCGCGAGCGCCTTGCCTTCGTACGCCTGCACCCAGGTGGCCCGCCCGAGGAGGGCGAGCACCAGGACCAGGACGAAGACCGACGTGTGCCTGATCGTCTTGTTCATCGCACTTGGGGGGACGAACGGGCCGGTGGGGGACGTTCCGGATGTGGTCCGTTTCTCAGTGAACCTTCATCTCGCGGGCTCGGTGGATCGTGGCCGGTGAGCGCCGGCCGGCTCACCCCGCCCGCACGAACCCCGACTCGTACGCCAGGATCACCGCCTGCGTCCGGTCCCGGGCGCCCAGCTTCGCCAGGACCGCCGCCACATGGGACTTCACCGTCGCGGGGCCGACGCCGATCCGTTCGGCGATCTCGGCGTTCGTCGCGCCCGTCGCCACCTGCCGAAGCACCTCCGCCTCCCGCTCGGTGAGCCGTGCCACCCAGGGCGGCGCCGCCGCCGGAGCGCGCCGGGCGTGCTCGGCGGCCAGGCCCCGTACCGCCGCCGGGTAGAGCAGCGAATCGCTCCTGGCGACCAGCCGGACCGCGGCCACCAGATCCTCCGCCGCCGCCCGCTTCAGCAGGAATCCGGCCGCGCCGACGCGCAGCGCGTCGTACACGTAGGAGTCGTTCTCGAAGGTGGTCACGACCACGATCCGGGGCGGCTCCGCCATCCCGCCGAGGATCTGCTCGGTGGCCCGGATCCCGTCGATCTCCGGCATCCGCACGTCCATCAGGACGACGTCCGGGCGCGTCGCCCGCACCACCGACACCGCCTCGGCGCCCGTGGAGGCCTCGCCGACGACCTCCAGGTCGGGCTCCGCGTCCAGGATGACCCGCAGGGCCGTCCGCACCATGCGCTCGTCGTCGGCGAGGACCACCCGTACCGCCGCGCTCACCGGGGGATCCGCACCGCGAGGCGCCACACGCCGTCCGCCGGGCCGGCCTCGGCGGTGCCGCCGAACAGCCGGGCCCGTTCGCCGACGCCGCGCAGGCCGAGCCCGCCGTGCGGTCGGGCGACCGGGGGCCGCTCGGGCAGGGGGTTCTCCATGGTGATCTCCAACTGTTCGGTACGGGCGTCGAGCCGTACGGTGACGGGCGTGCCGCCCGCGTGCCGGGCCGCGTTCGTCAGCCCTTCCTGGACGATCCGGTACGCCTCCCGCGACAGCGCCTCCGGTACGGGGGCGAGGTCCCCGCTCACCGTCAGCGCCACGCGCGGTCCGGCGCCGCGCACGAGGGCCTCCAGGGCGTCGAGCCCCGGCCCCACTCCCTTGTCGGCCCCTTCGCCGCGCCGCAGCAGGCCGAGGACCCAGTCCAGCTCCCCGACCGTGCGCCGGGTGGTCTCCTCGATCGCGGTCAGCGCCTCCCGGACGAACTCCAGGTCGGCCGCGTCGCCCGTGTCGAGGACCCGGCGCGCCGCGCCCGCCTGGAGGGTGACCGCGCTCAGGGCGTGGCCGACCGAGTCGTGCAGTTCGCGGGCGAGCCGGTTGCGCGACTCCGCCTCCGCCGCGCGCCGCTCCGCCGCCGCGAGCCGGTCCATGGGGCTCGGCCCGAGCAGCCGGGGCGCCTGCCCGGCGAGCAGGGCCCCGGTCGCTGCGGCCGTGGCGGCGAGCGCGAGCAGCATCAGCAGGCCCGCCGGGAGCGCCGCCCAGACCCACCAGTCCTGGTCGAGCCCCCAGTGCCGGCCGATCTCCGACTCCCGCAGGGCCGGCGAGAACGGCAGCGCCATGACCGACACCGCGAACGGCGGCAGGGCCAGGGACGCCCCGCTGATCAGCGCGCCCGCGCCCACGTGCAGCGTGAACCAGCCGGCCGTCCGGGCCTTCGCGTCGCGGCCGCGGGCCGGGCCGTCCGCGAGCCGGTCCGCGGGAATCCCGCAGAGCGCCCGCGCCACCGCCACCGACATCGGCCGGGCCAGCGGGAAGAGCGCGGTGACCGCGGCGAGCGGCAGCCCCACCGCGTACGCCCCGAACTGCACGGCGAGACTGCCGCCGAACATGCCCGGCGAGTCGAGGAAGGCCCCCAGGACGATGGTGCCGACCAGCCAGTACGGCATGAACAGCGCGCCGCCCAGGATCAGATGGACCCAGCGCAGCCTGGCCCGCTGCCCGAACAAGGCGACCGCGCATCGCCTCACGCCTCGGCGCTCCGCCGCCGCAGGAAGACGGCCACGCACGCGGCCAGCAGGAACCCGGTGATCATCTGGCCAGCGTAGGACAGCTGTGCGAGGGCCGGGACCTGCTTGGCCGGATCGGTCTCCGGCATGAGGCAGACCAGCGACATGTACGCGCCCCAGCACCCCACCGCGCCGGTGGAGACCCAGGCCAGGGCGAGGACGGGCCGCACCCCGAGCCGCGCGGGCCGCCGCAGGACGAGAAGGAGGGTGAAGACGACCGCGGCGGCGAGGAAGGCGAGCCCGATGGCGCTGAGGACGTAGAAGTCGGAGTCCCGTTCGGCGGCCCGCTGGGCGGAGAGACCCCTGGCCGAGCCGGAGAGCCAGATCAGCTGGACCGTCGCGGGGACGAGCGAGAGCACCGCGCCGGCCAGGGCGGCGGCCCTCACGCCGGGCCCGGAGACGCGTGCCGAGACCTCGCCGAGCCGGCCGCGCCAGACGTGGCCCCAGCGGTCCCGTGCGTAGAGGACGAAGAGGGTGCCGAGGGCGAGGCCCTGGAGGATGAAGCCGCCGTAGACGACGGCGAAGACCCAGCCGTCCAGGAAGGGTTCTTTGGGGGCGGCGGCCCGTTCGTCACCGGTGAGGAGCGCGATCGCGAGCTGCGCCGGGTACCCGGCCATGATCGGCGCGAGGAGTCCGGTCGCCGCCCACATCGGGAAGGCGAGCAGCCAGGCCCGTACCCGAAGGCCCCACGCCTGGGTGAGCAGCAGGGCGAGGACGATCACGGCAGCGTCGGCGAGGACCGAGATCGAGTTGGCGACGGCGAGCATCGTCCGGTGCTCCAGGAGCACGCTCCCGGCGGGGATGCCGAGTTCGCCGCCCGCCACCCAGACGATCTTGAGCGCGATGTACGGGAGGCAGGCGACGATCGCGAGGACGCGCAGCACGCGGCGGAGGACGGTGGGGCGGTACGCGGCGGAGGGCGCCGGGCTGAGGCGGTGCGCGGTCGGTGTCATGGCTCCACGTTCCCGTGAGGGGTGCCGGTGCCACGTCCTGCCGTGTGCTGAACCGTCTCCGCCGCGCGGGGGAGGAGCCCTCCGCCTCGCCCCGCCTCGGGGGAGGCGGGACGAGACGGAATTGACCCATGATTTGCATGATCAATTGACCCATTCCCCGGGGTCAATGGCCCACTAAAGTAGTGATCATGAACGAGAACGCGACCTTCGCCCCCCTCCTGACCCGCGCCGCCACCGCCGAGACCACCGCCGACCCGAGCAGCGTGATGACGCTCCTCGCCGACTCCGACACCACCGGCGGGCAGCTCACGAGCTACCGCTCCTCGTTCGCGAAGGGCGCGGTCGGCGCCCCGGCGCACTTCCACACCAAGGCCTCGGAGATGTTCTTCGTCCTCGGCGGCTCGCTCCAGGTCCTCGTCGGCGAAGAGCTGACCGTCCTGGAGCAGGGCGACTTCCTCCTCGTCCCGCCGCACACCCCGCACGCCTTCGCGGCGGCGCCCGGCGCCGAGGCGGACGTCCTCTTCGCCTTCACGCCCGGCATGGCCCGCTTCGACTACCTGCGCCTCCTCGGCCGGGTCATGCGCGGCGAGGCGAGCTTCGAGGAGATCAAGGCGTCCTCGGAGCAGTACGACAACCACTACGTGGACAGCCCGGTCTGGCAGAAGGCCCTCGCCGAGCGTGGCTGACGCCCTCTGTCGGTCGGGGCGGGCTCAGAGGCGGCGGGTCGCCAGCGTCAGCCGGTCCCGCGCGTCGAAGAGCGCGTCCTTGATCATCTGCTCGTGGGCCGGGGTGAGCCGCGCCACCGGCACCGAGCAGCTGATCGCGTCCCGCGCCGGGGTCCGGTAGGGGATCGCGATCCCGAAGCAGCGCAGCCCGAGGGTGTTCTCCTCGCGGTCCACCGAGAAGCCCTGCTCGCGGATGACGTGCAGCTCCTCGATGAGCTTCTCGCGGTCGGTGATCGTGTGCTCGGTCAGCGCCGGCAGGGTTTCCGGGAGCAGCTTGCGCACCTGCTCGTCGGTGTGGGTGGCGAGCAGCGCCTTGCCGAGCGAGGTCGAGTGCGCGGGCAGCCGGCGCCCGACCCGGGTGAACGGCCGCAGGTAGTGCTGGGACTGGCGCGTCGCCAGGTAGACCACGTTGGTGCCGTCGAGCCGTGCGAGGTGGATGGTCTCGGTGGTGTCGTCGGAGAGCCGGTCCAGCGTCGGCCGGGCGGCGGCCACGACCTCGTCGCCGTCGATGTACGAGGTGCCGACGAGCAGCGCCCGCACCCCGATGCCGTACCGCGTGCCGGTGGCGTCCGTCTCCACCCAGCCCAGCTCGACCAGGGTGCGCAGCAGCATGTACAGGCTGGACTTGGGGTAGCCGACGGCCTCCTGGACGGCGGCGAGCGAGTGCATCCCGGGGCGCCCGGCGAAGTACTCCAGCAGCTCCACGGTCCGCACCGCGGACTTCACCTGTGCCCCACCCGCGTCGGCAGTCGCCATGACCCTCGCCCCTTTTTCCGTTGTCCGGTCGTCCCGGCGGTCGCCCCCGGCCCGCCCTGGCCACCTGGCCGAGCGGGCCCCTTGTGGAGACGGCCGGGCCGTCAATAGAGTCCCTCGCAGACGCGTTCATCTACGGGAACGGCGTTCAGAATAGCGAACAGGGGCGTGGCGGTGGCGGCAGAACCAGTGTGGAGTGTGGACCCCCGGACGGGGAAGCCGCGCGAGCAGGTTGCGGTGGAGGCCACAGCGGAGGAGGTCGACCGGGCGGTCAGGGCCGCGCACGGCGCCCGGGACGCGCTCGCCGACCGCACGGTGCGGGCCGCCTTCCTCCGTACCGCGGCCGACCTCCTCGACGAGGCGCGCGAGCACGTCATCGAGGCCGCCGACGCCGAGACCGCCCTCGGGCCCGTCCGCCTCACCGGCGAACTCGCGCGGACCACCGCCCAGTTGCGGGCCTTCGCCGAGGTCGTCACGGAGGGGTCCTTCCTCGACATCCGGATCGACCTCCCCGACCCGGACGCCACCCCGCCCCGGTCCGACATGCGCCGCTGGAAGATCCCGCTCGGCGTCGTCGCCGTCTACGCGGCCAGCAACTTCCCGCTCGCGTTCTCCGTGCCCGGCGGCGACACGGCGAGCGCCCTCGCGGCCGGCTGCCCCGTGGTGGTCAAGGCCCACCCCGACCACCCGGCCACCTCCGAACTCTGCGCCTCGCTGCTGCGCCGGGCCGCCGCCAAGGAGGGCCTGCCCGAGGACGTCGTCGTCCTCGTCCACGGCTTCGACGCGGGCGTGGAGCTCGTCCGCCACCCGCTCGTCGCGGCGGCGGGCTTCACCGGATCGGTACGCGGCGGACGGGCGCTCTTCGACGCGGCCGCCGCCCGGCCCGTACCCATCCCCTTCCACGGCGAACTCGGCTCCCTCAACCCGGTCGTGATCACCCCGGCCGCCGCCGAGGAGCGCCCCGAGGAGCTCGGGGCCGGCCTGGCCGGCTCCATGACCCTGGGCGCGGGCCAGTTCTGCACCAAGCCCGGATTCGTCCTGGCCCCCCGCGGCGAGGCAGGCGATCGCTTCCTCGCCGCCCTCACCGCCAGGGTCAGCGAGACCGAACCGGCCGTCATGCTCGACCACCGCATGCGGGACGCCTTCGTCACCGGGGTCGCCGAGCGCGGCGCGCTCGACGGGGTGCGGAGCCCCGTCACCCCGGGCGCGGGCGGCGAGCACACGGTCAGCGCGGGCGTCCTCGCCGTCGACGCCGGCCGGCTCACCGGCGGCGGCCACCACCTCCTCCTGGAGGAGTGCTTCGGACCCGTCACCGTGGTCGCCCGCTACTCCTCCCGCGAGGAGGTCACCGCCGTCCTCGCCCTGCTGCCGGGCAACCTCACCGCCACGCTGCACATCGCCGAGGAGGACGAGGCCGCGGCTCCGCTCCTCGCCGAACTCACCCCGCTCGCGGGCCGCGTCCTCGTCAACGGCTGGCCCACCGGGGTCGCCGTCGCCGCCGCGCAGCACCACGGCGGCCCCTACCCGGCCACCACCTCCACCAGCACCTCGGTCGGCGCGACCGCGATCGAGCGCTGGCTCCGCCCGGTCACGTACCAGTCGACCCCCGGGCACCTGCTCCCGCCGGAGCTCCGGGACGGCAACCCGCTGGACCTGCCGAGGCGTTGACCCTCAGTG
This sequence comes from Streptomyces sp. NBC_01255, assembly GCF_036226445.1. Taxonomy (NCBI): domain Bacteria; kingdom Bacillati; phylum Actinomycetota; class Actinomycetes; order Kitasatosporales; family Streptomycetaceae; genus Streptomyces; species Streptomyces sp. NBC_01255. Next base: position 6,708,867 of record NZ_CP108474.1, read on the forward strand.
GCGCACGCGCACCACGATCTTCCCGGTGTGCGTGTTGGACTCCATCAGCCGATGGGCGTCGGTGATCCGCTCCAGACCCTCGAAGGTCTCGGCGATCACCGGCGCCAGGGACCCGTCCCGCAGCCCCGAGCCGATGAACCCGGCCGCGCGCCGCCGCCCCTCCTCCGTCCTGGCGAGCGCCCCGTTGGCGTATCCGTGCGTGGTCAGCGGCCAGTTCATCGACAGCTCGACCGGCCGCGGGTCCAGGAAGCCGTACAGCACGGCCGTGCCACCGGGCCGCAGCGCGTCCCCGAGCCGGGCGAAACCGGGCCCGCCGATCGCGTCGAACACCAGGTCCGCGCCGGCCCCGCCCGTGATCCGCCGCACCTCCTCCACCAGGGCATCGGCGTCCTTGTCCTCCGTCACGATCACGTGCGCGGCCCCGAGCTCCAGCAGCCGCTTCCGCTTGCCCTCGCCGCGCGTGGTGGCGATCGGCACCGCGCCGATCCGCAGCGCGGTCTGGATCGCGGCCGTCCCCACCCCGCTCGACGCCCCCGTGATCACCACATGGTCGCCGGGCCGCAGTCCACCGGTCAGGACCATCCCGCCGTACGCGGTGAAGTACGTCAGCCAGACCGCCGCCCCCGTCACCGCGTCCACCCCCTCGGGCCGGGCCACCACGTACTCCTCCGGCAGCACCACGTGCTCCGCGTACACGCCGTGGATCCCGAAGTCGAAGTTGGCCGCCGCCATCACCGGATCGCCCGGGGCGTAGGCGGTGACGCCCGCGCCGACCTCCTCCACCACGCCCGCCGCCTCGTAGCCGAGCCGCGAACCGGGCAGCGTCGCCGGGTAGTAGTAGGTGCCCTCGCGGAACAGCGCCTCGGCGCGGTTGAGTCCGATCGCCTCGACCCGTACGAGCACCTCCCCGGGCCCGGGGGCGGGCAGCGCCACCTCCTCCACCGTCAGCACCTCGGGGCCGCCGGTCTCGTGGAACAGAACCGCCTTGGTCGTCCTGCCAGTTGTCGTCGTCATGCCTCGACCGTACGAAGGTGCGGCGAGACGATCCATATCCCCATGACTCCCGGTCATATCCGATCGTCTCGCCCCCCTCGACGAGGAGTACGGTGCCGGGATGGACGTACTGAGCGATGCCATCGCCGCCATGCGCACCGGGCGGCCCCACTCCTCCCGCACGGTCCGCTTCGCGCCCTGGGGCTTCCGCTTCGCCCCGAGCAAGGGCGCCGGATTCCATGTCGTCCTCCAGGGCACCGCCTGGCTCATCCCCCCGGACGACGGCGCCCCCGTCAGGCTCGGCCCCGGCGACGTCGTCCTGCTCGCCCACGGCACCGGCCACGGCCTCGCGGACCGCCCCGACACCCCGCTCGTCGACGCCCTGCCGGCCGCCGACGGCTCCTGGCCCACCGTGCCCGACCGGGGGCCCGTCGGCGCCGAGGAGACCCTGCTGCTCTGCGGCGCCTACCAGCTCAGCCGGGCCCGCGCGCACCCGCTCCTCACCGAGCTCCCCCCGTACGTCCACCTCCCCGCCCGGGTCGGCGCCCACCCCCGGCTGCGGGCCGCAGTCGACCTGCTCGGCGCCGAACTCGCCGAACCCCAGCCGGGATCCGACGCCATCGTGCCCGCCCTGCTCGACACCCTGCTCCTCTACCTGCTGCGCACCTGGTGGCTCACCGAGTGCGGCGACCGGTCCGCCGGCTGGTCGGCCGCCCTGAGCGACCCGGTGGTCGCCGGCGCCCTCCGGGCCCTCCACGACGACCCGGCCAGAGCCTGGACGGTCGAGGAACTCGGCGCCCTCGGCGGCCTCTCCCGCGCGGCCTTCGCCCGCCGCTTCACCGCCCTCGTCGGCCGGTCCCCGCTCGCGTACCTCACCTGGTGGCGCATGACGACGGCGGGCCGCCTCCTGCGCACGGACGACCTCCCGCTCCGCGCGGTGGCCGAACGCTCCGGATACTCCTCGGAGTTCGCCTTCGCCAAGGCCTTCAAGCGGGAGTACGGGATGGCCCCGGGCCGCTACCGCAAGGGCGCCTGAGCGCGCTCAGCGGGCCGGGCGACCCGGCAGGCGCAGCGAGACCAGGGTCGTCAGGGCGAGCAGCCCCGCGCTGATCAGCAGGCTCGTCCGCAGCGCCGTCTCCATGCCGGCCATGTCGTGGGCCGCCAGCGAGCCGAAGACCGCGATCGCGAGCGCGCCCGCCGTCTGGCGGATCGCGTTGAGCAGGCCCGCCGCCGTGCCCGCGCGTTCCGCCGGCACCGCCTCCATCATCGAGGCGATCAGCGGCGGCAGCGAGAAGCCCGCGCCCAGCGCCAGCGGCACGAGCAGCAGGGCCTGGGACGGGAGGGAGGAGTCCGCGTCCACGGCGAGCAGGCCGAGCAGGCCGGCCACCGCGACCGCCTGGCCCACCACGATCGGCAGCCTCGCCCCGTACCGGGCCGCGGCCTTCGCCGACAGGAGGTTCACCCCGGCGAGCAGCCCCGTCATCGGCAGGAACATCAGCCCCGCGCCCAGCGCCGAGAGGCCGAGCACCTGCTGGAAGAAGAGGCTGAAGACGAAGATCATCCCGTAGAAGGCCACGCTGTTCGCCGCGCCCGCCGTCACCGCCACCGCCACCGTCGTGTTCCGGAAGAGCCCCAGCGGCACCATCGGATGGCGCCGCCGCGCCTCGATCAGCAGGAAGGCGGCCAGGGAGACGGCCGCGACCCCCAGCGCCCACCAGGCCCCCGTCCCGCCCTCGATGGCCGCGAAGGTCAGCGCGCCGACCGCCGTCCCGGCCGTCAGCTGCCCCGGCACGTCGAGCGGCGCGGGCCGCCGCTCCGAGCGCGCCACCCGGGTCAGCAGCGCGAGCGCGAGAAGCCCGAGCGGCAGGTTGACGAAGAAGATCCCGCGCCAGCTCCAGGCCGTCGTCAGGGCCCCGCCCACGACAGGGCCGAGCGCCACCGCGACCGTCCCGCCCGCCGCCCACAGCGACACCGCCCGCGCCCGCCGCTCCGGATCGCCGTACGCCTCGCGCACCAGGGCGAGCGAGGCCGGCAGCATCACGGCCGCCGCCGCGCCCTGCACCGCCCGGGCGGCGAGCAGCGAGGGGAGGCCGGGGGCCAGCCCGCAGGCGGCCGAGGCGAGGGTGAAGGCGACGACCCCGACCCCGTACGCCCGGGCCGCCCCGAACCGGTCGGCGAGCGCCCCGCTGGACAGCAGGAGCGCGGCGAACACCAGCGTGTACGCGTCGACCACCCACTGGAGACCGGTCATGCCCGTGCCCAGGTCGGCGCCGATCGCGGGCAGGGCGACGTTGACCACCGAGGTGTCGAGGGTGATGAGGGCGAAGCCGAGCGTCGCGGCGGCCAGGGCCGGAGCCGGACCGGGGGAGGGTGTTCCGTCAGACGTGTCGCGGCGGGTGGCGGGGGCTTCGGTGAGGTCGGTCGATGACATGTCCCCACCTTCGTGACCGGCGCGGACGTAGAGTAGTGGCCGGAATGCCATATGCCCGGAGGTTCTGGCCATGTCGATCACGCACGCCGTCCCACGCGTCCAGCGCGTCGCCGTGATCGCCGCCCCGCCCGTCTCCATGTTCAACCTGGCCATTCCCGAGATGCTCTTCGGGAAGGTCGAGATCGACGGCCGGCCCGGGTACGAGACGGTCATCTGCGCCCCCGACCCCGGTCCCGTCGCCACCACCGGCGGCCTCGACCTGCTCGTCCCGCACGGCCTCGACGCCGTGGACGCCGCCGACACCGTGATCCTCGCGGGCAGCGGCTCGTACACGGACCCCGACCCCCGCATCCTCGACGCGCTGCGCCGTGCCGCCGCCGCGGGCAAGCGGATCGCCTCGATCTGCACCGGCGCCTTCGCGCTCGCCGAGGCGGGGCTGCTCGACGGCCGGGCGGCGACGACGTACTGGGCGTACCGGGAGCTGCTCGCCGAGCGCCACCCGGCCGTCGACCTCCAGGACGACGTCCTCTTCGTCCAGGACGGCCCCCTCCTCACCTCCTCCGGATACGCGGCGGGCATCGACCTCTGCCTCCACGTCATCCGCACCGACCACGGCGCCGCCGTCGCCAACACCGTCGCCCGGCTCGCCCTCGTCGCACCCGTACGGCCCGGCGGCCAGACCCAGTTCACCCAGACCCCACTGCCGCCCGAGCGCGGGATCTCCTTCGCCGACACGCGCGCGTGGGCCATGGGGCGCCTCGACGAACCGCTCACGCTTACCGACCTCGCCCGGCACGCCGGGACCTCCGTCCGCACCCTCTCGCGCCGCTTCCACGCCGAGACCGGGGTCAGCCCGCTCCAGTGGCTGCTCCACCAGCGCGTCGAGCGGGCCAAGGAGCTCCTGGAGGCCACCTCCCTCGGCATGGACCAGGTCGCCCGCGCGAGCGGCCTCGGCTCGGGGGACTCGCTCCGGCAGCACCTGCTGCGGCGCACCGGCCTCACCCCGAGCGCGTACCGGGCCTCCTTCAGCCGCCTGGCCGCGCGGACCGGGCTCCCCGGAACCGGAGCGCGGGCCGCCGCGTCCTGAACCTTCATGATCCGATACGCGACCGCCGCCGATCTCGACGCCGTCACCGCCCTCCACACCGAGGCCCGGGCCACCTACTACCGCGGCCACCTCCCCGAGTCCGCCTACGCGGGCCCCGACGAGCTCGCCCGCTCCCGGACCGGCTGGGCGGGCGCGATCGAGCGCGGGGCCGTGCTGTGCGCCGAGCTCGACGGGGAGGTCGCCGGGATCGCCGCCTACGGCGAGCGTGACGGCGTGATGTTCCTCAGTCAGCTGCACGTCGCCCCCGCCCACTGGCGCCGGGGCGTCGGCGGGTCCCTCCACGCGGCCTGCGTCGAGGCCTGGCGGGCGGCGGGGGTAGCCGCCGCCGTCCTGGAGGTCTTCGAGAAGAACGAGCGCGCCCAGGCCTTCTACGCGGCCCACGGCTGGACCCCCGACCCGGACTCCCCGCGCTCCGGCAACCACCTCGTGCTCCGCCTCACACTGGCGCCGGAAACGGAATGAACCGGGCCGGTGGAGGCGTTCCCGTCGACGAACACCCCCACCGGCAACCCCTCGGAGAGAAGTCCCATGCGCGTCGAGATCTGGTCCGACATCGCCTGCCCCTGGTGCTATGTCGGAAAGGCCCGCTTCGAGAAGGGTCTTGCCGCCTTCGCCCACCGCGACGACGTCGAGGTCGTGCACCGCTCGTTCGAGCTCGACCCCCACCGCGCCAAGGGTGACACCGGCCCGGTCCTGGAGATGCTGGCGAAGAAGTACGGCCGCACCCTCGACGAGGCCCGCGCCATGGAGCAGCACGTCGCCGACAACGCGCACGCCGAGGGCCTCGGCTACCGCACCGACGGCCGCGACCACGGCAACACCTTCGACATCCACCGGCTGCTCCACCTCGCCAAGGCCCGCGGCCGGCAGAGCGAGCTGCTCGACCTGGCCTACCGCGCCAACTTCGCCGAGGAGCGCTCCGTCTTCGACACCGAGACCCTGGCGACGCTCGGCGTCGAGGCCGGTCTCGACGAGGCCGAGGTCCGGGCCGTCCTCGCCGACGACTCGGCCTACGCCGACGCCGTACGGGAGGACGAGCGCGAGGCCGCCGAACTCGGCGCCAACAGCGTGCCGTTCTTCGTCCTCGACCGCCGCTACGGCGTCTCCGGCGGCCAGCCCGCCGAGGTCTTCACCCAGGCCCTGGAGCAGGCCTGGCAGGGCCGCGCCCTCCAGCCCGTCGGCGGCACCGCCGGCGCCGGCGCCGACGCCTGCGGCCCGGACGGCTGCGATGTGCCGCAGGCCTGACCGGTGCACGCGCACCCATCCTGACCTGCGCGGATAAGGGCATCTTGGAGATTCCCCACGGTCGAAACGCCATTGACGGGTGATCGTGGGGGATCCAGGGTGGGGGCATGGATTCCCTGCATCAGCCGCTCGGCGGCGCCGAGTTCGCGCCCAAGAAGACCTATCTCAACACCTCCGCCTGCGGGTTGCTGCCCCGCCGGACGATCGATGCCGTCACGCTCCTCGCGGAGGAGACCGCCGACGGCCGCTCCGACGGCGCGGGCAGCTTCGCGATCGTCGACGAGGCACGGGCGGCCTTCGCGCGGCTCGCCCACGTCTCGCACGAGCGCGTCTCCGTCGGCAGCTCCGTCGCCGTGCACTGCGGAATGATCGCCCAGTCGATGCCCGCGGGCTCCGAGATCCTCTTCCCCGAGGGCGACTTCGCCTCCGTCATCACCCCGTTCACGATCCGCGGCGACCTCAAGGTCCGCTTCGTGCCCCTGGACCGGCTCGCCGAGTCCGTCCGCCCCGAGACGGCGCTCGTCGCCTTCTCCGCCGTGCAGTCGGCGGACGGCCGCACGGCCGACTTCGCGGCGGTACGGGCCGCGGCGGCCGCCCACGGTGCCCGGACGCTCCTGGACGCCACGCAGTCGGCCGGCTGGCTGCCGCTGCACGCGGGGGATTGGGACTACACGGTCGCCGGTGCGTACAAGTACCTGCTCTGCCCGCGTGGGGCGTCCTTCCTCACCGTCACCGAGGAGGCGCAGGACTCGCTGCTCGCGATCCACGCCAACTGGGTCACGGGCGAGGAGCTGTGGGCGAACGTGTACGGCCCGGTCCGCGAACTGGCCCGCTCCGCACGCCGCTTCGACGAGCCCGCGGCCTTCTTCTCGTACCACGGGGCGGCCCGCTCGCTCGCGCTGCTCGAAGAGATCGGCATCGACCGTATCGAGGCCCACGACAAGGGGCTCGCGGCCCGCTTCCGCGCCGGACTCGTCGAGCTCGGCCACACGCCGGTCATGGACGACTCGACGGTCGTCGCGATCCCCGGCCTCGGCGACCGGGCGGACGCGCTGCGCGACGCCGACGTGCTGCTCTCCGACCGCGCGGGCAACCTGCGGGCCTCGTTCCACCTCTACAACACGGCGGCGGACGTCGACCGCGTCCTGGACGTCCTGGCTGGCTGAGCACGCCGCACCGCCGGGCGCCCCGCCCCCGGCGTCAGCAGTTCTTCGGCAGCGGCGGGCAGTCGCCCTCCTCGCCCGCCTCCTCGTACAGGTTCTCCGCGACGAGCCCGAGCAGGCGGGCCAGCTCCGCCCGGTCGGCCTGGGCGAGCCCGCCGAGCGATAGGTCCTCCAGGCCCTTCCAGGCGCCCTCGACCCCAGTGCGCAGTGCCAGGCCCTTGTCCGTCACCTCGACGAGGACCGCGCGCCGGTCGGCGGGGTCCGGGCGGCGGCGGACATGGCCGCACTGCTCCAGCCGCTGGAGCATCTTCGTCACCGTCGAGGGGTCGAGCCCGAGGGACTGGATCAGCTCCGACTGGCGGACCGGCCCGGAGTCCCACAGGCGCATCATCATCAGCTCCTGCCCCGGGTAGAGGCCGAGCTCCCGCAGCCGCCTCCCCATGGCGATCCGGTGCATCCGGGCGACCCGCGCCAGGGTGTGGCTGACGGGCCCGCCGCGCGCGGCGTCCGGCAGCGGTTCGCCGCACACACCGGTGGGCGCCGCGGCGCGGGGCTCGGTACAGACGGGGTCGGTACAGACGGGGTCGGTTCCGGACATCAGTGCTCCTCGGGACGGCTCTCCCAGAACTTTACCTTGGTCGGCCAATGAATGGGTTACAGTGACAACGGCCCGATTAGTTGGCCGACCACATAATGATGTGAGGGAACCGCCATGACCACTGCCTTCGACCCCGTCGACCTCGCCGGCACCCGTCTCGCCAACCGCATCGCCATGGCCCCCATGACCCGCAGCCGGGCCGAGAGCGAGAGCCGTACCCCCACCGCGCTCGTCGCCGAGTACTACGCCCAGCGCGCCTCGGCCGGTCTCATCATCACCGAGGGCGCCCAGCCGACCGCCATCGGCCAGGGCTACCCCAGCACCCCCGGACTGCACAGCGCCGAGCAGATCGCCGCCTGGCGCGAGGTCACCGACGGCGTCCACGAGCGCGGCGGCCGGATCTTCGTCCAGGTGATGCACGCTGGCCGGATCAGCCACCCCGAGGTCCTCGGCAACGGTCTCCACCCCGTCGGCCCGTCCCCGGTCGCCCCGGCCGGGCAGCTCTTCGCCGGCACCGGACTCATCGACTTCGTCGCCCCGCGCGAACTCACCGCCGACGAGGTACGCGAGACGATCGCCGGCTTCGCCACCGCCGCCCGCAACGCGATCGAGGCCGGCTTCGACGGCGTCGAGATCCACGGCGCCAACGGCTACCTGGTCTCGCAGTTCCTCTCCACCAACTCCAACCGGCGCACCGACGAATGGGGCGGCCCGGTCGAGAACCGCATCCGCTTCGCCGTCGAGGTCGTCAAGGCCGTCGCCGCCGAGATCGGCCCCGAGCGCACCGCCCTGCGCGTCTCCCCGGCCAACACCTACAACGACATCGCCGAGACCGACACCGCCGAGATCTACCCCGCCCTCGTCGAGGCGATCGACCCGATCGGCATCGCCTACCTGCACGTCACGGAGCCCACGCCCGAGGTCCGCGAGCTGACCCTCGCCCTGCGCAAGGCCTTCTCCGGCACCTTCATCCTGAACCCGGCCAGCGAGGGGCCGACCGGGCCCGACGCCCTGGCCCTGGTCGAGGACGGCACCGCCGACCTCGTCGCGTACGGGGCGCTGTTCCTCGCCAACCCCGACCTGCCGGCCCGGCTCAAGGCCGGCGGCCCGTACAACACCCCGGACACCGCCACGTACTTCGGCGGCGACCACCGCGGCTACACCGACTACCCCGCGCTGTAGCCCGTGCCACGCACGACGAGGGGCGGGGTCCGGCCACCGGACCCCGCCCCTCCCTATACGCCCGTACGTCCTACTTCCAGGCCTCCGTGACCGCGCGCCGCGCGCCCTCCAGATCCACCGTGCGGCCCGTGTCGCCGAGCGCCGCGCCCAGCGCCGCGAGCGAGGACTGCACGGCGCCCGGAGTCGCGTCCACCCCGTAGTGGTTGACCCGGATCATCTCCTTGGCCAGCGCCCCGCCGCCCGCGATCAGCGGCAGCGACGGATCCGCGGAGAGGGCCTTCGCGACCAGCTCCGAGGCGTCCACCCCGGCCGGCACGCGCAGCGTCGTCGCGACCGGGGCCGCGTCCTTCGCCTCGTACACGTACGGCTCGAGACCGCCGCCCAGCGCAACCGCTCCCGCGCGGGTCGCGGCCGCCGCCGAGGAGTGCCGGGCCATCAGCGCGTCCAGGCCCTCCGCCTCGATCCGCTCCACGCACGCCTCGAGGGCCAGCATCTCCAGCTGCGCCGGAGCGTGCAGCAGCGCCTTCCGGCCGCCGTCGATCCACCGCTCCTTCCAGTCCAGGAGGGAGAGGTACGAGCGACGGGGCGCGGCCGGGTTCGCGGCGAACCGCTCCCAGGCCCGCGCGCTCACCGAGACCGCCGAGACGCCCGCCGGGCCGCCCATCGCCTTCTGCGCGCCGATGATGCACATGTCGACACCCCAAGCGTCCGGCAGCACCGGCTCCGCGCCGATCGACGCCACCGCGTCCAGGTAGAACAGCGCGCCGTGCGCCCGCACGACCTCGCCGATCTCCGCGACCGGGTTGGTGTTCCCGGTCGCCGCCTCCGCGTGGACGAGCGACACGAAGTCGATCTCCGGGTGCTCGGCGAGCGCCCGCTCCACCTGAGCGGCCGTCACCGCCGTGTGGAAGGGCACCTCCAGGTCGACGACGGTGGCCCCGCAGTCCCGCAGCCAGTTGCCGAAGGTCTGCCCGTACGGACCGGTGACGACGTTCAGCGCGGTCGAACCGGCCCGCGCCCCGCTGCGGATGCACCCCTCCAGGGGAAGCAGCGCCTCGCCCTGGGTGATCACCACGTCCTGCTCCGTGGAGAGCAGCGCGGCCACCCGCCGCTCGATCGACGCGAAATGCGCGGCGGTCAGCGGGGCCAGGTCCAGGAGCGGATGTGTCACGGTCACGGCGGTGCCTCTTCGACTCGGTGCGGTGCGGGCGGAACTCCCGATCAGGGTACCGACGCCCGCCCGCGCATCCCCCTGGCCCACCTGCACAAAAGGGATCTTCGTCATGATGCAACCGTCAAGGGGCATCAGGTGTCCAACAGGACGACGGACCGGGCACGGGCACCCGCCCTCGTACAGTGCACGCATGAGCGATCACGCGGTGCTGCATGTGAAGGGGCGGGTGCTCGTCGGCCCTGAGGACGTACGGGACGAACTCTGGTGCGTCGACGGGCGGATCACCTACGACCGGCCCGCCGCCGAGGCGGTGACCGTCGAGGGCTGGGCGCTGCCCGGCCTGGTCGACGCCCACTGCCACGTCGGACTCGACCGGCACGGCCCCGTCGACGAGGCCACCAGCGAGAAGCAGGCCCTCACCGACCGGGACGCGGGCACGCTGCTCATCCGGGACGCCGGTTCGCCCTCCGACACCCGCTGGATCGACGAGCGCGAGGACCTCCCGAAGATCATCCGCGCGGGCCGGCACATCGCCCGTACCCGCCGCTACATCCGCAACTACGCCCACGAGATCGAGCCCGCGGACCTCGTCGCGTACGTCGGCCGCGAGGCCCGGCGCGGCGACGGCTGGGTGAAGCTCGTCGGCGACTGGATCGAACGCGAGGCGGGCGACCTCACCGCCTGCTGGCCGCGCCCCGAGGTCGAGGCAGCCATCGCCGAGGCGCACCGGCTCGGCGCCCGGGTCACGGCGCACTGCTTCGCGGAGGACTCCCTCCGCGACCTCGTCGAGGCGGGCATCGACTGCATCGAGCACGCCACCGGCCTCACCGAGGACACGATCCCGCTCTTCGCCGAGCGGGGCGTCGCCATCGTCCCGACCCTGGTGAACATCGCGACGTTCCCGCATCTCGCCGACGGCGGCCAGGAGAAGTTCCCGCGCTGGTCGGCCCATATGCGCAGGCTGTACGAGCGGCGGTACGACACCGTCCGCGCCGCCTTCGACGCCGGCGTCCCCGTCTTCGTCGGCACCGACGCGGGCGGCTCCCTCGCCCACGGGCTCGTCGCGGAGGAGGTCGAGGAGCTGACCCGCGCCGGCATCCCGCCGATCGACGCGCTCTCGGCCACGGCCTGGGGCGCCAGGGCCTGGCTCGGCCGCCCCTCCCTGGAGGAGGGCGCCCCCGCCGACCTCGTCGTCTACGGCGAGGACCCGCGCGCGGACGTCCGCGTCCTCGCGGCGCCGCGGCGGGTCGTCGTCAACGGCCGGGTGGTCGGCTGACGGTCGACCACCCGTTCGGTCAGCGGGTGAGGAACGCGAGCCGCGCCTTCTTCTCCGGGATGAAGACCTCCGGCAGGTCCACCTCGGGCAGCACGACCTCCGGGCCGAGCTCGAAGCCGGCGCGGACCATCCGCGCGATCGCCTTCTCGTTGGCGGCGTCGGGCTCGACGACGACCCGGGTGCGGTCCCTCAGCGAGAAGTCGACGAGGGCGCTGACGAGTCCGGCCGTGAAGCCGGACCGGGGGGTCGCGCTCGGCGCGATCAGGAAGTGGACGCCGATGTCGCCGGGCTCCACCGTGTAGCACTCGCTGACCCGGTCCGCCTCGGGCTCGTACGTCTGGAACAGTGCGACGGGCTCCCCGTCCAGGCCGACGAGGAAGCCGTGGTGGGTGGTGAGCGAGTCCAGGTGCGCGTAGATGTCCCGGACCTGCTCGACGGTGGTCCCGCCCATGCCCCAGAACCGGGCGCGCTCCTCGTTGACCCAGCCGTGCAGGAGCGGGGCGTCGCGGTCGGGCTCGACGGGCCGGATCGTGACGGTGCCGAAGCCCTCGACGCTCCGGACGTGTACGGCGGTGGTCATCCCTGCTCCTTGGTGAGGTACTGCCAGTCGGTCGTGACGGGGGCGAGCTCGCCCCGCAGCCACAGGGGAAGCTGGTCGCGGTGGTGCGGGTCGCCGGGCACCCCGGACGCCCCGAACGGCACGATCCAGCCGCTCCGTTCGCGGTCGGCGAGGTCCCAGACGTAGCGGGCGGCGGAGGCGCGGGCGCTGCGGTCGGTCCAGCCGGGCACGCTCGACGTGGACAGGACGCAGTCGTGGTCCCCGGCGAGCCCCGGCCACTGCGCGTCGTCGGCGTCGGGGAGCGCCTGCCAGGGCGCGAGGCGGTGGGTCACGCCCCAGGCGGCGGGCGGCTCACCGGCCCCGACCTCCTCCAGGGCCTCGCGCACGATCCGGTCGACGTCCCCGGCCGGCACGGGACCGGCCGTGAGCAGCGTCTCCAGTGCGTAGGCGACCCGGGGGCCGAGGGCCAGCCAGGGGCGGAACAGCGCGGGGTACGGGGCGGGTTCGCGCAGCGCCGTGAAGACCTCGTGCCCGGCGAGCCGCCGCACCACGGCGCCGCGCACGGCCGCGTACAGGCCGGCGTCGGTGCTCTCCGCCGCCATCCGCCGGTCCCAGCCGAGCAGCCGCTCGCGTACGGCGGAGGCGCCGGGGGAGAGGCTTTCGGCCGCCCGCTCCACCGCCGCGAGGAGGCGGGCCGCCGACGGGTTGTCGGTGTCGGTGTGGACGGCGGTCGTGGACTCCGGGGTCCACTCCGACGAGGCGTCGAGGAGCTCGCCGATGCGGGCGGCCCGGTGCGGCGGGGCGAACTCGACGCCGAGGGGTGCGGCGAGCCCCCGGGCGTTGGCCATGACGGCGTGGCCGCGGACGTCGGCGCGGGGCAGCGGCGCGGGCGCGGGCTCCCAGTCGTGCGCCGGATCCCAGGCGGGTACGAGACGCAGGGAGTTGGCCCGGTTCCGTACGGGTACGTGGCCGGCGACCCGGTGCAGGAGCCCGCCCCGGGTGTCGGCGGCCTGGACGACGTTCACGGGCTCGACCCAGCCGTCGAGGGCGGCGTCCACATCGGCGACGGTCCGGGCGCGCAGCAGCCCGGGCAGGACCCCGAAGCCGAGCTCCCCGGTGACCCGGGGCGGGTAGCGCAGACTCACGGCCTCCCACTCGGAGGAACCGCCGGAGGGCTCGCCGTCCGCCCCGATGATCACGGGTCCCCGGTCCGTCTCCACCACCTCGATCACGACGGGCTCACCGCCCGCGACCTCGATCGTCTCCGGGTGCGTCGCCGCCGGGCGCCACCCCTCGGGGCCGAAGGCCTCGACACCGCCACCGGGCAGCCGGCGGAGCCGCTCCCGGTACAGGTCCTGGTAGTCGGCCATGGCGTTGGTGATCGCCCAGGCCACCGAGCCGGTGTGGCCGAAGTGGGCGAGTCCGGGGACGCCGGGCACGGCGATGCCCACGACGTCGTACGCGGGGCAGGCGAGCCGGATCTGCTGGTAGACGCCCGGCGCCTCGATGAACCGGTGCGGGTCGCCGGCCACCAGGGCCGCGCCGCTCGCGGTCCGCTCGCCGGACACCACCCAGCCGTTGGAGCCCGCGGTGCCGGGGCCGTCCGTCGCGAAGAGCTCCGTCCACTCCTCGCCGAGCCGGGTGGCGACCTGCTCACGCCACAGCTTGGTGGGGAAGCCGGCGAAGAGGATGTGGGTGGAGAGCCAGACGGCGAGCGGGGTCCACGGCTCCCACCGCCCGGGTACGAGACCGGTCTCCGCGAACTCGGGTGCGCGCCGGGACCCGTCCGCCAGGCCGTCGTTGACCCCGTCCACGTACGCCCGGACCCAGGCGGCCGTCGGCGCGTCGGACGCTTCGAGCCGTGCGTAGCAGCGGCGGGCGGTGTCGGCGAGCCGGGCCCGCCGGGCGAAGGTGTCCCAGCCGAGCTCGGCGGTGCCGAGGAAGGCGGCGGTGGTGCCCTGGGCCCGGTGCCGCTCGACCTCCAGCTGCCAGGCGCGGTCGCGGGCGGTGACCCGCCCCTGGGCGAAGGCGAGTTCCTCCGGGTCCGTGGCGCGCAGATGAGGGACGCCCCAGGCGTCCCGGTAGACCTCGATGCTCACGGAGAACCCCGCTCCCGTCCGTATCTTTTTCAGAACCTTAGGTTAGGCTGACCTAAGTAACTTAACAGGAGTCCAGGGGAGGAGATCACGGTGGGGCATGGCTGGCAGGGGGCGGTCCTCAAGCTGTTTCGGGGGAAGGACTTCACGTTCACGGTGACGGGGGCCGAGCAGGTCACCGAGGACTACCGCAGGGTGCACTTCACGGACGGCGGCCTGCTCGCCGCGGCCGGCATCCACCCGACGATGTGGGTGCGCCTCTGGTTCGACGACGCGGGCAAGCCGCACCAGCGCGCGTACACCCTGGTCGACCCCGACCTGGCCGCGGGCACCTTCAGTCTCGAATTCGCCCTCCACGACGGCATCGCCAGCCGCTGGGCCCGCGCCTGCGCCCCCGGCGACACCGTGGAGGCCACGCTCCAGGGCACCGGCTTCGAGGCGCCCGACCCGCTGCCCGCGAGGCTGCTCGTGGTCGGCGACCCGGCCTCCCTGCCCGCCGTCAACTCCCTGCTCGACGCGCTCCCCGGCGTCCCCGCCACCGTCTGGTTCGAGACGCAGCACGCCTCCGACGACGAGCTGCCGGTCCGGCTCGACCCCGCGCACCACGAGCTGCGCCGGATCCCGCGCCAGGGCGGCGGCGCCGACCTCGTCGCCCGTGTGAAGGCCGAGCTGCCCGAGCTCGCGGACGCCGCCTCGTACGTCTGGATCGCCTGCGACACGGCGACGACCCGCACGCTCGCGTCGTACGCCCGCAAGGAGCTCGCCCTTCCCAAGGAGCGCGTCCACGCGCTCGGGTACTGGCGCGCGAGCTGACCCCGCGCCCCAGGGCGTCGCGTTGACGATCCGTTACCCCGGCCGGTAGCGGATCGTTTTCACTTTCTCCCACGTACCCCCGCACGCACCCACCCGTGCCCGCATGCGCCCGCTCGTACGAAAGACGCGGGACGTGGCAGGACGGTTGTGTCGAGAAAAATCGAAAATGAACACGGAAACCCCCCTTTGGAGTGAACTCACGTCAGGCGACTGTCGGTTCACTCTCCGTGCGTAAAGATTCCGGTGTCTCAAGTCGCCGAGGCCGCGCCGACCCACCGTCCCCGTGGTGAGCGGCCGGCGACGCCATGTCTCTTGTGGGGGTTCCACCATCTTGAACAGCAACACCTTCCGCGCGCCCGTACGCCGCACCGCCGCCGCCGCGACCGTCGCCGCCCTGGCCGTCGGCCCCGTGCTCCTCGCGGCCCCGGCGGCGCACGCCACGGGCGGCGAAGGGCGTGCCACCGCCGTCGTCCTGCGCGCCGGCCTCGACGTCTCCCTCCTCGGCGAGACGGTGAAGGTGCCGGTGCGCACCTCGCTCAACGAGGTCAAGGCGCCCGAGACCGAGAGCGAGACCGCGCTCACCGTGAAGGTGCAGGGGGCCGAGGGCGGAAAGCCGATCGACATCCTCGCCGCCGACGTCGCCACCTCCAAGGCCACCGTGGACGAGGCGAAGGCCGAGGGCCACGTGAACCTGGTCAAGGCGCAGGTCCACGTCCCCGGCATTCCGCTGCTCTCCCTCATCGAGGTCGAGAAGGTCACCTCCACGGCGCTGTGCGAGGTGGGGAAGAAGCCGGTCGCCGAGTCCAACGTCCTCGGGCACGTGACCGTCTTCGGCAAGAAGACCACCCTCTCCACCGCCGGCCGGACCCAGGTGACCGTGCCCGGCGTCGGCGAGGTCACCCTGGACCTCTCCCGCACCTCCACCACCTCCCGCACCGCGGCGGCGACGGCCCTCGAACTCACGGTGGCGGTCGACCCGCTGAAGCTGGGCGTGGCCAAGGTCAACGGCACCGTGACGCTCGCCGAGGCGACCTGCGAGACGCCCGAAGGCCCGGCGCCGACGAAGGAGCCCACCAAGGAGCCCACCGAGCAGCCCACCGAGCGGCCGACGGAGCAGCCCACCCAGGAGCCCGGCGAGCGGCCCTCCGAGCAGCCCACGCAGAAGCCCACCGCCGAGCCGAGCAGCGACGGCGGCGTGAAGACCAACAACGGCGGCACCACCCCGACCGAGAACCTCGCCGAGACCGGTGGCAGCTCCTCCACCACGTACATCGCGGCGGGCGCCCTCGCCCTCCTGGTGGCCGGCGGCGGCGCGCTCGCGGTCACCCGCTCGCGTGCCCGCTCGCGCGGCTGACGGCCCGAGGGGGAGGCACCGGGGGGTGCCGGAAGGGTAGGGGAAGCGGGAAAGCGGGGCGCGGGGTGGGCGATGGTGACGACATCGCCCACCCCGCGCCCCGCTCGCGTGCTTCCTTGCGGGGGCGGTCAGCCGCCCAGCAGGAGCGCCTGGTCCAAGGCCTGGAGGAAACGGTTCGTCGTGGCCCGGTCCCGGACCGCGAGCCGCAGCCAGTTCCGGTCGAGCCCCGGGAACGTGTCGCCCCGCCGGGCCGCGAAGCCGAGGAGGCGCAGCCGGTCCCTTATCGCGTCCGCCCCGTCGATCCGCAGCAGGACGAAGGGGCCCTCCGCCCCGGCTACCGTCCGCACCTCGTCGAACTCCGCGAGGCCGGCGAGCAGATGCGCCCGCTCCACGCCGATCCGGTGCGCCGCGTGCTCGGCTTCCGCGAGCGCCGACCGCGACATGCAGGCCTCCGCCGCCACCAGGGCCGGCGTCGACACCGGCCACAGCGGCTGCGCGCGCTCCAGCAGGGCGATCGTCTCCGGCGCGGCGAGGACGTACCCGATCCGCAGGCCCGCGAGCCCCCAGGTCTTGGTGAGGCTGCGCAGCACCACGAGCCCCGGCACGTCGGTCCGCCCGGCGAGCGACTCCCGCTCGCCCGGCACCGCGTCCATGAACGCCTCGTCGACCACCAGCGTCCGGCCGGGCCGGGCCAGGGCGGCGATCGAGGCGGCGGGATGCAGGACGGAGGTCGGGTTCGTGGGGTTCCCGATCACCACCAGGTCCGCGTCCTCGGGCACCGCCGCCGGATCCAGCCGGAAACCGTCCTCCTCGCGCAGCAGCACCCGGCCCACCTCGTGCCCGGCGTCGCGCAGCGCCGCCTCCGGCTCGGTGAACTGCGGGTGCACCACCACGGGCCGACGCGCCGGCAGCGCCCGCGCGAGCAGCACGAAGGCCTCCGCGGCGCCGGCCGTGAGGAGCACCCGGCCGGGCGGCAGATCGTGCCGCACGGCGACCGCGGCCCGCGCGGCCCGGCCGTCGGGATAGGCCGCGAGGCCGGTCAGCGAATCGGCGATTCTCTTTCTCAGCCAGTCCGGAGGGGTGTTCGTCCGGACGTTCACCGCGAGATCGATCAACTTCTCGTCCCGGACCTCGGCGTCACCGTGATGGCGCAGGTCGTGGGCGTCGGAATGCGTGTGCGTGTCCATGGCCGCCGTCGTGTGGGGGGTGGGGATGGTGGGGGGTGAGCCAGGCTCGCCAGCGATGTACCCGTGAGGCTGGTGCAACAACCGTACGCCTGCCGCGCGTTCGTGCGGACAAACCGGTACACACGTGGCGAGCGCACACGTAACGCGCCGCGTTTTCCGCTTCGGCACGAGCAGCACGGCCCGCGGTGCCCCGGCCGACCCATCGAACCCGGCCGACCCATCGGACCCAGCCGACTCGGCTGCCCCCTCGGCCCTGTCGATCCCCGCGCCCGCCGTGAGCAGGGCCGCCGCCTCCGCCACCGACGGCGTCCCCGTCGCGTCCAGCGGCAGCGCCGACGGATGCGGTACGGAGACGGCGGCCAGCTCCCCGGCCGGGAACCCCCGCACCGGCACCCCCAGCTCCCCGGCCGCGCCCGCGACACCCGGCTCGGCGGCCCGCGCGTCCAGCGTGGCCAGCGACCGCACGGCCGCCCGCGTCAGCCCCGCCTCCCGCAGCACCACGTCGACCAGCGCGAGCACTTCGTCCACCGGAACGCCCGACCTGGCCCCCACACCGAGGTGCGCGCACACCGCCCCATCCGATAGCAAAGGCCCATGGCTGTGGTCGTCGCGCTCGGCGCGTTCCTCATGACGCTCTTCGGCGGCTGGGTCGCGCAACGCGTCACCGACCGCCGCCACCTCGTCCTCGGCCTCGCCGGCGGACTCATGCTCGGCGTCGTCGGACTCGACCTCCTGCCGGAGGCCCTGGAGGCCGCGGGGGAGAAGGTCTTCGGCGTCCCGGAGGCCCTGCTGCTCTTCGTCGGCGGCTTCCTCTTCGCCCACGTGGTGGAGCGCCTCCTCGCCGTCCGCCAGGCGGCACACGGGGTCGGCGCCCACGAGCGGGTCCCGCAGGTCGGTCTCACCGCGGCCGCCGCGATGGTCCTGCACAGCCTCATGGACGGCATCGCCCTCGGCGCGGCCTTCCAGGTCGGCGGCGGCATGGGCGCCACCGTCGCGCTCGCCGTCATCACCCACGACTTCGCCGACGGCTTCAACACGTACACGATCACGAGCCTCTACGGGAACGCCCGCCGCAAGGCCGTCGGCATGCTCGTCGCCGACGCGGTCGCCCCGATCCTCGGCGCCGCCTCCACCCTGCTGTTCACCCTTCCGGAGGAACTCCTCGGCAGCTATCTCGGCTTCTTCGGCGGCGCCCTGCTCTACCTCGCCGCCGCCGAGATCCTGCCCGAGGCCCACCACGAACACCCCGCCCGCTCGACCCTGCTGTGCACGGTCGCGGGCGTGGGCTTCATCTGGCTCGTGGTGGGCGTCTCCGGCGGCTGAACTCACCCGCAGTGCTCCACGAACCGCAGCGCCGCCTCCGGCGCACCCGCCCAGTGCGTGTGCACGTAACTGGCGTGCACCCCGCCCTGGACGAAGCCCTCGACACGCCGCTCCGGCTGCCGCAGCCCCCAGGCCGCCCGGGCGCCCGCGCCCGGCTCGATCACGGTCCGGTGGAACTCGTGCCCCCGCATCCGCGCCCCGGCCGGCGCGAGCACGCTGTCGCTCACGGCGACGGCGTCCCGGTACCCGAGCGTCAGCCGCTCCGACATCCGCGCGTCCGCGTCGAGCACCCCGCACATGGGCCTGCCGTCGAGGGACCGCGCCAGGTACAGCAGCCCGGCACACTCGGCGGCGATCGGCGCCCCCGCCGCGGCGAGCTCGGCGACGGCGTTCCGCAACGGCTCGTTGGCGGACAGCTCGGCGCCGTACATCTCGGGGAACCCGCCACCTATGACGAGCCCCGAGGTCCCCTCGGGCAGCGCCTCGTCCCGAAGCGGATCAAACGTCACGACCTCGGCCCCGGCAGCGGTCAACAACTCGGCATGCTCGGCATACGAGAAGGTGAAAGCGGCCCCGCCTGCGAGGGCGACCACCGGCCTGGTTGTGGGCATACGTTCCGCAAGGGCTGGGGGTACCTCCCAGGCGGAGCCCTGGGGGAGGGTGGGCACAACCCACCCACCGGCGGACACCCGCCCCGCAACCCCAGGTGACCAGGCCTCGGCGTGCAGCTCAGGCGCACTGCGGGCCAACGCCAAAAGGGCTTCCAGGTCGCATCCCTGGCGCACCTGCTCCGCCTGCGCGGCCACCGCCTCGACGGCCGCAGCCTGCCGCTCGGCAACAGGCACCAAGCCCAGGTGCCGAGAAGGCGTCGCAACGGCAGGAGCCCGCCGCAGCACACCCAGCACCGGCACCCCCGACTCCCCAAGCGCCTCCCGCAGCAGATGCTCGTGCCGATCCGTGGCGACCTTGTTGAGGATCACCCCGCCGATCCGCACCTCCGGATCCCACGACGCGAACCCGTGCACGAGCGCCGCCACCGACCGCGACTGCGACGACGCGTCGACGACGAGCACCACCGGCGCCTTGAGCAGCTTGGACACCTGCGCGGTGGAGGCCAGTTCACCCTGATCGGCGGCACCGTCGTAGAGGCCCATCACCCCTTCGACGACCGCCAGGTCGCACCCGCGCGCCCCGTGCGCGAAGAGCGGCGCGATCAGCCCCGTACCGCACATGTACGCGTCGAGGTTGCGCCCCGGGCGGCCGGTCGCGAGCGCGTGGTAGCCCGGGTCGATGTAGTCGGGCCCGACCTTGTGCGGGGACACGGCCAGACCACGGCCCGCGAACGCGGCCATCAGGCCGGTCGCGACCGTGGTCTTGCCCGCACCGGACGACGGTGCGGCGATGACGAGACGTGCTACCACTCGATGCCCCGCTGGCCCTTCTGACCGGCGTCCATCGGGTGCTTGACCTTGGACATGTCGGTGACGAGATCGGCGAAGTCGACCAGCTCCTGCGGCGCGTTGCGCCCGGTGATGACGACGTGCTGGTGCCCGGGACGGTCGCGGAGGACCTCGACGACCTCCTTGGTGTCGATCCAGCCCCAGTGCAGCAGGTAGGCGAACTCGTCGAGGACGTAGAACTTGTACCGCTCCTCGGCGAGGTCCCGCTTGACCTGCTCCCAGCCCTCGCGGGCCTTCTCCTCGTGCGACTGCTCGCCCTCGGCGACCTCGCGCTGGATCCAGGACCAGCCCTCGCCCATCTTGTTCCAGGTGACCGTGCCGCCCTTGCCGGTCTCGCCGAGCGCCTTGAGGGCGTTCTCCTCGCCGACCTTCCACTTGGCGGACTTGACGAACTGGAACACCCCGATCGGCCAGCCCTGGTTCCAGGCGCGCAGCGCCATGCCGAACGCGGCGGTCGACTTCCCCTTGCCGACACCCGTGTGCACCATCACGAGTGCGCGGTTGCGGCGCTGACGGGTGGTGAGACCGTCGTCGGGCACGACGGTCGGCTGTCCCTGCGGCATTAAGCGGCCCTCCTGGTTGTCTGATCTGCTGCCTGTACGTCCCTGACGAGGCCGGCGATCGAGTCGGCCCGCAGCTCGTCCAAGGTGACGGCGGTGCCGCCGAGTTCGCGTGCGAGGCTCCCGGCGAGCCCGAGCCGCACATGACCCGTCTCGCAGTCCACGACCACGCTCGCCGTGCCCTCGGCGGCGTGCAGCCGCGCCGCCCGGGCGGCCAGCGCCACCGGGTCGGCGCCGCCGCCGGTCGCCCGTCCGTCGGTCACGACGACGAGCAGCGGGCGGCGCGAGGGGTCGCGCAGTCGCTCGATCCGCAGGACGTCATGGGCCTTGAGGAGCCCGGCCGACAGGGGCGTACGGCCACCGGTCGGGAGCTTCTCCAGCCGGGCGGCGGCCGCGTCCACGGACGAGGTCGGCGGCAGCGCCAGGTCGGCGGTACGGCCCCGGAAGGTGATGAGGCCGACCTTGTCGCGCCGCTGGTAGGCGTCGAGGAGCAGGGAGAGCACGGCGCCCTTCACGGCGCTCATCCGCTGCCGGGCCGCCATCGAGCCGGAGGCGTCCACGGCGAAGAGCACGAGGTTCCCCTCGCGCCCCTCGCGGGTCGCCTGCCGCAGGTCGTCCCGCCGGACGACGAGCCCGGGACCGGTCCGCCCGCGCGCCCGCTGGTGCGGGGCGGCGGCCTGCACGGTCGCCGCGAGGTGCAGCTTGGTCAGCGCGCCCCGGGGCCGGGTGGCCCCGGTGGTGCGGCCGTGTTCGGTACGGGCCCGGGAGCGGCGCCCGGCGGCGCCCTCGCCCAGACCGGGGACGCTCAGCATCTTCGTACGGAAGGGCTCGGCGGCCTGGACGGCCGCGCGCTCACCGGCGCCGGAGCCCTGCGGGGCCGGGGCGGGGGCCTCGGCGGGAGCGGGGGTCTCCTCGGGCACACCGTCACTCTCGGGGGCCGGGCCTTCGCCCTGCGGCGGAATGCCACCGCCGCCGCCGGGACCGCCGTCACCCGGACCGTCGGGACCGTCGGGCTCCGGGTCCTCGTCGGGGTCGGTCTGCGGCTCCTCGCCCTTGAACTGCTCCAGGGTCTCGTCGAGCTTGTCCTCGTCGAGGCCGGGCGCGTCGAAGGGATTACGGCGCCGCCGGTGGGGGAGGGCCAGGAGGGCGGCCTGCCGCACGTCCTCGGAGGTGACCTCCGTCCGCCCGGCCCAGGCGGCGAGGGCGGTCGCCGCCCGCGCCATGACGATGTCGGCGCGCATGCCGTCGACCTCGAACGCGGCGCAGGTCGCGGCGATCTGGAGCAGCGCGGCGTCCCCGAGGACCACCTTCGGGAGCAGGTCGCGGGCGGCGATGATCCGCTCGCGCAGATCGGCCTCCTCGCCGGCCCAGCGCGCGGCGAACGCGGCCGGGTCGTCCTCGAAGGAGAGCCGCCGCCGGACGACCTCCACCCGCTGCTCGGGCACGCGGGAGGCGGCGACCTCCACGGTCAGCCCGAACCGGTCGAGCAACTGCGGCCGCAGCTCGCCCTCTTCGGGGTTCATGGTCCCGACGAGAAGGAAACGGGCGGCATGGCGCACGGAGACGCCCTCGCGCTCGACGTGGGAGGCACCCATGGCGGCGGCGTCGAGGAGGTGGTCGATCAGGTGATCGCTCAGCAGGTTGACCTCGTCGACGTACAGGATGCCCCGATGGGCTGCCGCGAGGAGCCCCGGCTCGAAGGCCTTCACGCCCTCGGCGAGCGCCTTCTCGATGTCGAGCGCACCGACGAGCCGGTCCTCGGAGGCACCGACGGGCAGCTCGACCATCCGCGCGGCCCGTTCGGCCCCGGGGGCGTCGTCGTGCGGCCCGTCGGGGCAGCCCGCGTCAGGAGACGACGGATCGCAGCTGAAGCGGCAGCCGGCCACCACCGGTACCACCGGCAGCAGATCGGCGAGCGCCCGGACGGCCGTGGACTTGGCGGTCCCCTTCTCGCCCCGGACGAGCACACCGCCCACCGCCGGACTGACCGCGTTCAGCAGCAGCGCGAGCCGCAGATCGTCCATGCCGACGACGGCGGTGAACGGAAACCGGGTGCTCATCGGGCGGTCACTCCTTCAAGTTCGATCAGCTGATGCAAGCGGGCCGGTCGGCCCGGGGTGCGACTCTCCACGCCGCACGAGTGGTGCGGCTGGGAACCCGAGCCCGGCCGGAGGCCGGTCGCACGTCCCGCGCGGCCCCGCCGCGCACCCCGCAACCCTCCGCCCCCACTCACGGCGCACCCGGCGGCACGAACGGCAGCCCCGCCGGGGCCCCCTCCTCGATCAGCCGCAGCAGCGCGTCCGTGTCCGCGTGCTCCTCGATCAGGTCGCCGAGCCGGTCCAGCTGCTCTTCCCGCAGCGTGCCGAACGACGTGTCCGGGGCGGGCACGAACCGCCGCCCCGCCGCCGCCGCGACCTCCCGCAGGAACGCCCGGCGGAACCCGTCGCTCTCCAGCGAGCCGTGCCAGTGCGTGCCCCACACGGAGCCGACCCGGCACCCGTCGAGGAACGCCTCGCCGCCGCTCACCTCCGCGACGCCGTGATGGATCTCGTACCCCTCGACCCGCTCCCCGAGCGCCTCGCCGACCGGCCGCGCCAGGGTCTTCTCGCGCGCGAACCGCACCCGTACGGGCAGCAGCCCGAGCCCGTCGACGGCCCCGGCCTTCGACTCGACGTCGTCCTCGATGTGCTCGCCGAGCACCTGGAACCCGCCGCAGATTCCGAGTACCGGACGCCCCTCGGCCGCGCGCCGGGCCAGCTCACCGGCCAGCCCGCGCTCCCGCAGCCACGCGAGCGCCTTCACCGTCCCCCGGGTCCCCGGTACGACGACGAGGTCCGCGTCGACGAGTTCCTCCGGCCGGTCCACGAACCGGACGACGACGCCCGGCTCGGCGGCCAGCGCGTCGACGTCCGTGAAGTTCGACATGAGCGGTACGGCGCACACGGCGACCCGCAGCACGTCCGCGCCGACCGGCGGCGCGACGACGGACTCGCGTACGGTGCCGCGCAGCGAGACCCGGAGCCCGTCCTCCTCGTCGATGCCGAGCCCGTGCGCGTACGGGAGGACGCCGAAGGTCCGGCGCCCGGTCAGACCGTGCAGCATGTCGAGCCCGGGTTCGAGGAGGGTCACGTCACCGCGGAACTTGTTCACGAGGTATCCGGCGACGAGCGACTGGTCCTCGGGGCTCAGCAGCGCCGTCGTCCCGAAGAACTGGGCGAACACCCCGCCCCGGTCGATGTCGCCGACCACGACGACGGGCAGCCGCGCGGCCCGCGCGATGCCCATGTTCACGATGTCCGTGCGCCGCAGGTTGATCTCGGCCGGACTGCCCGCCCCCTCGCAGATCACGGCGTCGTACATGCCCCGGAGTTCCTCCAGGCACGCCATGACCGGCTCGAAGAGTTCCTTCTGCCGCCCCCCGTGGTAGCCGCGGGCGGACAACTCGCCCACCGGCTTGCCCATCAGGACGACCTGGCTGGAGCGGTCGCTGCCCGGCTTGAGCAGGACCGGGTTCATGAGCGCGGTCGGCTCGACCCGGGCGGCCTGTGCCTGCATGGCCTGGGCCCGCCCGATCTCGGCGCCCTCGCGGGTCACGAAGGAGTTGAGGGACATGTTCTGCCCCTTGAACGGCGCCACCTTCAGGCCCTTGCGGACCAGCCAGCGGCAGATGCCGGCCGTCACGACGCTCTTGCCGGCGTCGGACGTGGTCCCGGCGACCAGCAGGCCCCCACCCCTCATGCGTTCCTCCGCTTCGCGCGCTTCACGGCACCGATGATCATGCGGCCGCCTACACAGGCGGCCAGGGTCAGGACGGTCACCCGGCGCGAGAGCCGGACCGCCCGGTCGATGTCGGCGACCTCGACGGGCCGCCCTTCCCCGTTGAGTACGGGCCGGTGCTCGACCCGCCCGCCGTACGAGAGGGTCCCCCCGAGCCGTACGCCGAGGGCGCCCGCGAAGGAGGCCTCGACGGGGCCCGCGTTGGGGCTCGGGTGTTTGTCGGCGTCCGCCCGCCAGGCCCGTACGGCTCCGCGCGGATTCCCTCCGGCGAGCGTCGCGGCGACGGCCGTCAGCCGGGCCCCGGGCCAGCCGGCCACGTCGTCGAGCCGGGCCGAGGCCCAGCCGAAGCGGCGGTGGCGCGGGGACTTGTGGCCGACCATCGCGTCGAGGGTGTTGACGGCCCGGAAGGCGACGAGGCCCGGCACGCCCGCGACGGCGCCCCAGAAGAGGGCGCCGACCACGGCGTCGGAGGTGTTCTCGGCGACGGACTCGACGACCGCGCGGGCCATCGCGGGACCGTCCAGGGACTGCGGGTCGCGTCCGCACAGGTGCGGCAGCCGCTCCCGGGCGACCTCCAGGTCCCCGACGGCGAGCGCCCCGCCGATCGCGCGGGCCTCCCGCCCCAGGGTCGTACCGCCGACGACGGCCCAGACGGAGGCGGCGGTCAGCGCCACGGCGGCGGCCGGCCGGTCCCGTACGGCCCGGGCGGCGAGTGCGCCGAGGGCGGCGGTGGAGCCGGCGCAGACAGCGGTGTGCAGGGCGCCCCAGCCGCGGTGGTCGTGGTGCAGGCGCTGTTCGACGGCGGCGGCCGCGCGGCCGAAGACGGCGACGGGATGCCCGCGGCGGGGATCGCCGACGAGCCGGTCGACGGCGAGCCCGAGGGCCGCGCCGTACACGAATCCGTCCCGGGAGAGGCGGCTGGCTCTGATGCGGCCGGGCATGGCGCAGGTCCTCACTCAGGGTCCGCGCCCTGGATCGACGTGACCGGCGGCGAGAGTTCCTGACTCCCGGACCCTTCGGATCCGGTCACAGTGGCGGGACCGCGCCGGATTCGCACCGGACTTCCTCTGCTGCCGCCGTAATGGCCTCGGCAGTCCACCACGGCCCGCGAACACCCGTCAACTCACCCTTGACCTGCGACAGGTCACTGTGCGAAGCACCACAAACACGGGCCTCGGCAAGCACCACGAACACCGCGGCCGGGCGGTCCGCACCCGAAGGTGCGGACCGCCCGGCCGAAGTACTGCGGAGTGGCGAGGACCGTCAGACGACGATCAGGTAGATGCCGTAGGCCACGGCCGCCAGGCACGCGGCGAAGCAGGCGTAGGCGCCGGTCCGGGCCATCGTGGCCGAGCCGCCCTGGGCGGCGGCCTGCTCCTGCTTGGAGAGGCCGATGATGCCGAGGGTGAAGAGGCCCACGAGGGCGACGGTCGCCACGAGGCTGACTCCGAAGACGGAGCCGAGAGCTGCCCAGTCGATCTTCATGTCGTTGGTTCCTTACACCGCTGCGGCGGGGGCCGGGGGAGCGGCCGGGTCCGTGGGAACCGGCGAGGGGATGGTGGTCTTCAGGTCCTCGTCCGCGACGGCGGCGACGGAACCGGCCGGCGGCGGGGTGACGGCCGCGATCGCGGTGGTCACCACACCCGCGGGCTCGGACTCGCCGTCGAGGTCGTCGTCGGTGACGTTGTTGTGGTCGACCGGCTTGCGGCGGGACAGCGACCAGATGACGGCCGAGCCGGAGACCAGCAGGACCGCGACGGCGGCGATGCCCCAGGGGCCCTGCTTGGTGAGGAACTCGGCACCGGCGCCGACCAGGCCCGCGGCGGGCAGGGTCAGACCCCAGGCGACGAACATCCGGGTCGCGGTCGACCAGCGGACGACACCGCCCTTGCGGCCGAGGCCCGCGCCCATCACGGCACCCGAGCAGGACTGGGTGGTGGAGAGGGAGAAGCCGAGGTGCGAGGAGGCCAGGATGACCGTCGCGGCGCTGGTCTGGGCGGCGAAGCCCTGCTGCGGCTGGAGGTCGGTGAGGCCCTTGCCCATGGTGCGGATGATGCGCCAGCCGCCGAGGTAGGTGCCGAGCGCGATCGCGACGCCGGCGGCGACGATGACCCAGAGGGGCGGGTTGGAGCCGGGGGCGACGACGCCCTGGGTGACCAGGGCGAGCGTGATGATGCCCATCGTCTTCTGGGCGTCGTTGGTGCCGTGGGCGAGGGAGACGAGACCCGCGGAGGCGATCTGGCCGACCCGGTAGCCCTTGGCGGTGTGCTTCGTGTCGGTCTTGGCGCCGATCTTGTACGTCAGCCGGGTGGCCAGCATCGCGGCGAGGCCGGCGACGAGCGGCGCGGCGATGGCGGGGATGAGGACCTTGGTGACGATGGTCGGGCCGTTCACGGCCGACCAGCCGGCCGACATGACCGCGGCGCCGATGAGGCCGCCGAAGAGGGCGTGGGAGGAGCTGGACGGCAGGCCCACGAGCCAGGTCAGCAGGTTCCACAGGATGGCGCCCACGAGCGCCGCGAAGATCACTTCTGTACGAATGCCCTCTTCGTTGATGATCCCGCCGGAGATCGTCTTGGCGACCTCCACGGACAGGAACGCGCCGACGAGGTTCAGCACGGCGGACATGGCCACCGCCGTCTTGGGCTTCAGTGCACCGGTCGAGATGGTCGTGGCCATCGCGTTGGCGGTGTCGTGGAAACCGTTCGTGAAATCGAACACGAGAGCTGTCACGACCACAATGGCGAGCAGCAGCGTGATGTGTTCCATTTACCCAGGCAATCGTTTGACGTCAGTGGCTCGACGAACGTAGGCAACCTGAGTGAACGGAAGGTGAACTGGGGCGGGCGGCGTGGTGTCCCCATCCGGTGTCAAGAGATTCCGCTTAGGCCCCCGTCCGAGGGGATGTCCACGATGCGGTCGCCCTGCGACCCCGGGTAATCCGGCTCTCGCAAGGCACCGGCGGCGCGGCCCGGTTCGTCCCCCGCCGCCCCGTTCCGCCCCCTGGACCGAACCATCCGACCGGGGGACCCCGCCGAGGAGACCCATGTCACTCCCCGGGGTGCCCGACCGCACGAGCCGAGGCGCCCGCCCGTACGAGCCCGGGGTGCCCCGCCCGTACGAGCCGGGGGCGCTCCGGCCGTACGAGAGCGACACCCCGGCCGGGTCCGCCCGGTGGCAGGCCGCCCGAGACCTGCCGACACTGGGAGCGTGCGCCCGGCTACAGCGACGGCAGCGGCCGTCACCACCCTGATCGGTGTCGGTGCGGCCGCGGTAGCGGCCGGCCGGTACGCCAGCGACGTCGCCCTCAAGGCGCCGTCCGGACGACCATTCCCGGGAGACCCCAGACTCACCGTGCACGCCACGGGACCCGAACGGATCACCCTCACCCGCAGCCTCGCCTCGCTGCGCCCCGGTACGTACGGGATCGAGGCCCCCGGCCTGCACGCCGTCCTCGGCCCCGTCCTCGACCGCGTCCCGCACACCGCCGACTCCGTCGTCCGCCGCCTGGAACGGGTCGAGCTCGGCGTCCTCGGCCCCGGTGCCCGCGTCCGCCTCACTCCCCAGCTCCACGTCGGCACGCCGATCAGCGCCCTCGGGCTCGCCCACGAGGACGTCGAGATCCCCGGCGAGCTCGGCCCCCTGCCCGGCTGGCTCGTGGCCGCCCCGCGCACCACATGGGTGATCGCGCTGCACGGCCTCGGGACCACCCGCGAGCACCCCCTGAACCTCGTCCCCTTCTACAACCGCCGCAAGATCCCTGTCCTCGTCCCCGCCTACCGCGGCGACGAAGGGGCGCCCGCCTCCCCGGACGGTCTCGCCCACCTCGGCGACTCCGAGTGGCGGGACGTCGACGCCGCCATCCGCTACGCCGTCCGCCGCGGCGCCGACAAGGTCGTCCTGCACGGCTGGGGGACCGGCGCCGCGATGGCCCTGCGCGCCGCCGCCGAGTCGGGCGTACGGGACCGGATCAGGGGCCTCGTCCTCGACTCCCCGGTCCTGGACTGGGAGGCCACCGTCCGCGGCCTCGCCACGGCCCATCACGTCCCCGGCCCCCTGCTCCCGCTCGCCGTCCGCGCCGCCCAGGGCCGGACGGGCCCCCACGGGGACCGGCTCCAGGCCGCCTCGGAACCGGGCGCCCTGCGTGTCCCGGTCCTCCTCCTGCACGGCCCCGACGACATGCTCGCCCCCTGGGAGCCGTCCGTGGAGCTCGCCGCCCGCCGCCCCGATCTGGTCACCCTGCAGACGGTCCGGCACGCCCCGCACGCGGCGATGTGGAACGCCGACCCCGTCCGCTACGAAGAGGCCCTGCGCCGCTTCCTCACCCCCCTGCTCTGACGACGCACCCCCCCTGCTCCGACGGCCGTTCTGACGGGGCTGCGGATTCCGATTGGGCTTTCGGGCCGTCAGCGGGAAGACTGCCCCCGTGACGTCTCGAAAGCCCGATGAACCATTGGCGCGCAACTCCAGACTCCGACTCGTCCGCCCTCGGGCGCTGGCCACCGCCCGACGGGCCGTGACGACCCGGCGCACCCGGCCGGCGCCGCGGCCGCCCGAGGGCACTCCGCCCCGCGCGGAACTCGCCCGCCAGGCCCGGCACGTCCTCGCCGACGCCGTACGGATCGCCCGCTGGGCCGCCGTCGAGCGCGGTCCCGAATCCGCCCTCCGCACGGGCGCCGAAGCCGGCACCGCCCAGGAACGGGCCGCGGCCGCACTGGACCTGACGCCCGGCCAGATCCGGGCCGGCTGGGACCGGGCCCGGCTGGCGGGACTCGTCGAGCTCCACGGCGACACCGCCCGCCCCGGCTGGCGGCTGCACGCCTGGGACCGCGACGACTCCGCCGTCCTGCGCGGCTGGGTCGCCCTCTTCGACGCCTGGTCCCTGGTCCACCCGGCCCCCGAGGGCGTCGCGCCGAGCGCGGTCGCCGAGGTCGTCGAGGCCGTCCCGCAGGTGCTCTCCCTGCTCCAGCTCTCCCAGGGCCCGGTGCTCGTCCCGGCGCTCCTGGACCTGCTCGGCCAGCGCGTCGAGGAGCTGCGCGAGGAGCGCTGCGAGGTCCCCGTGACCGACCAGACCCCCGAGCCCGCGACGGACACCCCCGAGCTCCCCGAGACGCCTCGCGGCACGGACGGGCTCCCCGCCCTCCTCGACTGGGCACTGGAAGGCCTGGCGGCCGTCGGTGCGCTCACCCTCGACCCCGGCGCGGACGCCCGGCACGCCACCCTGACCCCCCTCGGGAACTGGGCGGTCTGGGTCAAGCTGGAGCAGATCTGCGTCGCCGCCCAGAGCCCCGCGGGCAACATCGAGCAGTCCGCCGAGGACATGCTCCGCGGCTGCGCCCGGCTCACCCCGGGACCGGCCCGCGCCGAGTACCGCGCCTGGCTCGCGGCCCGCACCCTCTCCAGCGCGGTCGCCGAGCTGCTCGCCGTCGCGAGGGGCGAGGACGCCCTCCTGCGCGGCCTCGCCTTCGAGGCGCTCCGGGTCGTCGGAGCCCCCGCCGAGGCCGAGGTCCGGGCCACCGTCGCCGAGCCCTCCCTGCGTCCGTACGCGCTGCTCTGGCTGGCGGAGTACGAGGGCGCCGACCCCGACGACGCCCAGGAGGTGCTCACCCGCGAGGAGGCGACCTGGCTCTGGGTGGACACGGCGGCGGCCGTCGCCGACCACGGCGAGAGCGAGCTGCTCGTCCGCCACCTCGAATCCGCCGTCCAGGGCACCGTCCCGGCGCTGCTCGACGAGGTCAGGGCCGTCGGCCACCCCCGGACCGTCCAGGTCCTGGTCGCCCTGGCCGCGGCCCACCCGGACCCCGCCCTGTCCAAGGCGGTCCGCAGGGCCGCCTTCCAGGTCCACACCGGCGGAGCCTGACGCGCACCGAACGACGACGCCCGGCGCCGCCGATCCGTTACTCCGCGGCGCCGGGCGTGTACGTCCCGAAGCTCCAGATGTTGCCCTCGGCGTCCCGGGCCGTGTAGTCCCGCGAGCCGTACTCCTGGTCCGTGGGCGGCAACACGATCTCGACGCCGTGGGCGACGGCCCGCGCGTGGTGCTCGTCCACGTCGTCCACGTGCACGAAGACGCCCACCGGGCCCCCGCCCGCCATCAGCTTGTCGAAGTCGCTGCCCGTGCCCTTGCTGCCGAGCATCACCATGCCGTTCCCGTACGCGAGCTCGGCGTGCGCGATCAGCCCGTCCTCGGCCTCGTACACGGCGTTCGCCGTGAAGCCGAAGCCCTCGGTGAGCAGCTTGATCGCGCCCTTCGCGTCCTCGTACGTCAGCGTCGGACAGATGTGGGGTGCCTCAGCCATCCCGATCACTTCCTCTCGATTCAGCCGAATGTGACCTGGATCTCAGTCTCTCAGTCCCCATCGACAACTCAGCGGAAGGTGTTGCACTGGGCCATGTCGCCGGTCTCGTACCCCTGGTAGAACCACTGCTGCCGCTGTGCGGCCGAGCCGTGCGTCCAGTTCTCCGGGGTCACCCGGCCCTGGAACTTCTCCTGGATCCGGTCGTCGCCCACCGCGGCCGCCGCGTCGAGACCGTCCCGGATGTCGTCGTCCGTGAGCCGGGTCAGCAGCGGTCGGCCCGTCCTGTCGTCGGGGGTGGTCGTCGCGTGCCGCGCCCACACCCCGGCGTAGCAGTCGGCCTGGAGCTCGACCCGGACGGCGTTGGAGTTCGCGCCGGTCCGCCCGTCCTGGGCGCGGCCGAGGGTCCCCATCAGGTTCTGGACGTGGTGGCCGTACTCGTGGGCCACCACGTACGCCTGGGCGAAGGGCCCGCCGCTCGACCCGAACTTCGTCCGCAGGTCGTCGAAGAAGCCCAGGTCCAGATAGACCTGGCGGTCGCCGGGGCAGTAGAAGGGTCCGACGGCCGAGGTCGCCGAGCCGCACGCGGTCCCGACCCGCTGGGTGAACATCACCGTGGCGGCGCTGCCGTAGGTCCCGCCCCGCCGCGCGTACTCGGTCCGCCAGAAGTCCTGGAGGCTGTTGACGACGGCGACGATCCGGCAGTCCTCACGGGTGTTCGCGTCCGAGCCCTTCTTGCAGGTCTGGTTCACCTGGGCCGCGGAGGACGAGGTCGCGACCGGCTCTTCGCCGCTGTCGGTGAGCCCGAGCTGGTCGGGGCCGACCCCGAAGAGCAGGCCCAGGATCAGCGCGATGAAGCCGATGATGCCGCCGCCGACCGTCGCCTTGCCGCCCGGGACGCGGCTGCTCCGGACGTCCTTGACCTCCGAGGTGTCCAGGTCGGCGTCGTCGTCGAACTGCACGGTCCACCACCCTCCGCGTCACTGCCGCGGCAGTGGCCGCCGCCCTGCGCCGAGTATCGGTCGATCTTCCATCTCTCGCCCCTTTTGAGGCGGATGGGAGAGATCGGAGGGAATGTGAGAAAGATCCGATCTCGCCATCGAACACCCGCATGGCCGAAAACCAGTTGCAGGAGGCCGTTAGACTGGCCGTATGGCCACTCTCCCCGTGCATTAGCGGCGTCGAAGCCCGTCAATAACCGTCCTTCCGCCGTTTCCCATCGCCCTGGAGTCTGTCCGTGATCACCGCCACCGGCATCGAGCTGCGCGCCGGCGCCCGCGTCCTCCTCGAGTCCGCTTCCTTCCGCGTCGCCAAGGGCGACCGCATCGGCCTCGTCGGCCGCAACGGAGCGGGCAAGACGACCCTCACCAAGTGCCTCGCGGGCGAGGGCCAGCCCGCCGCCGGCGCCATCGCCCGCTCCGGTGAGGTCGGCTACCTCCCGCAGGACCCGCGCACCGGTGACCTGGACGTCCTGGCCCGCGACCGCATCCTCTCCGCCCGCGGCCTCGACACCCTCCTCAAGAAGATGCGGGCGAACGAGGAGCGCATCGCGACCGGCTCCGGCGGCACCCGCGACAAGGCCATGCGGCAGTACGAGCGCCAGGAGACCGAGTTCCTGACCAAGGGCGGCTACGCGGCCGAGGCCGAGGCCTCCACCATCGCCGCCGCCCTCGGCCTGCCCGACCGGGTCATGGGCCAGCCGCTGCACACGCTCTCCGGCGGTCAGCGCCGTCGCGTCGAGCTCGCCCGGATCCTCTTCTCGGACGCCGACACGCTCCTCCTCGACGAGCCGACCAACCACCTCGACGCCGACTCCATCGTCTGGCTGCGCGACTACCTGAAGACCTACCGCGGTGGCTTCATCGTCATCTCCCACGACGTCGACCTCGTCGAGACCGTCGTGAACAAGGTCTTCTACCTGGACGCCAACCGCACCACGATCGACGTCTACAACATGGGCTGGAAGCTCTACCAGCAGCAGCGCGAGGCCGACGAGAAGCGCCGCAAGCGCGAGCGCCAGAACGCCGAGAAGAAGGCCGCGTCCCTCAACTCGCAGGCCGACAAGATGCGCGCCAAGGCCACCAAGACCGTCGCCGCGCAGAACATGGCCAAGCGCGCCGAGCGCCTGCTCTCCGGTCTGGAGGCCGTGCGCGCCTCCGACAAGGTCGCCAAGCTCCGCTTCCCGGACCCCGCGCCCTGCGGCAGGACGCCGCTGACCGCCGAGGGGCTCTCCAAGTCCTACGGCTCGCTCGAGATCTTCACCGACGTGGACCTCGCCATCGACAAGGGCTCCCGCGTCGTCATCCTCGGCCTCAACGGCGCGGGCAAGACGACCCTGCTGCGCCTCCTCGGCGGTGTCGAGAAGCCCGACACCGGCCAGGTCACCCCGGGCCACGGCCTCAAGCTCGGTTACTACGCCCAGGAGCACGAGACGCTCGACCCCGAGCGGACCGTCCTGGAGAACATGCGCTCCGCCGCGCCCGACCTCGACCTCGTCGCGGTCCGCAAGACCCTCGGTTCCTTCCTCTTCTCCGGCGACGACGTCGACAAGCCGGCCGGGGTGCTCTCCGGCGGCGAGAAGACCCGTCTCGCGCTCGCGACCCTGGTCGTCTCCTCGGCGAACGTGCTGCTCCTCGACGAGCCGACCAACAACCTCGACCCGGCCAGCCGCGAGGAGATCCTCGGCGCCCTGCGGACGTACAAGGGCGCGGTCGTCCTCGTCACCCACGACGAGGGCGCGGTCGAGGCGCTCGACCCGGAGCGGATCATCCTGCTCCCGGACGGCGTCGAGGACCTGTGGGGCGCGGACTACGCGGACCTGGTCGCCCTGGCCTGACCCGGCTTGCGCCCCGGAAACGCCCACAGGCGGCTTCCGGGGCCCGAAGTGATCATTCAGGGCTGGATCATTCGGCTCATGGGTGATCCTTCATCTGAGTGAGGGCGTCTCGTACACCCCGGCGCGGTGCTCTGCCGAATCCTTCCGGCAGACCCGCGCCGTACGTGTGTTCCCCCTGCGGCGTTGACCTGGCACTTCCCGCCCCGGGCGGTGCGGAGTCCGCTTTCCGCCTGTGCGGAATCAGTGCTTCCGGTCGTGACGAGGGCGTGCTCCTCCGGCAACCCGGCGGCACGGACCTTGTCGAATGGGTGGCCAGGACGGCGGGGAGGGGTGATCATGAGAAGTCCAGAGCGCACTTCCCATGAGGAGGCACGGGTGGCCGAGACTCTGAAGAAGGGCAGCCGGGTGACCGGCGCCGCGCGCGACAAGCTCGCGGCAGACCTGAAGAAGAAGTATGACTCCGGTGCGAGCATCCGGGCGCTGGCCGAGGAAACCGGCCGCTCCTACGGATTCGTCCACCGGATGCTGAGCGAGTCCGGAGTCACGCTGCGCGGACGCGGCGGAGCGACCCGGGGCAAGAAGGCAGCCTCGGTCTGAGTCATCGGGGCGGCTCGACCGGCCATCGGGTCTCCCGGTGGCCAACCCGGTCGGCCTCGCGGTCGGCCAGGTGGTTACTGTGCAGTCACTTAGCATCCTTGCAAGTGCTGCACCGGAACCGGAGGCGCCCCATGACTTCGCTCGACGACTCTGAGCTCGTATTCGACAAGGACGGTGTACGGCTCACCGTCGAGGACGCCGTTGCCACGGTGACCCTGACCAACCCGGCGAAGCGCAACGCTCAGTCTCCCGCTCTGTGGCGGGCGTTGACAGAAGCCGGCCGGTCGTTGCCCGGCAGCGTGCGGGTCGTGGTCCTGCGCGGAGAGGGAAAGTCCTTCTCCGCGGGGCTCGACCGGCAGGCGTTCACGCCCGAGGGCTTCGACGGAGAGCCGTCCTTCCTCGATCTCGCGCGCGGTTCCGACGCGGACCTCGACGCGGAGATCGCCGAGTACCAGGAGGCGTTCACCTGGTGGCGCCGTAGCGACCTCGTGTCGATCGCGGCCGTTCAGGGGCACGCCATCGGCGCGGGCTTCCAGCTCGCTCTCGCCTGCGACCTGCGGGTCGTCGCCGAGGACGTGCAGTTCGCCATGCGCGAGACGAGCCTGGGTCTCGTCCCGGACCTGACCGGGACGCACCCGCTCGTCTCGCTCGTCGGCTACGCCCGCGCGCTGGAGATCTGCGCCACCGGCCGCTTCGTCCACGCGGAGGAGGCCGAGCGCATCGGTCTCGCCAATATCGCCGTGCCCGCGGAGGAACTCGACGCGACGGTACGGGACCTCAGCGCCGCCCTGCTCGCGGCGCCGCGCGCCGCGGTCAACGAGACCAAGGCGCTCCTCCAGGCTGCCGCCGGCCGCTCGTACGAGGAGCAGCGCACCGCCGAGCGCGCCGCGCAGGCCCGCCGCCTGCGCGACCTCGTCGGCCTCGGCGACTGACGCTCCCCGCCGAGCGCGCCGCGCAGGCCCGCCGCCTGCGCGACCTCGCCGGCCTCGGCGACTGACGCTCCCCGCCGGGGGCTTCTACCGCGGCACCTACCGCAGCTCCGAGATCAGCACCGTGACCGCCGTCGCCTCCTGGGTGGCGGCGGTCACGGCGTTCCGCACGGCGCGGGCCACGTCCAGGGGACGGTGGCCAGCCGTCACCGCCAGCTCGACCCGCACCCGGCCGGAGGCCCGGTGGACGGGCGGGCCCAGCGCGTCCGTCACGCCCGCCACGCCCTCGACCCGCAGGGCCGCCAGCGCGGCGGGATCGTCCGTCGCGGGGGAGGGTCGCCCGGGTGGGGGAGCGGCCGGGCCGGAAATCTCCGGGGCCGCGTCGAGCAGCTCCGTCACCCGCAGGTCCACCGCGGCCACCACGAGCCCGAGCGCGTCCTCGGCCGCCGAGATCAGGGCCGCACGCAGCTCG
The DNA here is from genome assembly GCF_036226445.1 of Streptomyces sp. NBC_01255. Lineage (NCBI taxonomy): Bacteria > Bacillati > Actinomycetota > Actinomycetes > Kitasatosporales > Streptomycetaceae > Streptomyces > Streptomyces sp. NBC_01255. The sequence continues at coordinate 6,744,296 of NZ_CP108474.1, forward strand.
GCGGAGAGCTCCGGAAGGGGCCGCCCGGCCACCGCCCCGAAATCCGCCGAGATCCGCAGCGGCCCCGGCGGCAGCCCGCCCGGCGGCACCGGAAGGGCCTCCGTATCCGTATCCGCTTCCGTATTCGCTTCTGTATCCGGCCCGATGCGGAGCTCGCCCGGCGCGACCCCCCGTACGGCCGCCGCGACCCCGTCGAGAACCGTCCGCACCGCGCGCTCCGTGATCCAGGCCCCGTCCTCCGGCGCCCCGAGCGGCAGCAGCCTGCCCGGCGCGAGCCGGTCGCGTACCGCCGCCGTCCAACCCTCAGCCGTCGTCATTGCCCCAGCCTGCCGTATCCCTGGGGCGGGACGGGGCAGCCGCCCTTAGTGTGGGCGAAGAACCCCGAAATATCCCAGAAGGGGCGAAATGCGATGACGGATTCCACGCACTCCGGTGACACCACGACCGACGAACCGCGCCGGACCTCCGTGACCAAACGCGGCGGCGGCGCCCCGGCTTCCCGGGGCCGGACCACGATCGCCGACGGCGTCGTGGAGAAGATCGCCGGCCTCGCCGCGCGCGATGTGGTCGGCGTCCATGCCATGGGCAGCGGCCTCTCCCGCACCTTCGGCGCCGTCCGCGACCGCGTACCCGGCGGGGGCGGCGGCAAGTCGAGCGTCACCCGAGGGGTGAAGGCCGAGGTCGGCGAGGTGCAGACCGCGCTCGACCTGGAGATCGTCGTCGACTACGGCGTCTCCATCGCCGATGTCGCAGGCGACGTACGGGAGAACGTCATCGCCGCCGTGGAGCGGATGACCGGCCTCGAGGTCGTCGAGGTCAACATCGCGGTCAGCGATGTGAAGCTCCCGGACGAGGAGGAGGAAGAGCCGGAGCAGAGGCTCCAGTAGCCGTCGGCGGCGCGTCCGTCGAACAGGCCTCGAAAGGGGACAGGAATGAGCATGGCAGTGGTCGGCCTGGTGGCCGGCATGGCCCTGGGCTTCGCCGGGTACTTCGGCGGCTTCGGGGCGTTTCTGCTGGTCGCAGCCCTGGGCGCGATCGGCTTCGTGGCCGGGCGCTTCCTCGACGGCGACCTCGAAGCAGGCGACCTGTTCCGGGGCCGCGAACGCGGCGACCGGCGGCGGTGACCCGGGGTGGCAGACCCGGTACGTGACCGCGGGGCGACCACGATCGCCGACCGGGTCGTCGCGAAGATCGCCTCCCAGGCCGCGCGGGAGGCGCTGGACGCCGTCCCCGAGGGCGGCTCGGCACCGCACGCCTCGGTCGTCGTCCACCGGGACGTCGCCCGGGTCTCGGTGAGCCTCGAACTCGCCTACCCGACCGACATCGGCCGCCAGTGCGGGGCCGTCCGGGGCCGGGTTCGCAGCCGCGTGGAGAACCTCGTGGGCATGGAGGTCCACGAGGTCGCCGTCCACGTGGAACGCCTCCACTCCACGCACACGCGCCACACCACCCCGAGGGGCCGCCTCTCATGACCACCACCCCGGACCCGCCCCCGGACCCGGACGCGCCCCTCGACAAGGCCGCGCCCCCCCATGGGGCCTCGGCCTCCGACGGGCCCTCGGCCTCCGACGGTGCCGGGCCTCCCGACTCCGTGCCCGTTCTTCCCGGTGCCGCGGGGCCGCGCGTGCGCCGCTTCTGGGCGGTGCGGCGTATCCCCGCCGCCGCCCTCGCGGCCGTCGTGCTCGGCGGGGCGGGGCTGTTGCTGTACGACGTGGCGGCCGTCCGGGCCGAGCGGTCCGCCATGGCCTGGCGGCACGAGCTCGCCGACGCGCTCGCGAGCAAACCCCTCGACACCGCAGCGGTCCTCATCGGCGCCGCCGTCGCCGTCCTGCTCGGCGTCTGGCTGCTGATCCTGGCCGCCACCCCCGGACTGCGCGCCGTCCTCCCCATGCGCCGCGAACACGTCGACGTACGGGCCGGGCTCGACCGTGAGGCCGCCGCCCTCGCCCTGCGCGACCGCGCCATGGAGGTCTCCGGCGTCCAGTCCGTCCGGGTCCGCGTGGGCCGGGCCAAGGTGGGCGTCCGCGCCGTCTCGCACTTCCGGGTGCTCGACGAGGTCCGCACCGATGTGGAGAGCGTCCTCGCCACCGGCGTCGACGAGCTCGGCCTCGCCCACGCGCCCGCGCTGACCGTACGAGTGACCCGACCACCCAGGAAGGGGTGAACCCCGGTGACGGTCGTCCTCCGACGCGTCAACCGCGTCCTGCTCGGTCTCGCCGGGCTGCTCCTCGTCCTCGGCGGCGGCGCCGTCCTCGCGGCCGGCCTCGACCTGTCCGTACCGTCCTGGTGGCCCTGGTCCGGCCCCTCCGACGTCCTGCTCTCCGCCGCGGACCGGCAGCGGTGGCGCGACGAGAGCTGGTGGTGGCCGGTGGTCATCGCGGGCCTCGGGCTCGTCGTCCTGCTCGCCCTGTGGTGGCTGCTCGTCCAGTTCCGGCGGGCCCGGCTCCGCGAGGTCCTCGTCGACACCGGCGACGGCGAGGAGGCGATCCTGCGCGGCCGGTCCCTGGAGGCCGTCCTGGAGGCGGACGCCGCCGCCCAGGAGGGCGTCTCCAAGGCCCGGGTCCACCTCACGGGCCGCCGCGCCACCCCCCGGACCCGCGTCGCGCTCCTCCTGGAGCCGTACGCCTCCCCGGGAGACGCCCTCAACACCCTCAGCACCGAGGCCCTCGCGCACGCCCGTACGTCCACGGGGCTCCCCGCACTGCCCACGGAGGCCCGTCTGCGGGCCGTGAAGCACCGCGCCCGCCGGGTCACCTGAGCCGCAGCGAGGACGCGACGGCTCAGAAGCCGCCGCGCGCCCCGCCGTCCACCGGGAGCATCAGCCCCGTCAGGTACGAGGCGGCCGGCGACAGCAGGAAGGCCGCCGTGCGCCCGAACTCCTCCGGGGTGCCGTAGCGGCGCAGCGGGATCGCGGCCTCGTTCGCCGCGCGGGCCGCGTCCGCGTCGCCGGAGAGCGCGTCGAGGGAGCGGACCCGGTCCGTGTCGATCCGGCTCGGGAGCAGCCCGACGACCCGGACCCCGCGCGGGCCCAGGTCGTTGGCGAGGGACTTGGCGAAGCCGGCGAGCCCGGGCCGCAGTCCGTTCGAGATGGTCAGGCCAGGGATCGGCTCATGGACGGAACCGGACAGGACGAAGCCGATCACCCCGCCCTCGGTGAGCGTCTCCGCCGCCGCGCGGGCCAGCCGTACGGCCCCGAGGAAGACGGTGTCGAAGGCCGCCGCCCACTGCTCGTCGGTGTTGTCGGCGGCGAAGCCGGGCGCCGGGCCGCCGACGCTGATCAGGATGCCGTCGAAGCCGCCGAAACGTGCCCGCGCCTCGGCGATCAGCCGGGCCGGGGTCCCCGGGTCGGCGTTGTCGGAGGCGACACCGGCGACCCGGCCCGCGCCCCCACCCTCACCCGCACTCGTGCCCGCACCCAGCTCGGCCACGGCGTCGGCGACGGTCTTCTCCTCGCGCCCGGTGATCAGCACCTTCGCGCCCTCGGCGAGCAGCGCCTCGGCCGAGGCCCGGCCGAGCCCCCGCGTCGCGCCGGTCACCACGTACACACGGTCCTTCAGTCCAAGATCCATGGACCTATCCTGCCGGGTCCCGATCCTCCCGGGCCAGCGCGAGGGCGGTGCCCACCAGCCCGATGTGGCTGAAGGCCTGCGGGAAGTTCCCCAGCTGGCGCCGGGCCACCGGGTCGTACTCCTCCGCGAGGAGCCCCACGTCGTTGCGGAGGGCGACGAGCCGGTCGAAGAGCCGACGCGCCTCCTCGGTCCGGCCGGTCATCCGCAGCGCGTCCGCGAGCCAGAAGGAACAGACGAGGAACGTCCCCTCCCGCCCCGGCAGCCCGTCCACCGCCCCCGAATCCACGCTGTACCGGCGCAGGAAGCCGCCGTGCAGCAGCTCCGCCCGCACCGCGTCCACCGTCCCGACCACCCGGGGGTCGTCCGGCGGCAGGAAGCCGACCTGCGGGATGAGCAGGGTGGCGGCGTCCAGCTCCGGGGAGCCGTACGACTGCGTGAAGGTGTTCCGGTCGGGGTCGTACGCCTTCGCGCACACCTCGGCGTGGATCTCGTCCCGCATCGCCCGCCACCGTGCCGGGTCCCCCGGCAGCGAGGGGTCCGCCTCCAGGGTGCGCACCGCCCGGTCGGCGGCCACCCAGGCCATCACCTTCGAGTGGGTGAAGTGGCGGCGCGGCCCGCGGACCTCCCACAGGCCCTCGTCCGGGTTCCGCCAGGTCGACTCCAGGAAGCCGAGCAGGCTCAGCTGGAGGTTCCAGGCGTGCCGCTTCGGCGGGATCCCCGCCTCGCGCGCGCGGTAGAGCGAGTCCATGACCTCGCCGTACACGTCGAGCTGGAACTGCTCCACGGCCGCGTTCCCGGTCCGTACCGGCGCCGAGTCGGCGTAGCCGCGCAGCCACGGCAGGGTCGCCTCGGGCAGCCGGCGCTCCCCGCCGGGGCCGTACATGATCTGGAGGTCGGCCGGGTCGCCCGCGACCGAGCGCAGCAGCCAGTCCCGCCAGGCGGCCGCCTCCTCGACGTACCCGGCGGCGAGCAGCGCGCCGAGAGTGAGGGAGGAGTCGCGCAGCCAGCACGCGCGGTAGTCCCAGTTCCGTACGCCGCCGAGCTCCTCCGGCAGCGAGGTGGTGGGCGCGGCGACGATCCCGCCGGTCGGGGCGTAGGTGAGCGCCTTGAGGGTGATCAGGGAGCGCAGCACCGCCTCCCGGTAGGGGCCTTGGTAGGTACAGCGGGCCGACCATTCCCGCCAGTCCTCCAGAGAGTGCTCCAGGGCCTCGAAGGGGTCGACGAGGTCGGGGCGCGGCTCGTGCGAGGGGTGCCAGGTCAGTACGAAGGCGACCTTCTCGCCGGCGGCGACGGTGAAGGAGGAACAGGTGGAGAACTGCTGGCCCCAGGTCTTCACGGGCGGCTCGCTGCGCAGCCAGACGGCGTCGGGACCGGCGACCGCGACCCGGTGGCCGTCGGCGCGGCGCATCCAGGGCACGATCGAGCCGTAGTCGAAGCGCAGCCGCAGGACGGCGCTCATCTCGACGGTGCCGCTGACGCCCTCCACGATCCGCATGACGTCGGGGGCCTTGTCCCGCTGGGGCATGAAGTCGACGACCTTGACGGCGCCCGTGCGGGTCGTCCAGTAGGTCTCCAGGACGAGGGAGTCCTCGGCGTAACGGCGGGTGGTGCAGGTCGTGGCGCCCTTGGGCGCGATCCGCCAGTGGCCGTTGTTCTCGTCGCCGAGCAGTGCGGCGAAACAGGCGGCCGAGTCGAAGCGGGGCAGACACAGCCAGTCGATCGACCCGTCACGGCCGACGAGCGCGGCGGTCTGGAGATCGCCGATGAGGGCGTAGTCGTCGATACGTTGCGTCACGCTTTGGGCTGTTCCCGGAAGCGGCGGCCGTCAATCAGAGGGACGGGGTGGCCTGGATCGCGGTCGTGTCCCCGGCAGGGGCCCCGGAGGCGTCGGAGGGCCCGCCGTCGCCGTCCCCGCTTCCGTCTCCGTCGCCGCTCCCGTCCCCGCTCCCGGAGGTTTCGGCGCGGGCGGCGGCCTCCTGGTCGCGCTTTTCCCGGCGGACGAGGATCACCCAGCCGACGGGCACACCGGCGGTGAAGAGCCACCACTGCACGGCGTACGCCATGTGGGCGCCGATCGAGTCGTGGTCGGGCTCGGGGATCAGTTCGGGGGTGCCGCCGGCCGACTCGGGGGCGATCTGTTCGAGGTAGCCGCCGAGGACCTCACGGCCGATGAGCGCGGCCTGCTGCTCGCTGTTGATCAGCATCACCTGGCGGTCCGGCAGGCCCTTCAGGTCCTTGATGCCGCTGGCGCCGGTCGTCTCGTCCGCCTTGAGGCGGCCGGTGACGGTGATCTCGCCCTTGGGGGCGGGCGGCACCGTCGGATACGCGCGCTGGTCGGCGGCGGCCGGCACCCAGCCGCGGTTGACCAGGACGACACTGCCGTCCCGGAGGACCAGCGGCGTCAGGACGAGCACGCCCTGCTTGTCGTCGGCGTTGGTGCGACGGCGGACGACCACCTCGTGGGTGGTGTCGAAGGTGCCGGTGGCGGTGACCTGCCGCCAGTAGTCGGCGCGCGGGACGGTGTGGCCGGGGGAGGTGAGCTCCTCGACCGGGACCGGCTTCGCCTTGAGGTTGTCCGCGATCAGGGCGTTCTGGGCCACGCGGCGTTCGTGCCGGTGGAACTGCCAGAAGCCCAGCTCGATCATCGTGGGGATGAGGGCGAGGACGATGAGGGTGAGGATCACCCACTGCCGGGACAACAGGAAGCGGTACACCCCATGACGGTACAACCGGGGTCATGGGGTGCACGCGGCGGGGTTCGGCCGACTCGGGGAGGCCGTCCCCAGGATCGTTTCCTCACACTCTGTCGACGATTCCCACCTTTCCCTCCGCGCGGGCGCAGTGGGCGCCGCAGTACCAGCTGCCCTCGCTCTCGACGCCCTGCCCGATGATCTGGACGCGGCAGTGCTCGCAGATGGGCGCCATGCGGTGGATGGCGCACGAGAAGCAGTCGAAGACGTGCACCGCACCCTGGGCATGGACCTCGAAGGACATGCCGTAATCGTTTCCGCAGACCTCACAACGTGCCATGCGCCACAGGGTGGAGCTCCCGGCCGATGGGCGCACCGAGGCACGCCCACCCGGCCCCGCGCGTCACCCGTCTGCCGGGGCCACGTCCCGCAGCAGGTGCGTGTAGGCCGCCTCGTCGACGACCGGCGTGCCGAAGGACTTCGCCTTCAGCGTCTTGGAGGTGTGCGCGTCGGGGTCGTTCGTGACGAGCAGGCTCGTCAGCCGGGAGACGCTGGTGGCGACATGGAGCCCGGCGTCGACCGTGCGGTCCTCCAGGAGCTCGCGGTCGACGGAGGTGTCGCCGGAGAACGCCACCCGCATGCCCTGCTTGAGCGGCCGGTCGGCCTCGTACCGGCCGGGGTTGGGGTACGGGCAGGCGGGGCGCTTCCGGGAGGGGCGCCAGCTGTTCATGCGGTACGCGCCGGAGGACGACGAGGACGGGTACCCGCCCTGGTGCCCGACCCGGGGCTGCGTCGGAGCCCCGGCCCACTCCGTCAGCGGGCGGCACTCCAGGAGCGGCAGCCGGACGTTCCGCTCGGCCGCCGTGTGCAGGCTCGGCCGGAACGCCTCGGCGAGGACCCGCGCGTCGTCCAGCGCGTTGTGCGCGCGCTGCTGGACGACGCCGAAGTGCGCGGCGAGCGACTCCAGCTTGTGGTTGGGCAGCGGCAGCGACAGCTCCTTGGCGAGCGCGATCGTGCACAGCCGCTGGCGCACGGGTGCGGCGGACTCGGCGCGCGCGTACTCCCTGGCGATCATCTGCCAGTCGAACATCGCGTTGTGCGCGACCAGGACCCGGCCGTCGAGCCGGGTCGCGAACTCCGCCGCGATCTCCGGAAAGAGCGGCGCGCCCTCCAGGACGTCGCTGGTCAGCCCGTGGATCCAGACGGGACCGGGGTCGCGCTCGGGGTTGACGAGCGTGTACCAGTGGTCCTCGACGTTCCCCTGGGCGTCCAGCCGGTAGACGGCAGCCGACACTATCCGGTCGTCGCGGGCGAGGCCGGTGGTCTCCACGTCGACGACCGCGTACCCCTGTGGGTAGGCGGCCGGCCACGTCGCTGCTGTCGTACGGTCGTCGAGCATGGTCAATGAGAATACGGCCCGCGACCGACAGTGCCGTCCCCGGTGTCCGCGGTGCCCCCGCCGGCCCCGGTGAGCAGACCCGCCCCGCTCCCGCCGGCCCCGGTGAGCAGACCCTCCACCAGGGCCCGTACGGAGTCGAGGAAGAGGGCCTCGGTGTCGATCGGCGCGGCCAGGGCACGCGTCAGATCGGGGTCGGCCTCGGCCTCGGCGGTCTCCTCGCGCCACAGCTCCTCCTCGGCGGGGGACTGGGTCGGGGACCGCTCGCGGTTGCGTTCCACCAGGACGTAGCCGACGACCTGGAACTGCAGTGCGCGGACGGCCCGCGCCGCGTGCTCGCCGCGCAGCCCCGCCGCGTGGGCCTCGTGGACGAGGGCGCGCTGGGCCGGCAGGAACATCCGCTCCGTCAGGCCCCGTTCGTGGACCATCGCCACCAGGTGCGGGCGCTCGCGCAGGGCACGGCGCAGCGCGCGGGCGACCGAGACGATCCGCTCGGCGGGGGTCGTCCCGCGCGGGCGGATCGTGCCGAGGTCGGTGACCGTGCGGGTGACGAGCGCGTCGAGGAGCGACTCGCGGTTGCCGACGTGCCAGTAGATCGAGGTGACCGCAGTGCCCAGCTCGGCGGCGAGCCTGCGCATGGTCAGGGCGCCCGGGCCGTGCTCCCTCACCAGAGCGGCCGCGGTGTCCAGGACTTCGTCGCGGCTCAGCGCCGAGCGTGCCATCGCTTCCCCCAATTCCTCTGCGTGCACGGGTCTTTACCCTTCATCGGTGACGGTGTAACTGTGTTACAGGCCGACTGTCCAGGGGATGATCCCGAAGGGTGGTACGTCATGGCACGAGTACGGTACGGGGCGCGCAGCGAGGCCGAGGCGGCGGCGGCGCGCGAGCGGAGCTCCAAGCTCCCCGACATCTGGTCCACCGGAGTGGTCGCCGTCTGGGAGACCGACCCCGACGTCGTCGCGGCGATCCTGCCGCCCCCGCTGAAACCCACCGCGCGCCCGCTCGTCCGCGTCAACATCAGCCAGGTCGACCTGTCCGGCTATCCGCTCGGCGCCGGCTCCGTGGCCGTGGCCGCGGCCCACGGCGACCAGGAGGGCTGGTACCCGCTGGTCATGCCGATGACCCACGAGCGCGCCCTGATCGGCGGGCGCGAGGTCTTCGGCGAGCCGAAGAAGCTGGGCGAGGTCACGGTCGACCGCGAAGGGCTCGTCGTCCGCGCCGCCCTCGCCCGGCACGGCATCGCCTTCGTCGAGGTGCGCGGCGCCGTCTCCGGTCCGCTGCCGCTGCCGGAGCCCGTCCGGAAGACCGACTTCTACTTCAAGTTCCTGCCCGCCGTCGACGGCACCGGCTTCGACGGCGACCCCGTCCTCGTCCACTGCGTCCGCAACGAGAAGGTGCGGAAGCTGGAGCGGATCACCGGTGACGTGATCCTGCGCGAGTCCATGTACGACCCGGTGGCCGACCTCCCCGTACGCAGGCTCGTCGAGATCACGATCGGCGAGAAGACCACCGACCAGAAGGGCACGGTCGCCGAGCGCGTCTCCGCGCAGGCGCTGCTGCCCTACATCCACCAGCGGTACGACGACCCGCTCCAGATCCTCGACGGACCCCCGGAAGGAAGTGTCTGATGGAACTGCGCGCGGGACAGGTCGCCGTCGTCACCGGCGCGGCGAGCGGCATCGGGCGTGCCATGGCCCGCCGCTTCGCCGACGAGGGCATGGCCGTCGTCCTCGGGGACGTCGAGCCGGGCGCGCTCGCGGAGGCCGCCGACGAGCTGATGGAGGGCGGGGCGCAGATCCTCGCCCGGACCGTCGACGTCTCCGACCCCGACGAGGTCCGGGCGTTCGCGGACGCGGCGTACGACACCTTCGGCGCCGTCCACGTCCTCTGCAACAACGCGGGCGTGGGGTCCGGCGCCGAGGGCCGGATGTGGGAGCACGAGCCGAACGACTGGAAGTGGGCCTTCTCCGTCAACGTCTGGGGCGTCTTCCACGGCATCCAGGCCTTCGTCCCGCGCATGATCGCGAGCGGCGAGCCCGGCCACGTCGTCAACACCTCCTCCGCCGACGGCGGCATCGCCCCGCTGCCCACCGCCTCCGTGTACGCGGTCACCAAGGCGGCCGTCGTCACCATGACCGAGTCGCTCTACGCCCATCTCCGGGCCGAGCAGGCGTCCGTGGGCGCCTCCGTGCTGTTCCCCGGCCCGCACATGCTCCGCACCGGCCTGTGGGAGTCGCACCGCAACCGGCCCGAGCGGTTCGCGAAGGAGCGCCCGCGCAGGACCCCGTACCGCAGCCTCGACCAGTGGGAGGCCGCGATGAAGGAGGCCGGGCAGGAGATCGCCTTCACGCCGGTGGAGGAGGTCGCCGAGCTGGTCGTCGAGGGCATCCGCGCCGACCGGTTCTGGATGCTGCCGGAGAGCGAGCACAGCGACGGCCAGATCCGGGCGCGGTCGCGGTCGATGCTGGACCGCGCCAACCCGTCGTACCTGGAGAGCTTCATCCTCGACCGAGACCGAGACTGAGGGACGTACTGCCATGACGACGTACGAGGATCCCTATCTGATCATCTCCTCCGACTGTCACGCCGGACTGCCCACCGAGCAGTACCGGCCGTATCTGGAGTCCCGTTTCCACCGCGCCTTCGACGAGTTCCTCGCCGGGCGCGACGCGCGCCGCGAGGCCATGACCCGCCTCGGGGTGCGCAACGAGGCCTTCGCCGACAAGTGGTTCCACGACAACGAGGAGGGCCTGCGCGGCGGCTGGGACGCCGCCCAGCGGCTCAAGGAGCTCGACGGCGACGGGGTCGCCGCCGAGGTCGTCTTCCCCGACGCGGACGCCGTCGACAGCCAGACCGCCGCCCCCTTCGGCGTCGGCCTCGGCCTCTCCGGCGACCAGGACCCGGAGCTCGGCATGGCGGGCGCGAAGGCGCACAACCGCTGGCTCGCCGAGTTCGTCGGGCAGAATCCCGAGCGGCACTGCGGGGTCGCGCTGCTCCCCGTCACCGCCGACCCCGTCGAGGTCGTCGCCGAGATCCACCGGGCCAAGGAGTCCGGGCTCGGCGCCCTCATGATCCCCTCGATGTGGGTGGACAAGGCCCCGTACCACGACCGGCGTTACGACCCGGTGTGGGCGGCCGCCGCCGAGACCGGCATGCCGGTCGTCACCCACTCCGGCGCCGCGCCGCGCGAGGAGTACGGCGACCACCTCGGGATCTACGTCTCCGAGGTCACCTTCTGGCCGGCCAGGCCGCTCTGGTTCCTGCTCTGGTCCGGGGTCTTCGAGCGCCACCCGGGTCTGAGGTTCGGCGTCGCCGAGTCCGGCTGCTGGTGGCTGCCCAACCTGCTCTGGTTCATGGACCGGCTCTACCTCGGCGCGCACGGCGGCAAGAAGCTGTCCCCGTTCGCGGAGCTGAAGCGGCCGCCGAGCGAGTACCTGGACCGGCAGGTCTTCGTCTGCGCGACCAACACCAAGCGGCGCGAGCTCGCCCAGCGGTACGAGATCGGCGTCGACAACATCCTGTGGGGCTCGGACTTCCCGCACCCGGAGGGGACCTGGCCCGCCACGCGCGCGTGGCTGCGGAACACCTTCCACGACATCCCGGTGGAGGAGACCCGGCGGATGCTCGGTCTGGCGGCGGCCGAGGTCTTCGGCTTCGACCTCCCCGCCCTCGAACCGATCGCCCGCCGGATCGGCCCCACCCCCGCCGACCTCGGGCAGCCGTCCGACCAGGCGGCGGTGGAGGCGTCCTGGGCCCGGTCCCGCGAGGTCGGCCGCCACTGGCTGACGGAGCACGACTTCCCGGTCCTGGGGGTGAACTGATGGACAGGTACACCGTCATCTCCGCCGACTGCCATGCCGGCGCCGACCTCCTCGACTACCGGCCGTACCTGGAGAAGAAGCACCACGAGGCCTTCGACGCCTGGGCGGCCGGCTACGTCAACCCGTACGAGGACCTGCTCGCCGACACCGCCGACCGCAACTGGAACTCGCAGCGCCGGCTGCGGGAGCTGGAGGCGGACGGGATCGTCGCCGAGGTCGTCTTCCCGAACACCATCCCGCCGTTCTTCCCGTCCGCCTCGCTGATGGCCCCGCCGCCGACCCGCGAGGAGTACGAGCTCCGCTGGGCGGGCCTGCGCGCGCACAACCGCTGGCTCGCCGACTTCTGCGCCGACGCGCCGGGGCGCAGGGCGGGCGTGGCGCAGATCCTCCTCAACGACGTCGACGAGGCCGTACGCGAGATCCGCCGCTCCAAGGACGCCGGTCTGACCGGCGGGATCCTGCTGCCGGGCGCCCCGCCCGGCTCGGGCGTGCCCGAGCTGTACTCGGAGGCGTACGACCCGATCTGGGCCGTCTGCGCGGAGCTGGGCGTGCCGGTCAACCACCACGGCGGCTCGGCCTCGCCACCGCTCGGCGACGAACCGGCGGCCCGGGCCGTCTTCATGGTGGAGACGACCTGGTTCTCCCACCGAGCCCTGTGGCACCTCGTCTTCGGCGGCGCCTTCCGCCGTCATCCCGACCTCAGGCTCGTCCTGACGGAACAGGGCTCCGGCTGGATCCCCGGGGTCATGGAGATGCTGGACTACTACCACGGACGCCTGGTCGCGGCGGCCACGAAGGCCTCCACCGCCGAGTCCAAGTTCGGCGCCGGGCTCGCGGAGTCCATGGGCAAGGGCCCCAGCGAGGTCTGGCGCGACAACTGCTTCGTGGGCGCGAGCTTCATGCGCCCGCACGAGGTGCCGCTGCGCGAGCGGATCGGCCTCGACAAGATCATGTGGGGCAGCGACTACCCGCACGACGAGGGCACCACCCCGTACTCCCGCGAAGGCCTCCGCATCGCCTACGCGGGCGTGCCGAAGGAGGAGGTCGCCGCCATGGTCGGGGGCAACGCCGCCCGCGTCTACGGCTTCGACCTCGCCCTCCTCGACCCCCTCGCCGCCGTCCACGGACCGGAGGTCACGGAGATCGCCACACCCCTGGAGAAGATCCCCGAGGGCGCCACCAGCCCCGCCTTCGCCACGGGCGGGTCGGTCCGCGTCTGGTGACCGGACGGGTGCGAACCTCCTGACGTGACCGCACCCGCGCCCGAACCTCCCGCCCACGACGAGGCCCACGGCGGTGGCCTCGGCTCCCGTCTCAACTGGCTCCGGGCCGCCGTGCTCGGAGCCAATGACGGAGTCGTCTCCACCGCGGGCCTCGTCGTGGGCGTCGCGGGCGCCACGGAGTCCCACGCGGCCCTGCTCACCGCGGGCCTCTCGGGGCTGCTCGCCGGGTCGATGTCGATGGCGGCGGGGGAGTACGTCTCCGTCTCCAGCCAGCGCGACTCGGAGAAGGCGGCGCTCGCCCAGGAGAGACGCGAACTGCAGGAGGAGCCCGAGGCGGAACTCGCCGAGCTGACCGGCCTCCTCGCCGCCCGAGGGCTCTCCGCGGAGGTGGCCCGCGAGGCCGCCGAACAGCTCACCGAGCGCGACGCCCTGCGCGCCCACGCGCGCGTGGAGCTGGGCATCGATCCCGACGACCTCACCAACCCCTGGCACGCGGCGGGCGCCAGCTTCCTCGCCTTCACCGTCGGCGCCCTGCTCCCGCTCCTCGCGATCGTCCTGCCGCCGGCCTCGGCCCGCCTCTGGGTCACGGTCGCCTCCGTCCTCGCGGCGCTCGCCTTCACGGGCTGGTGGAGCGCCCGCCTCGGCAACGCGCCCGCGGGCCGCGCGATCCTCCGCAACGTGGGCGGCGGCGCGCTCGCGATGGCGATCACCTACGGCGCGGGCTCCCTCCTCGGCGCGGCGGGGATCTAGGGCCTGTCCGGCGGATCATGGCCGGGGACGAGGCGCGCTTGTCAGAAGGTGCCAAAGCTTGCTGACACGTCGTCTCGCATACTTGTTGGTAACCACGTCTAGCGGGCCCCCGCCCACCCCGCCTACCGTCGACGGCATGCCGAACCTGCCCGATGTCGTGCTCTGGTCCATACCGGCGTTCGTCCTGCTCACCGTCCTGGAGATGGTCAGCCACCGGATCCACCCCGACGAGGACGCCGCCGGGTACGAGACCAAGGACGCCGCCACCAGCCTCGGCATGGGGATCGGGAGCCTCGCCTTCGACGCGCTGTGGAAGATCCCCGTGGTCGCGATCTACACCGCCGTCTACGAGCTGACCCCGCTCCGCGTCCCCGTCCTGTGGTGGACGATCCCGCTGATGCTGCTCGCACAGGACTTCTTCTACTACTGGCAGCACCGCGGACACCACGTCATCCGCATCCTCTGGGCCTGCCACGTCGTCCACCACAGCAGCCGCAAGTTCAACCTCACCACCGCCCTGCGCCAGCCGTGGACCAGCGTGACCTCCTGGCCGTTCTACCTGCCGATGATCGCCCTCGGCGTGCACCCGGCCGCCGTCGCCTTCTGCTACTCGGTCAACCTCGTCTACCAGTTCTGGATCCACACCGAGCGCGTCGGGAAGCTGCCCCGGCCCTTCGAGTACGTCCTCAACACGCCCTCGCACCACCGCGTCCACCACGCCTCCCAGGGCGGCTACCTGGACCGGAACTTCGGCGGCATCCTCATCGTCTGGGACCGGATGTTCGGCTCCTGGGTCGGCGAGACCGACCGGCCCGTCTACGGGCTCACCAAGAACATCGAGACGTACAACCCCCTGCGCGTCGCCACCCACGAGTACGCCGCCATCGCCCGCGACGTCCGGTCCGCCGGCGACTGGCGCGAGCGGGCCGGCCGGGTCTTCCGCGGCCCGGGCTGGCAGCCGGGACCCCCGCCGGAGCGGTCCCCGCAGACCGGTGCAGCGCCGGAGGCCGCCGCGTGAGCACCGACCCGACGGCCGTCCGCGCCGCCTCGCCCGCCTCGCCCGCCTCGGCGTCCTCGACCGTCTCCCGCGTCCTGCTCGCCGCCTTCGGCCTCGCCGCCGTCGTCGACCTGGGCTCGCTCCTCGCCGGAGCCGAGCTAGGCCACCAGCTCGCCAAGCCGCTCCTGATGCCCCTGCTCGCCGCGTACGCCGTCACCAGAGGTGCCCCCAGGCTCCTGGTCGCCGCGCTCCTCTTCGGCTGGGGCGGCGACGTCTTCCTGCTCTCCGACGCCGACTGGGCCTTCCTCGTCGGCATGGGCTCCTTCGCCGGCGGACACGTCTGCTACCTGGTCCTGTTCGGCCGACGGCGTACGTCGACGCTCCTCGGCGCCGGATACGCGGCCGCCCTCGTCGGCACCGTCGCGCTCCTCTGGCCCGACCTCCCCGCCGACCTGCGGATCCCCGTCGCCGGGTACTCGCTGCTCCTCACCGCGATGGCCTACCGCGCGAGCGCCCTCGGCCGCGCGGCCGGCCTGGGCGGCGCCCTGTTCCTGCTGTCCGACACCCTCATCGCCACCGGCGTCGCCGAGTGGCCCCAGCTGCCCGCGCCCGACTTCTGGGTCATGCTGACCTACATCGCGGCGCAGTACCTGCTGACCGTGGGAGTGCTCTCCGCGATGTACGGTGAACGTCGTACAACCGTCTGACAGCAAGGACCGCCCCCCATGCGCGCCACCACCATCCACGCCCCGTTCGACATGCGCGTGGAGGACGTGCCCGACCCGGTGATCCAGGACTCCACCGACGTCGTCCTCCGCGTCCTGCGCGCCTGCATCTGCGGCAGCGACCTGTGGGCCTACCGCGGCGAGTCCGCCCGGCAGCCCGGCCAGCGCATCGGCCACGAGTTCCTCGGCATCGTCGAGGCGGCCGGCTCCGACGTCACCGGCTTCGCCGCCGGCGACCTCGTCGTCGCCCCCTTCGTCTGGTCCGACGGCACCTGCGAGTACTGCGCCGAGGGGCTCCAGACCTCCTGCCCGCGCGGCGGCTTCTGGGGCTCGGTCGGCTCCGACGGCGGCCAGGGCGAGGCCGTCCGCGTCCCCTTCGCCGACGGCACCCTCGTCAAGCTCCCCGCCGACGCCGCCTCCGACGACCACCTGCTGACCGCGCTGCTCGCCCTCTCCGACGTCATGGGCACCGGCCACCACGCCGCCCTCGGCGCGGGCGTGACGCGGGGCTCCACCGTCGCGGTCGTCGGCGACGGCGCCGTCGGCCTCTGCGGGGTCCTCGCCGCCAAGCGCCTCGGCGCCGAGCGGATCATCGCCCTCGGCCGCCACACCGCCCGCACCGACATCGCCCGTGCCTTCGGCGCCACCGACGTCGTCGCCGAGCGCGGCGAGGCCGCCGAGGCCGCCGTCCGCGAACTCACCGGCGGCCAGGGCGCCCACGCCGTCATCGAGGCCGTCGGCACCGAGCAGTCCATGCGCACGGCCGTCGCCATCGCCCGCGACGGCGGCTCCATCGGCTACGTCGGCGTCCCGCACGGCAGCGGCACCGGCCTCGACCTCTCCGTCATGTTCGACCGGAACATCGCGCTGCGCGGCGGCGTCGCGCCGGTCCGCGCGTACATCCCGGAACTGCTCCCGGACGTCCTCGACGGCACCATCGACCCGTCCCCGGTCTTCGACCTGACCGTCGGCCTCGACGGCGTCCCCGGCGGCTACAAGGCGATGGACGAGCGCACCGCGCTCAAGGTCCTCGTCAAGCCGTAGTCCAGACAGGGGCATCGGCCCCCGCGACGCCCGGCGGGCGCGACCAGCCCGCCGGGCCGCCCTCGTACGACACCGGCGACAGCGCGTGCCGGAGCCGCCCCAGCGGGCCGTCCGTCTCGGTGACGTACCGCCCGGGCTCGTACCGCGGCAGCCCGTGCGTCAGCCAGTGCCCCGTCTGCGCGAGCGCCAGGCGTACGAGCCGGGTGCCGCCGTCCCGGTCCTGCTCGGTCAGCGAGCGCAGCACGGCCGCCGCGAGCAGATAGCCCGTGCCGTGGTCCAGGGCCTGCGCCGGGAGCGCCCCCGGCTCCTCCGCCGAGCCCTCGGTCACGGCGATCCCGGTCGCCACCTGCACCAGACTGTCGAAGCCGCGCCGCCCGCCCCAGGGGCCGTAGTCGCCCCAGGCCGACAGTCGCGCGGTCACGAGGCCGGGCCGGTCGAGGCCGAAGCGGTCGAGCGCGCCCGGCCGGTAGCCCGTGACCAGGACATCGGCCGCTTCCAGCAGCTCGTCGAAGGTACGGCGGTCCGACGGGCGGTCCAGGTCGAGGGCGGCGGTCCGCTTCCCGACGTCCGTGTCCGCGTGCTGGTCCGGCAGTTCGGGGTTGGCCGGCGGATCGATCCGCAGCACGTCCGCGCCGAGCAGCGCCAGCGTCCGGGTCGCGACGGGCCCGGCGATCACCCGGGTCAGATCGAGCACCCGCAGGGGACCCGAGCGGCGCCGCGGCGGGGCGTCGTCGAGCCGCTCCCGGGTCAGCAGCGGCCGCGCGGCCACCTCCCGGCCCTGCGCGTGCTCCGCCCACTCCCCGGGCGTGCGCAGGGCGACGGCCAGGCCCCCGGCCGCGTACACGGCGCTCTCCACCTCGGCGGACGTCCGCTCGCCGATCGCCGCCGCGACCGCCTCGACGGAGTCGGGGGTGCCGAGGGCGGCGAGCAACGCCGCCCGGTGGTGGGGGTAGTTGGCGTGCGTACGGACCCAGCCGTCCTTCGTCCGCCAGAACCGCGACAGCGGCGCGAAGCTCACCGGCGCCCGCCCGTCGACCCGCAGATGGCGCTCGCTCACGAAGGCGGTGGCGACGGCCCCGTCGTCCACCCGCACGGGCCCGGGCAGCCCGGCCCGCTCGACGGCCGCGAGCCCGGCGACCGCGACCGCGGCCCGGGCCAGATCCATCACGGGCAGCCGCGCGGGCAGCAGCCCGGACGTCCCGCCGTACTCCACGCGGTCCACCAGGGCGGGATCGCCGCCGAGGGCCGACCAGAGCAACTCCGTACCGGAACGCACTGTGTTGTCCATGACGACACTATGGCACTCAGTGCCACGCGAATCGCGAAGGGCCCTGGTGTGGCACACCCCACCAGGGCCCTCCGTCAAGCACACGCGGTGACTACCGGCGGACGGCGTCCAGCGCGTCGATCAGACCGGCCCCGTAGAAGCCGTTCTTGTTCTTGCCACCCTCGCAGACGGCGTCGATCTTGCCGTCGCCCTCGATGTCGTACGGGTTGGTGCAGGCGCGGTCGTCGGCCTGCGCGTACAGCAGCGCCTTGAGGGCCGCCGGGGACGCGTAGGGGTGCGTCGACTTGATCAGCGCGAGGACGCCCGCCGCGTGCGGCGAGGCCATCGACGTGCCGGCCTTGTAGTTGTAGCCGCCGTTGACCGTGGTCGACAGGATGCGGCCGTTGACCGCCGGGGCGTCCGGCGTCTGGTACTCGGTGCGGTCACCGCCGGGGGCGGCGATGTCGATCACGCCGAGACCGTAGTTGGAGTAGGACGCCTTGAGGTCCTTGGCTCCGGTCGCGGAGACCGTGACGACGCCCGGCAGCATGGCCGGGTAGTCCAGGCACTCCTTCGGGTCGATGACCCGGTCGCCCGGCGTGGTGTCGTTCGGGCTGCTGTTGTCGACGATCGAGTCGGCCGCGAGGTCGAACTTCGAGTTGCCGGCCGCCGCCACGTTGACCGTGCCCTTGCGCTCCGCGTAGCGGGTCGCACGGGTGACCGCCTCGATGAGGGCCTTCTGGTCCTCGTCGTTCTTGCAGGCGAACATCCACGGGTCGGTGTAGTAGCTGTTGTTCGTGATCTCGACGCCCTGCTCGGCCGCCCACATGAAGCCGCAGACCACGGCCTCGGTGTAGAAGAAGCCGTCCGGGGTGGACACCTTGATGCCGGAGACCTTGACGCCCGGGGCGACACCGGTGATGCCGACGCCGTTCTTGGCGGCGGCGATCGTGCCGGCGACGTGCGTGCCGTGGTCGCTCTCGCCCGGGTTCGGGCGCCACGAGCCGGCGGTGGTGTCCGGCTTGCCGGTCACACAGTTGGCGGAGGCCTTGACGTCGAAGTTCGGCGCCAGGTCCGGGTGCGTGTCGTCGACGCCCGTGTCGATGACGGCGACGGTCACGCGCTTGCTGCCCAGCGTCTTCTGGTGGGCCTTGTCCGCCTTGATGGCGGGCAGGTCCCACTGCAGGGGCTCCAGCGGGTCCTGCGCGTCCGTGGCGTTGGCCGCGGCGGCCTTGGCCTCGGCCGCGGACAGCGTCTGCGCGCCCTCGTCGACGGAAGTGTCGGTCTGGACGGACAGGGGGGCGGTACGGGTCGAACCGGCCGACACCACGCCACGCGCCTGACGGATCGTCTTCGCGAACTCGGGGTTCTGCGAGTGGACGACTATCACGCCTATCTGGTCGTACGAGATGACCACCTCGCCGCCCGCGGCGGCGATCGCCTTCTTCACCGAGGCCGCGGTCCAGCGGCCCCCCGCGACGTTGACGACGTACGAGAGCTTCGGCCCGTTCGTCGCTACGGCTGCGGCCGGGGCATCACTCAGATCCGCGGCGGAGGCGGCGCCGGAGGGAAGGAAGCCGAGCGAGGCCGTGAGCGCGAGACCAACCGGCAGAGCAAGAGCTCGGCCGCGCCTCGATCCCAGATGAGCCATGGGTTCTCCACATCATCCGTATGTACTGCCCTCGCGCGGGTTTGCGCGCGGACAGGTGCATGACGAGTGAAGCTATCGCTGATCTTCCCGGTCCTTCAATGAGTTGAGAAGACTTCATGAAGATCTGTGCGAATAAATCCCCCGCATGAACCACTTCGCTTCCGGCTCCGTGCCGTTGGACAGGGGAGGGGCTCCGCCCGGAGCCCCCGTTCCCGCCCCCTGGTGAGGCCCCCTTGACCATGCCGTCCGTCCCCGCGTCACGAGGAGATTCCGTGGCTACCGAAGCACCGCCGCCGCCCAGAAACGGAACGGCGACCGACCGCGGTCCCGTGCCGCCCACGACGGAGCAGTTCGTCGAGGTGCAGGAAGGTGCGGAGTTCGGCGAACTGCGCCGTACGTACCGCTCCTTCGCCTTCCCCCTCACCCTCGCCTTCATCGCCTGGTACCTGCTCTACGTGCTGCTCTCCAACTACGCGGGCGACTTCATGGGCACCAAGCTCTTCGGCAACATCAACGTGGCGCTGGTCCTGGGCCTCGGTCAGTTCCTGACCACCTTCCTCATCGCCTGGCTCTACTCGCGGCACGCCGCGAACCGTCTCGACCCCCGGGCCGAGGCCATCCGGAACCGTTTGGAGGGCGACGCATGAGAACCACCGTCCTGCTCGCGGCGGGCAACGCCACCAGCGAGCACCGGCCGCTGATCATCGCCCTCTTCGGGGCCTTCGTCATCGCCACCCTGGTCATCACCGTCTGGGCCGGCCGCCAGACCCGCAGCGCCGCCGACTTCTACGCCGGCGGCGGCCAGTTCACCGGCTTCCAGAACGGCCTCGCGATCTCCGGCGACTACATGTCCGCCGCGTCCTTCCTCGGCATCAGCGGCGCCATCGCCCTCTACGGCTACGACGGCTTCCTCTACTCGATCGGCTTCCTGGTCGCCTGGCTCGTCGCCCTGCTCCTGGTCGCCGAACCGCTGCGCAACTCCGGCCGCTTCACCATGGGCGACGTCCTCGCCTACCGGATGCGCCAGCGGCCCGTCAGGACCGCCGCCGGCACCTCGACCATCGTCGTCTCGATCTTCTACCTGCTCGCCCAGATGGCGGGCGCCGGCGTCCTCGTCTCGCTGCTGCTCGGCATCACCAGCGACGGCGGCAAGATCGCGATCGTCGCCCTCGTCGGCCTCCTGATGATCGTGTACGTGACGATCGGCGGCATGAAGGGCACCACCTGGGTGCAGATGGTGAAGGCCGTCCTGCTCATCGCGGGCACGCTCCTCATCACCTTCCTCATCCTGCTGAAGTTCGACTTCAACCTCTCGCAGCTGCTCGGCGCCGCCGCCACCAACAGCGGCAAGGGCGACGCGTTCCTGGAGCCCGGCCTCAAGTACGGCGCATCCAGCCTCTCGAAGCTGGACTTCCTCTCGCTCGGCATCGCGCTGGTCCTCGGCACCGCCGGCCTGCCGCACATCCTGATCCGCTTCTACACGGTGCCGACCGCCCAGGCGGCCCGTAAGTCGGTGAACTGGGCCATCGGCATCATCGGCGCCTTCTACCTGATGACGATCGTCCTCGGCTTCGGCGCCGCCGCCCTGCTCAGCGGCGACACGATCAAGGCGTCCAACAAGGCGGGCAACACGGCGGCCCCGCTCACCGCCCTGGAGGTCGGCGGCGGTGCCGGCTCCACCGGCGGCGCGATCCTCCTCGCCGTCATCTCCGCCGTCGCGTTCGCCACCATCCTCGCCGTGGTCGCCGGTCTGACCCTCGCCTCGTCCTCGTCGTTCGCGCACGACATCTACGCGAACGTGATCAAGCGCGGGAAGGCCACCGAGAAGGAGGAGATGCGGGCCGCCCGCTGGTCGACCGTCCTCATCGGCATCGTGTCGATCGCGCTCGGCGCCCTCGCCCGCGACCTCAACGTCGCCGGCCTCGTCGCCCTCGCCTTCGCGGTCGCCGCCTCGGCCAACCTGCCGACGATCCTCTACTCGCTCTTCTGGAAGCGCTTCACCACCCAGGGCGCGCTCTGGTCGATCTACGGCGGACTGATCTCCTCCGTGGTCCTCGTCCTCTTCTCGCCGGTCGTCTCCGGCGGACCGGCCTCGATGTTCAAGGGCGTGGACTTCCACTGGTTCCCGCTGGAGAACCCCGGCCTCGTCTCGATCCCCCTCGGCTTCCTCCTCGGCTGGCTCGGCTCGCTCCTCTCCAAGGAGGAGCCGGACGCCGGCAAGTACGCGGAGCTGGAGGTCAAGTCGCTCACCGGCGTCGGGGTGGCCGCCGCGGTCAAGCACTGAAGCACTGAAGCACTGACCGGAGCGCAGCGGACCGTATACGTTCCGCAGCGATCCGCCGGCCGCGTCGTAGGGTTCTACGACGCGGCCGCGCCGGTCCCGTGACAATCTGCCCTGCTCGTTGTCCGTGGGCTCACGTAGTCTCGAACCACACGTATCCGCAAGACGGGGAGGGGGCCCACAGTGCTCATCGACACCTACGGCAGGGTCGCCACCGACCTGCGCGTCTCGCTCACCGACCGGTGCAACCTGCGCTGCACGTACTGCATGCCGGAAGAGGGCCTCCAGTGGCTCGCGAAGCCGGATCTCCTCACCGACGACGAGATCGTCCGGCTGATCCGCATCGCCGTCACCGACCTCGGCGTCACCGAGGTCCGCTTCACCGGCGGCGAGCCGCTGCTCCGACCCGGCCTCGTCGGGATCGTCGAGCGCGTCGCCGCCCTGGAGCCCCGCCCCCGCATGTCCCTCACCACCAACGGCATCGGGCTCAAGCGCACCGCGACCGCCCTCAAGGCCGCCGGCCTGGACCGGGTCAACGTCTCCCTGGACACCCTGCGCCCCGACGTCTTCAAGACCCTCACCCGGCGCGACCGCCACCACGACGTCCTCGACGGCATGGCCGCCGCGCGGGACGCCGGCCTCACCCCGGTGAAGGTCAACGCGGTCCTGATGCCCGGGCTCAACGACGACGAGGCACCCGACCTGCTCGCCTGGGCGGTGGAGGAGGGGTACGAGCTCCGCTTCATCGAGCAGATGCCGCTCGACGCCCAGCACGGCTGGAAGCGCGACGGCATGATCACCGCGGGCGACATCCTGGAGTCCCTGCGCACCCGCTTCACCCTGACCGCCGAGGGCGCCGACGAGCGCGGCTCCGCCCCCGCCGAGCGCTGGGTCGTCGACGGCGGACCGCACACGGTCGGCGTCATCGCCTCCGTCACGCGCCCGTTCTGCCGGGCCTGCGACCGCACCCGGCTCACCGCCGACGGACAGGTCCGCACCTGCCTCTTCGCGACCGAGGAGACCGACCTGCGGGCCACGCTCCGCTCGGACGCCCCGGACGACGAGGTCGCGCGGATCTGGAAGCAGGCCATGTGGGGCAAGAAGGCCGGCTCGGGCCTCGACGACCCGAGCTTCCTCCAGCCCGAGCGCCCGATGTCGGCGATCGGCGGCTGAGCCCGCGAGGTGCCGGCCGTCGTCGGGCGTCAGCTCCCGCCGGGCGTCAGCTCCCGCCGGGCGTCAGCTCCCGCCGGGCATCAGCTCCCGTCGGGCGTCAGCTCTCGGTGGGCTCCCACTCGCTCAGCGGGACGACGTCCTTGAGGAAGCCCCGTACGCCCAGGAACTGGGAGAGGTGCTCGCGATGCTCGTCGCACGCGAGCCAGGTCTTCCGCCGCTCGGGCGTGTGCAGCTTGGGGTTGTTCCACGCGAGGACCCAGACGGCGTCGGCGCGGCAGCCCTTGGCGGAACAGATCGGCTTCTCTTCGCTCACCTGATCATTGTCCAGCAAGGGCGATGCCGGGCAGCCACGGGGGGAGCTGCCCGGCATCGGTCCGTCGCTCCGACGGGGGATGCGGAGCGCGTAGGCAGTATGTCACGGCACATGGGGTGCGGTGCACTGGAACTTCATGATTGATCTGAGCTTTTCCTGAGGTTTCCGGCCACTGTCCGTGATCAGTTCCGGCCGTACGGAGCCTCCGCTCCGGTGCCCTCCGTGGCCTCCGCCACGTCGAGCGCGGGGCGCGCCGGAGCCGGTACGAAGGTGGAGGGAAGGGACGGAGCCGACTCCCTGCCCGCGTTGGCGATGACCACGGCGATATAGGGGAGGAGGATCCCCAGGGCGAGCCCCACGATCGCCACGTGCCGTTCGATGTTCCACAGCACCGCCGCGGCGATCACGGAGAGCGTTCGGACGGTCATCGAGATGATGTACCTCCGCTGTCGCCCCCGGACGTCGTCGGCGAGCCCTTGCCGGGCCCCCGTGATCCGGAAGACCTCGCTTTCGCCACGCTTCGGCATCGCCGTCCACCACCCACCGGTCGTGCCGGACTCTCCCCGGTCCGGACCTCGCTCCACCGTACGCCCGGCCGTTCGCGCCGACGAGACCGGGGCACGGATGGCGCTGTCCGACATGCGCCGTTTGGCGGACGGACCGAGACTGGGCCCACGTGCGCAAAAGGAGGCGACGATGAGTTGGTTGTGGGCGATCATCGTGGGATTCGTCCTCGGTCTGATCGCGAAGGCGATCCTGCCGGGGAAGCAGCCGATCCCGCTCTGGCTGACGACCGTGTTCGGCATTCTCGGCAGTGTGCTCGGCAACGCGGTCGCGACCTGGATCGGTGTCGAGGACACCAAGGGCATCGACTGGACCCGCCACCTGCTCCAGCTGATCGGCGCCGTCGCCGTGGTCGGCGTGGGCGACATGGTCTGGGCCTCGATCAAGGGCAACAAACAACGGGCGTGACACACCCGTGAAACCGGGAGGCCCCGGTACGGCACACGACGTGCCGTACCGGGGCCTCCCGGCGTGCGGGGCGGGCGCCTTCAGGGCCTGTCCGACGTCGATCCGCCGGACAGACCCGGTCAGCCCTCCGCGCCGGCGAACTCGATCGCCGCCAGGTTCTTCTTGCCGCGCCGCAGCACCAGCCAGCGGCCGTGCAGCAGGTCCTCCGCCGACACCTCGGCGTCCTCGGCGGTGACCTTCACGTTGTTCACGTACGCCCCGCCCTCCTTCACCGTGCGGCGCGCACCCGACTTGCTCGGCGCGAGTCCGACCTCGGTGAACAGGTCCACGACCTGGCCGAGCTCGGTGACGCGCGCGTGCGGCAGCTCGGACAGCGCGGCGGCGAGCGTCGCCCCGTCCAGCTCGGCCAGGTCGCCCTGCCCGAACAGCGCCTTCGAGGCGTTGATGACGGCCGCGCACTGCCCGGCGCCGTGCACGAGCGTGGTGAGCTCCTCGGCGAGCGCCCGCTGGGCGGCGCGCGCCTGCGGCCGCTCGGCGGTCTGCTGCTCCAGCTCCTCCAGCTCCGCGCGGGACTTGAAGGAGAGGATCCGCATGTACGTCGAGATGTCCCGGTCGTCGACGTTCAGCCAGAACTGGTAGAACGCGTACGGCGTGGTCATCTCCGGGTCCAGCCAGACGGCCCCGCCCTCGGTCTTGCCGAACTTGGTGCCGTCCGCCTTGACCATCAGCGGCGTCGCGAGCGCGTGCACGTCCGCACCCGGCTCCAGGCGGTGGATCAGGTCGAGACCGGCCACCAGGTTGCCCCACTGGTCCGAGCCGCCCTGCTGGAGCACACAGCCGTAGCGGCGGTACAGCTCCAGGAAGTCCATGGCCTGGAGCAGCTGGTAGCTGAACTCCGTGTAGCTGATGCCCTGCTCGGACTCCAGCCGCCGGGCGACGGAGTCCTTGGTCAGCATCTTGTTGACCCGGAAGTGCTTGCCGATGTCCCGCAGGAACTCGATCGCCGAAAGACCGGCGGTCCAGTCCAGGTTGTTCACCATGACCGCCGCGTTCTCCCCCTCGAAGGAGAGGAAGGGCTCGATCTGCGAGCGCAGCCGGTTCACCCAGTTCGCGACCGTCTCGGGGTCGTTCAGGGTGCGCTCGGCCGTCGGCCGCGGGTCACCGATCTGGCCGGTGGCCCCGCCGACCAGCGCCAGCGGCCGGTGCCCGGCCTGCTGGAGCCGGCGGACGGTGAGCACCTGCACCAGGTGGCCGACGTGGAGACTGGCCGCGGTCGGGTCGAAACCGCAATAGAACGTGACGGGACCGTCCGCGAGAGCCTTGCGCAGTGCGTCCTCATCAGTGGACTGGGCGAAGAGCCCACGCCACTTCAGCTCGTCGACGATGTCCGTCACGACCGTCAGTCTCCTCAGGTTGTTGGTGGTACGACGACTCAGTCTAGGTGGGTCAGACCCCCTGGCTGACCGAGCTCATGTTGAAGTCGGGCACCCGCAGGGCGGGCATCGCGGCCCGGGTGAACCAGTCGCTCCACTCGCGCGGCAGCGTCTTCTCCGTCCGGCCCGCCTCGGAGGCCCGCGACAGCAGGTCCACCGGCGACTCGTTGAACCGGAAGTTGTTCACCTCGCCGACGACCTCGCCGTTCTCGACGAGGTAGACGCCGTCCCGGGTCAGACCGGTCAGCAGCAGCGTCGCCGGATCGACCTCGCGGATGTACCAGAGGCAGGTCAGCAGCAGGCCACGCTCCGTCGAGGCCACCATCTCCTCAAGGGAGCGCTCGCCGCCGCCGTCCAGGATCAGGTTCCCCGCCCCGGGCGCCACGGGCAACCGAGTAAGCCCCGCGGTGTGCCGGGTGGTGATCAGGTGGGCCAGGCTCCCGGCCTTCACCCAGTCGATCGGCCCGACCGGCAGACCGTTGTCGAAGACGGAGGAGTCGTCGCCGGAGGAGTGCGCGATCACGAACGGCGCGGACTCCAGGCCCGGCTCGTTCGGGTCGCTGCGCAGGGTCAGCGGCAGCGGGGAGAGGGTCTCGCCGAGCCGGGTGCCGCCGCCGGGCTTCGAGAAGACCGTACGGCCCTCCACCGCGTCCCGGGCCGTGGACGACCACAGCTGGTAGATCAGCAGGTCGGCCACGGCCGTCGGCGGCAGCAGCGTCTCGTACCGCCCGGCGGGCAGCTCGATGCGCCGCTCCGCCCAGCCGAGGCGGGTCGCCAGCTCCGCGTCGAGCGCGGCCGGGTCGACGTCCTTGAAGTCCCGCGTCGAGCGCCCGGCCCAGGCGGAGCGCGAACGGTCGGGGGACTTGGCGTTCAGCTCCAGGGTCCCGTTGGGCTGGTCGTGGCGGAGCCGCAGCCCCGTCGACGTACCCAGGTAGGTGGAGGTCAGCTCGTGGTTGGCGAAGCCGTAGAGCTCACGGCCGCCGGCCCGGGCCCGGGCGAAGGCCTCACCGAGCGCCGGGGCGAAGTCGGCGAAGACGGCGGAGGAGGTCTCGGCCGGGGCGTCCGTGAAGTCGGGGGACGAGGGCACGCCCTCGACCAGCGGCTGGGCGTCCTCGGCGGGCCCGGCGGCCCGCGCGGCGGCCTCGGCGGCCCGGACCAGCGGCTCCAGGTCGTCGGCGGTGACGGCCGACCGGGAGACGACACCGGAGGCGGTGCCCTGGGCGCCGTCGACGGTCGCGATGACGGTGAGGGTGCGGCCGCGCGTGACACCGTTGGTGGTCAGCGCGTTCCCGGCCCACCGCAGATTGGCGGAGGACTCCTCGTCGGCGATGACGACACACCCGTCGGCACGGGACAGCTCAAGGGCCCGCTCGACGATCTCGTACGGCTTGCTGACGCGGCTCATCGACCGGCCTCCTGCGTCGTGTTAAGGATGTTGACACCCCGGAAGAGGGCGGAGGGGCAGCCGTGGGAGACCGCGGCGACCTGGCCCGGCTGGGCCTTGCCGCAGTTGAACGCGCCGCCGAGGACGTACGTCTGCGGGCCGCCGACCTGCTCCATCGAGCCCCAGAAGTCGGTCGTCGTCGCCTGGTACGCCACGTCCCGCAGCTGCCCCGCGAGCCGGCCGTTCTCGATGCGGAAGAAACGCTGCCCGGTGAACTGGAAGTTGTAGCGCTGCATGTCGATCGACCAGGAACGGTCGCCGACCACGTAGATCCCGCGCTCCACACCCCCGATCAGGTCCTCGGTCGACAGGCCGCCCGGGTCCGGCTGGAGCGAGACGTTCGCCATCCGCTGCACCGGCACATGCGCGGGGGAGTCCGCGAACGCGCAGCCGTTCGAGCGGCCGAGGCCCGTGAGCTTCGCGATCCGCCGGTCCAGCTGGTAGCCGACGAGCGTGCCGTCCTTCACCAGGTCCCAGCTCTGCCCCTCGACGCCCTCGTCGTCGTACCCGATCGTGGCGAGCCCGTGCTCGGCGGTCCTGTCACCCGTCACGTTCATGATCGACGAGCCGTACGCCAGCTTGCCGAGCTGGTCGAAGGTGGCGAAGGAGGTGCCGGCGTAGGCCGCCTCGTAGCCGAGGGCCCGGTCCAGCTCGGTCGCGTGCCCGATCGACTCGTGGATCGTCAGCCAGAGGTTCGACGGGTCCACGACCAGGTCGTACCGCCCGGCCTCGACGCTCGGCGCCCGCATCTTCTCGGCCAGGAGCCCCGGGATCTCGTCCAGCTCCTTGTCCCAGTCCCAGCCGGTACCCGTCAGGTACTCCCAGCCCCGCCCGACCGGCGGCGCGATCGTCCGCATCGAGTCGAACTCGCCGGTCGTCCCGTCGACGGCGACCGCCGTGAGCTGCGGGTGCAGCCGGACGCGCTGCTGCGTCGTGACGGTGCCCGCCGTGTCCGCGTAGAACTTGTTCTCGTGGACGGTGAGCAGCGAGGCGTCCACGTGCGCCACGCCCTCCGCCCCGAGGAGTCGCGCGCTCCAGTCGGCGAGCAGCGCGCTCTTCTCCTCGCCGGGGATGGAGAAGGGATCGATCTCGTACGAGGAGACCCAGGTGCGCTCGGCGTGCACCGGCTCCTGCGCCAGCTCCACGCGCTCGTCGGAGCCGGCCGCGGCGATCACCTTCGCCGACAGCTTGGCCATGGCCACGGCCTGCGAGGCGACCCGCGCCGCCCCGTCCATGGTCAGGTCGACCCCGGAGGCGAAGCCCCAGGCCCCGCCGTGCACCACCCGCACCGCGTAGCCGAGGTCGGTGGTGTCCGAGGAACCGGAGGGTTTGGCGTCCCGTAGCCGCCATGAGGCGCTGCGCACCCGCTCCAGGCGGAAGTCCGCGTGCTCGGCGCCGAGCGCGCGCGCCCGGGCGAGCGCCGCGTCGGCGAGCGCCCGGAGCGGCAGCGCGACGAACGTAGGGTCGATCTGATGGACCACGAGCGGCCTCGCTCTCGGTGATCGGAAGTCTGGGGTGGAGACGGTGGTTCAGCTGTCCCGGAAGTCAATCATGGGAAGGGCGGCCGGGTAGGCCCATTAGAGGGCCCCCGTGAGCCGCGCGCCGGGCTCTCCCGGCCGGACCCTTACCGGCCCCGAGCTGTAGGGATCCGACAGTGACGCCCCTACGCCACTGTCGGAGGTCGATTCCTCATGTCGGGAGCGATACCGATAGGTTTTCGGCTACCAGACCGCTATCGAAAGGGTGATCCGTTGAGCCGCTCGGTTCTCGTCACCGGAGGAAACCGGGGCATCGGCCTCGCCATCGCCCGCGCGTTCGCCGAGTCCGGCGACAAGGTCGCGATCACGTACCGCTCCGGCGAGCCGCCGGCCGCCCTGCTCGAACTGGGCTGCCTGCCCGTCAGGTGCGACATCACCGACACCGAGCAGGTGGAGCAGGCGTACAAGGAGATCGAGGAGAAGCACGGTCCGGTCGAGGTCCTCGTGGCCAACGCCGGCGTGACGAAGGACCAGCTCCTCATGCGCATGTCGGAGGAGGACTTCACGTCCGTCCTCGACACCAACCTGACCGGCACCTTCCGGGTCGTCAAGCGCGCCAACCGCGGCATGCTGCGGGCCAAGAAGGGCCGCGTCGTCCTGATCTCGTCGGTCGTCGGTCTGCTGGGCTCCGCGGGCCAGGCCAACTACGCCGCCTCCAAGGCCGGCCTGGTCGGTTTCGCCCGCTCCCTCGCGCGTGAGCTCGGCTCGCGCAACATCACGTTCAACGTCGTCGCCCCTGGTTTCGTCGACACCGACATGACCGCGGTCCTCACCGACGAGCAGCGCGCGGGCATCGTGTCCCAGGTGCCGCTGGGCCGTTACGCGCAGCCGGAGGAGATCGCCGCCGCGGTGAAGTTCCTCGCCTCCGACGACGCCTCGTACATCACTGGAGCCGTCATCCCGGTTGACGGCGGATTGGGCATGGGTCACTGATCACATGAGCGGAATTCTCGAGGGCAAGCGCATCCTGATCACGGGTGTGCTGATGGAGTCCTCCATCGCCTTCCACGCCGCGAAGCTGGCCCAGGAGCAGGGCGCGGAGATCATCCTCACCGCCTGGCCCCGGCCGACGCTGACCGAGCGCATCGCCAAGAAGCTGCCCCACCCCGACAAGGTCAAGGTCCTGGAGCTCGACGTCTCGAACGACGAGCACCTCGCCCGCCTGGAGGGCCAGGTCCGTGAGCACCTGGGCGACCGCCTCGACGGCATCGTCCACTCGATCGGCTTCGCCCCCCAGGACGCCCTCGGCGGCAACTTCCTGAACACGCCGTTCGAGTCCGTGGCCACCGCCATGCACGTCTCCGCCTTCTCCCTGAAGTCGCTGACGATGGCGCTGCTGCCGCTGATGAGCGAGGGCGGCTCGGTCGTCGGCCTCACCTTCGACGCGAAGTTCGCCTGGCCGCAGTACGACTGGATGGGCCCGGCCAAGGCCGCCCTGGAGGCCACCAGCCGCTACATGGCCCGTGACCTGGGCAAGCAGAACATCCGCTGCAACCTGATCTCGGCGGGCCCGATCGGCTCGATGGCCGCCAAGTCCATCCCGGGCTTCGGCGAGCTGGCCGACGTGTGGGACAGCCGCTCCCCGCTCCAGTGGGAGCTCTCGGACCCGGAGCCGGCCGGCCGCGGCATCGTCGCGCTGCTCTCCGACTGGTTCCCGAAGACCACGGGCGAGATCATCCACGTCGACGGCGGTCTGCACGCGATCGGCGCGTAAGCGCTCACCGTACGGCCGAAGGCCCGCGCGTTTCCCCTGGTGGGGCGGACGCGCGGGCCTTCTTCGTTCCCCGACTCGAAAAGTCGCGCGAATCACCCCAGACTGGTGCAGAGCGTGATGATCTGCTGCTGACGGGGAGGAGGTACGGGCATGCGCGCGATACGCAACGGGTTCGGCGCGTTCGCCTCGGTCGCCGTTCTGCTCACCGGGATAGCCGTGGCCGCCGAGGTGCGCGCCGCTCCCGCTCCGGTCGAGGAGCTCCCCGCTGCCGGTCCGGCCGCGGAGGAGCCGGAGACCTTCGGGGCGTCCTGCCGCACCGTCGTCCAGGGCTCCCGCGTCACCGCCTACTGCCAGAACCCGTACCCCGGCACCGACCGCGTCCGGCTCCACGTCGAGTGCGAGCGCTGGTGGGACGTCGACACCGACAGCGCCCCCGTCGACGTCGGCCCCGCGGACTACGCCCAGGTCACCGGCCGCTGCTGGAAGGAGGTCCGGTCCGCCTGGGTCACGCACCAGCCGGCGGAACCGGAACCGGAGCCGACTCCGGTACGGGGCTCTTGAGGCACATGAAGGGGTAACCGGCCGCCTCCGTACCCGCCCGCTCGGCGTCGCCCGCGCGGATCGCGTCCACCAGGCGTGCGTGGTCCATGTGGTTCTCCGGCCGCAGCTCCTGCCCCACGTCGTCGCGCAGCCAGTCCCGCAGGAGATCGCCCAGGTCCGCGTAGAGCTCCGTCAGCACGTCGTTGCCCGAGGCGGCGACGACCGCGTGGTGGAAGGCCGCGTCGACCGTCACGAACCGCTCCGCGTCACCCGACTCCCACGCCTCCTCGCGCCGTACGAGCAGCGCGTCGAGCTGCTTCAGGTCCCGTTCCGTGCGCCGCTCCGCCGCGAAGCGGGCGGCGGCGGACTCCAGGGTCGAGCGCAGCTCCGCGACGTGCCGGGGGTCGGAGCCGGCGAAGCGCCGGTGCATGACGCCCGCCAGCTCGCTGGTGGCGATGACGTACGTCCCCGAGCCCTGGCGGATGTCGAGCAGCCCGTTGTGCGCGAGCGCCCGGACGGCCTCGCGCACGGTGTTGCGGGCCACGCCCAGCTGCTCGACCAGCTCGGGCTCGGTCGGGATGCGCGAACCCACCGGCCACTCGCCGGAGGTGATCTGGTTCCGCAGCTCGGCGATCACCTGATCGGAGAGTCCTGCACGCCGCGGGTGGCCGAGGGCCATGGAGCACCGTCCCATTCGTTCGAGATTGGACAACCAATCATCCCATGATTCTATGATGGCCTCATGCCTGACGAACCGAAGACCCTCGACCCCGCCGTACGACCGGCCGGTATCACCGCCCGAGCGGCCGCAGCCGCCGGCGATTCTCCCGCACCCGGCCGGGCGCACCGCTGGACCCTCGGGCTCGTCATCGTCGGCCTCGTCCTCGCCGCCCTGAACCTGCGCCCGGCCATCACCAGCCTCGGCGCGCTCCTGGAAGAGGTCAGCGCGGGCCTCCACATGAGCGGCACCGTCGCCGGCGTCCTCACCTCCGTCCCCCCGCTCTGCTTCGCGGTCTTCGGCATCACCGCCCCGCGCCTGGCCCGCCGCTTCGGCCCCGCCGCCGTCGTCTGCGCGGGCATGGCGGCGATCTTCGTGGGCCTCGCCGTCCGCCCCTTCGCCTCCGGCACGGCCGGCTTCCTCGCCGCCAGCGCCCTCGCCCTCATGGGCATCGCCCTCAGCAACGTCCTGATGCCCGTGATCGTCAAGCGGTACTTCCCCGACCGCGTCGGCACCATGACCGGCCTGTACTCCATGGCGCTCGCCCTCGGCACCTCCGTCGCCGCGGCGGCGACCGTCCCGATGACCGAGGCCCTCGGCGGCGACTGGCGCCTCGGACTCGGTGTCTGGGCCGTCGTCGCCGCGCTCGCCGTCCTGCCCTGGATCCCGCTCCTGCGCGACCGCGACCGTGCCCGCGCCACCCGCCGTGCGGGGAGCGCGACCGCGACCGCCGCCCCGGCGGACACCACGGCCGCCCCGCGCGTCACCCGCAGCCGCACCGCCTGGGCCCTCGGCTGCTTCTTCGGCCTCCAGGCCACCGGCGCCTACATCACCATGGGCTGGATGCCGCAGATCTTCCGCGACGCCGGCGTCCCCGCGTCCACCGCGGGCGTGCTCCTCGCCGTCACCATGGTCATGGGCGTCCCGCTCGCCTTCGTCATCCCCCGCCTCGCGACCCGGATGAAGAACCAGGGACCGATCGTCGTCGCGCTCGGCCTGTGCGGCCTCGGCGGCTACACCGGCCTCTTCTTCGCCCCGGCCGCCGGAGCCTGGGTCTGGGCGGTGCTCCTGGGCGTCTCCAACTGCGCCTTCCCGCTCGCCCTCACCATGATCGGGATGCGCTCGCGGACCGGCGCCGGCGTCGTCCGCCTCTCCGCCTTCGCGCAGAGCGTCGGCTACCTCATCTCCATCCCCGGCCCCCTCCTCGTCGGCGTCCTCTACCAGCACAGCGGCGGCTGGGGACTGCCCATCGCGCTCATGGGCGGCCTGATGATCCCGCAGATGATCGTCGGAACCCTCGCCGGGCGGGACCGGACGGTCGAGGACGAATGCTGAGATGCGAGACTGGTCCCATGCCAGTCCTCGAACCCAATCCCCAGAACGGCCAGAAGAAGCTGCTCATCGTGCTCGGCGCGATGCTCGGCATCGGGGCGGTCATCGCCGTGATCGCCACCCTCGCCTCACCGTGACCCCCGGGGGTGGGGATATCCCCCGCATCCCCTAGGGGGCGAGTGTCAGGGTGAAGTGGGTGGATCACCTGATGGGCCGCCGGGCGCCGGGTCCGTACGTTGGAGACATCCCGCCGGAGACGACGGGACATGCATCTCCCACCCCTCGGAGGCGGCCATGTCGGCCCGTACGGACACCAGCACCCGGCCCCTGTCGACCGGCGTCGACACCCGGCTGCCCTGGTGGGCGCTCGCCCTTCCCGTGGCCGCGTTCGGCGTCCTGCTGATGCTCATAGCGGGGCCGGGTGGGGCCCAGGCGACCGCTGGTGACACGGGGGTCGGCCACGTCCTGGAGCAGCTCCAGCAAACGCTCGCTCTCTGAGTCACCGAAAGCCGTTCCGTGCGAAGCTGTTGACCATGAGCGTCGATACACCCCGCAGGATCGTGCTGCTCCGCCACGCGAAGGCAGACTGGAGCGACGAGTCCGACCACGAGAGGCCCCTCGCCGAGCGAGGCCGCGCGGACGCCCCCGTCGCGGGCCGCAGGCTCGCCGGGACCGGCATCGGCTTCGACCTGGCTCTCTGTTCGACCGCCGCCAGAACCAGGGAGACCTGGAAGCTGGCTGTGCACGAACTGCCGGAGCGCCCGAAGACCGTGTACGAGGACCGGCTGTACGAGGCCTCGCTCGGCGAGCTCATCGCCCTGCTCAACGAGACCTCCGAGGACGTCGACGACCTCCTCGTCATCGGCCACAACCCCGGGATGCACGCCCTGGCCGAGGCCCTCGCGGGCGAGGCCGACGGAGAGCTCCTGACCCGCATGAACCGCAGCGGCTTCCCGACCTCCGCCTACGCCGTCCTCGGCTTCAACGGCTCCTGGAAGTCGCTGGAGCACGGCACCGCGCGGCTCGTGGACTTCTGGACCCCGCACGACTGACGAGCGGCACCCTGTCCGTACGCGAAAGGGCCCGGCCGTCCGACGACGACCGGGCCCTCTCCGTACGGGCGCACCGATGGCTCAGTGCAGCAGGTCCTCGCCGCCGTCGGCGGCCTCGACCTCCTCGCGCGTGATCCCCAGCAGATAGAGCACGGTGTCCAGGAACGGCACGTTCACCGCCGTGTCAGCGGCCCGCCGCACCACCGGCTTGGCGTTGAACGCCACCCCGAGACCGGCCGCGTTCAGCATGTCCAGGTCGTTGGCCCCGTCACCGATGGCCACGGTCTGATCCAGCGGCACCCCCGCCTCCGCGGCGAACCGGCGCAGCAGCCGCGCCTTGCCCGCACGGTCCACGATCTCGCCGGTCACCCGCCCGGTCAGCTTGCCGTCCACGATCTCCAGGGTGTTGGCCGAGGCGAAGTCGAGCCCGAGCCGCTCCTTCAGATCGTCGGTGACCTGGGTGAACCCGCCGGAGACGACACCCACCTGGTAGCCGAGCCGCTTGAGCGTACGGATCAGGGTCCGGGCCCCCGGCGTCAGCCGCACCTCGGCGCGGACCTTGTCGACCACCGAGGCGTCCAGACCGGCGAGCAGCTCCACGCGCGCGTGCAGGGACTGCTCGAAGTCCAGCTCCCCGCGCATCGCCGCCGCCGTCACCTCGGCGACCTTGTCCTCGCACCCCGCGTGCGCCGCGAAGAGCTCGATGACCTCGTCCTGGATCAGGGTCGAGTCGACGTCCATGACGACGAGCCGCTGGGCCCGCCGGTGCAGCCCGGCGGAGACCACGGCCACGTCCACCCCGCTGGTGTGGGCCTCGGTCGCGAGCGCGGTCCGCAGCGGCTCGGTCTCGCAGCCCGAGACGGCGAACTCCACGGCCGTCACCGGATACTTCGCGAGGCGGAAGATACGGTCGATGTTGCCGCCCGTCTCCGCGATCCTGGCCGCTATGGCCGCCGTCTGCTCCGCGGTGAGCGGGTTGCCGAGCACGGTGACGTGCGAGCGTCCCTCGCCGCGGGGCCGGTTGTCACCCGTACCGGAGATGATCTCGGCCTGGAGCTTCAGGGACTCGGCCCAGCTGTGGATCGTGGCCCGCAGCTCGCCCTGCGAGGCGACGGTCGGCTCGGTGACGAGCGCGCACAGGACGAGACGGCCGCGGGAGACGACCTGCTCGATGTCCACGACGTCGACGGAGTAGGCGGCGAGGGTGTCGAAGAGTCCGGCGGTGATCCCGGGACGGTCCTTGCCGAAGATCTTGACGAGAAGGGTGGGAACGTCTGAGGTCTGCGATGCGCTCATGGTGGTTCCACCGTATCGGGCACCGCGTGCCACCCGACCCCCCGTCCCGCCCAGCGGACACCCGAGTGGTCGTGGGCTTGCCTCGGCCGACTCTTCACACGACCCGAACACGGCGCGAGCGCGGCCCGACTTTCGGAGTGGGGACCGGGCCTGAAATAGTTCCCCACGATGTTCGCCATCCCTAGACTCCCGACGACGGGAGCACATCGGGGGACAAGTAGTGGGGCATGGAGTGCCAGAACTCGTACTGGAATTGAATGGAAGGACCTGGACGCTCGATCCGTCCAGGTCGTACACCCTCGGCCGTGATCCGCAGGGTGACCTGGTCATCGACGACGCCAGGGTCTCGTGGCGGCATGCCACGGTCAGCTGGGGCGGCCGCAGTTGGGTCATCGAGGACCACGGCTCCACGAACGGCACGTTCGTCCAGGGGCAGCGGATCCACCAGATGGAGATCGGCCCCGGATCGGCCGTCCACCTGGGCAACGCGACCGACGGCCCCCGGCTGAATCTCGCCGCCGGAGCCCAGCCCGCGCACCAGGCGCACCAGCAGCCTGCCCAGGCGCAGGCGGCCCAGCCGGCCGCCGCCCACCAGCCCGCGGGGGCGCAGGCCGCCGCCCAGGCCGACTGGGCGACGCACCAGGCCCCGCCGCAGCACCAGGCGCCGCAACACCAGGGCTGGCAGCAGCAGGCCCAGCAGCCCGCGCAGCCGCAGGTCCCGCACCAGCAGGGCGGCCCGCAGGGCCCCCACGGTCACCAGGGGCCCGGCCACCCCGGCGCCGCCGCGGGGGCGTCGTCGGCCTACGCCGACCGCAGCCCCACCACGTTCCACCAGCTGAACCTCGGCCACGTCATGCGCATCGGCCGTGCCCTCGAGAACGAGCTGGTCGTCTCCGACCTCCAGGTCTCGCGGCACCACGCCGACTTCCACGCGACGCCCGACGGCCGCTTCGAGATCCGCGACCTCGGCTCGCACAACGGCACGTACGTCAACGGCCAGCCGATCCCCAAGGGCGGCTCGGCCGTCCTCGGCCCGCAGGACATCGTCGGCGTCGGCCACTCGACGTTCCGCATCGTCGGCGGCCAGCTCGAGGAGTTCGTCGACACCGGCTCCGTCTCCTTCTCGGCCCGCCACCTCACGGTGACGGTCGACGGCGGCAAGAAGATCCTCCAGGACGTCTCCTTCGGTGTCCCGGAGAAGTCGCTGATCGGTGTCATCGGCCCGTCC
Source organism: Streptomyces sp. NBC_01255 (assembly GCF_036226445.1). Taxonomy (NCBI): domain Bacteria; kingdom Bacillati; phylum Actinomycetota; class Actinomycetes; order Kitasatosporales; family Streptomycetaceae; genus Streptomyces; species Streptomyces sp. NBC_01255. The sequence goes on from NZ_CP108474.1 coordinate 6,780,463, forward strand.
GGCTCCGGAAAGTCCACGCTGCTCAAGGCGCTGACCGGCTACCGCCCGGCCAACGAGGGCGACGTCCTCTACGACAACCGGAGCCTCTACAAGCAGTTCGCCGAGCTGCGCCAGCGCATCGGTCTGGTCCCGCAGGACGACATCCTGCACAAGGAGCTGACCGTCAAGAAGGCCCTCAAGTACGCGGCCAAGCTCCGCTTCCCCGGCGACACCGCCGAGGCCGAGCGCGAGGCCCGTATCGACGAGGTGCTGCGCGAGCTCAAGCTCGACATCCACAAGGAGAAGAAGGTCACCTCCCTCTCCGGTGGCCAGCGCAAGCGCGTCTCCGTCGCCCTGGAGCTCCTCACCAAGCCGTCGCTGATCTTCCTGGACGAGCCGACCTCCGGCCTCGACCCGGGCATGGACCGCGACGTCATGCAGCTGCTGCGCGGCCTCGCCGACGACGGCCGCACGGTCCTCGTCGTCACCCACTCGGTGGCCGAGCTGGGCCTGTGCGACAAGCTCCTCGTCATGGCGCCCGGTGGCTCGGTGGCGTACTTCGGCCCGCCGGAGGAGGCGCTGAACTTCTTCGGCTACTCCACCTGGGCCGACGTCTTCTCCGCCTTCGAGAACTACCGCGACTACGACTGGGCGGGCCGCTGGAAGGGCTCGCAGCACTACCAGATGTACGCCGCGGACATCGACGCCGTCGCCGCGCAGCCGGTCCAGATGCCGCAGCAGGCGATGGCCCGCCCGCCGAAGCCGCAGGGCTGGGGATCCCAGCTGTGGACGCTGATCCGCCGCTACGTCTCGGTGATCGCCTCCGACAAGGGCTTCCTGGGCCTGATGGTGATCCTGCCCGCCGTCCTCGGCGCGGTCTCGGTCGTCATCCCGGCGGACTTCGGCCTCGGCTCGCCCACGGCGCCGTCCCGCTTCAACGGCGACGCCGGAACGATCATGCTGATCCTCATGGTCGGCATGTGCTTCAGCGGCGCGGCCAACTCGGTCCGCGAACTGATCAAGGAGCGGGTCATCTACGAGCGGGAGCGCGCCACCGGCCTCTCCCGCTCCGCGTACCTGATGTCCAAGGTGATCGTCCTCGGCCTGATCACGGCCTTCCAGGGCGTCATCATCTGCGGCATCGGCTTCTCCACCCGCGCGCTGCCCGCCGAGGGCCTCCTCATGCCCCCGGCCGTCGAGCTGTGCATCCAGGTGATCGCCCTCGGCCTCACCTCGATGATGTTCGGCCTGGTCATCTCCGCGCTCGTGAAGACCGCCGAGAAGACCATGCCGCTCCTCGTCATGTTCGCGATCATCCAGGTCGTGTTCACCGGCATCCTCTTCCAGGTGTACGGCTCGCCCGGCCTGGAGCAGTTCGCCTGGCTCATGCCCTCCCGCTGGGGCATCGCCGGCGCCGGCACCACCCTCGACCTGGCGCGCCTCATGCCGCCGTGGGACCCGAAGAACCCCACGGACACCGACTCCCTGTGGGAGCACACGGCCGGCCAGTGGGGCTTCGACCTCGGCGTCCAGCTGCTCATGGCGGCCGTCTGCTGCGTCGTCGTGGCGCGGCTGCTGCGCCGCCACGAGCCCGAGGTCATGCGCAAGTAACGACCCCGGCGATACGCCGAAGGGCGGCACCCCCAGTGCGGGGGGTGCCGCCCTTCGGCGTGCGACAGCGGACTTAGGGCCAGGCCCTATGCGATCAGTACGCGCTGTTGACGTTGTCGATCGAGCCGTAGCGGTCGGCCGCGTAGTTGGCGGCGGCGACGATGTTGGCGACCGGGTCGTACTGGTCGAACGGCGTGCCGGCCACGTGGTAGGTCTTGAAGGTCGGGTAGATGACCTGGAGCAGACCCTTCGACGGGACGCCGTTGATGGCGTTGATGTCCCAGTTGTTGATGGCCCGCGGGTTGCCGCTGGACTCGCGCATGATGTTCTTGTGCAGGCCGTTGTAGCTGCCCGGGATGTCGTGCTTGTCCATGATGAACAGCGCCTCGCGGATCCAGCCGTCGAGGTTGTTCGCGAAGACCGGCGTACGGGCGACGGAACGGCTCGCGGCCGCCTTCTCCGCGGCGCGCTTCTTCGCGTCCGCCTTGGCCTTGGCCTCGGCCTTCGCCTTCGCGGCGGCCTTGGCCCGGGCGTCGGCCTTGGCCTTCGCGTCGGCCTTCGCCTTCGCCGCGGCCTTCGCGTCGGCCTTCGCCTTGGCGGCGGCCTTCGCCTTCGCGTCGGCCTCCTGCTTGGCCTTCAGGCCGATCGTGGTCTGCTGCTCGGTGACGCTGGCGGCCAGCGCCTTCGCCTGCGGGCTGGCGGCGTCGTACGACCACGCGACCTGCTGCGTACCGGAGAGGGCCTGGGGCTCGGTCTCCCTGGAGCCGCCGTTGCCCGGCACGAGGGAGAGGGTGAGTGCTGCGGCGCCCAGAGCGGCGACGCCGGCGATCGTGGCCTTGTGGGTCTTCTTCAGACCACGACTGTGGCCGGGAGTGTTCGCAGACATCAGGACTACCTCTTCGAATCGCTGGGGGGTCGCTCGCCGGGGCGGCGCTGCGCCTGCTCGGCGGCGACGAGGGCAATTCTTAGCGGCAGCAAAATCGTGTGGCAAAGGTGTGACGTACGATCCCGGGTAGTGGATCAGGGGCTTGTGCACAGGCCATGGAATGCCCGTTGTGGCCAGGTTCCTCCACGCCAAACTGGCCTTCTGGCGTCCACTAGGGGTCTTCGTAAGTGATGTGGGTCCTATGCGCGGGCTCACATCGGGCACGTAACGAACTCACCAGGCGTTGCGACAGCAATGCAGACGGTGAGGCAGGTCCTCCGGAAGGAGGAGAAGGACGCCGCCGGACTCCTCCCAGAGGCGCCCCGCACCCTCCCCGCCCGCGTACCGATCCCCTCCGGCTCCTCCGCGGCCACCACCGCCGGCAGGCCGACCGCGGCCATCAGCGCCCGGCCCGGCGAGGACATCGGACCTAGGTCCCGAGTCCCCCTCCCACGCCGTCCCCAGGCGGATACGCACGGTCACACCCCGCCGGTACGGTGAACACATGAGCCATCGACCCAGCTCAGGCCTCTCCGCCGTGAGCACCGCCCTCCTCGCGATGAGCCGCCATCTGGAGGTCCGCGACGTCCTCAAGACGATCGTGGCCTCCGCCCGCGAGCTCCTCGACGCCGAGTACGCGGCCCTGGGCGTCCCCGACGACCACGGCGGCTTCGCCCAGTTCGTGGTCGACGGCGTCAGCGACGAGCAGTGGAAGGCGATCGGCCCGCTGCCCCGCCAGCACGGCATCCTCGCCGCGATGCTCCACAAGGCGGAGCCCGAGCGCCTCGCCGACGTCCGCGAGGACCCCCGCTTCGAGGGCTGGCCGGCCGCCCACCCCGAGATGTCCGACTTCCTCGGCCTCCCCGTCAGGGACGGCGACGAGATCCTCGGCGCGCTCTTCCTCGCGAACAAGCGCTGCCCGAAGGAGGCGGGCGGCTGCGGCTTCACCGCCGAGGACGAGGAACTGCTCGGGATCCTCGCCCAGCACGCGGCCATCGCCCTCACCAACGCCCGGCTGTACGAGCGCAGCCGCGAGCTCACCATCGCCGAGGAGCGCTCCCGCCTCGCCCACGAGCTCCACGACGCCGTCAGCCAGAAGCTCTTCTCGCTGCGCCTCACGGCCCAGGCCGCGGCCGCCCTCGTCGACCGCGACCCCGCCCGGGCCAAGGACGAGCTCCAGCAGGTCGCCCTCCTCGCGGCCGAGGCGGCCGACGAGCTGCGCGCGGCGGTCGTCGAGCTGCGCCCCGCGGCGCTCGACGAGGACGGCCTCGTCCACACCCTGCGCACCCAGATCCAGGTCATGGACCGCGCCCACACCGCCAGGGTCACCTTCGAGAGCCCGGGGATCCGCGCCCTGCCCGCGGCCCAGGAGGAGGCTGTGCTCCGCGTCGCCCAGGAAGCTCTGCACAACGCCCTGCGCCACGCGGAGGCCGAGCTCGTCACCGTCACCCTCGCCCGCAGCGGCCAGGGCGCGCGGCTCACGGTCGCCGACGACGGCAAGGGCTTCGACCCCCGTACGGTCCGCACCGCCGGACGCCACCTCGGCCTCGTCTCCATGCGGGACCGGGCGGGCGGCGTCGGCGGCGGACTCACCGTGACCTCGGCCCCCGGCGAGGGCACCACGATCGAGATGGAGGTTCCCGGTGGCTGACAAGCCGATCCGTGTCCTGCTGGTCGACGACCACCAGGTCGTCCGCCGAGGCCTGCGCACCTTCCTCGAGGTGCAGGACGACATAGAGGTGGTGGGGGAGGCCTCCGACGGCGCCGAAGGAGTCGCCCGCGCCGAGGAGCTCCGCCCCGACGTGGTCCTCATGGACGTGAAGATGCCCGGCACCGACGGCATCGAGGCGCTGAAGCGGCTCCGCGACCTGGCCAACCCGGCCAGGGTCCTGATCGTCACCAGCTTCACCGAGCAGCGCACGGTCGTCCCCGCACTCCGCGCCGGAGCCTCCGGATACGTCTACAAGGACATCGACCCCGACGCCCTGGCCGGCGCCATCCGCTCCGTCCACGCGGGACACGTCCTGCTCCAGCCGGAGGTCGCCGAAGCGCTCCTCAGCCAGGAGGACTCCCCGAGCGGTACGGGACGGGGCACCACCCTCACGGAGCGCGAGCGCGAGGTCCTCGGCCTGATCGCCGACGGCCGGTCCAATCGCGAGATCGCCCGCGCGCTCGTCCTCTCCGAGAAGACGGTCAAGACCCACGTCTCGAACATCCTGATGAAACTCGACCTCGCGGACCGCACCCAGGCCGCCCTCTGGGCGGTCAGACACGGCCTCACCGACTGACGAGCGCTCCGTGCGCCCCCCTGACACTCCGGGCGCACGACCGTTCAGTCCTTCATACCGTCGGGTGTATATCCCCCGTTCGGCGCAACCCGGCGGGGGCGGCGGCGTTCTCCATGACGTGCTGCGGCGGACCTGCCGCAGCGATGACCAGGAGGATGTACCAAGTGAAGAACCTCAAGAAGGCCGCTGCCGTCACCATGATCGCCGGCGGCATCATCGCCGCCGGTGCGGGTGCCGCCTCCGCCCACGGCGCCGAGGCCGACGGCAAGGCCCTCAACTCGCCGGGCGTCGCGTCCGGCAACCTGGTGCAGGTCCCGGTCCACGTCCCCGTGAACGTCTCCGGCAACACGGTCAACGTGATCGGCCTGCTCAACCCGGCCTTCGGCAACCACGCCCTCAACGGCTGAGCCACCCCAGAACCACCGGCCCCCGGACGATCCCCCGGGGGCCGGCCCCTTTTAAAGGCCCGGGGCCAGTGCCCCGGCAGTCCAGAGGCTCAGAACCCCCGCTCCCGCTCCTTCCCCTCTTTCCTGACGCGCCCCTCGCACCGCTCGGCCCTTGCGGGCCTCCCGGGCTTCGGCACGCTGCGGCGGCCTCCGACCGCCGAGCCGGGGGCAAGGCCCGGGTCCGGAGGGCCGGAGGCTCAGAACCCCCGCTCCCGCTCCTTCTCCCGCTCCCGCTCCTCCACATACGCGTTGTACGCGGCGACCTGCGCCCGCCGGGCCACCCGCTCCACCGGCCGCAGCGCCTCACCCCGCGCCGCCATTTCCGAAGCGCTGACCGCGCCCCCGTGCCCGTGGTCGTACGCCAGGTCCACAAGCAGCCCGATCCGCTGGGCCAGCTCCAGGACGCGCACCGCCCGCGGCGGGTACCCAGGGGCCAGCACCTCGCGCCCCACCTCCGCCCGCGCCCGGTACGCCTCGCGCGCCGCGTCCGCCGCAGGGCCCGAGGCCGCCACGTCCAGCCGCGTCAGCACCACCGTCGCGTCCCGCAGCGCCTCCGCGAGCTCCCGCTCCGCCTCGCCGAGCGACGGCACGTCCGCCGGCGGAGCCTCCCGCACCGCGAGACAGCGCCAGACGACCTCCACATGCACGTCGCCCGCCGACCCCGCCTCCGAGACCTCCGGCACGAGACCGTACGGCGCGCCGAAGCCCACCACGGCCTCCTCCGACTCCAAGGCGCGCGCGTTGAACTCCGGCGGCCCGCTCAGCCCCAGCGGATGCCCCGGCGCCGGCAGCGCCACCCGCCACCCGGTCACCCCGAGCCGCCGCAGCCGGCCCAAGGCCAGCGTCAGCCCCACCGGCGCCGCCTCACCCGGCAGCCCCTCCACGCGGTGCACCGCGTCCTCCCCGACAATGGCCAGCGCCGCGTCGTCCGGCGACACCGCCCCGGCCAGCAGGGCATTGCCCCAGGCGGCCAGGCGTCCTGAGCGTGGTTCCGAAAGCATCCCCCCAGACTAAGACCGACCGGCAATTGGGGGGCGGCGTCGCGGGGCTGGGCACGCACATCTGCGGCGTTGTCGTCGGTCACCAACGCTCCGCGTTGACTCCCTCCTCCGCCTTGCAGCTGCACGCACCCAGCCCCGCTCCTTCTCCCGCCCCCCCCGATTGCCGGTCGGTCCAAGGACTCAAAGGAAGCCCTAGGGACCGGCCCGCTCCGTCGATAACGTAGGTTTTCCCCTGGACGCCGCGCCCATCGGTGCAAGGCGACGACACGACTCGACCGCAAGGGGAGACAACGCGCTCATGAGCGATGTACTGGAGCTGGTGGACGTATCCGTGGTCCGCGGCGGACGGGCTCTGGTGGACGAGGTCTCCTGGTCGGTCAAGGAGGGCGAGCGCTGGGTGATCCTCGGACCCAACGGCGCCGGCAAGACCACCCTCCTGAACATCGCCTCCAGCTACCTCTTCCCCACCAAGGGCACCGCCACGATCCTCGGCGAGCGGCTCGGCGGCGTCGGCACCGACGTCTTCGAACTCCGCCCCCGCATCGGCATGGCCGGCATCGCCATGGCGGAGAAGCTGCCCAAGGGCCAGACCGTCCTCCAGACCGTCCTCACCGCCGCGTACGGCATGACGGCCACCTGGCACGAGGACTACGACCCGGTCGACGAGGAGCGCGCCAAGGCCTTCCTCGACCGCCTCGGCATGAACGACTACCTGGACCGCAAGTTCGGCACCCTCTCCGAGGGCGAGCGCAAGCGCACCCTGATCGCCCGCGCGATGATGACCGACCCCGAGCTCCTCCTCCTCGACGAGCCCGCCGCCGGCCTCGACCTCGGCGGCCGCGAGGACCTCGTCCGCCGTCTCGGCCGCCTCGCCCGAGACCCGTACGCCCCCTCCATGATCATGGTCACGCACCACGTCGAGGAGATCGCCCCCGGCTTCACCCACGTCCTGATGATCCGTCAGGGCAAGGTCCTCGCCGCCGGCCCCGTGGAGACCGAGCTCAGCTCGCGCAACCTCTCGCGCTGCTTCGGCCTGCCGCTCGTCGTCGAGCGCGTCGGCGACCGCTGGACCGCGCAGGGCCTGCCGCTGAAGTAGCGGACCGGAACGCCGGCGTCCCGCACAGCCGCCCGCGCCCTGTCCCGGAAGGTCCCCACCGCCCTACCATGACCACGTGGACATCGACGCGTGGGTCTGGTGGTTGATCGGCGCGGTGGGGCTCGGCATTCCGCTGGTCCTGACCGCGATGCCGGAGTTCGGCATGCTGTCCGTCGGCGCGGTCGCCGGGGCGGTGACCGCCGCGCTCGGCTTCGGCATCACTCCCCAGGTGATCGTCTTCGCCGTCGTCTCCGTGGCGCTGATCGCGGTGGTCCGCCCGATCGCCGCCCGCCACCGCGACGACCGGCCCCGCCTGGCCAGCGGCGTCGACGCCCTGAAGGGGCGTCAGGCCGTCGTCCTGGAACGGGTCGACGGCAGCGGCGGCGGCCGTATCAAGCTCGCGGGCGAGATCTGGTCCGCCCGCGCGCTCGACAGCGGACAGACCTTCGAACCGGGTGACCAGGTCGACGTCGTGGAGATCGACGGCGCGACGGCGGTCGTCATGTGACCGGATGTCATGTGACCGAACCTCGCCCATGACGTTCCGCCGTCTGGGAAACTCGATCTGGATCATCGAAAGCCATCCGGCACTCAACCGGTATCGAAGGGCACGGGGAACACGATGTCAGCAGTCATCATCGTCCTGATCATTCTGGTGGTGCTCGTCTTCATCGCCCTGATCAAGACGATCCAGGTCATCCCGCAGGCGAGCGCGGCGATCGTGGAGCGCTTCGGCCGCTACACCCGCACGCTCAACGCCGGACTCAACATCGTCGTCCCGTTCATAGACTCGATCCGCAACAGGATCGACCTCCGCGAGCAGGTCGTCCCGTTCCCGCCGCAGCCGGTGATCACCCAGGACAACCTCGTCGTCAACATCGACACGGTCATCTACTACCAGGTGACCGACGCCCGGGCCGCGACCTACGAGGTCGCCAGCTACATCCAGGCGATCGAGCAGCTCACCGTCACCACCCTGCGCAACATCATCGGCGGCATGGACCTGGAGCGGACCCTCACCTCCCGCGAGGACATCAACGCGGCGCTGCGCGGCGTCCTCGACGAGGCCACCGGCAAGTGGGGCATCCGCGTCAACCGCGTCGAGCTCAAGGCGATCGAGCCGCCGACCTCCATCCAGGACTCGATGGAGAAGCAGATGCGCGCCGAGCGCGACAAGCGCGCCGCGATCCTCACCGCCGAGGGCACCCGCCAGTCCCAGATCCTCACCGCCGAGGGCGAGAAGCAGTCCGCGATCCTCCGCGCCGAGGGCGAGGCCAAGGCCGCCGCCCTGCGCGCCGAGGGCGAGGCCCAGGCCGTCCGTACGGTCTTCGAGGCCATCCACGCCGGCGACCCGGACCAGAAGCTCCTCTCCTACCAGTACCTCCAGATGCTCCCGAAGATCGCCGAGGGCGACGCCAACAAGCTCTGGATCGTGCCCAGCGAGATCGGCGACGCCCTCAAGGGCCTCTCCGGCGCCTTCGGGAACATGGGCGGCGGCGTCCCCGGCTTCAACACGAAGGACTCCCGGTCCGACCGGCGAGAAGAACCCCCGGTTGACTGACACGTACACGTAAGTCTCGTGCATGATCGGTGCGAGCCCCTCGACCCCGACGACGTCGGAGCGGGGAGGCGACTCACTGACCATGTAAGGAGATGGCGTTGTCCATCTGGGAAGCGCTGGCAATCTTCGCCGCCGGCATCGGCGCCGGCACCATCAACACCATCGTGGGATCGGGAACGCTCATCACGTTCCCGGTCCTCCTCGCGACCGGGCTCCCCCCGATCACCGCGAACGTCTCCAACACCCTGGGCCTCGTCCCCGGTGCCATCAGCGGAGTCGTCGGCTACCGCCACGAACTGAAGGGCCAGAAGGCCCGCATCCTCCGCCTCGGCGGCGCGGCCCTCGTCGGCGGCCTCATCGGCGCGATCCTGCTCCTCTCCCTGCCGTCCGAGGCCTTCGACGCGATCGTCCCCGTCCTCATCGGCATCGCGCTCGTCCTGGTCCTGCTCCAGCCCCGCATCGCCGCCGCCGTGCAGCGACGCCGCGAAGAGACCGGCACCGTGGCCCACCCCGACGGCGGCCCCCTCCTCCTCGTCGGCCTCTGCCTGGCCAGCATGTACGGCGGATACTTCGGCGCCGCCCAGGGAGTGCTCTACCTCTCCCTCATGGGCCTGCTGCTCCACGACACCCTGCAGCGGATCAACGCCGTCAAGAACGTCCTCGGCGCCCTCGTCAACGGCGTCGCCGCCGTCTTCTTCCTCTTCGTCGCCGAGTTCGACTGGACGGCCGTTCTCCTCATCGCCGTCGGCTCCACCATCGGCGGCCAGATCGGCGCCAAGGTCGGACGCAAGCTGTCGCCGTCCGTCCTGCGCGGAGTGATCATCGCGGTCGGCGTCGTCGCGATCCTCCAGCTGACGCTGAAGTAGCCCGGACGCCGGAAGGGCCCGGCTCCCCACACCGGGGGAGACGGACCCTTCCGTACGCGTACGAGACGGTCTACGCGGCCGAGTTCGCCAGCCACTCCGGCAGCTCGGACCGCTCACCCGCCCGCATGGCGAGCAGCATCGCGTCCGCAGGCGACGGCACGAACGGCTCGTGCAGCAGCGGCATCCCCGCCTGCTCCGGCGTCCGGTCGGCCTTGCGGTGGTTGTCCTCGGCGCAGGACGCGACGGTGTTCAGCCAGCTGTCCCCGCCCCCCTGCGCACGCGGCACGACATGGTCGACGGTCGTCGCCCGCCTCCCGCAGTACGCGCACCGGTGTTGGTCCCTGACCAGCACCCCCCGCCTCGACCACGGGGCGTGTCTTCGGAACGGCACCCGTACGTACCGGCAGAGCCTGATCACCCGCGGCACCGGAAGATCGACGGCGGCACCACGCACCCGCAGCTCGGGATGGGCCTGCTCGACGACGGCCTTGTCCTGCAGGACAAGCACCACCGCACGGTTGAGTGTGACCGTCGACAGCGGCTCGAAGCTCGCGTTGAGTACCAGCGTGTCCCGCATTGTGCCCACCTCCCGTGTGCCGGCCCCGCCCCGGAGCGGGGCGTGGGGCCTGGATCAACGATGGCCGGGCCGGCCGGGGTCGGACAACGCAATTTCCCCCCGCGAAACAAAAGATGCCCGCTTCTGATCTCTCCAAGACCAGAAGCGGGCAAACAACAAACGAACGATCAGACCGCCGCGGGAGCCGCGTACTCACCGACCAACTGGGCACGGCCCAGCGTGTGGAAGCGCAGGTTGAAGCCGACCGCCGCCGGCGACACGTCGCCATCGGGCCCCAGCTTCTCGCTGTCCACCGCGTACACGGTGAAGACGTAGCGGTGCGCCGGGTCCCCGGCCGGGGGAGCGGCGCCGCCGAACTCCTTCGCGCCGTAGTCGTTCCGTACGTGCACGGCTCCGGCAGGCAGCCCCTTGAACGACCCCGACCCGGCACCGACGGCCAGCTCCGTCACCGACACCGGGATGTCGAACAGCACCCAGTGCCAGAACCCACTGCCCGTCGGAGCGTCCGGGTCGAAGCACGTCACGGCGAAGCTCTTCGTCCCCGCCGGGAAGCCCTCCCAGCGCAGGTGCGGAGAGGTGTTCCCCGCCGCGTACACCTGAGCGTCCTTCAGGACCCCGCCCGGCGCGATGTCGTCGCTCACCACGGTGAACGCCGCCACCGGCGGATGGAAATCGTGCGGGAGCGGCGCCCTCTTACCCTCGGACACGTCGAGCCTCCGTATCGCCTGTCGCTACTGTCCCGGCCGAGCCTAGAGCCAGTTGCGGCGGCCGCCGACCTCGGCGAGCCACTGGTTCAGGTAGGCCGCCCAGTCGGTCGTGTGGAAGTCGTGCAGCCCCACCTTGAACGCGCGGAACGAGTCGCTGCCCTCGCCGAACAGCCCCGGCTTCTTGTCCATCTCCAGGACGACGTCCATCTCACGGTCGTCGGCGACGAAGCTGACCTCGACCTGGTTCAGCCCGCGGTACTGCTGCGGAGCGAAGAACTCGATCTCCTGGTAGAAGGGCAGCTTCTGCCGCGTCCCCCGGATGTGCCCGCGCTCCATGTCCGCGCTCTTGAAGCGGAAGCCCAGACCGATGAAGGCGTCCAGGATCGCCTGCTGCGCCGGCAGCGGGTGCACGTTGATCGGGTCCAGGTCGCCGGAGTCCACGGCCCGGGCGATCTCCAGCTCGGTGACCACGCCGATGTTCATGCCGTGCAGCTGCTGACCGGCGATCGAGGTCACCGGCGTCTCCCACGGCACCTCAAGACCGAACGGCACCACGTGCACCGCGCCGGCCTTCACCTCGAAGGCACCACCCAGACGCACCTTGAGGAACTCGACGTCCTGCTTGTGCTCCTGGTCGCCACCCTCGACCTCGACCCGGGCCTGCAGGCCGACGGAGAGCGCCTCGATCTGCTGGTCGACGCTGCCGCCCTGGATCCTCACCTCACCCTGGACGACACCGCCCGGAACCACGTTCGCCTCGGTGAGCACGGTCTCCACGGTGGCCCCACCGGCACCCAGGCTCGCAAGCAGCTTCTTGAATCCCATGACTTCCACTCCTTCTCGGTACTGACCTCTACATACGCGCGACGACCGTAGCCGGTTCCCCGCCACCCGCCACTACGCTCGGCCGCCATGAGCGACACCCCCTCCCGTACGCCGCTCCCGCGGGCCTTCTTCGACCGCCCCGTCCTGGAGGTCGCCCCCGACCTGCTCGGCCGCACCCTCGTCCGGAACTCGCCCGAAGGGCGGATCGAGCTACGCCTCACGGAGGTGGAGGCGTACGCCGGCGCGATCGATCCCGGCTCGCACGCCTTCCGCGGCCGCACCGCACGCAACGCCGTCATGTTCGGCCCGCCCGGACACGCGTACGTCTACTTCACCTACGGCATGTGGCACTGCCTCAACCTGGTCTGCGGCCCCGAAGGCGAGGCGAACGGAGTCCTCCTGCGCGCGGGCGAGATCCTGACCGGCGCCGAGCAGGCCCGCGCCCGCCGCCGCTCGGCCCGCCGCGACACGGAACTGGCCAAGGGCCCCGCCCGCCTGGCCACGGCCCTGGACGTCGCCCTCTCCCTGAACGGCACGGACACCTGCGCCGGCCCCGAAGCCCCGCTCTCCCTGCTCACCGGCACGCCACCCACCCCGGACGCCCTCAGCAGCGGCCCCCGTACGGGCGTAGGCGGCGACGGCGCCCCCCACCCCTGGCGCTTCTGGATCACCGACGACCCGACGGTCAGCCCCTACCGCGCCCACACGCCCCGGAAGCGCCGCCTTGACTCCGGCCGCCCGACCGCCTAACGTAGCCCGAGCCGCTGGAAACGGGCCTGCTTGTTCAAGCACCCCGTAGCGGCCACCCACTACTCACGATGATTCCCCAGCAGGGGCGTATTTCGGCATTCCCGAAATTCGTTTCGAATGACTCGATTATGAGTCGCCAGAGAAATCAGCTAAAGTAGTGAACACGCCGGAAGGGCCCAGAGCGAAAGCGAAAGGCACCGGAAAGCACCGAGGAAATCGGATCGGAAAGATCTGATAGAGTCGGAAACGTAAGAACACGAAGTACCGAAGGGAATCCCGGAGGAAAGCCCGAGAGGGTGAGTACAAAGGAAGCGTCCGTTCCTTGAGAACTCAACAGCGTGCCAAAAATCAACGCCAGATTAGTTGATACCCCGTCCATCTTCGGATGGTCGAGGTTCCTTTGAAAAAGTCCACCCCTAGCCGGGTGGCACACAGCGAGGACGCTGTGAACGATCGGTCTTATTCCGACTCGATCGTTCCGCTCAACGCGAGTGTATCGCCGGATTACCGGCAAACATTCACGGAGAGTTTGATCCTGGCTCAGGACGAACGCTGGCGGCGTGCTTAACACATGCAAGTCGAACGATGAAGCCCTTCGGGGTGGATTAGTGGCGAACGGGTGAGTAACACGTGGGCAATCTGCCCTTCACTCTGGGACAAGCCCTGGAAACGGGGTCTAATACCGGATAACACCGGCTTCCGCATGGGAGCTGGTTAAAAGCTCCGGCGGTGAAGGATGAGCCCGCGGCCTATCAGCTTGTTGGTGGGGTAATGGCCTACCAAGGCGACGACGGGTAGCCGGCCTGAGAGGGCGACCGGCCACACTGGGACTGAGACACGGCCCAGACTCCTACGGGAGGCAGCAGTGGGGAATATTGCACAATGGGCGAAAGCCTGATGCAGCGACGCCGCGTGAGGGATGACGGCCTTCGGGTTGTAAACCTCTTTCAGCAGGGAAGAAGCGAAAGTGACGGTACCTGCAGAAGAAGCGCCGGCTAACTACGTGCCAGCAGCCGCGGTAATACGTAGGGCGCAAGCGTTGTCCGGAATTATTGGGCGTAAAGAGCTCGTAGGCGGCTTGTCACGTCGGGTGTGAAAGCCCGGGGCTTAACCCCGGGTCTGCATCCGATACGGGCAGGCTAGAGTGTGGTAGGGGAGATCGGAATTCCTGGTGTAGCGGTGAAATGCGCAGATATCAGGAGGAACACCGGTGGCGAAGGCGGATCTCTGGGCCATTACTGACGCTGAGGAGCGAAAGCGTGGGGAGCGAACAGGATTAGATACCCTGGTAGTCCACGCCGTAAACGTTGGGAACTAGGTGTTGGCGACATTCCACGTCGTCGGTGCCGCAGCTAACGCATTAAGTTCCCCGCCTGGGGAGTACGGCCGCAAGGCTAAAACTCAAAGGAATTGACGGGGGCCCGCACAAGCAGCGGAGCATGTGGCTTAATTCGACGCAACGCGAAGAACCTTACCAAGGCTTGACATATACCGGAAAGCATTAGAGATAGTGCCCCCCTTGTGGTCGGTATACAGGTGGTGCATGGCTGTCGTCAGCTCGTGTCGTGAGATGTTGGGTTAAGTCCCGCAACGAGCGCAACCCTTGTCCTGTGTTGCCAGCATGCCCTTCGGGGTGATGGGGACTCACAGGAGACCGCCGGGGTCAACTCGGAGGAAGGTGGGGACGACGTCAAGTCATCATGCCCCTTATGTCTTGGGCTGCACACGTGCTACAATGGCCGGTACAAAGAGCTGCGATGCCGCGAGGCGGAGCGAATCTCAAAAAGCCGGTCTCAGTTCGGATTGGGGTCTGCAACTCGACCCCATGAAGTCGGAGTTGCTAGTAATCGCAGATCAGCATTGCTGCGGTGAATACGTTCCCGGGCCTTGTACACACCGCCCGTCACGTCACGAAAGTCGGTAACACCCGAAGCCGGTGGCCCAACCCCTTGTGGGAGGGAGCTGTCGAAGGTGGGACTGGCGATTGGGACGAAGTCGTAACAAGGTAGCCGTACCGGAAGGTGCGGCTGGATCACCTCCTTTCTAAGGAGCACAGTACCGATTGCAGACAAACGTTCTGCACGGTCAGCTCATGGGTGGAACGTTGATTAGTTGGCGTGAGCGAACCTGATGGTTCTTCGAGTACTGCTTCGGCGTGGAAAGAAGAGTCCGGTGGGTGGCTCACGCTTGGCACGTTGTTGGGTATCTGAGGGTACGGCCGTCATGGTCGTTGCCTTCGTGATGCCGGCCCCAGTGAACTCATCGGCTTGTCCGGTGGGGTGATGGGTGGCTGGTCGTTGTTTGAGAACTACACAGTGGACGCGAGCATCTGTGGCCAAGTTTTTAAGGGCGCACGGTGGATGCCTTGGCACCAGGAACCGATGAAGGACGTGGGAGGCCACGATAGTCCCCGGGGAGCCGTCAACCAGGCTTTGATCCGGGGGTTTCCGAATGGGGAAACCCGGCAGTCGTCATGGGCTGTCACCCATGCCTGAACACATAGGGCATGTGGAGGGAACGAGGGGAAGTGAAACATCTCAGTACCCTCAGGAAGAGAAAACAACCGTGATTCCGGGAGTAGTGGCGAGCGAAACCGGATGAGGCCAAACCGTATGCGTGTGATACCCGGCAGGGGTTGCGCATGCGGGGTTGTGGGATCTCTCTTTCACAGTCTGCCGGCTGTGAGACGAGTCAGAAACCGTTGATGTAGGCGAAGGACATGCGAAAGGTCCGGCGTAGAGGGTAAGACCCCCGTAGCTGAAACATTAACGGCTCGTTTGAGAGACACCCAAGTAGCACGGGGCCCGAGAAATCCCGTGTGAATCTGGCGGGACCACCCGCTAAGCCTAAATATTCCCTGGTGACCGATAGCGGATAGTACCGTGAGGGAATGGTGAAAAGTACCGCGGGAGCGGAGTGAAATAGTACCTGAAACCGTGTGCCTACAAGCCGTGGGAGCGTCGGAAACAAGCTTGCTTGTTTCTCGTGACTGCGTGCCTTTTGAAGAATGAGCCTGCGAGTTTGCGGTGTGTTGCGAGGTTAACCCGTGTGGGGAAGCCGTAGCGAAAGCGAGTCCGAATAGGGCGATTTAGTAGCGCGCTCAAGACCCGAAGCGGAGTGATCTAGCCATGGGCAGGTTGAAGCGGAGGTAAGACTTCGTGGAGGACCGAACCCACCAGGGTTGAAAACCTGGGGGATGACCTGTGGTTAGGGGTGAAAGGCCAATCAAACTCCGTGATAGCTGGTTCTCCCCGAAATGCATTTAGGTGCAGCGTCGTGTGTTTCTTGCCGGAGGTAGAGCACTGGATAGGCGATGGGCCCTACCGGGTTACTGACCTTAGCCAAACTCCGAATGCCGGTAAGTGAGAGCACGGCAGTGAGACTGTGGGGGATAAGCTCCATGGTCGAGAGGGAAACAGCCCAGAGCATCGACTAAGGCCCCTAAGCGTACGCTAAGTGGGAAAGGATGTGGAGTCGCAGAGACAACCAGGAGGTTGGCTTAGAAGCAGCCACCCTTGAAAGAGTGCGTAATAGCTCACTGGTCAAGTGATTCCGCGCCGACAATGTAGCGGGGCTCAAGCGTACCGCCGAAGTCGTGTCATTGCAGCAATAGGGCCAACGCCCGCTGTGATGGGTAGGGGAGCGTCGTGTGCCGGGTGAAGCAGCAGCGGAAGCTAGTTGTGGACGGTTCACGAGTGAGAATGCAGGCATGAGTAGCGATACACACGTGAGAAACGTGTGCGCCGATTGACTAAGGGTTCCTGGGTCAAGCTGATCTGCCCAGGGTAAGTCGGGACCTAAGGCGAGGCCGACAGGCGTAGTCGATGGACAACCGGTTGATATTCCGGTACCCGCTTTGAAACGCCCAATATCGAGCCCATTAATGCTAAGGCCGTGAAGCCGTTCCGGACCCTTCGGGGAAAGGAAAGTGGTGGAGCCGTCGACCCAAGGTGGTAGTAGGTAAGCGATGGGGTGACGCAGGAAGGTAGTCCAGCCCGGGCGGTGGTAGTCCCGGGGTAAGGGTGTAGGGCGTGTGATAGGCAAATCCGTCACACATTAAGCCTGAGACCTGATGCCGAGCCGATTGTGGTGAAGTGGATGATCCTATGCTGTCGAGAAAAGCCTCTAGCGAGTTTCATGGCGGCCCGTACCCTAAACCGACTCAGGTAGTCAGGTAGAGAATACCGAGGCGTTCGGGTGAACTATGGTTAAGGAACTCGGCAAAATGCCCCCGTAACTTCGGGAGAAGGGGGCCATCACTGGTGATCGGATTTACTCCGTGAGCTGGGGGTGGCCGCAGAGACCAGCGAGAAGCGACTGTTTACTAAAAACACAGGTCCGTGCGAAGCCGTAAGGCGATGTATACGGACTGACGCCTGCCCGGTGCTGGAACGTTAAGGGGACCGGTTAGTCACATTTCGGTGTGGCGAAGCTGAGAACTTAAGCGCCAGTAAACGGCGGTGGTAACTATAACCATCCTAAGGTAGCGAAATTCCTTGTCGGGTAAGTTCCGACCTGCACGAATGGCGTAACGACTTCTCGACTGTCTCAACCATAGGCCCGGTGAAATTGCACTACGAGTAAAGATGCTCGTTTCGCGCAGCAGGACGAAAAGACCCCGGGACCTTTACTACAGTTTGATATTGGTGTTCGGTTCGGCTTGTGTAGGATAGGTGGGAGACTTTGAAGCCGTGACGCCAGTCATGGTGGAGTCGCCGTTGAAATACCACTCTGGTCGTGCTGGATGTCTAACCTCGGTCCGTGATCCGGATCAGGGACAGTGTCTGATGGGTAGTTTAACTGGGGCGGTTGCCTCCCAAAGGGTAACGGAGGCGCCCAAAGGTTCCCTCAGCCTGGTTGGCAATCAGGTGTTGAGTGTAAGTGCACAAGGGAGCTTGACTGTGAGACCGACGGGTCGAGCAGGGACGAAAGTCGGGACTAGTGATCCGGCGGTGGCTTGTGGAAGCGCCGTCGCTCAACGGATAAAAGGTACCCCGGGGATAACAGGCTGATCTTCCCCAAGAGTCCATATCGACGGGATGGTTTGGCACCTCGATGTCGGCTCGTCGCATCCTGGGGCTGGAGTCGGTCCCAAGGGTTGGGCTGTTCGCCCATTAAAGCGGTACGCGAGCTGGGTTTAGAACGTCGTGAGACAGTTCGGTCTCTATCCGCTGTGCGCGTAGGAATATTGAGAAGGGCTGTCCCTAGTACGAGAGGACCGGGACGGACGAACCTCTGGTGTGCCAGTTGTCCTGCCAAGGGCATGGCTGGTTGGCTACGTTCGGGAGGGATAACCGCTGAAAGCATCTAAGCGGGAAGCCTGCTTCAAGATGAGTATTCCCACCTCCTTGAGAGGGTAAGGCTCCCAGTAGACCACTGGGTTGATAGGCCGGATGTGGAAGCCCAGTAATGGGTGGAGCTGACCGGTACTAATAGGCCGAGGGCTTGTCCTCAGTTGCTCGCGTCCACTGTGTTAGTTCTGAAGCAACGAACAGTTGCTGGTTTCTTGAGCTAGAACACAACTACAGAGTGTGCTTGTTCGCTCGAAACCGATAGGGTTTCGGTGGTCATAGCGTTAGGGAAACGCCCGGTTACATTCCGAACCCGGAAGCTAAGCCTTTCAGCGCCGATGGTACTGCAGGGGGGACCCTGTGGGAGAGTAGGACGCCGCCGAACAATATTTCAGGACCCCTGGTCCCAGCGTTCACGCTGGACCAGGGGTCCTTTTGTTTTTGCTTGATTTTCCCGATGCGCGGCAGAGTGCCGGCTGCGCGAGAATGACTGCAGTACCCGAAGACAGGAGTCACCCACATGTCCACCAACTCTCCCGACGGCCGTCCGGAGCGCGAGCCGCGTCGCAACGATGGTGGCGGTGGCGACCGGGGCGGCTTCCGCGGGCCGCGCCGTGACGACAACCGGGGCGGCGGCGGTGGCGGCTTCCGTCGCGACGACCGGCCTTCCCAGCAGCGCGATGACCGCCGTGGCGACAGCCGTGGTGGCGGTACCGGTGGTGCCGGTGGTGGCTTCCGTCGCGATGACAGCCGTGGTGGCGGTTCCGGTGGTGGTTTCCGTCGTGACGACAGCCGTGGTGGCGGTTCCGGTGGTGGTTTCCGTCGTGACGACAGCCGTGGCGGTGGCTCCGGCGGTGGTTTCCGTCGCGATGACAGCCGTGGTGGCGGTTCCGGTGGTGGTTTCCGTCGTGACGACAGCCGTGGTGGCGGTTCCGGTGGTGGTTTCCGTCGTGACGACAGCCGTGGCGGTGGCTCCGGCGGTGGTTTCCGTCGCGATGACAACCGTGGTGGCGGTTCCGGTGGTGGTTTCCGTCGTGACGACAGCCGTGGTGGCGGTTCCGGTGGTGGTTTCCGTCGTGACGACAGCCGTGGCGGTGGCACCGGTGGCGGCTTCCGTCGTGACGACAGCCGTGGTGACAACCGTGGTGTTGGTTCCGGTGGTGGTTTCCGTCGCGATGACAACCGTGGTGGCGGTTCCGGTGGTGGTTTCCGTCGCG
This sequence comes from Streptomyces sp. NBC_01255, assembly GCF_036226445.1. Taxonomy (NCBI): domain Bacteria; kingdom Bacillati; phylum Actinomycetota; class Actinomycetes; order Kitasatosporales; family Streptomycetaceae; genus Streptomyces; species Streptomyces sp. NBC_01255. The sequence goes on from NZ_CP108474.1 coordinate 6,799,603, forward strand.
ATGACAACCGTGGTGGCGGCACCGGTGGCGGCTTCCGTCGTGACGACAGCCGTGGTGACAACCGTGGCGGTGGCTCCGGCGGTGGTTTCCGTCGTGACGACAGCCGTGGCGGTGGCACCGGTGGCGGCTTCCGCCGCGATGACAACCGCGGTGGCGGCGGTGGCTTCCGGCGTGATGAGCGTCGTGACGAGCGTCCCCCCTTCCGTCGTGACGACCGTCGTGACGACAACCGTGGCGGTGGCGCCGGTGGTGGCTTCCGTCGTGACGAGCGGCCCTCCTCCTTCCAGCGTGACGACCGTCGCGACGACAACCGTGGTGGCGGTGGCTTCCGCCGCGACGAGCGTCGCGACGAGCGTCCCCCCTTCCGTCGCGACGACCGCCGGGACGACAACCGCGGCGGTGGCGCCGGCGGTGGCTTCCGTCGTGACGAGCGGCCCTCCTCCTTCCAGCGTGACGACCGTCGCGATGACAACCGTGGTGGCGGTTCCGGCGGTGGGTTCCGTCGTGACGACAGCCGTGGCGGTGGCACCGGTGGCGGCTTCCGCCGCGATGACAACCGCGGTGGCGGCGGTGGCTTCCGGCGTGATGAGCGTCGTGACGAGCGTCCCCCCTTCCGTCGTGACGACCGTCGTGACGACAACCGTGGCGGTGGCGCCGGTGGTGGCTTCCGTCGTGACGAGCGGCCCTCCTCCTTCCAGCGTGACGACCGTCGCGACGACAACCGTGGTGGCGGTGGCTTCCGCCGCGACGAGCGTCGCGACGAGCGTCCCCCCTTCCGTCGCGACGACCGCCGGGACGACAACCGCGGCGGTGGCGCCGGCGGTGGCTTCCGTGGGCGGGACGACCGGCGTGACGGCGACCGTGGTGGGTTCCGTGGGCGGGACGACCGGGGTGGCTACGGGGCGCGTGACGACCGTGACCGGGACCGCGGTGACCGTGCGCCGATCAAGCGCCTGCCGATCCCGCCGGAGGTCACCGGTGACGAGATCGACCCGGACGTGCGCCAGGAGCTGATGAGCCTGCCCAAGGGGCTGGCCGAGGAGGTCTCCCGCAACCTGGTCATGGTCGCCCAGCTGATCGACGAGGAGCCGGACCGGGCGTACGAGTACTCCCGGGTCGCCCTGCGGCTCGCGTCGCGTGTCGCGGCCGTGCGCGAGGCGGCCGGCTTCGCCGCGTACGCCACGCAGAAGTACTCCGAGGCGCTGGCCGAGTTCCGCGCGGCGCGGCGGATGAGCGGTGGCGTCGAGCTGTGGCCCGTCATGGCCGACTGCGAGCGTGGCCTGAACCGTCCCGAGCGCGCGCTGGCGATGGCCGGTGAGCCCGAGGTGCAGAAGCTGGACAAGGCCGGGCAGGTCGAGATGCGTCTCGTGGCTGCCGGTGCCCGTCGTGACCTGGGTCAGCTGGACGCCGCCATCGTGACGCTGCAGAGCCCCGAGCTCGCGTCCGGCGCCGTTCACCCGTGGACCGCGCGCCTGCGGTACGCCTACGCCGACGCGCTGATCGCCGCCGGTCGCGAGAGCGAGGCGCGGGACTGGTTCGCGAAGGCCCTGGAGGCCGACAAGGACGGGGTCACGGACGCCTCGGACCGGCTCGCCGAGCTGGACGGCGTCGAGTTCGTGGACGCCTTCGACGACTCGGAGGACGAGGTCGTCGAGGGTGGGATCGTCGATGAGGTCGAGATCGAGGCCGAGGGCGACGTCGAAGACGTCGACGTCGATGTCGAGGACGATGAGATCGACGACGTCGACGGCGACGACCGCTGATCCGGTGAACATGTGAAAAGGGCGGCACCCCTCGGGGTGCCGCCCTTTTCGTTTTCCGGGCTTCAGTCCAGCGCGAGGCTTCTCAGGACCAGGCCGGTCGCGGGCTTCGGGCCGAACGAGGTCGACTTGCGGGGCATCGTCACGCCCTGCCGCGCGAGGTCCCGTACGACCTCCTCCCGTACCGGATGCATCAGGACCGCCGTACCGCCGCGGCGTTCCGCCTGGGCGACCGCGGCCTGCGTGTCGTGGATGTAGGCGATGTCCTCGGGGGCGTCCGGGATGTGCCAGACGTGGTCCAGGAGAGTGGAGTGCAGGACCGTCGCGTCCAGGGTGCGCCAGGCCTCCGGGCGGTCCGCGCGGATCGTCCGGTCGAGGAGCGTGGGGTCCGGGCGGTCCAGGAGATGGAAGGCGCCGTCACCCGCGAGGAGGAACGCGTTGCCCTCGGCCGCCGCAGTGGCCAGGGCCTCCAGGGCCACCGGCAGGGCGCGCTCGAGCCGGCGTACCCGGAAGGAGTCGCCGAGGGCCGCCAGGGCGTCCGCGACCGGCAGGCGGTTGAGGAGACGGTGGATGGCGCGGACCCGCAGGGGGTAGCGGGCGGTGTCGATGAGGAGGACCAGGCCGTAGTTCCAGGGGCCGGGAGCGGTGTGCTCCTCGCGCAGGCGCAGATAGGTCGCCCAGCGGTGGTGGCCGTCGGCGATGAGGGCCTGGTGGCGGCGGAGCTCCTGGGCGACGGTGGCCTGGTCGGCCGGGTCGGTGACCGCCCAGAGGCGGTGCTGGAAGCCGTCCTCCGTAGTCGTGGAGAGCAGGGGCTCGCGGCGGACGGTCCGTTCGATGACGGTGTCGGCGCCGTCGTCGTCCTCTCCGACGTACGTGAGGAGCAGCGGTTCCAGATTGGCGGCGGTGGTCCGCATGAGGGCGGCGCGGTCCTCGACCACGTGCGGCATGACGTCCTCGTGCGGGAGGACCACGCCCTCGTCCGGGGTCGAGAGCTCCAGGGCGCCGATGATGCCCCGCTGGAGGATGCCGTCGCCGTTCTGCTCGTACACGTAGAGCGCGGGCTCCGGGTCCGGGGCGAGGACGCCGTCCGCGAGCCAGCGGTCGAGGGTGACGGCGGCCTTGCGGTGGCGGGTGCCGGCGGTGATCGCCTGCGGGAGGATCAGCCGGACGATGTTGTGGGGGTCGGCCGACTCCAGATGGAGAAGTCCGTCAGGTCGTACGACGACGTCGTAGGGCGGGGACGTCACGGCGGCGAGGCTGCCCACCCGCTCGGGGACGTAACGGAGTCCACGGAACGGGGCCAGGCGCAGCCCTGCGGTGTCGTCGCGGACAGCGTCGGCCGCGTGACCTGAGGTGTTCATCTCGACATCGTATGTGTGCACGGGCATGAGCGATGATCGGGGGAGCGGAGGAATTTCACCCGGCGAGGCGAGGAGAGTACGCGGTGACGGTGCGGATCGGGCAGGGGCAGCAGGACGGTGGCGGCAGGGCGCTTCCGGGGAGCAGCGCGGTGCCGCTGAGCGCGGCGTACGACACGGCTCTTCTCGACCTGGACGGTGTCGTGTACGCGGGTGGGGAGGCCATCCCGTACGCCGTCGAGGCGCTCGGCGTGGCACGGGCCGGTGGCATGCACCTGGCGTACGTCACCAACAACGCGCTGCGGACGCCGGAGGAGGTCGCGACGCACCTCACCGAGCTGGGCGTGCCGGCGGTGGCCGGGGACGTGGTCACGTCGGCGCAGGCGGTCGCGCGGCTGATCGCCGACGAAGTGCCGCCGGGGTCACGGGTGTTGGTCATCGGTGGCGAAGGGCTGCGGGTGGCGCTGCGCGAGCGGGGCCTCGTGCCGGTGGAGTCGGCGGACTTCGAGCCGGCGGCGGTCGTCCAGGGGTACGGAGGGCCTGACCTGCCGTGGGGGCGGTTCGCGGAGGCCGCGTACGCGGTGCAGCGGGGTGTGCCCTGGTACGCCTCGAACACCGACCTGACGATTCCGGGCGCGCGGGGGATCGGGCCGGGGAACGGGGCGGCGGTGGAGGTCGTACGGATCGCGGCCGGGGGTCGCGTGGAGCCGAAGGTCGCGGGGAAGCCGCTGCCGCCGATGCACCGGGAGACGGTGCTGCGGACGGGGGCCGAGCGGCCGCTGGTCGTGGGGGACCGGCTGGACACGGACATCGAGGGCGCGTTCAACGGCGGCGTGGACTCGCTGCTCGTCCTCACCGGCGTCACGGATGTGGCGCGGCTGCTGACGGCGGCGCCGGAGCACCGGCCGACGTATGTGGCGGCGGATCTGCGGGGGCTGCTGGTGGCGCAGCCGGAGGTCGTCGCGGAGGCCGGGGGTGTCGTGGTGTGTGGGGGGTGGCGGGCGTCGGTGCGTGGGGGTGAGCTGGTGCTTGAGTCGGTGGTTGAGCCTGGTGCTGATGTGATGGATGGGGTGCGGGCGTTGTGCGGGGCCGCGTGGTCGGCCGCGGGCGACGGGGTGTGCGGGGCGGATGCCGGAAAGGCGTTGGCGTTGTTGGGGTGGTGAGGTTCCCCGCGGGAGCAAGATAGTTGGGTAGGCTAACCTAACTCCGTGTTGGTTGAGAGTCCCTCCCGAGCGAGCGCGGAGCCGACGTCCGCCGCCCAGTCTCCGAAGCGCCGGAACTCCGTGCGTGCCGTCGGGTTGGTGGTGGCCGTCGCGGTCCTGCTGCTGGTCTGTGTCCTGAGCATCATGATCGGTGCCAAGCCGGTGCCGCTCGGGGACGTGTGGCACGGGCTGTTTCGGAACAGCGGTGTCGGCAACGACGTCGTCATCCACGACGTACGCGTCCCCCGTACTCTCCTCGGGCTGCTCGTCGGGCTCGCTCTCGGGCTCTCCGGGGCCGTGATGCAGGGGCTGACCCGTAATCCGCTCGCCGAGCCCGGACTGCTCGGGGTCAACGCGGGGGCCGCCGCCGCCGTCGTCACGGCCATCGCGTTCCTCGGGATGTCCGACGTCAGGGACTACGTCTGGTTCGCCTTCGTCGGAGCCGCCGTCGTCGCCGTGGTCGTCTATCTGCTCGGGGGCAGCCGCAGTGCCACGCCCGTGCGTCTGGCGCTTGCCGGGACCGCCGCCACCGCCGCGCTCTACGGGTACGTCAACGCCGTCCAGCTGCTGAACTCCGCCGCCCTCGACCGGCTGCGGTTCTGGACCGTCGGGTCGCTCGCCTCCGCCGACATGGCGACCATCCGGCAGGTCGCCCCCTTCATCCTGGGCGGCGCCGTCCTCGCGCTCCTCATCGCGCGGCCGCTGAACGCCATGGAGATGGGCGACGACACCGCCCGGGCGCTCGGCGCGAACATCAACCGGACCCGGGTCGTCGCCATGGTGTCCGTCACCCTGATGTGCGGAGCCGCCACCGCGGCCTGCGGGCCCATCGTGTTCCTCGGGCTGATGGTCCCGTACATGGTGCGGGCGATCACCGGGCCCGACATGCGCTGGATCCTGCCGTACGCGGCCGTCCTCGCGCCCGTCCTGCTCCTCGGCTCCGACGTCGTCGGGCGGCTCGTGGCCCGGCCCTCCGAGCTCCAGGTCGGCATCGTGACCGCCCTCATCGGCGGGCCCGTCTTCATCCGACTCGTACGCCGCAAGAGGATGGCCCAGCTGTGACCACCAAGACCCTGCGGGCCGGCGGCGGACTCTCCGTACGGTACGAGCCCCGGGCCGCGCTCTCCGTCCTCGGCCTGCTCGTGGTCACCGTCGCCGTCGCCGTCGTCCTCATCGGCACCGGGGACTTCCCGATGACGCCCGGCGAGGTCGTCGACACGCTCCTCGGCAAGGGCACCGTCGTCCAGGAGTTCGCCGTCATGGACCTGCGGCTGCCGCGGGTCCTCGTCGCGGTCTTCGTCGGCGCCGCGCTCGCCGTCGGCGGGGCCGTCTTCCAGTCGGTGTCCCGCAATCCGCTCGGCAGCCCCGACGTCATCGGCTTCGGCCAGGGCGCCACCGTCGGCGCGCTCACCGTCATCGTCCTCTTCCAGGGCAGCGCCGCCGCCGCGGCCGGCGGGGCCGTCGTCGGCGGGCTCGTCACCGGTGTGACGATCTACCTGCTGGCGTGGAAGAAGGGCGTGCACGGCTACCGGCTCGTCCTCGTCGGCATCGGCGCCGCCGCCATGCTCACCTCCGTCATCCACTACCTGATCACCAAGGCCAATCTGGTGGACGCGACCCGCGCCACCGTGTGGATGACCGGCTCCCTCGACGGGCGCGACTGGTCCCAGTTCTGGCCGCTGTTCGCCGTCTGCTGCGTCCTGCTGCCGCTCGTCCTCGGCCACGGCCGGGCCCTGCGCATGCTGGAGATGGGCGACGACGCCGCGTACGCCCTCGGGGTGAAGGTCGAGCGGACCCGGATCATCCTCATGGCCTCGGCCGTCCTGCTTGTCGCCGTCGCCACGTCCGCCGCCGGGCCGATCGTCTTCGTGTCGCTGAGCGCGCCCCAGCTGGCCCGCCGGCTGACCCGGGCGCCCGGCCCCAACCTCGCCGCCTCCGCCCTCATGGGCTCGGCGCTGCTGCTCAGCGCCGACTGGATCGCCACCAACGCCTTCGGCGAGCGCCAGCTCCCGGTCGGCGTCGTCACCGGCATCCTCGGCGGCTGCTATCTGCTCTGGCTGCTCGTCACCGAACGCAAGGCGGGCCGGATATGACCAACGAAGACAAGAGGAGTACGGGCATGGGCGGTCGGCAGAAGCAGCGGCTGAGCGCGGAATCGGTCACCCTCGCGTACGAGCAGCGGGTCATCGCCCGCGGCCTGTCCGTCGAGATCCCCGACAACTCCTTCACCGTCATCGTCGGGCCCAACGCCTGCGGCAAGTCGACCCTGCTGCGCGCCCTCTCCCGGATGCTGAAGCCCGCCGAGGGGCAGGTCCTGCTCGACGGGGCGTCGATCCACTCCCTGCCCGCCAAGAAGGTCGCCAAGACCCTCGGCCTGCTGCCCCAGTCCTCGATCGCCCCCGACGGCATCACCGTCGCCGACCTCGTCGCCCGCGGCCGCTACCCGCACCAGGGACTCCTGCGCCAGTGGTCGCCGGAGGACGAGCGGATCGTCCAGGAGTCGATGGCCTCGACCGGCGTCGCCGAACTGGCCGACCGGTACGTCGACGAGCTCTCCGGCGGGCAGCGCCAGCGTGTCTGGATCGCCATGGCGCTCGCCCAGCAGACACCGCTGCTGCTTCTCGACGAGCCGACGACGTTCCTCGACATCCAGCACCAGATCGACGTCCTCGACCTCTGCGCCGAGCTGCACGAGACGCAGGGCCGGACGCTCGTCGCCGTGCTGCACGACCTCAACCACGCGGCCCGGTACGCGACCCACCTCATCGCCGTCCGCGGCGGCGAGGTCGTCGCCGAGGGCCCGCCGTCCGAGGTCGTCACGGCCGAGCTCGTCGAGCGGGTCTTCGGACTGCGCTGCCAGGTCATCGAGGACCCGGAGACCGGTACGCCGCTGGTCGTGCCGGCCGGGCGCAAGGCCCGCACGGGGCAGCGGGCCGGGCAGGTGCCCGTCCTGCGGAAGTAGGGCCGCCGGGCGGTGTTACAGGAGCGAGCGCAGCTTCAGCAGGTCGCGGAAGCCGGCCTCCAGCCTGACCCGGCCGGAGGCCCAGGCCTTCGCGAAGTTCAGCTCGCCGCCCACCATCGCCACCAGGTCGTCGCCGGTCATCGCGAGCCGGATCTGCGCCTTCGCGGGCGGTGGCCCCGGCACCGTGTCCACGACCTCGATCCGGCCGTCGGCGAGACGGCCCGTGAAGGTCGTGTCCAGGTCCGTGATGTGGCAGCTCAGGGTGCGGTCGAGCGCGGTCGCACCCCGCACGTCGCCGTCGGCCCGCGCGAGATTGTCCGAAAGTCTGTCCAGTGCGCCACGGCACTCAGTGATCGTCGCCATCGCCGTCGACCGTACCCCAGGGCTTCGCGATAGCGTCGGGGGATGAGCGATGCGACGACGGAGCCGGCACCCATCGAGGCAGAGGACACGGAGGTCACGGTGGACCACGAGCCCGCCGCGCCCGCGCCGCTCGGCGTCGCCCGGGAGCTCACCGGCCACGATGCCGTCGACGCCCACCTGACGCGTCTCGGCGAGGTGGACGACCTCCCGGCGGACGGACACCTGGAGGTGTACGAGGATGTACACCGTGGACTGCGCGCCGAGCTGACCTCGCTCGACGCGCACCCCGCCCCCCGTCCGCACGACAACAGGAGCTGAACCGAACGTGGCAGGAGTGGCACGCCGCCGTCTCGACGCCGAGCTGGTACGGCGCAGGCTCGCGCGCTCGCGCGAGCACGCCAGCCAGCTGATCGCCGCGGGCCGGGTGACCGTCGGCAAGACCGTCGCCACCAAGCCCGCCACCCAGGTCGAGACCGCCGCGGCCATCGTCGTCGTCCAGGACGACGACGACCCCGACTACGTCTCGCGCGGCGGCCACAAGCTCGCCGGGGCCTTCGAGGCCTTCGTCCCGCAGGGACTGCTCGTCGAGGGCCGGCGCGCCCTGGACGCCGGGGCCTCCACGGGCGGCTTCACCGACGTGCTGCTGCGCTCCGGCGCCGCCCACGTCGTCGCCGTCGACGTCGGCTACGGGCAGCTCGCCTGGTCGCTGCAGAGCGACGAGCGCGTCACCGTGAAGGACCGGACGAACGTCCGCGAGTTGACGCTCGAAGCGATCGACGGCGTCCCCGTCGACCTGGTCGTCGGCGACCTGTCGTTCATCCCGCTCGGCCTCGTGCTGCCCGCCCTGGTGGCGTGCACGGCGCCCGACGCCGACCTCGTCCTGATGGTGAAGCCGCAGTTCGAGGTGGGCAAGGAACGGCTCGGTACGGGCGGGGTCGTGCGGAGCACCGAACTCCGGGCCGACGCCGTGAAGAACGTGGCCCGGCGCGCCGCCGAGCTCGGACTCGGTGTCCTCGGCGTCACCGCCAGCCCGCTGCCCGGCCCGTCCGGGAACGTCGAGTACTTTCTGTGGCTGCGGGCAGGCGCACCCGCGCTCGATCCGGCGGACGTCGACCGCGCCGTGGCGGAGGGACCTCGTTGAGCTCAACGGCAGCACCATCGGGAACATCACGCACCGTCTTCCTGCTCGCGCACACCGGCAGGCCTGCCGCCGTGCGCAGCGCCGAACTGGTCGTCCTGGGGCTGCTGCGCTGCGGCATCGGCGTCCGCGTCCTGGAGGCAGAGGCCTCGGACCTGCCGCTGCCGCCGTCCGTCGAGAAGGTGCCGGAGGCCTGCTCCGACGCCCTCGACGGCTGTGAACTCCTCGTCGTCCTCGGCGGCGACGGCACGCTGCTGCGCGGCGCCGAGTTCTCCCGGGCCTCCGGGGTGCCGATGCTCGGCGTCAACCTGGGCCGGGTCGGCTTCCTCGCGGAGGCCGAGCGGGACGACCTCGACAAGGTCGTCGACCGGGTCGTGACGAAGGCGTACGAGGTCGAGGAGCGCATGACGCTCGACGTCGTCGTGTACGAGAACGGCGACGTCCTGCACCGCGACTGGGCGCTCAACGAGGCGGCCGTCCAGAAGGTGTCGCCGGAGCGGATGCTGGAGGTCGTGCTCGCGATCGACGGCCGTCCGGTGACCGGCTTCGGCTGCGACGGGGTGATCTGCGCGACACCGACCGGCTCCACCGCGTACGCCTTCTCGGCGGGCGGACCGGTCGTCTGGCCGGAGGTCGAGGCCCTGCTCATGGTCCCCATCGGGGCGCACGCGCTGTTCGCCAAGCCGCTCATCACCACCCCCGAGTCGGTGCTGGCCGTCGAGGTCGAGCCGCACACGCCGCACGGCGTGCTGTGGTGCGACGGGCGGCGGACCGTGGAGCTTCCGGCGGGTGCGCGGGTCGAGGTGCGGCGCGGTGCCGTGCCCGTCCGGCTGGCCCGGCTGCACCACGCCTCCTTCACGGACCGGCTGGTCGCCAAGTTCGCCCTGCCGGTGTCGGGGTGGCGGGGCGCTCCGCACTGACGCGCTCCCCGCGCTCTTCCGGCCGGGGCTCCCGGCTTTCCGGTGCCTGAACGATCGGCGCGCCGGACAGTTACGCCCGGGGCGATGTCGCATCGGACCAGGGAAACCTCGTATGGTCTGGGGCGTGCTGGAGGAGATGCGGATACGGTCGCTCGGGGTCATCGACGACGCGGTGGTCGAGCTGTCGCCCGGCTTCACCGCGGTGACCGGTGAGACCGGCGCGGGCAAGACCATGGTCGTGACCAGTCTTGGCCTGCTGCTCGGTGGACGGGCCGACCCGGCCCTCGTGCGGATCGGCGCGGCCTCGGCCGTCGTCGAAGGACGGATCAGCGTGCCCGCGGGCGCGCCCGCCGCCGTACGCGCGGAGGAAGCCGGGGCCGAGCTGGAGGACGGGGTGCTGCTCGTCAGCCGTACGGTCTCGGCCGAGGGACGCTCACGGGCCCACCTCGGCGGGCGCTCCGTGCCCGTCGGGCTGCTCGCCGAGCTCGCCGACGAGCTCGTCGCCGTCCACGGCCAGACCGACCAGCAGGGCCTGCTCAAGCCCGCCCGGCAGCGCGGCGCGCTCGACCGGTACGCGGGCGATGCCGTCGCCGTGCCGCTCGCCGCCTACGGCGAGGCGTACAAGCGGCTGCGGGCCGTCACCGGCGAGCTGGAGGAGATCACCACCCGGGCCCGGGAACGGGCCCAGGAGGCCGATCTGCTGCGCTTCGGGCTCACCGAGATCGAGGCCGTCGCCCCGCGCGCCGGGGAGGACGTCGAACTCGCCGCCGAGGCGGAGCGGCTCGGGCACGCCGAGGCCCTCGCCTCCGCCGCCGCGCTCGCACACGGCGCGCTCGCGGGCAACCCCGAGGACCCCGAGGCCGTCGACGCGACGACCCTCGTCGCGGGCGCGGGCCGGGCCCTGGAGGCCGTACGGTCGCACGACGCGGCGCTCGCCTCGCTCGCCGACCGGATGGGGGAGATCTCCATCCTGCTCGGCGACGTGGCCGGGGAGCTCGCCGGATACGCCGACGACCTGGACGCCGACCCGCTGCGGCTCGCCGCCGTCGAGGAGCGGCGCGCGGCCCTCACCCAGCTCACCCGGAAGTACGGCCAGGACATCACGGCCGTCCTCGCCTGGGCCGAGGAGAGCGCGGCCCGGCTCGGCGAGCTGGACGGCGACGACGACCGCGTCGAGGAGCTCACCGCGGAGCGGGACCGGCTGCGCGACGAACTGTCCGTCCTCGCCCAGGGGCTCACCGACGCCCGCACGGAGACGGCCGACCGGTTCGCCGGGGCCGTCACCGCCGAGCTCGCCTCGCTCGCCATGCCGCACGCGCGCGTGTCCTTCGACATCAGCCAGACCGAGGACCCCGAGGGGGTCGAGGTCGGCGGCCGGCGGGTCGCGTACGGGCCGTCCGGGGCCGACGAGGTCGAGCTGCTGCTCGCCCCGCACCCCGGCGCGCCGCCGCGGCCGATCGCCAAGGGTGCGTCCGGCGGTGAGCTGTCGCGCGTGATGCTCGCGGTGGAGGTCGTCTTCGCGGGGACCGACCCCGTGCCCACGTACCTCTTCGACGAGGTCGACGCGGGCGTCGGCGGCAAGGCGGCCGTGGAGATCGGGCGGCGGCTCGCCAAGCTCGCCAAGACCGCGCAGGTCGTCGTCGTCACCCACCTTCCGCAGGTCGCCGCCTTCGCCGACCGGCAGCTGCTCGTCGAGAAGACCAACGACGGTTCCGTGACCCGGTCCGGTGTCACCGTCCTGGAGGGCGAGGAGCGCGTGCGGGAGCTGTCCCGGATGCTCGCCGGCCAGGAGGACTCCGAGACGGCCAGGGCGCACGCCGAGGAGCTGCTCGCGACGGCCCGGGCGGACGGGTGAGGCGCCTCGTCTCCTTCGGGGTCGCCGCCGGGGTGACCCGGGCGGTGTACGAGGGGCTGCGGGGGGCCGAAGATGCGCGGTGGGCGCGGGTCAACCACGCCGGGCGCAGCGTCGGCCTGTACGCCGGGCCCGCGACCGCTCTCGGGGCGGCGGCCGGCAGCGGCAGCGGGCCCGTGGCGTTCGCCGTGCTGGCGGCCGGGGCGTGCGGGGCGTACGACGACGTGAAGGGCGATCACCGGCGCGGGTTCCGGGCGCACTTGGCGGCCTTGCGGGACGGCGAGGTGACCAGCGGGACCGTCAAGCTCCTCGGCATCGGCGCTGCCTCGCTGGCGGCCGGGGCGCTGCTCAAGGAACGGCCCGTGGACAAGGTGCTGGCCGGGGTCGTCATCGCCGGCAGCGCCCACCTCGTGAACCTCGTGGACGTACGGCCGGGGCGGGCGGGCCTGACCGTGCTCGCGCTCGGCGCACCCGGGCTGCTGCGCGGATCGCTCGCCGCCGCCCCGATGGGAGCAGCGGCGGCGGTCCTCGGCGAGGACCTCGGGGAGCGCACCATGCTCGGTGACACCGGCGCGCACGCGCTCGGCGCGGCCGTCGGCGGCGCGATCGCCGCGGGGAACGGGCGGTTCGGGCTCGCCGCGCACGCGGTGGGGCTCGTCGCCGCCGCGGTGTGGGGGGAGCGCGAGGCCGCCTCGCGCGCTCACCCACGTGGGTGAACCCTGCGGCGGGCCGGGACGGCGGACGCCCTCCGTACAAGGGAACGACGCCACTTCGGTGCCGGAACGTGCGTACGGTCGGCGGTACGGGCTGGCATCCTTGGGCGCGTGACACAGCTCCGTACGGTCCAAGTGCTGGGCGGCGGCAGCGCGGGCAGCAGCTCCCACGTCCGATCACTCGCCTCGGGGCTTGTGGCGAGGGGCGTGCGGGTGACCGTGTGCGCCCCGGCAGAACTCGACCGTCTCTACGACTACCTCGGCGCCGGCGCGCACTTCGTGCCCCTGCCGCGCCTCGGGGACCCCGCGACCGTCACCGCGCTCCGTAACGCCTGCATCGGCGCGGACGTGGTCCACGCGCACGGGCTGCAGGCCTCCGTGCGGGCCGCGCTCGCGCTGTCGGCGCCGTGCGGGGGGCGGGCTTCCGCGGGGTCGGTGTCCGATGGGACGGCCTTCGGCGGGCCGGCGCCCGGCGGGCCGGCGTCCGGTGGGGGGCGTACGCCGCTCGTCACGACCTGGCACAGCCGGAACCATCTGGACGGGGCGCGGGGCGGCGTACAGCGGCTCCTGGAGCGCAGGACCGTACGGGCCGCGTCCGTCGTCCTCGGCACGTCGTCCGAACTCGTCGACCGGGCGCGGCGGCGCGGGGCGCGGGACGCCCGGCTCGCGCCCGTGACCGTGCCGGCCGCGCGGGGGCCCGTCTGCCTCCACGACGGCAAGGCCCGTGCCGAACTGGGCGCGGTCGACCGGCCCTTGCTGATGGCCGTCGGGGCGCTCGAACGGGGCCGGGGGTATGGGACGCTCCTCGACGCGGCGCGCTCGTGGCGGGACCTCGACCCGCAGCCGCTGCTCGTCATCGCGGGCGAGGGGCGCGAACGGGCCGCGCTGCAGCGGCGGATCACCGCGGAGGGGCTCGCGGTGCGGCTGATCGGGCGGCGCGACGACGTGGCGGAGCTGCTGGCCGCGGCGGACGTCGCGGTCCTCCCGTCGCGCCGGGAGGCCCGCTCCCTGCTCGCGCAGGAGGCGCTGCGGCTCGGCGTGCCGCTGGTCGCGACGGCGGTCGGCGGGGTGCCGGAACTGGTCGGGGACGCGGCGGAGCTCGTGCCGTACGGAGACGCGGCGGCGCTCGCGGGGGCGGTGCGGGGGCTGCTGGAGGACGCGGACCGGCGGATGGACCTGGCGGCGGCGGGGCGGGTGCAGGCGGGGACGTGGCCGACGGAGGACGAGACGGTCGCGCATGTGCTGAGCGTGTACGACGAGTTGGCCGGGCGCTGACGGGGTGGTGGGGTGGGGTGTTTCCCCCACCCCACCCCTTCCCGGAACTCTTACGTCGTGTGGCGTCTTGCTCTCAGGGCCAGGGAGAGGGCCAGGACCGTCTGGGGGTCGTCCAGGTCCGTGCCCAGGAGTTCGGAGATGCGGGCCAGGCGGTTGTAGAGGGTCTGGCGGTTGAGGTGGAGTTCGCGGGCCGTCTCCGCCTTGCGGCCCGCGTGGGCCAGGTACGTCTCCAGCGTCGGCAGCAGCGGCGGCCGGGACGTGCGGTCGTGGTCGCGGAGCGGGCCGATCGCACGGTCCACGAAGGCCGCCAGGTCAGGGTGGTCCCGCAGGCGCCACAGGAGGAGGTCGATGTCCAGGCGGCGGGCGTCGTACCAGGGGAGTTCCGAGAGGCCCTCCGCCGCCGTCGCCGTCTCCGCCGCGTGCCGCAGGCCCGCCGACGCCGCCGCCCAGCTTCCGGCGACGCCCACGACGACCACCGGCGGGTGGACGCCCGCACGTTCCAGACCGGCCCGCTCCACGCCCGCGCGGAGCGCCGCCGCGACCCGGTCCGCGACGGCCGTGCGCTCCGACTCCGAGCGCAGGCCCAGGAGGAGGGGGACCCGGCCCTCTACCGGGCGGACGCCCAGGAGGACGGGGACGCCCACCGAGGAGAGTTCTTCGAGGACCGCTCGGGCCAGGAGGGCCCAGTTGCCCGACGGGGAGAGTTCCGAGGCCAGACGCATGACCACCGGCAGCAGCGGGCCGTCGCCCGGTTTGAAGCCGAGGACCCGGGCCTGGGCGGGGGCGGCCTCCGCCGTGATCCGGCCCTCCGCCAGGTCCGTCAGGAAGTCGCCCCGGCCGCGTGCGGCCAGCTCCTCCTCCTGGCGCGCCTGCATGAGGACCACCGCCAGGATGCCCGCCGCCCGCTCGGCCGCCATCCGGTGGACGGGGGAGAGGGCGCCGGAGACCGCGAGGAGGACCAGGCGGGCCCGGACCGAGCCCGTACCGGGGCCGCCGCCGGGCACGTCGACGAGGACCGTACCGGTGGGCGGGCCGGATTCGCGGGCCGCGCGCTGGCCGCGCAGCCCGTCCCACACCTGGAGCGGGTCGGCGGGGCCGGCCTCGGTGCCCGCCGCGTACAGCAGCTGGCCGTCGGCGGTCTCCAGGAAGACCGGGTTCGCGGCGAAGTCGGACAGGATGCGCAGGACCTGCGGGATCCCGCCGCCGCCGAGCAGGGCCTCCGTGCACTGCCGGTGGACCTCCTCGGCCTGGCGGAGGAGCGCGTAGTGGCCGTTGACGATCTCGGTGTGGATCTCCTCCGTGACGGCGACGAAGGGGACCTCGCGGTGGAGCTGGACGAGGGGCAGCCCCGCCGCCCGCGCGGTCTCCACTATCGTCGCCGGGAGGCGGGCGAAGCGCGGGCCCAGTTCGACGACGAGCGCCGCGATGCCCCGGTCGGCGAGCCGGCGGACGAAGGCCCGCTGCTCGGCCGGGCGGGTGCCCAGACCGAGCCCCGTCGTGAGGAGCAGTTCGCCGCCCTTGAGCAGCGACGCGATGTTCGGCACCTCGCCGGCGTGCACCCAGCGCACCGTGCGGTGCAGCCGGTCCGCGCCGGCGACGACCTCCGGGAGCCCGCCGCGCAGCCCCGGGAGTTCGAGTGCCCGCTGCACGGTGATCCCGCCCTGATTGTCCATGGGCCCGGACGCTACCCCGCGTCCGCGTTCCGGTGACATCACCCCACGGTTACGGGACCGGACACTTCGTACATCGGGGCGACAACTCGTCGCCCCATGGCGGGAATTGTGCGACCGCATGTCGATTGTGGCCTGCATCACACGCGAGGATGCTCTCGCGCCATGGCAAAGAACTCCACCCCAGAGGTCCACCGGCTGAAGGCGAACTCCGTCGGTCTGGTCGGCGTCGTCTTCATGGCCGTGGCCACCGCGGCCCCGATCACCGCGATGACCGGCAACCTCCCCATCGCCGTCGGCTTCGGCAACGGCACCGGCGCACCCGCCGGCTATCTCTTCGCGACGCTCGTCCTGACCGTCTTCTCCGTCGGCTACGTCGCCATGGCCAAGCGGATCACGGCCGCGGGCGCCTTCTACGGCTACATCTCGCACGGTCTCGGCCGGATCGCCGGCATGGCCTCCGGCATGCTCGCGGTCCTCGCGTACATCGTCTTCGAGGCCTCGATCGTCGGCGTCTTCGCGTACTTCGCCAAGACGACGGTCGCCGATCAGCTCGGCGTCGACATTCCGTGGATCCTGTACGCGGCGGTCATGCTGGCCGTGACGGCCGTCCTCTCGTACTTCGACATCAACCTGACCGCCAAGGCGCTCGGCGTGATGCTCATCGCGGAGATCGCGGTCCTCTTCGCGGTCGCCACCGCCGTGCTGATCGCCGGCGGCGGGCCCGACGGCATCCCGGTCGAGCCGATCAACCCCGTGAACGCCTTCACCGGCACCTCGGCGGGGCTCGGACTCTTCTTCGCCTTCTGGTCCTGGGTCGGCTTCGAGTCGACCGCGATGTACGGGGAGGAGTCGCGCAACCCGAAGAAGGTCA
This sequence comes from Streptomyces sp. NBC_01255, assembly GCF_036226445.1. NCBI lineage: Bacteria > Bacillati > Actinomycetota > Actinomycetes > Kitasatosporales > Streptomycetaceae > Streptomyces > Streptomyces sp. NBC_01255. Next base: position 6,815,690 of record NZ_CP108474.1, read on the forward strand.
TCCCGCGCGCCACGCTGATCTCCGTCATCGGCGTCGGCCTCTTCTACATCTACGTGTCGTGGATGACGATCGCCGGAAACGGCCTCGCCGGGTCCGTGAAGCTGTCCGCCTCCGCCTCGCCGCTCGACCTGTTCTTCGCCCCCACCCAGTCCTTCATCGGCGCCTGGGCCGTCGACGCCTTCCAGTGGCTGCTGCTGACCGGCTCCTTCGCCTGCGGCATGGCCTTCCACCAGTGCGCGTCGCGCTACCTGTACGCCATCGGCCGCGAGGGCTTCCTCCACCCGGCGCTCGGCCGCACCCACAGGCGGTACGGCTCGCCGTACATCGCCTCCTACGTGCAGAGCGCGATCGCCGTCGGCCTCGTCGTCGCCTTCTGGCTCACCGGCCAGGACCCGTACATCCACCTCTACACGCTGCTCGCGATCCTCGGCACGATGGCGATCCTCATCGTCCAGACCCTCTGCTCCTTCGCCGTCATCGGCTACTTCCGCAAGAACCACCCCGAGGACCGGCACTGGTTCAGGACCCTCACCGCCCCGCTCCTCGGCGGCATCGGCATGATCGCCGTCGTCGTCCTGCTGGTCGTCAACATGGAGACCGCGGCCGGTCTCGCCGCCGACTCCCTCTTCTTCAAGGCGATCCCGTGGATCGTCGGCGTGGTCTTCTTCGGCGGCCTCGGCCTCGGCTTCTACCTCAAGGCCAAGCGGCCCGAGCGCTACGAGATCATCGGCCGGATCGTCCTGGAGGACGCGACCGAGCGCCCCGCCGAGCCGGCCCCCGCTCCCGCCGCCGCAACCCAGAGCTGAATCCCCGCTGTACGCCGGAGCCGATTCCCCCGTCGTACCCAGAGCCGCATCCCCGTCGTACCGCAGAGCCGATTCCCCCTTCTCCCAGGAGCGCTCCATGGCACGCACCAACCCGATGCACCTCCTGAAGCGTCTCGCCGCCGAGCACGCCGACGCCCGGCGGCTGTCCCTGCCCGTCGACGAGCTCAGAGGCATGAGAGCCGACGCCCTCGGGCGCCGCTCCCTGCTCACGTACGCGGCCGCCGCCGGTCTCGCCGTCGGCGCCGCCGGGGCCGCCGGCCTGGGCGGGGCCGTCCCCGCCCGCGCCGCCACCCCGGACCCGCCCGTCAAGAGCACCGCCAGGGTCGCCGTCGTCGGGGCCGGGATATCCGGCCTCACCGCCGCGCTCACCCTCCAGGACGCCGGCCTGAGCCCCGTCCTCTACGAGGCCAATCCCTCGCGGGTCGGCGGCCGCATGTGGACCCAGCGCACCCACTGGGCGTACGGCCAGACCTCCGAGATCGGCGGAGAGCTGATCGACACCAGCCACAAGAAGATCCTTGAGCTCTGCCGCCGCTTCGACCTCGACGTCGAGGACTTCCTCGGCGGCGGACCCAACGGAGCCGAGGAGGTCCTCTGGTTCGACGGCGCCTACTACCCGCGCCACCAGGCCGACGAGGACTTCAACGGGGTCTACCAGGCGCTGCGCCGCCACCTCTCCGAGGCGGGCGAGGTCTTCTGGAACCAGACCACCCCCACCGGTACCGCCCTCGACGACATGTCCGTGTACGAGTGGATCGAGACCCGGGTCCCGGGCGGCCACTCCTCGCCCCTCGGCAAGTTCATCGACGTCGCCTACAACGTCGAGTACGGCGCCGACACCACCGAACAGTCCTCACTCGCCCTCGTCCTGCTCATGGGCTACCAGACCAATCCGGGCAACTTCAACATCTGGGGCCTGTCCAACGAGCGGTACCACATCGTCGGCGGCAACGATCAGCTCCCGAACGCCATCGCCGGGGCCCTCGCCCCCGGCACCCTGCGCCGGGGCTGGTCCCTGACCGCCGTACGAGCCAACGCCGACGGCACGCAGACGCTGACCTTCACCGAGGCCGGCGCGACCCGGACCGTCACCGCCGACCACACGATCCTCTGTCTCCCGCTGCCGGTCCTGCAGCAGCTCGACCTCTCCCAGGCGGGCTTCGACCCGCTCATGCGGAACCTGCTGCGAGACGCCCGCATGGGCCACTGCACCAAGCTCAACATGCAGTTCGGCACCCGCCCCTGGCGCGGCACCGGCCCCTGGCCCGGGGTCTCCGCCGGAGACTGCTTCACCGACAGCGAGGTCCAGCAGACCTGGGACACCACCAAGCTCCAGGGCGGCACCGGCGGCATCCTCATCCAGTACGGCGGGGGCAGCCTGGCCCGGAACCTGAACCCGGCCGGGCCGTTCTCCACCGAGTCCGACCCGTACGTGCGCGGCCTCGTCACCCGCTACCTCGCGGGCATCGACGCCTTCTTCCCCGGCACCTCCCGCGCGTACACGGGCCGCGCCCAGCTTTCCGCCTGGCACAAGAACCCGTACGCGCTCGGCGCGTACTCCTGTTGGCCCGTCGGCTACCTCCACAGGTACGCGGGGTACGAGGGCACGGCACAGGGGAACGTCCACATCGGCGGCGAGCACTGCAGCTACGACTTCCAGGGCTTCATGGAGGGCGGGGCCACGGAGGGCGAGCGGGCCGCCAAGGAGGTGATCGACGCGCTGCGGTGAGCCGGCTCAGCCGGCCGGCACGATGTTCTGGTTGAAGCGGAACACGTTGTCGGGGTCGTACTCGGCCTTCACGGCGGCGAGCCGGCGGTAGTTCTCCTCACCGAAGGAGGAGACGATCCGCTGCTCGCCCTCGGCGCCGATGAAGTTCAGGTACGTCGCGTCGAGGGCCCACGGCCGCGCGTCGGCCCGCACGTCGTGGACCCACTGCTTCGCCTGCTCGTCGTACGCGGGGTCCTCCCAGGTCGCGAACGGGTGGACCGCCCAGGGGGCGGTGCGCCACGGCTGCGGGTACCCGGAGGACCCCGCGGCCACGGCCCCGCCCATCAGGAACAGCACGTGCTGGGTGGCGGTCGACGCCGGGATCCGCGCACCGCGGTCGCAGAAGACGTCCACGGCCTCGTCGGGGAAGTCCCGCAGGTACTCGGCCGACCAGTAGTTCCGCAGCCCCGGCGGATCGTCGAGCATCGACTGCAGGTCCACGTACGGGATGTCCGTGACGACCTCGACAACGGGCTTCAACGCGAACAGCGGCGCCGCGAACTCACGGAGCTCGGAGACCGGGCCGGTGTACGTGAACAGTGTCCCGCAGACCAGCCTGCCGACCAGCTCCTCGGGAACGAACGGCTCCGGGGGCGCGGGCATGTAGATCGCGCCGCCGCCCATCTCGTCCGGCGCGCGGGCGCCGAGATCGCGGAAGGTGCGCACCACCTCGGGCGCGTTGTCGGGCAGGAAGAACAGCATCGCGACGCTCATCCGGGGCAGCGGGTGCAGCCGCATCGTCAGCGAGGTCGCCACCCCGAAGTTGCCGCCGCCGCCGTGCAGCGCCCAGAACAGCTCCGGGTTCTCCTCCGCGTCCGTGTGGACGTGCTTGCCCTCGGCGGTGATCAGGTCGGCGGCGAGCAGGTTGTCGCTGGCAAGACCGAACTTCCGCTCCAGCCAGCCCGAGCCGCCGCCCAGCGTGAACCCGCCGACGCCCGTGGTGGACACCCGCCCGCCGGTGGTCGCCACGTGGAACGGCTGGCACGCGTGGTCCAGGTGGGCCATGGTCGCCCCACCCTCCACCCGTACCGTCATGTCCTCCGGGTCCACGACGACACCGTGCATCCGGCGGAGGTCGACGATCAGCGCGCCGTCGATCATGGAGGCCCCGGCGACGCTGTGCCCGCCGCCGCGCACCGCGATCGGCAGCTCGGCCTCGCGGCCGAACAGGATCGCGTTGGACACGTCGGCCTGGCCTGCACACTGGGCGATCACCGACGGGCGCCGGTCGATCATGCCGTTGTGCAGCGCACGCGCCTCGTCGTAGCCCGGATCGCCGGGGACGAGCACCTCACCGGCCAGGTCCTCGACCAGTCCGGCAAGGGCGCTTTCGGAGACGTGGGGACCCATCAGAGCCCCCCCTTCGTACGGGGGACGGGACCCTCTCATCGTAGGTCCGGGTGCTGTCCCCCGCGCGGGGCTGCGTCAGCCGCCGTACGCCCCGCTGGCCGTCAGGCGCAGCGCGGTGTCGATCAGCGGGACGTGGCTGAACGCCTGCGGGAAGTTCCCCACCTGGCGCTGGAGCCGCGGGTCCCACTCCTCGGCGAGCAGCCCGAGGTCGTTGCGGAGGGAGAGCAGCTTCTCGAAGAGCGTGCGGGCCTCGTCGACCCGGCCGATCATCGCCAGGTCGTCGGCGAGCCAGAACGAGCAGGCGAGGAACGCGCCCTCGTCGCCCTCCAGACCGTCGACGCCGGCCTCCTCGCCGGCCGTCGGGTAGCGCAGCACGAAGCCGTCCTCCGTGGACAGCTCCCGCTGGATCGCCTCGATCGTGCCGATGACCCGCTTGTCGTCCGGCGGCAGGAAGCCCATCTGCGGAATCAGCAGCAGCGAGGCGTCGAGCTCCTTGGAGCCGTACGACTGCGTGAACGTGTTCCGCTCCGGGTCGTAGCCCTTCTCGCAGACGTCCCGGTGGATCTCGTCGCGCAGCTCGCGCCAGCGCTCCAGCGGGCCGTCGGCGTCCCCGGATTCGATGAGCTTGATCGTGCGGTCGACGGCCACCCAGGCCATCACCTTGGAGTGGGTGAAGTGGCGGCGCGGGCCGCGGACCTCCCAGATGCCCTCGTCGGGCTGGTCCCAGTGGGTCTCCAGGTACCTGATGAGCTTCAGCTGGAGCAGCGAGGCGTAGTCGTTGCGGGAGAGACCCGTCATGTGCGCGAGGTGGAGGGCCTCGGTGACCTCGCCGTAGACGTCCAGCTGGAGCTGGTTGGCGGCGCCGTTGCCGACCCGGACCGGGCCGGAGTTCTCGTACCCCGGGAGCCAGTCGAGCTCCGCCTCGCCGAGCTCCCGCTCGCCCGCGATGCCGTACATGATCTGGAGGTTCTCGGGGTCGCCCGCGACCGCGCGGAGCAGCCAGTCCCGCCAGGCGCGGGCCTCCTCGCGGTAGCCGGTGCGCAGCATCGAGGAGAGGGTGATCGCCGCATCCCGCAGCCAGGTGTAGCGGTAGTCCCAGTTGCGGACGCCGCCGATCTCCTCGGGCAGCGAGGTGGTCGGCGCGGCGACGATCCCGCCGGTCGGCGCGTACGTCAGCGCCTTCAGGGTGATCAGCGAGCGGACGACGGCCTCCCGGTAGGGGCCGTGGTACGTGCAGTGCTCGACCCACTCGCGCCAGAAGTCGGCGGTCGCCTCCAGCGAGCCCTCCGGGTCAGGCAGCGCGGGCGGCTCCTTGTGGGAGGGCTGCCAGGAGAGTGTGAAGGTGATCCGGTCACCGGGGGAGACGGTGAACTCGGAGTACGTGGTGAGGTCCTCGCCGTGCGTCTCCACGTCCGTGTCCAGCCACACCGAGTCGGGCCCGGCGACGGCGACCGTGCGCTCGCCGACCTTGTGGACCCAGGGCACGATCCGGCCGTAGCTGAAGCGCATCCGCAGCGCGGAGCGCATCGCGACCCGGCCGGAGACGCCCTCCACGATCCGGATGATCTGCGGGGCGCCGTCGCGCGGAGGCATGAAGTCCGTCACCCGGACCGTGCCGCGCGGGGTGTCCCACTCGGATTCCAGGATCAGCGAGTCGCCCCGGTAGCGGCGCCGGTCGGCCGGGGGCGGCTCGGCGTCCTCGGACACGGTGGGACCGACCCGCCAGAACCCGTGTTCCTCGGTGCCGAGCAGTCCCGCGAAGACCGCGTGGGAGTCGAAGCGGGGGAGACACAGCCAGTCGACGCTGCCGTCCCGGCAGACCAGGGCGGCCGTCTGCATGTCTCCGATGAGTGCGTAATCCTCGATGCGCCCGGCCACGTGCTTCACTCCAGTCGAACGGCCACGTCCGCCCCGTGGGGCGCTTGCTCGGATGCGCCGGCTGGGTGTCAGCCGGGTCTGGTTGTCTCAGCGGTCAAGGGATCGTCGACGAGCGCTCGCGCCGGCCGAGGTGGCGGGGTGGTGCCGCCGGCCGGCCTGCTCGGCGGGCAATGTCCGAGCAGAATACGTCGCACCCTAGTGACCCGGTGATCACGCGGGTAACGTCGCTGCTCCGATCGGGTGAACAGGCCCGTGACCCCGTCGATGCCCCACCTGACGAATCCCGCCCCACCCCCTTCCGTAGCCGTCCGTGTACACCCGACTGCCGCGTGTGGCCGGAAGCGGCCTCCCGATGTCGCTGATACCCTGGTACCCCGTGGACCGGTGGGAAACGGCGACAGCCGAGGACCCCGAAACCGCAGCGACGGCACCCCCCGATTCTTCCGGAGGGGACGCCGGTACGCACCTCCAGAACGCGACCACGGGAGCCCCCTCTTGGCGATGCCGCCCAACACCACGACGACCAAGCACATCTTCGTCACCGGGGGTGTCGCCTCCTCCCTCGGCAAGGGACTGACCGCCTCCAGCCTGGGTGCGCTCCTCAAGGCCCGAGGCCTGCGGGTCACGATGCAGAAGCTCGACCCGTACCTGAACGTCGACCCGGGCACGATGAACCCCTTCCAGCACGGCGAGGTGTTCGTCACCAACGACGGCGCCGAGACCGACCTGGACATCGGCCACTACGAGCGCTTCCTCGACGTCGACCTCGACGGCTCGGCCAACGTCACCACCGGCCAGGTCTACTCGCAGGTCATCGCCAAGGAGCGGCGCGGCGAGTACCTGGGCGACACCGTGCAGGTCATCCCGCACATCACCAACGAGATCAAGTCCCGGATCCGCCGCATGGCGACGGACGACGTGGACGTCGTCATCACCGAGGTCGGCGGCACCGTCGGCGACATCGAGTCCCTGCCGTTCCTGGAGACCGTCCGCCAGGTCCGCCACGAGGTCGGCCGCGACAACGTCTTCGTGGTGCACATCTCGCTGCTGCCCTACATCGGCCCCTCCGGCGAGCTGAAGACCAAGCCGACCCAGCACTCGGTCGCCGCCCTGCGCAACATCGGTATCCAGCCGGACGCGATCGTCCTGCGCGCCGACCGCGAGGTCCCGACCGCCATCAAGCGCAAGATCTCGCTGATGTGCGACGTCGACGAGGCCGCGGTCGTCGCCGCCATCGACGCCAAGTCGATCTACGACATCCCGAAGGTCCTGCACACCGAGGGCCTGGACGCCTACGTCGTCCGCAAGCTCGACCTGCCGTTCCGCGACGTGGACTGGTCCACCTGGGACGACCTGCTGGACCGCGTGCACAACCCCGACCACGAGGTCACCGTCGCGCTCGTCGGCAAGTACATCGACCTGCCCGACGCCTACCTCTCGATCACCGAGGCCATGCGGGCCGGCGGCTTCGCCAACAAGGCCCGGGTCAAGGTCAAGTGGGTCACCTCCGACGAGTGCAAGACGCCGGCCGGCGCCAAGAAGCAGCTCGGCGACGTCGACGCGATCCTCATCCCCGGCGGCTTCGGCGACCGCGGTGTGAACGGCAAGATCGGCGCGATCCAGTACGCCCGTGAGAACAAGGTGCCGCTGCTCGGCATCTGCCTCGGCCTCCAGTGCATCGTCATCGAGGCCGCGCGGAACCTCGCGGACATCCCGGACGCCAACTCCACCGAGTTCGACCCGGCCACCGCGCACCCCGTCGTCTCCACGATGGAGGAGCAGCTCGCGTACGTCGAGGGCGCCGGCGACCTGGGCGGAACGATGCGCCTGGGCCTGTACCCGGCGAAGCTCGCCGAGGGCTCGATCGTCCGCGAGGTCTACGACGACCAGCCGTACGTGGACGAGCGCCACCGCCACCGCTACGAGGTGAACAACTCCTACCGCGCGGAGCTGGAGAAGAAGGCCGGCCTGGTCTTCTCGGGCACCTCCCCGGACAACAAGCTCGTGGAGTACGTCGAGTACCCGCGCGAGATCCACCCCTACCTGGTCGCCACCCAGGCGCACCCGGAGCTCCGCTCCCGCCCGACCCGCCCGCACCCGCTCTTCGCGGGCCTGGTCAAGGCAGCCGTGCAGCGGCAGGAGGAAGCGCGCAAGACGGGCAAGACGGCCAAGTAACCGCCGGGCGTTAACGTTGCCGGGGTACGGGTCCTCACGGACGCGTACCCCGGCTTTCGTATGTGGGAGGACAGCACATGGAGTTGCAGGACACCCCGGAGGAGTGGCGGGTCGTGGCGACGACGACCCCCTTCCAGGGCAACAAGACCAGTGTCCGCACGGACGACGTGGTCATGCCGGACGGCACGGTCGCCCGCCGCGACTACCAGGTCCACCCCGGCTCGGTGGCCGTCCTGGCCCTGGACGAGCAGGACCGGGTCCTGCTGCTCAAGCAGTACCGGCACCCGGTGCGGCAGAAGCTGTGGGAGATCCCCGCAGGGCTCCTCGACGTGCCCGGCGAGAACCCGCTGCACGCCGCCCAGCGCGAGCTGTACGAGGAGGCCCACGTCAAGGCCGGGGACTGGCGGGTCCTGACCGACGTCTACACGTCCCCCGGCGGCTGCGACGAGGCCGTACGGATCTTCCTCGCGCGGGACCTCGCGGAGGCGGGGCGTGAGCGCTTCGAGGTCTCCGATGAGGAGGCCGACATGGAGCTCGCGCGGGTGCCGCTCGCGGAGCTCGTGCGCGGGGTCCTCGCGGGCGAGCTGCACAACAACTGCCTGGTGGTGGGCGTCCTGTCGCTGGCCGCCGCGCGCGCGGCCGAAGGCGTCGAGGCGCTGCGCCCGGCGGAGGCGCCCTGGCCGGCCCGCCCGTTCGAGGCGTAGCGGTGTGACCATCGGCTGATCCGATCGGGGGATGTGTCCGCCGCGCTCCACCGGGTCCGTGCCGCGCCCTGAACTACGCTCGGAATCACCCGTGCGGAGACCCCCGCGGGATCGGCTCGTGCGCAGGTGGACGGGAGCGTGGCCCGTGACGGATCAGGCGGTGGCGGCGGCCGTGGGCCGGCGGTTCTTCGGCCGGCAGCGGGAGTTGAAGGCCCTGCGCGCCGACATCGAACGGACCGGCCTCGACACCCTCACGGGCCGCAAGGCACCCCGGGCCCGGGTCCTGCTCGTCGCCGGCAAGCCGGGCTCCGGGCGCACCGCCCTCGCCGAGGAGCTGGCCGACGGGCTCGCCGACCGCTACCCCGACGGGGTGTTCCGCGCCCGGCTCACCGAGCCCGGTGGCGACCCCGTGCCCACCGCCCGCGTCGCCCAGGAACTCCTGGCCGCGCTCGGCGTGGCCGAGCCGCCCGGCGCCGGCGAGGACGAGCTGACCGAGCTGGTCCGCCACGCCCTCGCCGGGCGCCGGGCCGTCCTGATCCTCGACGACGCCGTCGACGCCGAGCAGGCCGACCCGCTGATCCCCGACGACCCCGACACCCTGGTGGTCGGGGTGTCGCGCGGGCCGCTCACCGGCATCCCCGACGTACGGCCCTGCACCCTCGGCGGACTCGACCCCAAGTCGGCCATCGAGCTGCTCACCGCCTTCACCGGTTCCGTCCGCATCACCGTCGACCCGCAGGCCGCCGAGAGCCTCGTCGAGGAGTGCGGGGGCATGCCTGGCGCGGTCGTCCTCGCCGGGGGCTGGCTCGCCGCCCGCCCCAAGGCCTCTGTCGCCGACCTCGCGAAGCAGCTCCGCGGGCTGAGCGGTGACCCGCTCACCCGGACCTTCCTCCTCGCCCACGAGGCGCTGCCCGCGACCGCCGCCCGGATACTGCGATTCCTCTCCCTGGCCCCGCTCGGCCGGGCCGACGCCCACACCGCCTCCGCCCTGGCCGGCTGCTCGGTCTCCGCGGCGGCCACCACCCTCGCCGACTTCGCCGCCCTGGGGCTCGTCTCCGGTGGCGAGGACGGGCAGTACGAGGTCCCCGGCCATCTCGTCCCCCTCCTTCGCGCTCGGCTGGAGGAGCGCGACCGGCCCGCCGAGGTGCAGCTCGCCCGGGCCCGGATGCTGGAGCGGACCGTACGGCTCCTCCAGTCGTGCCGTGCGGTCACCGAACCCGAGGGCTCGGCCGCCCGGCTGAAACTGGCCGGTCTGCCGCGCGCCCTGCGCTTCCCGAACCGGGACGCCGGGGCCGACTGGCTCCGCTCCCGCCGGCCCGTCCTGCTCGCCTCCGCCCGCCTCGCCGTCGCCGACGGGGAGCTCGACACCCTGGCCCGCCGCCTGATCGCCTCCCTGGTCAGGGCGCTGGCGGCGCACCGGGGCGCCGAGGCGGCGGCGCCCGAGCTGTACGGCCTCCATCAGCTGGTCCTGGACGTGGCCGAGCGGCGCGGACTGCACCGCGAGCGGGCGGCCGCCCTGCTGAACCTGGCCGATCTCGATGCGAAGACCGGACGCACGAAGGACGCTCTGCTGCGATATCGGTTGGCTTTGGATGCCGGGAGGGCAGCAAATGATCCGTATGCCACCGGTCGCGCAATGGAATCCGTAGGTGGCTCGTATCAAGAGCTGGGGGACTGGCAGCGCGCCGGCGACTGGTACGGGCGGGCGCTCGCCCAGCGCCTCGCCCGGGACGAGCGCCCCGACCAGGCCCGTCTGTACGGCCGCCTGGGCGCCGTACAGACGTACGCGGGGCGGTACGGCGAGGCGCTGCGGAACTGGCGGGCCGCCGCCGCCGGCTACCGCAGGCTCGCCGATCTCCCGGGCCACGCGCGGGCGTTGAGCGAGGCGGCCCGGGTCCAGGAGTACGCGGGGCGGCCCGAGGAGTCGCTGCGGACCTGCGAGGAGGCGGTGGAGTGGGCCCGGCGGGCGCAGGACACCCGGCTCCAGGCGGCGCTCCAGCTGCGGCTCGCGGACACCCTCGACCGGCTCGGCGACCCGGCCGCCGCCAGGCTGCACAGGGCCGCAGCCGAGCGATTGCTGGAAACGGAAGGCGCAGCCTACGAAATCCGCAGTGGGTTCGAGAAAGATTAGTACTTTGAAAGGCTAGACACCGGGAACTCCTTCATTAGACTGGGTCCGCCGCGTTCGAACGTGGTCTGCCCCGGTGCGCCGCAGTGCATCCGGGTATGTATCGAAGTACCCCAGTTGTCTCCCCCAGATTCAAGGACCGTGATCGACGATGAAGGTCGGCATCCCCCGCGAGGTCAAGAACAACGAGTTCCGCGTGGCCATCACCCCTGCCGGTGTCCACGAGCTCGTCCGCAACGGCCACCAGGTCTTCATCGAGCAGAACGCCGGTGTCGGCTCCTCGATCACGGACGAGGAGTACGTCGCCGCCGGCGCCGAGATCCTCGCCACCGCCGACGAGGTCTGGGCCACCACCGACCTGCTGCTCAAGGTCAAGGAGCCCATCGCGGAGGAGTACCACCGCCTCCGCAAGGACCAGACGCTCTTCACGTACCTGCACCTCGCCGCCTCCCGCGAGTGCACGGACGCGCTGCTGGAGTCCGGCACCACCGCCATCGCCTACGAGACCGTCGAGACCGCGAACCGCGCCCTGCCGCTGCTCGCCCCGATGTCCGAGGTCGCGGGCCGCCTGGCCCCGCAGGTCGGCGCCTACCACCTGATGCGCTCGGTCGGCGGCCGTGGCGTCCTGCCCGGCGGCGTCCCCGGCACCCACGCCGGCGAGTGCGTCGTCATCGGCGGCGGCGTCTCCGGCTGGAACGCCACGCAGATCGCCGTCGGCATGGGCTTCCACGTGACCCTGCTCGACCGCGACATCAACAAGCTCCGCGAGGCCGACAAGATCTTCGGCACCAAGGTGAAGACGATCGTCTCCAACGCCTACGAGCTGGAGAAGGCCGTCGTCGAGGCCGACCTCGTCATCGGCGCCGTCCTCATCCCGGGTGCCAAGGCCCCGAAGCTGGTCACGAACGAGCTCGTCGCCAAGATGAAGCCCGGAAGTGTCCTTGTCGACATTGCGATCGACCAGGGCGGTTGCTTCGAGGACTCCCACGCGACCACCCACGCCGAGCCGACCTTCCAGGTCCACAACTCGGTCTTCTACTGCGTCGCCAACATGCCGGGCGCGGTCCCGAACACCTCCACCTACGCCCTCACCAACGCCACGCTGCCCTACATCGTGTCGCTGGCGAACAACGGCTGGGTCGAGGCGCTGCGCCGCGACGCCGCGCTCGGTCTGGGCCTCAACACCCATGACGGCAAGGTGGTTTACAAGGAGGTCGCCGAGGCGCACGGCCTCGACCACGTCGAGCTGAGCACCCTCCTGGCCTGACCCCCGAGGCGCCGCCGTCAACCGGTGCCGTCAATGCCACACACCCGGCCGGACCTTGTTCGACAAGGTCCGGCCGACTGTGCGTCCGGCCCCGTCCGGGGCCCGCGCAACTCGCCTCGAACGTAACCCTTTAACCGTTTCGCGCACCCCTGAAACGTGTGGATGCATGCCTGCGCACCCTTGACAGAGACGTGTTCGGTTGCCGACACATCCGGCCGGGTCCGGCGGATTGTGTTGCTGCGGAGCGGTGACACGCCATAGAGTCGCCAACCGTCGGCATGGTGCCACGCTGACCTATCGATAAATGTTCCTGGTGACATCCAAGGAGGTAAGACGACTTGTGAATGAGTCGACAATTACTCCCGGGAGCGGTGCGCCAGGTGCCCCGATCGGCTCCGTCGCGGTGCGGACCTTCGCGACGCACCAGCCCATGACGACAGCCCACACGATGAAGACGATGGACGGCCTACACGTGAACGCCACGGCCGGCAACGAGATGGGCCGAGAGTCCACCCACTTCGCCGCCTTTGACGAGGTGCCCGAGGGGCACTTCTACGACCCCGACGCCGAGTACGAGCCCGACCCGGAGTACGCGGCCACCCTCGCACCCGACGCTGCCCGCCAGCGCCGCGAGCGGATCGGCCCCACCGGACGGCCGCTGCCGTACTTCCCGATCCCGGGTCCCCTGACCGACCACGGACCCGCGAAGATCATCGCGATGTGCAACCAGAAGGGCGGCGTCGGCAAGACCACGTCGACCATCAACCTGGGTGCCGCGCTCGCCGAGTACGGACGACGGGTGCTGCTCGTCGACTTCGACCCGCAGGGAGCCCTGTCGGTCGGTCTCGGCGTGAACCCGATGGAGCTCGACCTCACCGTCTACAACCTGCTCATGGAGCGGGGCATGTCGGCGGACGAGGTACTCCTCAAGACCGCCGTTCCCAACATGGACCTGCTGCCGAGCAACATCGACCTCTCGGCCGCCGAAGTCCAGTTGGTCAGCGAGGTCGCGCGCGAGTCGACGCTCCAGCGCGCCCTGAAGCCGCTGATGAACGACTACGACTACATCGTGATCGACTGTCAGCCCTCGCTCGGCCTGCTGACCGTGAACGCCCTGACGGCGGCTCACAAGGTCATCGTGCCGCTGGAATGCGAGTTCTTCGCCCTGCGCGGAGTGGCGCTGCTGACCGAGACGATCGAGAAGGTCCAGGAGCGGCTCAACCCCGACCTGGAGCTCGACGGCATCCTCGCCACGATGTACGACTCGCGGACCGTGCACAGCCGTGAGGTGCTCGCGCGCGTCGTCGAGGCCTTCGACGACCACGTCTACCACACGGTCATCGGGCGGACGGTGCGCTTCCCGGAGACCACGGTCGCCGGCGAGCCCATCACCACGTACGCCTCGAACTCCGTGGGCGCCGCCGCCTACCGTCAGCTCGCCAGGGAGGTGCTCGCCCGGTGTCACGCCGAGTGAGTCTGCCCGGCGCCGACGAACTCTTCCGTACGACCGGGGGGACGGCGCTCCAGTCGTCCTCACCCCGCCGGGCCGTCCCGGCTCCGGCGGGTGAGAGCGACACGGCGGCGGCCGAGGGCTCCGCGGAACACGCGACGGCGGGCTCCGAGGCGGCCGAACCGCGCGCCAGGACGGCGGAGCCGGAGAGCCCCGCCCCGAAGCCGGCGAACGCGGCGCAGGTGCCGGCCCCGGCCGCCCGGCGGCGCGGCGGCCGTACCCCGAACCGGCGGCCCAGCGGCCGCGAGCGCCACGACGAGAAGATCACGGTCTACGTCTCCGCCGAGGAGCTCATGGACCTGGAGCACGCCCGGCTGGTCCTCAGGGGCGAGCACGGTCTCGCCGTCGACCGGGGCCGGATCGTCCGGGAGGCCGTCGCCGTGGTCCTGGCGGACCTGGAGTCCCGCGGCGACGCGAGCATCCTCGTACGCCGCCTGCGCGGCCGCTGACGGTAGCCTGCGGGCTGCCGAGCTCTCCGTACCTCCTGGAACCCCATGCACCACGTCTCTGACGAAACGTCCCGCCCGCCGGGCCGCCGCCCCCTGGGCCGCGGCCCGGGCGCGACGGTGCCGGCGGGGCCTCCGGTGGGGTCATCGGCGGGGGAGCCCGTACCCGCCGCTCCCGCCGCTCCCGCCGCTCCCGCTGCTCCTCCGGTGGACGCCGAGCCCGGCGACGGGCGGTTCACGGTGCGTCTCGCGAACTTCGAGGGGCCCTTCGACCTGCTCCTCCAGCTGATCACCAAGCACAAGCTCGACGTCACCGAGGTCGCCCTCTCCCAGGTCACCGACGAGTTCATGGCGCACCTCCGCGCCCTGGGCCCCGACGGCGACCTCGACCAGACCACCGAGTTCCTCGTCGTCGCCGCCACGCTGCTCGACCTCAAGGCCGCCCGGCTGCTCCCCGCCGCCGAGGTGGAGGACGAGGCCGACCTCGCCCTCCTGGAAGCCCGCGATCTGCTCTTCGCCCGCCTCCTCCAGTACCGCGCGTACAAACGGATCGCGGAGATCTTCCAGGACCGCTGGGAGGCCGAGGGCCGCCGCCACCCCCGTACCGTCGGACTCGAACCGCACCACGCCGAGCTGCTCCCCGAGGTCGTCATCTCCATCGGGGCCGAGGGCTTCGCCAGGCTGGCGGTCAAGGCCATGCAGCCCAAGGCCGAGCCCCAGGTGTACGTCGACCACATCCACGCTCCGCTCGTCAGCGTCCGCGAGCAGGCCGCCGTGGTCGTCGCGCTGCTGCGCGAGCGCGGTACGGCCCTCTTCCGGGAGCTGATCGAGGACGTCGGGGACGACACCCTCACCGTCGTCGCCCGCTTCCTCGCCCTCCTGGAGCTCTACCGGGAGAAGGCCGTCGCCCTCGACCAGGAGACGGCCCTGGAGGACCTCACGGTCTCCTGGACCGGCGGGGAGGCGGACCCGTCCGGGGCCGTGACCGACGAGTTCGACCAGGAGACCGCCGCATGAGCGACCTCAAGCCCTCCCTCGAAGCCGTCCTGATGGTCGTCGACGAACCCGCCACCGAGCTGCACCTCGCCAAGGTCCTGGACCGCACCCCGCGCGAGGTGGCCGACGCCCTGCACGAGCTGGCCGACGAGTACACGGTCCAGGGGCGCGGCTTCGAGCTGCGGCGGGTGGCCGGCGGCTGGCGCTACTACACGCGAGCCGCCCACGCCGCGGCCGTCGAGGCCTTCGTGCTCGACGGGCAGCAGGCCCGGCTCACCCAGGCGGCCCTGGAGACCCTCGCGGTCGTCGCGTACCGCCAGCCGGTCAGCCGTTCCCGGGTCTCCGCGGTCCGCGGGGTCAACTGCGACGGGGTCATGAGGACCCTTCTCCAGCGGGGTCTGGTGGAGGAGGCGGGCGCGGAACCCGAAACAGGTGCGATCCTGTACAGGACGACGAACTATTTTCTGGAGCGGATGGGCCTGCGCGGCCTGGACGAACTCCCCGAGCTCGCGCCTTTCCTCCCCGAGGCGGAGGCGGTCGAGCCGGACTCCCTGGAAGGCGTCCCGTCGTTCGATCCGGACGCAGACGTAGACGACAAGACGGAAATTTGATGCGAAGCAGCAGCGGCAGGAACAGCAGCGGAAACAACGGCGGGAGCCGTGGTGGCAACAGCGGCGGCCGCGGCGGCAGCGGCGGTGGCCGCGGCGGCAGCAGCAGCGGCGGCGGTGGCCGTGGCGGCAGCAGCGGCGGCGGCGCCGGTCGTGGTGGCAGCGGTGGCGGCGGTGGCCGTGGTGGCAGCGGTGGCGGCGGCTACCGCGGCGCCGGCGGCGGCCGCGACGACAGGCAGGGCGGCGGCAGCAGCAGCAGGCCGCGCAACCCGCGTCCCGAAGAGCGCCAGTACGACGTCCCCGGCCTCGGCGGCTCCGCCGGCGGCCCCAAGAGCGGCCGCGGCGCCTCCGCGCGCGGTGGCGCCAAGGGCGGCCCCCGGCAGTCCCCGCAGCGCGGTGGCGGCCGTACCGAGCCGTCCCGCTCGCGCGAGTACGACGCCCGCACGGAGGAGCGCAACCGGGAGCGGTACGCCGGCAAGCCGGAGATCAAGACCCCCAAGACCTTCCCCGGCGCCGAGCAGGAGGGCGAGCGTCTGCAGAAGGTCCTCGCCCGTGCCGGCATGGGCTCGCGGCGTGCCTGCGAGGAGCTCATCGAGCAGTCCCGCGTCGAGGTCAACGGCCAGATCGTGATCGAGCAGGGCATGCGCGTCGACCCGGAGAAGGACGAGATCAAGGTGGACGGCCTGACCGTCGCCACCCAGTCCCACCTCTTCTTCGCGCTGAACAAGCCCTCCGGCGTCGTCTCCACCATGGAGGACCCGGAAGGCCGCCAGTGCCTCGGCGACTACGTCAACAACCGTGAGACCCGGCTCTTCCACGTCGGCCGGCTCGACACGGAGACCGAGGGCATCATCCTGCTCACCAACCACGGTGAGCTGGCCCACCGCCTCACGCACCCCAAGTACGGCGTGAAGAAGACCTACCTCGCCGCCATCACCGGCCCGCTGCCCCGCGAGGTCGGCCGGATGCTCAAGGACGGCATCGAGCTGGAGGACGGGTACGCCCGCGCCGACCACTTCCGCGTCGTCGAGCAGACCGGCAAGAACTACCTGGTCGAGGTCACGCTGCACGAGGGCCGCAAGCACATCGTGCGCCGGATGCTGGCCGAGGCCGGCTTCCCGGTCGACAAGCTGGTCCGTACGGCCTTCGGTCCGATCTCGCTGGGTGACCAGAAGTCGGGCTGGCTGCGCCGTCTGACCAATACCGAGGTCGGCATGCTGATGAAGGAAGTCGGGATGTAGTTCCCGCCCCTCCGCGAGAGGCCCGTGACCGCAGGTCGGTCACGGGCCTCTTTCGTGCCTTCTCGTGCTTGTGGCCGGGCCCCGTCTCCATTTATAGTCAGAGTGACTCTTAAGGAAGGGGGCGGCGTGAAGCACTACGGCCACGGTCTCGTTCTCGGCGGCTTCTCTCCGCCGCACGCCGGCCACCACCACCTCGTCCGCACCGCGCGCGAGCGGTGCGACCGCCTCACCGTGCTCGTCTGCGGCATCTCGGCCGAGAGCCTGCCCCTGGCCGACCGCGTCGCCTGGATGCGCGAGATCCACCCCGACGCCCTCGTCGTCGGAGCCGTCGACGACAGCCCCGTCGGCCTGTGGGACGCAGTGCCCGAGCGTGTCGACGCCGTCTTCGTCGCGGAGCCCTACGGGGAGTCGTACGGGGACGAGCTCGGCCGCCGTTTCGGCGCGGAGTCCGTCACCGTCGACCCCGACCGCACCCGCTTCCCCGTCTCCGGCGCCGCCGTCCGCGCCGACCTCGCCGGCTCCTGGGACTTCCTGGAGCCGCCGGTCCGCGCCGCGCTCACCCGACGCGTCGTCGTCCTCGGCGCCGAGTCCACCGGCACCACCACCATGGCCCTCGCCCTCGCCGACCACTACCGGCGGCGGGGCGGAGTCTGGGCCCGCACCCGGTACGTACCGGAGTACGGGCGCGAGTACCGCGCGCTCAAGCTCGCCGAACTCCGGGCCGAACGCCCCGGCGCCACCCGGTCCGACGTCACCTTCCGCTCCTCCGACTTCCCCGTCATCGCGCGGCGGCAGGCCGAACTGGAGGAGGAGGCGGCCCGCGACGGCTCGCCCGTGCTCGTCTGCGACACCGACGCCTTCGCCACCACCATCTGGCACGAGCGGTACACGGGCACCGCGAGCGCCGAGACCGGGGAGGTCGCCGCCCACGGCCGCCAGCACCTCTGGCTGCTCACCGACCACCGGGGCGTCGAACTCGAGAACGCAGAGGGCACAGAGGGCACGGCACCGCGCGACGCGGAGCGCCTGCGGCCCTGGATGACCGCACGCTTTCTCACCCAGCTCGCCCACACCGGCCGCCGGACGGCCGTCCTCAGCGGCCCGCACGAGGAGCGGCTCGCGGCGGCCGTCGCCGCCGTCGACGCGCTCCTCGCCGAGAGCGGCCACCTCGCCGACCCCCTGCCGGAGCGCCGATGAACACCGCCCCGCCCGCACCGGGCGGCTACGACAAGTACGCCTTCGAGCCCTTCGCCGTCACCGTCGACCTTGCCGTCCTCACCGTCCGCGAGGAACGCCTGCACGTCCTCCTCGTCCAGCGGGGCCAGGAGCCGTACGCGGGGGAGTGGGCCCTGCCCGGCGGCTTCGTCCTGCCCCGCGAGTCCGCCGAGACGGCCGCCCGCCGCGAGCTCGCCGAGGAGACCGGACTGCCCGGGGCCACCGTCGCGGGACTCCACCTCGAACAGCTCCGCACCTACAGCGACCCCGACCGGGATCCCCGGATGCGGGTCGTCTCCGTGGCCTTCACCGCGCTCGTCCCCGGCCTGCCCGAGCCGCGCGGCGGCGGAGACGCGGCCGAGGCGCGGTGGCTGCCCTACGGCTCGTACGGGCCGCTGGGCTTCGACCACGACCGGATCCTCGCCGACGCCCGCGAACGCGTCGGCGCCAAGCTCGAGTACACCTGCCTCGCCACCGCCTTCTGCCCGCCCGAGTTCACCCTCGGCGAGCTCCGGCAGGTGTACGAGACGGTCTGGGGCGTCGAACTCGACCGCCCCAACTTCCGGCGCAAGGTCCTCACCACACCCGGCTTCGTCCGGGCGGTGGAAGGGCCGCCGCGCCGCACCGGCGGACGGGGGAAACCGGCCGCCCTCTACCGGGCGGGCGAGGCCACGGCCCTCCACCCGCCGCTCCTGCGACCGGAAGGACGACTCTCATGACCCTCACCCCGACCCGTACGGCGGTGAAGCAGGCCGCGACCGGATCCCTCGTCGGCCTCGCGCTCGGCGACGCGCTGGGCTTCCCGACCGAGTTCAAGGACGTGCCGGCGATCCTCGCCGCCTTCGGCCCCTGGCGGGAGATGGACCTCCCGCTCGCCCGGGGGACGGCGGTCGTCACCGACGACACCCAGATGACCCTCGCCTTCGCCCGGGGCATCCGCACGGCGATGGACCAGGGTGTCCTCGCCCCGGCGCGCCTCGCCCGGCCGGTCCGGGACGAGTTCGTCGACTGGTACCACTCCCCGGAGAACAACCGTGCCCCCGGCAACACCTGCCTGCGCGCCTGCCTGCTCCTCGACGGCGACCGGCCCTGGCAGGACGCCAGCCAGATCGGCTCCAAGGGCTGCGGCGCCAATATGCGGGTCGCGCCGATCGGCCTCGTCCCCGGGCTGAGCGAGGAGCAGCGCGCGGGTGCCGCCCAGCTCCAGGCGGCCCTCACCCACGGCCACCCCACCGCGCTCGCCGCCTCGGACCTCACCGCCCGCGCCGTGTACCTCCTCGCCCAGGGCGTGGACCCGGCCGGGCTCGTCGGACAGCTGCGCTCGTACGCGTACGAGAACCGCTCCCGCTACCACGAGCACTGGCTCGGCGACCTGTGGACCCGCTCCCAGGACCCCTCCGCCCGGCACTTCGTCGAGCGCGGCTGGGACGAGTGCCTGGCCGTCCTGGAGCGCCTGGACGCCGTCCAGCGCACGGCCGACCCGGAGCTCGACCCCTGCGCGTACACCGGCGACGGCTGGATCGCCGAGGAGGCCCTCGCGACCGGCCTGCTCTGCTTCCTCCTCTTCCCCGACAAGCCCCTCACCGCCCTGCGCAGGGCGGCCTGCACCCGGGGCGACTCCGACTCGATCGCCGCCCTCGCGGGCGCCTTCGCCGGCGCCCACCTGGGCGCGGACGCCTGGCCGAAGGAGTGGGCCGAGCGCGTCGAGTACCGGAGCGAACTGCTGACGTTCGGGGCGCTCTGGGACGCCTGAGCGGGGGCCGGCCGGCGCCCCGAGCGGGGCGCCGGGGCGTCAGGGCTTCAGAGCGAGGCGCGGCGGGCGCGGATCAGGAAGTCCTGGACACGGGCGTGGTCCGGGGCGGCGGGGAGCGGGCTCGTGTCGTGGGCACGGTCCGCCTCGTCCTGGAGGCGGTTCATCCAGGACTCGACCTCCTGCCACGGCACCTCGCCCCGCTTGACCGCGAGGAGGCGGTCGCGCTCCTCGCCGACGTCGACGCGGAGTTCGCCCGTGCGCAGCAGGTCGCGGCAGCTCGTCAGCAGCCGCAGCAGGTGCATCGCGTGCTTCCAGCGCGGGTGTCCGTGCAGGCGGACGTCCGCGTCCAGCTTGCGGCGCTGGCCGCCGGCGTAGCGGACGAAGGTCTGGTGGGCCTGCCGGGAGAGGAAGGCCCCGCGCAGGGAGAGGAGTTCGCGGCCCGTGTCGTCGACGCGGTCCACGACGGGGGAGTGCAGGCACTCCAGGACGTTCGGGTTGTTGCGCAGGGCCAGCTCGCAGAAGCGCTCCAGCTCCCAGCTGAACTGGTCCTCGCCCGGGCCCTCCACATGGGCCGGGGGCTTGTCGAACCGCCAGAAGAGCGGCGTCGGGGCGAGATAGACGCCCCGCACGTCGGTGTCGCTGCCCTCGGTCGCCAGACCGAAGGCGCGCGAACCCATCACGCAGGAGTAGATCGTGTGGTCGCGCACCAGCTCGTCCGGGGTCATGCGGGTGAGGCTACGCGAGGGTGATCGATTCCCCCGAGACATTGATCTGCTCGGCCGGCAGGGGGCGGGGAGCCGGTCCCGCCGCCACCGAGCCGTCGGCGATGCGGTACTTGGAACCGTGGCAGGGGCAGTCGATGGTGCCGTCCGCGACCTTGTTCACCAGACACCCCTGGTGGGTGCAGATCGCGGAGAAGGCCTTGAACTCGCCTGCGGTCGGCTGCGTGACGACCACCTTCGCCTCGGCGAAGACCGTGCCGCCGCCGACCGGGATCTCGGAGGTCGTGGCCAGCGGGGGAGCACCGGTCGGCGTGGGCGATGCGGGCGTCGTGGCCGATGTGGCCGGCGTCTCGGGAGTGGCGGACGTCGCGGGCGCGCTCGGCGTGGCCGGGGCACTGGTGGTCGTACCGCCGTCGCCCCCGCCGTCCGAGCCGCAGCCCGTCGTCAGGGCCGCGGCGGCGAACAGGACGGTACGGCGGTTCGTGGCGCTTGAAGTCATGGCGCCAGCTTGGCGGCGCCCCGGCCCGAGGTCCCGCAACACGCCTACGGGCGGGGCGTCAGCTCCCTCGCACGGCCGTCCGCGTCCCGGCGGACCTCCAGGACCGCCGTCACCGCGGCCCGCTCGATCGCTCCGTAGACGTGCGGGAAGAGCCGGCCCTCCGAGCCCTCCCAGCGGACCTCCCCGCTCAGCCGGGACTCGTCGATGACGAGGACCAGGAGCGGGCCGGTGGCGGACCGGTAGGGGCCGTCGGCGATCGCCAGGGCCGAGGGCTCGTCGGCCGAGCAGTGGACGAAGCCCTCGGCGGCGAGCGACGGCGGGGCGTAGGGGGCGGTCGGGTCGGCGGGGTCGGCGGACCAGTCGGCCTGCGGTACGACGTGCAGCAGCATGCCGACTGTTCTACCGCGTCTCTACGGCGTCTCTCCCGCGTCCGGGGTGTGTACACCGAGTGGCGGAATGAACCGGTATGAGTGAGATTAGGCGTGTTCCGTACCGGACGAAAGGCAGAACGATGGCGGGAAACGACCTCGGCAGTCTCCTCGGAAGCCTCCTCGGAGGCGGCGGCCAGGGCGGTAGCGGCGGTGCCGGCGGCATCCTCGGCTCCCTGCTCGGCGCCCTCGCGGGCGGCAAGAGCGGCGGTGGCTCCGACGGCGCGAACCCGCTCGGCGGACTCCTCGACATGCTGACGAAGTCCGGTCTCGTCGACCAGGCCCAGTCCTGGGTCGGCACCGGCGAGAACAAGCCCGTGAGCGGCGCTCAGATCGCCGGAGCCCTCCCGGACGACACCCTCCAGAAGGTCGCGGCGGACGCCGGCGTCAGCCCGCAGGAGGCCGCCGACCAGATCGCCCAGTCCCTGCCGCAGGCCGTCGACAAGCTGACCCCGAACGGCGCGGTGCCCCAGGGCTCCCTGGAGGACCTCATCCGCCAGCAGCAGCTCTAGAGGATCTCGAAGGCGCCCGCCCTCCGTCTCGGAAGGCGGGCGCCGCGACGCGCCCGTCCCCCGCTGACTAGGCTGAACGGAGCACTTGACGCAGGCGAAGGAGTACGACGTGGCGGTACGAGCGGTCCGAGGCGCCGTCCAGCTGGAGCGGGACGAGGCCGGACACATGCGCGAGCAGGTCGAGGAGCTGCTCACCGCCGTCCTCACGCGCAACGAACTCACCGCCGACGACCTCATCAGCATCTGGTTCACGGCCACGCCGGACCTGCACAGCGACTTCCCCGCCGCCGCAGCCCGGGGGATCGGCATCGTCGACGTACCCCTGATCTGCGCCCAGGAGCTCGACATCGAGGGCGCGATGCCGAGGGTCGTCCGGCTCCTCGCCCACGTCGAGACCGATCTGCCCAAGTCCCGGATCGCGCACGTCTACCTCGGTGCCGCGGCCGCCCTGCGCAAGGACATCGCCCAGTGAGAACAGCGCTCGTCATCGGCACCGGCCTGATCGGCACCTCCGCGGCGATCGCTTTGGCGAGCCGGGGCGTCACGGTCCACCTCCGCGACCACGACCCGGCGCGCGCCCAGACGGCCGCCGCGCTCGGCGCGGGCACCGACGAGGCGCCCGAGGGGCGCGTGGACCTCGCGATCGTCGCCGTGCCCCCCGCGCACGTCGCCGCGACCCTCGCCGAGGCGATGTCCGCGGGCCTCGCCCGCGGCTACCTGGACGTGGCGAGCGTCAAGGGAGGTCCGAAGCGGGAGCTGGAGGCGCTGGGCCTCGACCTCACCGCGTACATCGGTTCGCACCCGATGTCCGGCAAGGAGCGCTCGGGCCCGCTCGCGGCGACCGCGGACCTCTTCGAGGGACGGCCCTGGGTCCTCACCCCGACCCGTGACACCGACACCGAGGTCCTGAACCTCGCCCTGGAGCTCGTCGCCCTCTGTCGGGCCGTGCCCGTCGTCATGGACGCCGACGCCCACGACCGGGCCGTCGCCCTCGTCTCCCACACCCCGCAGCTGGTGTCGTCGATGGTCGCCGCGCGCCTGGAGGAGGCCGACGAGTCGGCCGTACGCCTCTGCGGGCAGGGCATCCGCGACGTCACCCGGATCGCCGCCTCCGACCCGCGCATGTGGGTCGACATCCTCTCCGCCAACCCGGGCCCCGTCGCCGACGTCCTCGCGGGCGTCGCCGCCGACCTCGACGAGACGGTCCGCGCCCTGCGCTCCCTCCTGTCCGTCGACGAGGACAAGCGCCGGGACGGTGCCTCCGGCATCGAGGACGTCCTGCGGCGCGGGAACGCCGGCCGGGCCCGCGTCCCCGGCAAGCACGGTGCCGCACCCACGGCCTACGAGATCGTCGCCGTCCTCATCAGCGACCAGCCGGGCGAGCTGGCCCGGATCTTCGCCGACGCGGGCCGTGCGGGCGTCAACATCGAGGACGTCCGCATCGAGCACGCCACCGGCCAGCAGGCGGGCCTGGTCCAGCTCATGGTCGACCCCGCGGCCGCCCCGGTCCTGGGCGCGGCCCTCCAGGAGCGCGGCTGGGCGCTGCGGACGCCCTGACGGTACGGGGCGGGGCTGACGGGTTCGCCGGAGCCCCTCCGGCACCGCCCCGGAGGGGGTCCGGAGCGGGTCCGACATGGGCTGGGCCGAACGGGTGCGTGGGACTCGGTAACCTTGTGGGGGCCCCTTGCATCTCCGCCGAGGCCCTACCGCTCCCCCAGGAAGGTGTTCCCACCGTGGAATCCGTGATCGTCGCCATCGACGGGCCGTCCGGCACGGGCAAGTCGAGCACCTCGAAGGCGGTCGCCGCCAAGCTGGGGCTGAGCTACCTCGACACCGGCGCCCAGTACCGGGCGATCACCTGGTGGATGATCAGCAACGGCGTCGACGTGACCGACGCCGAGGCCGTCGCCAACGCCGCCTCCAAGCCGGACATCGTCTCCGGTACGGACCCGGGCCGCCCCACCATCACGGTGGACGGTGTCGACGCCGCCGGTCCCATCCGTACCGAAGAGGTCACCTCGAAGGTCAGCGCCGTCAGCGCCGTGCCCGAGGTGCGGACGCGCATCACCGACCTCCAGCGGTCCATCGCGAAGGGCGCCGAGCTCGGCATCGTCGTCGAGGGCCGGGACATCGGCACCACCGTCCTGCCGGACGCCGACCTGAAGATCTTCCTCACCGCCTCGCCCGAGGCCCGTGCCGCCCGCCGCTCCGGCGAGCTCAAGGGCGCCGACGTGCAGGCGACGAAGGAAGCCCTGATCAAGCGGGACGCGGCCGACTCCGGCCGCAAGACCTCTCCGCTCGCGAAGGCCGGCGACGCCGTCGAGGTCGACACCACCGACCTCACCCTGGACCAGGTCATCGAGTGCGTCGTCACCCTGGTGGAGGAGAAGAGGGCGGGCGCGAAGTGACCCTGCCCTCCGCGAAGGGCGCCGTCGTCGGCCGACGCATCGGCATCGGCCTGATGTACGGCTTCTGGAAGCCGCGCGTCCTCGGCGCCTGGCGGGTACCGGCCTCCGGCCCCGTCATCCTCGCCGTCAACCACGCGCACAACATCGACGGCCCCATGCTCATGGGCACCGCACCGCGCCCGGTGCACTTCCTCATCAAGAAGGAAGCCTTCGTCGGGCCCCTCGGGCCCTTCCTGGAGGGCATCGGGCAGGTCAAGGTCGACCGCGACAGCACCGACCGGAACGCGATAGGCAACGCCCTGGGCGTCCTGGAGCAGGGCGGCGTCCTCGGCATCTTCCCCGAGGGCACCCGCGGCGAGGGCGACTTCGCCTCGCTGCGCGCCGGCCTCGCCTACTTCGCCGTCCGCAGTGGGGCGTCGATCGTTCCGGTCGCCGTCCTGGGAAGCACCGAGCGCCGCGGACGGTTGTTCAAGGCACTGCCTCCGCTGCGCGGCCGCGTCGACGTCGTCTTCGGCGACGCCTTCGAGGCGGGCGACGGATCAGGGCGTCGCACCCGCAAGGCGCTCGACGAGGCCACCGTACGGATCCAGGGACAGCTCACCGCTCACCTGGAAAACGCCAAGCGCCTCACCGGGCGCTGAGCGAGACTTTCAGTAGTGGGCCCCGCGGCTCGGGGACCCACCGACCACGAATGATCAAGGAACGGACTTCATGAACGACCAGCACGACCACGGGGCACTTGGCGACGCCGAGTACGCGGAGTTCATGGAGCTCGCCTCGGAAGAAGGCTTCGGCGCCGAAGAGATCGAGGGCGCGATCGAGGAGGCCGGGCACGGCCCCCTGCCCGTCCTCGCCGTCGTCGGCCGCCCGAACGTCGGCAAGTCGACCCTGGTGAACCGCATCATCGGCCGCCGCGAGGCCGTCGTCGAGGACAAGCCGGGCGTCACCCGCGACCGCGTCACCTACGAGGCCGAATGGGCCGGGCGCCGCTTCAAGGTCGTCGACACCGGCGGCTGGGAGCAGGACGTCCTCGGCATCGACGCCTCCGTCGCCGCCCAGGCCGAGTTCGCCATCGAGGCCGCCGACGCCTGTCTCTTCGTCGTGGACGCCACCGTCGGCGCCACCGACACCGACGAGGCCGTCGTCAAGCTGCTCCGCCGCGCCGGCAAGCCGGTCGTCCTCGCCGCCAACAAGGTCGACGGCCAGTCCGGCGAGGCCGACGCTGCCACGCTCTGGTCCCTGGGCCTCGGCGAGCCGTTCCCCGTCTCCTCGCTGCACGGCCGCGGCACCGGCGACCTCCTCGACGAGGTCCTGAAGAAGCTGCCCGAGGCCCCCGAGCAGCGCTTCGGCAACGCCGTCGGCGGCCCGCGCCGCATCGCCCTCATCGGCCGTCCGAACGTCGGCAAGTCCTCCCTCCTCAACAAGGTCGCGAACGAGGACCGGGTCGTCGTCAACGCGCTGGCCGGCACCACCCGCGACCCGGTCGACGAGCTCATCGAGCTCGGCGGCGTGACGTGGAAGTTCGTCGACACCGCCGGCATCCGCAAGAAGGTCCACCTCCAGTCGGGCGCGGACTACTACGCTTCCCTGCGGACCGCCGCCGCCATCGAGAAGGCGGAGGTGGCCGTCATCCTCATCGACACCACCGACAAGATCTCGGTCCAGGACCAGCGCATCATCACGATGGCCGTCGAGTCCGGCCGCGCCATCGTCATCGCCTACAACAAGTGGGACGAGCTCGACGAGGAGCGCCGCTACTACCTCGAGAACGAGATCGAGACCGAGATGCAGCAGGTCGTCTGGGCGCCCCGGGTCAACGTCTCCGCCAAGACCGGCCGCCACATGGAGAAGCTGGTCCCGGCCATCCAGACCGCCCTCGCCGGCTGGGAGACCCGCGTCCCCACCGGCCGGCTGAACGCCTTCCTCGGCGAGATCGTCGCGGCCCACCCGCACCCGATCCGCGGCGGCAAGCAGCCCCGCATCCTCTTCGGTACGCAGGCGGGCACCAAGCCGCCGCGGTTCGTCCTCTTCGCCTCGGGCTTCCTGGAGGCCGGCTACCGGCGCTTCATCGAGCGCCGTCTGCGCGAGGAGTTCGGCTTCGAGGGCACCCCGATCCACATCTCGGTGCGCGTGCGCGAGAAGCGCGGCCGGAAGAAGTAGTCGACAGCGCGGTGTGACGGACACGGCAGAGGGCCGGGGCGACAAGCCCCGGCCCTCTGCCGTGTCGCGGACGGGTCCGCTGGGGTGTCCGCCGGACTCAGAAGCCCCGGCGGGGACCCGGCGGGAGCGCCGCCGGGGTGTGGTGCTGCTGCGCCGTCCAGATAGGCGGATGAGCGGAGGCGTACCGGTGACCGGTGCCGTATCCCTGCCCGGCTCCGTACCCCTGGCCGTTGCCGTACAGACCCGTGCTCGCGGTCGTGCCGAAGGCCCGGAAGGCCACCTCCTCCTCGCCGCTGCGGTCACCCGGCAGCGTGCGGAACGACCGGCGGTACTCCGAGAACAGGGCGTCGTAGATCGGCGTGGCCGACTGGCCCGCCGTGACGTCCTGCGCCGGGCGCATGGCGGGGATCTGGCTCGGATACGGCTGGAGGAAAGGGTCGTATGGGTGCACGTACGTGCCAACGACCCCGCCGCCGGTCGGATGCGGGCGGCTCTCCGAAAGAGACGCCCGCCGGGGGCGCGGCACGGTCGGAACCTCCGGTACCGCCGCGCCCCCGGCAGCCCGCAGCGCAGAGGCCCCGGCTGATGCCGACGCCGCTGCCGATGCCGACGCCGAAGCCCCGCCGAACCCTGGCGGCCCGCCCAGCCCTGCGGACCTGCCGAACCTGGCCGATTCGCCCGGCCGCGCCGGCCCGCTCGGCCCGCTCGGCCCCGCCGGTCCGTCCGGGGCCCGCGCGGGCCCTATGCCGGGCCGGCCGTCGTCCATCAGGTACCGGCCAGCGGCATCGCGGCCGCCACCAGGCGTCCGTTCGCCGCGGCCTTCTCCAGGGCGTCGCGCAGCAGGTCCTC
The DNA here is from genome assembly GCF_036226445.1 of Streptomyces sp. NBC_01255. NCBI lineage: Bacteria > Bacillati > Actinomycetota > Actinomycetes > Kitasatosporales > Streptomycetaceae > Streptomyces > Streptomyces sp. NBC_01255. The sequence goes on from NZ_CP108474.1 coordinate 6,843,134, forward strand.
GCGCGGCTGCTGGCCGATGGAGCCCACCGGGGCGGCGAAGACCAGGACCGTGTGCGACTTGTTGGCCGCCGCGCGCCAGCCCTCGGTGACCTGGAGCGGCTGGTGCGCCTGCCACCAGGCGGCCTGACCGGCGCCGTTCGGCCCCGGCTGGAGGACGGAGTGGAGCTGGCCCATGGCGACCAGGACCGACCAGCCCGGCAGTGCGGCGGGCTTCTCGTTGAGGTCGGTGACGGGCCGGAAGCCCTGCTCCGCGAGGAGCGGCAGGAACTCGTCGACGAGGCCGTCCGTGCCCGGGCGGGCCACGGGGGCGGTCGGCTCCACGACCAGCGCCGGGTGCAGCTCGCCGTCGATCAGGACGAGACCGCTGGTGACGCCGAGCACGGCCTGCTCGGGGTGGGCGGCGGACAGCGCGTCGGCGGCGTCCGATGCCGTGATCGAGGCGACGGCGCCCTGGAGCTGCGCCTCGGCGACCTTGACGACCTGCGACGGGATGCAGCTGGCGTGGGCGAACGCGAGGACCGCGGTCTCCTCACCGACGAACAGCACCGTGCTGGTGCGCTCCTGCTCGGAGTCCCCCGGCGTGCGGCAGGAGGTGCAGTCGTAGCTGCCCGGGGCGTTGTCGCCGGCAAGCAGCCGGTCGGCTTCTTCGTCGCCGATCTCGGCGCGTACGTCCTCGTGAACGTCGAGCATGCGCGGCACGGGTGGCTCCCTGGACTCGGTACGGGGGGACGCCGGGCCGATCCCGGGCGTCTCATGCCGACTTCAACGGGTCAGGATCGGCCGGGGTCACGCGTGGAAGCGAGGCAACTTGCCGTCGGCTCGTGCGGCGGGGCCGGTGACTCCGACCGGGTGGGGTGTGAACAGTGTTCCGCGCGGCACGGGCCGGGGGTACCGGGCGGCTGCCTAGCCTGCCCCGATGTCGAAGATCCGATTTTGGACGGCCGGTCCCGCGGTGGCCGCGGCGGCGGCGCTGATCACCCTGACGCCGGTCTCCGCGCAGGCCCGGGACGCGTCCGAGGGGCCGTGGGAGCCCGCCGTCGCGCCGACGGCGGCGGCGGTGGCGGGTGTGGTGCCGGGAGCGGCGCCTGGAGCGGTCTCGGGGACCGGGCCGGGGACCGCGGCGGAGTCGGTGGCGGAGACGGTGGCCGGGGTGGTGGCCGGGGCGGTCTCCGGGGCGGTCTCCGGGGCGGTCTCCTCCTCCGCCGACGCCGTGCGCGCGGCGGCCGCGGTGCCCGGCTACGCCTGCGCCGCCGACCAGTGGCCGTGGGGATGCGTCGCCGAGTGCGAGAGCAGCGGCCGCTGGCACGTCAACACCGGCAACGGCTTCTACGGCGGGCTCCAGTTCTGGCAGCCCACCTGGGTCGAGCACGGCGGGACGAAGTACGCCCCGCGCGCCGACCTGGCCACCCGCCCGCAGCAGATCACGATCGCGGAGGAGGTCCTGCGCACGCAGGGCTGGGGGGCCTGGCCCGTCTGCTCCAAGCGGTACGGGCTGAGCGGCCGCGTCCACACCGTCCAGCCGGGCGACTCGCTCGGCTCGATCGCCCGGCGCTTCGCCGTCAAGGGCGGCTGGCAGGCGCTCTACGCGGCGAACCGGAGCCTCATCGGGCCCGACCCGAACCGGATCGTCGTCGGCACGATGCTGCGGATCGCGCCGCTCTGACGTCAGTCCGCCGTGCCTCCGGCGAACTCGTGCGGCTCCCCGACGGCCGCGCGGGAGCCGCGCCGCAGCTCATGGACGAGCGAGCCGCGCGGCAGCCCCTCCGGTACGCGCTGCTCGGCGAGGAGCACGGCCGCCCCGTGCTCCACGGCGAGCGCCGCGAGGAGCCCGTACGTACGGGCCGCGACCGGCGGGGCCATGCCGAGCGACGGCTCGTCGACCAGCACCACGCGCGCGGGCCTCAGCAGGGCACGGGACAGGGCCAGCATCCGGCGCTCCCCACCGGAGAGGGTCCCGGCGGCCCGGGACAGCAGGGGTACGAGCTCGGGGTACGGGGCGGGGGCGTCCGGCGCGGTGAGCGCGAGGTTCTCGGCGACGGTGAGCCCCTCGTACACCGCCCGCAGATCCGGTACGAAGCACAGCCCGCGGCGCGCCCGCGCGTGCGGCGGCAGCCCGGTCACGTCGGCGCCGCGCCACAGGACCCGGCCGGAGGAGAGCCGTACCGTGCCGGCGAGGGCCCGCAGGGCGGTCGTGCGGCCCGCGCCGTTCCGTCCCAGGAGCACGGTGACGGTGCCGGCGGGCACGGGCAGGTCGAGGCCGTGCAGGGCCTCCAGGGGGCCGTAGCGGACCCGGGCCGCACGCAGCTCGATCTCGACGCTCATGACAGGATCCGGCCGCCTTCCATGGTGTGCACGGTGTGGGCGATCCCGGCGACGAGGTCCGGGTCGTGCTCGACGACGAGGACCGTCAGGCCGTCGGCGGCGAGCGCGGCGAGGATCCGGGCGAGTGCGGCGGTCTCGTCGGCGTCGAGGCCGGCGGCGGGTTCGTCGAGGAGCAGCGTGTGCGGCTGCCCCGCGAGCGCGCGGGCCAGCTCCACGCGGCGCAGCGTCCCGGTCGGCAGGCCCGCGGCCGTGCGGTGCCGTACGGGGCCGGCGAGGCCGAACAGGCGGAGGCTCCGCTCGACGGCGGCGGAATCGGCGCGGACCCTGCCCTGCTCGGCTCCGAGACGGACGTTCTCCTCGACGGACAGCGACGGGAACACGGCGAGCCGCTGGAAGGTCCGGGCGATCCCGAGACGGGTTCTGGCGTGCGCGGAGCGGGAGGTGATGTCGGCGCCGTCGAGCGTGATCAGGCCCTGGTGGCGCCGGGGGCGGAGGGTTCCGGCGAGACAGTCGAAGAGGGTGCTCTTGCCGGCGCCGTTGGGACCGACGAGGGCGGTGATGTGGGCGGGGGTGAGGGTGAGGGTGACGTGGGAGAGGGCGGTGATCCCTCCGGGGTAGGTGAGGGTGAGGTCGTCAGCGCGGAGTTCCGGGGCGGGGGCGGGGGCCGGCGCGGGGCTGGTGGGCGGTGCGGGTGCGGGGCCCGGTGCGGGCCGGTGGGGGTGGGTCCGGCCTCCGGCCGGACTGGGGTTCCCACCCGCACCACCCGTGCGGGTTGTCGACAGAGGTGCGGGTTTTCCTGTGGGGGGTGCGGCGCCGTCGGCGGGTGCGGCGTTCCCACCCGTCAGATGTGCGGGTCTCTTCCCGGAGGGTTTCGCGCCGTCGGCGGTTGGAGCCGGACTTGGGAGCAGCAGGGTCGTCAGTGGGGGGAGGCGGCCCGACTGGGTGGCCAGGAGGCCGATGACGGCCGCCGCCGCGCCCGCTTGGGGGCCCGCGTCCAGGGTGACCAGGAGCGCGGCCGCCGCCAGGGGCGTGAGGAGGCTGTCGGCGCCGAGGACCAGGACCGCCGCGAACCAGAGCAGGCCGCGTACCGGGTCGTACGCCTCCGGGTCGAAGGCGCGCAGGCCCATGCCGAGGAGGCCGCCGCCGAGGGCCGCCAGAGCCGCGCCCAGGACGAAGGCGAGGAGCTTGAGGGCCGGGACCGGGGCGCCCGCCGCCTCCGCGCCCGGTTCGTGGTCCCGCAGGGCGGCCAGCGCGCGGCCCGTGCGGCCCCGGCGCAGCGCCGCCACCAGGGCCAGACAGCCGGCCAGGAGGAGGAGTTCCAGGGCGTAGTAGGCACGGTCGTCCGTGAAGCCTGTCGGGCGGCCCAGGGACAGGCCCGCCGTCGCGTACGGCTGGGTGAGGACGAAGCGGCTCACCGCCACGCCGGTCGCCAGGGTGGCCAGGGCGAGCGCCAGGCCGTGGCGGCGGATCGCCGGCCAGGCCGTCACCAGGCCCACCACCGCCACCATCGGTACCGCGAGGCCCAGGGCCAGGAGGGTGGGGACGCCCGCCGTCGCCAGCAGGGCCGTCAGGAGCGCGCCCAGGCCCGCGTACGCCGCCTGGCCCAGGGCGATCTGGCCGCCCCGGCCCGCCACCACGACCAGGGACAGCAGGATCACGGCGAGCGCCGGGACCTGCACCGCCGTGTGCAGGTCGGAGCCCGCGAAGCCGAGGGGGAGGAGGAGCAGGACGCCGATGACCAGCCAGAGGGGGGTGGGGACGTGGGGGGTGCGGGGCGGTGGGGGCAGGGCGTCCCGGCCCTTGCCGCCGACGCCCGGCAGGACCAGCGCCGCCACCAGGAGCGCCACCACGAACAGGTTCGCCCCGAGCGCCTGCACCAGCGGTCCCGCCCAGCCCTCCGGGTGCAGCCGGGTGAGCTGTGCCTGGGCCACGCCGATCGCGACCGCCGCCGCCACCGCGACCGGCAGCGAGCGCATCCGGGCGATCACCGCGACCGCGATCACCTCGACGACGAGCAGCGGCATCCCGTACGGGTCGAGCCGTACGTACGGGGCGAGCAGCACCCCCGTCATCCCGGCGGTGAACGAGCCGAACGCCCACCCCGCCGCCGCCACCCGGTCCGCGTCCACCCCCGACAGGACGGCGAGCGGGCGGTTGTCGACCACCGCCCGCAGCTCCCGGCCGAACCGCGTCCACCGGGTCACCGCCGTCACCAGGCAGGCGAGCGCCACCACCGCCCCCAGCTGCGCCCACGGGTCGTCGCCGAGGAGCACCGGCGCGTCGTCCCGCGCCCCACCGCCCCACAGCAGCGCCGCCCCGCCCACGAGCAGGACGAAGACGCCGATGGAGGCCACCAGGGTCTGCGCCGGGTTCGAGCCGAGGAGGGCGAGGGGTCGGAACACACCGCGGTCGAGGATCAGGCCGAGGCCGGGGGCGACGATCAGGAGGGTGACCAGGGCGCCCAGCGGCAGCGGCCAGTCCCACACGACCACCAGCTGCCGCAGGACGTACGCGCAGATCATGGCGACGGCGCCGTGTGCCAGGTTCAGCACCCCCGTCGCCCGGTAGGTGACGATCAGGCCGATCCCGGTGAGCGCGGCGGCGCTGCCGACGGCGATGCCGGCGAGCGTCAGTTCGTACGTCAGCGAGGCCATGGTTCACAGACCGGGCAGGGGTCCAGGGGCGCGTCGTCCGCCGGCGTCGCCTCCGCCTTGCCCGCCACCAGCGGGCAGTCCGGGCGGTGGGCCAGGGTCCCGCCCGGGACCCTGAGGAGCGGGCCGTCCGAGGAGGGCGGGGGAGTCTCCTCCGGCTCGGCCGGGACCGGCTCCGGAGGGCTCACCGGCAGCAGGAGCGTCGCCGCGATCAGCACGGCGCCCGCCACGATCAGCGCCGCCCCCGGCACCGTGCACGAGGCCAGATAGGGCAGCTGCCGCTCGGCGAAGCGCTCGCCGGAGATCCCGTACCAGCCGAGCACGCACAGCACCGCGCCCCCGGCGGCCGCCGCGACACCGCCCCACAACAGGATCCGGGATCTCGGCACCAAGCCTCCCTCGTCTCTCCCTTTCCTTGCACTATGCCCCGGTTCGCCCCACCCTGGAAGCAGCAGGCCGCACGGCCTGGAGAGACACCCGGTGGTGAGCCAGATGGTTCTCGAACGACTCGGCGGACGCCCCCGGCTCGCGGCCCTCGCGGCCGTCGCCGTGCTGGCCTTCGTGCCCGCCGTCGCGGGCTGCTCCGACGACGGGACCGCCGGCGGTAACCAGATGTACGAGACGCCGCCGCCCGGGACGACCGCCCAGTCGCCGGGGGCCGACGAGCCCGCCGACCCGGCCGCCGCCGAGGAGGAGATCACCCGGAACTGGACGGCGTTCTTCGACCCGAAGACCTCCGCGGCCGAGAAGGTGAAGGTCCTGGAGAACGGCGCCGCGCTGCAGCCGGTCCTCGCCGCCTTCGTCGGCAACGAGAACGCCGCCACGACCTCGGCCAAGGTCACGGGCGTCGAGTTCACCTCGGCCACCGAGGCCAACGTCACCTACGACCTGCTCGTCGGCGGGTCCCCGGCCCTGCCCGACTCCCAGGGCACCTCGATCCTCCAGGACGGCACCTGGAAGGTCTCCGTGAAGACCCTCTGCGGCCTGGTCGAGCTGAGCGGTGTCACCGTTCCGGGCTGCTGAGGCGGTCGCGGCGCTGCTCCTGGCCGTGTTGCTCACACTCCTCGTGGGGTGCGGCAGCCGGCTCCCGGAGCGCGCCTTCGAGACGCGGCCCACCGCCACCCCCTCCGGCGGTGAGCCGCTCCGCGTCGGGATCATCACCAGCGCCACGAGCCCGGTCGGCGGGCAGTCCCTCACCGGCCCGCGCGACGGCGCCCGCGCCTACTTCGACGCGCTCAACGCCCGCGGCGGCCTCGACGGGCGCCGGATCGAGGTCGAGACCTGCGACGACGGCGGCAGCGGCGTCGGCAACAACGCGTGCGTGCACCGGCTGATCGACGAACGGAAGGTCTTCGCGCTCGTCGCCACCACCGCCCTGAACTACGCGGGCGCGCCGCTCGTCGCCAAGGCCGGTGTCCCCGACATCGGCGGCCAGCCCCTCACCCCCGCCTACGACACGTACCCGCACCTCTACGGGATCTACGGCAGCTCCGCCCCGCGCACCGGCGGGAAGCCCGGCTGGGACGGGACGCTGTACGGCGGGACGGAGGTCTACCGCTGGTTCGAGCGGGAGAAAGGGGCGCGGACCGCCGCGGTCGTCTCGTACAACCAGGCCGCGTCCGCCGCGTACGCCCGGCTGGTCTCCGACGGGCTGCGCGCCGAGGGGTACCGGGTCGTCGACGAGCAGGTCGACTTCGCCCTGCCCAACTTCCGCGCGGTCGCCGCCGATCTACGGGACCAGGACGTCGACCTGCTCTTCGACGCGATGGACACCCACGGCAACGCGCGGCTCTGCGAGGCGATGGAGGCGCTCGGGGTCCGCGTCGACGCGAAGGTCACCAACGTCCAGAACTGGTCCTCGTCCGTCGCCCGCGACTACGCCCGCGCCCCCGGCTGCCTGAGCGCCCTGTGGGTGACCGGAGCCAGCCGCAACCACCAGGACAGCGGCCATCCGGCCGTCCGTGAGTTCCGGGACGCGATGGGGCAACGACCGCTGTCCCAGTGGCAGTTGGAGGGCTGGGCGGCGGCGATGTGGTTCACCGACGCGGCCCGCTCCTGCCTGGCCGAGGGCGGCCTCACCCGTGGGTGCGTCGAGGAGTTCCTGAACCGTCCGGAGCCGTACACCGCGCGCGGACTGCTGCTGCCCGTCCGCTTCGAGCACCTCGCGGCTCCGCCCGAGACCCGTCACACCTGTCTGTCCGTGGCCCGTTGGGAGGACGGCCGGGGCTGGGTGAGCCAGGGTGACATGACGGAGAACTGCGCGACCGTGCCCCAGCTCGGCTACCGTCCGTGACATGGGCCCCGTGAACCCCGGCCGTGAAACGGGGGTCCGGGGAACATCGCCCGTGAAACGGGGGTCCGTCCCGGCAGTACAGTCGGCGCGTCCGACCGACAGCCAGACTGACCGGGGGGAACCGGCAGCACGATGCGTATCTCCTTTCTGCTTCACAACGGTTACCACTACGGCGGCACGATCCGGACGACGTTCACCGTCGCCGAGGAACTGGCCACGCGCCACGAGGTCGAGATCGTCTCGGTGTTCCGCCACCGCGACCGGCCGATCCTCGGCCTCCCCTCGGACGTGACGCTGCGTCATCTCGTCGACCTGCGCGAGGACAGCCCCGGCTACGACGGGGACCACCCCGACCTCCACCGGCCCGCCGAGGTGTTCCCGCGCGGCGACGGCCGCTGGAAGCAGTACAGCGCGCTCACCGACGCCCGGATCGGGGAGTACCTGCGCGGGGTCGAGGCCGACGTCCTCGTCGGCACCCGCCCCGGGCTCAACGTGCACCTGGCCCGGCAGGCCCGGCGCGGGCCGGTCCTCGTCGGCCAGGAGCACCTGGTCCTGACCGGCCACAGCCGCCGGCTCCGGCGGGACATCCGGCACGAGTACCGGCTCCTCGACGCCGTCACGACGGTCACCGAGGCCGACGCCCGCGCCTACCGGAGGCTGGGGCTGCCCGGCGTACGGATCGAGGCCGTGCCCAACAGCGTGCCCGCGCCCGCCCTGCCGCCCGCCGACCCCGCGGCGCGGACCATCGTGGCGGCCGGCCGGCTGACCCGGGTCAAGCGGTACGACGTGCTCATCGACGCCTTTGCCGAGGTGGCCCCGGACCACCCGGAGTGGACGCTGCGGATCTACGGCACGGGCGACGCGGTCGAGGACCTCAAGGGCGCGCTGGCCCGGCAGATCGAGGAACGGGGCCTCGGCCGGCAGGTCTTCCTCATGGGCGCCGTCCATCCGATGGAACCGGAATGGGCCAAGGGCTCGATCGCCGCGGTGACCTCACGGCGGGAGTCCTTCGGGATGACGATCGTGGAGGCGATGCGCTGCGGGCTGCCGGTGGTCTCGACCGACTGCCCGAACGGGCCGCGCGAGATCATCGAGGACGGGGTCGACGGGCGGCTCGTGCCGGTCGACGACGTGGCCGCGGTCGCGGGGGCGCTGCGCGGTCTCGTCGAGGACGACGAACTGCGCGCGAAGGCCGCGCGGGCGGCGCTGGCCTCCTCGGAACGCTTCGACCCCGTCCGGATCGTGGCCCGGCACGAGGCGCTCTGGACGGAACTCGTCGACCGGGGCGCGAGCCGGCGGACCCACTCGGCGGGGCGGGTGAAGAGGCACCGCGAGATCGGCCGGGCCGTCGACGCGGTCTACGTCCTGAAGGCGAAGGCCGGCCGCCTGGTCCACGGCCTGCTCCGGTGACCCCGGTGACCCCGGTGACCCCGGTGGTCCGCTGACGGTCTTTCGTCCGCCGGCCCTCGCCGTCGTATCGAGGACCGTAACTGTCCGCGAGGGCTGAGAGACTCGGGGCATGTTGGAGACCTCCGCACGGCTGCTGCGTCTGCTCTCGCTGCTCCAGGCCCACCGGGAGTGGTCCGGTGCCGATCTCGCCGACCGGCTCGGGGTGACCTCGCGCACGGTACGGCGCGACGTCGACCGGCTGCGCGAGCTCGGCTACCCCGTGCACGCCAGCCCCGGCACCGGCGGCGGCTACCAGCTCGGCGCCGGGGCCGAGCTGCCGCCGCTGCTCCTCGACGACGAGGAGGCCGTGGCGGTCGCGGTCGGCCTGCGCACGGCGGCGGGCCAGGGTGTCGAGGGCATCGGCGAGACCTCCGTACGCGCTCTCGCCAAGCTGGAGCAGGTCCTGCCGGCGCGGCTGCGGCGGCGGGTCGGCGCGCTCACCGACTTCACCGTGCCCATGCTCCGTACCCCTCGGGAACGGGTGGACCCGGCGGTGCTCACCGAGCTGGCCAACGCCTGCCGGGACAGCGAGCGGCTCCGCTTCGCCTACCGCGACCACGGCGGCACCGCCACCCGCAGGACCGTCGAACCGCACCGGCTGGTCTGCACCGAGCGGCGCTGGTACCTGGTCGCCTGGGACGTGGACCGCGACGACTGGCGGACGTTCCGGGCGGACCGCATCGAGCCCAAGCCGCCGCACGGCCCGCGCTTCCCGCCCCGCGAACCGCCGGCCGACGACCTCGCCGCGTACGTGTCGAAGGGGGTGTCCGGCACGGCGTACGCGGAGGAGGTCACCGTCCGGCTGTTCGTCCCGCTCGACGAGGCCGCCGCGATCGTCGGCCCGATGGACGGGGTCCTGGAGCCCGAGGGCGAGGGGAGCTGCCTGCTGCGGGCGGGGGCGCACAACCTCCACGTGGCGGTGGTGCACGTGATGCTCATGGGCCTCGACTTCGAGGTGGTCGAGCCGCCGGAGCTGACGGAACGGGTCCGCGAACTCAGGGACCGGTTGTCCCGTGCTCTCGATCGGACGGACCGTCGGACGGACGGCCGGACGGCGGGGGAGACGGCGGGGGGCTCGTGATCCGCATCCGTTCGAAGGCCGCGAACTCCGGGTGGTGCAGGTCGAAGGCCGGCGACTCGGAGCGGATCCGCGGCACGGAGTCGAAGTTGTGCCGGGGCGGCGGGCACGTGGTCGCCCACTCCAGCGAGCGCCCGAAACCCCACGGGTCGTCCACGTCGACCTTCGCGCCGTACCGGTGGGTCCACCACACGTTGTAGAGGAACGGCAGCGTGGAGGCGCCGAGCAGGAAGGCGCCGATCGTCGACACCGTGTTGAGCGCCGTGAACCCGTCCGCGTCCAGGTAGTCGGCGTACCGCCGGGGCATGCCCTCCGCGCCGAGCCAGTGCTGCACCAGGAACGTCAGGTGGAAGCCGGTGAACAGCGTCCAGAAGTGGACCTTCCCGAGCCGCTCGTCGAGCATCCGGCCGGTGAACTTGGGCCACCAGAAGTAGAAGCCGGCGAACATCGCGAAGACGACCGTGCCGAAGACCGTGTAGTGGAAGTGGGCCACGACGAAGTACGAGTCGGTCACCGGGAAGTCCATCGGAGGCGACGCGAGGATCACCCCGGTCAGCCCGCCGAAGAGGAACGACACCAGGAAGCCGACCGACCACAGCATGGGCGTCTCGAAGGAGAGCGAGCCCCGCAGCATCGTCCCGGTCCAGTTGAAGAACTTCACCCCGGTCGGCACCGCGATCAGGAACGACAGCAGCGAGAAGAACGGCAGCAGCACCGCGCCCGTCGCGAACATGTGGTGCGCCCAGACCACCACCGAGAGGCCGGTGATCGCCATGGTGGCCGCGATCAGCGTCGTGTAGCCGAAGATCGGCTTGCGGGCGAAGACCGGGATGATCTCGCTGACGATCCCGAAGAACGGCAGCGCGATGATGTAGACCTCGGGGTGGCCGAAGAACCAGAAGAGGTGCTGCCACAGCAGCGCCCCGCCGTTCTCGGGCTGGAAGACCAAGGAGCCGAGGCGCCGGTCCGCCTCCAGGACGAGCAGCGCCGCCGCGAGGACGGGGAAGGCGATGATCACCAGGACCGCGGTGAAGAGGATGTTCCAGGTGAAGATCGGCATCCGGAACATGGTCATTCCGGGGGCCCGCATCCCGATGATCGTGGCGAGGAAGTTCACCGAGGTCAGGATCGTGCCGAAGCCCGAGAGCGCGAGTCCCATGATCCAGAGGTCGACGCCGACGCCCGGCGACCGCTCCAGGCTGTTGAGCGGGGCGTAGGCGGTCCAGCCGAAGGCGGCGGGGCCGCTCGGGGTGAGCAGCGAGCCGATCACCATCAGGCCGCCGAAGAGGAACAGCCAGTACGAGAACATGTTCAGCCGCGGGAAGGCGACGTCGGGGGCGCCGATCTGCAGCGGCACCAGCTCGTTGGCGAAGCCGGCGAAGGTGGGCGTGGCGAAGAGCAGCAGCATGATCGTGCCGTGCAGCGTGAAGGCCTGGTTGAACTCCATGTTCGACACGAGCTGGAGCCCCGGGCGGGCCAGCTCGGCCCGCATCAGCATCGCCATGAGCCCGGCCAGCAGGAAGAAGGCGAACGAGGTGACCAGGTACAGGTGACCGATCTTCTTGTGGTCGGTCGTGGTGGCCCAGTCGATCAGGACGCGGCCGTGCCGCTGCCGGGCCGATTCGACGGTCGCGGTCGCTGTCTCGGTGCCCATCGCTGCCTCCCCCTGGGTCCTGCTCGCCGGGCGTCGGGACATGATGCGCGCGGCTGGCCGGCGGGAGAGGGAGGCGGAAGGGGCGGCTGCTCCGGTCGGCGGACACCGTACCCGGCGGAGTGCGCGTAAGCATTGTGTAAGGGAACCGTGAGGGCGCCGCGTGCGAGGTCCGGGTAATTCGCCGTGCGACGCGGGGAGAACGGGGAATTCCCGGGGATTTTCGGCGCTGCGATCCTCTTCGTGCGAAGTGCCGGAAGCTCTTCGGAATTGCTGGAGAATCGGCCGGAAACGGTCCCATCGAGTGACGGCGGGCGTGTCAAACATATGTCGAGAACTTGTGACACAAGCGTGACCGTAAAGAGGCTAACGTGAGGCCCATGTCACCCACATCGCGCACTCCCGAACCGCCCCGCGACGCTCCCGAGTCCTATGTGGGACTCGACTCGGGCGGCGCCGAGCGGCTTGCCAGGACACGGGGCTGGAAGGTCGTCAGGTCCCTGCCGCCCGGCTCGATCATCACCATGGAATACCTCTCCGGGCGCATCAACTTCGAGGTGGAGGACGGCACCGTCACCCGCTGCTGGCTGGGCTGACAGGACCGGTGCCCGGACAGGGGAAGGGCCCCGGCCGAGGACGGCCGGGGCCCTTCTCCGCGTACAGGGGGCGGGTCAGCCGCGGGTCGCCGGGGCGCGGCCGCGGGCCACTCCCACGGTCTCGCGGACGGGCTCCTCGGCCCCGGCGGGACGCTGCGGGAAGAAGCCCGGGCGCGGGCCGCCGGAGGCCACGGGCAGGGAGGGCACCAGCCGGCGACGGTCGCGCAGCCGGTCGAGCAGCCGGTCGCGCAGCGCGAGGATCCAGGACTCCGCCACCGCGAGGACCGGCTCGCACCACGGCAGGGCGAGCAGGACCAGGAGCCCGGCGGCCCAGCCGAGGAGCACGTCGCTCAGCCAGTGCGTGCCCAGATAGACGGTCGTGAGGCCGACGCCGAGCGCGACGACGGCGGAGAGCGCCGACAGGTAGCGCCTGGCCCGCGGGGTGGTCGCCAGATAGGCGAGGATGCCCCAGGTCACGACCGCGTTCGCGGTGTGGCCGGAGGGAAATATATCGCCGCCCGCGAAGAGCTCGGCGGAGCCGACCTGCGTCGCGTAGTGGGGGCCGAGACGGCCGAGGCCGAGCTTGACCGCGCCGACCGAGACGTTCAGCAGCAGCAGTGCCGCGCCGAGACACAGCAGTGGCCGCAGGGTGTGCTGGCGCCAGGAGCGCCAGCCCAGCCATGCGGCCACCATGACGGCCGTGGGGCCGCGCTGACCGAGGACGACGTAGTAGTCGAGGAAGCCGTGGATCTCCGGCCACTGCTGATAGGGCCGGAACAACATGATCTTCCAGTCGAGGGCCACCAGCCAGGTCGACAGCAGCACCGCGACGACAATGGCCAGATAGAACGCCGACGTCCCGCCGAAGAGCGCGAGACGCGTGCGGGTCATCCGCGGGACCTCTATCTTCGGCGGTTCCGGCTCCCGGTCCAGCCGGGCAAAGATGTCGGTACGCACCCAATCGACGTTACAGGGAGTGAGAAGCCGACCCGGTCGATCCGGTGTCTTCGTGATGACCATGTGATGTGGAGTAGGTCTCAGTCGGCGGTCCATTCCCGACGTCCGTCGGTAAATCCGATGACCTTCAGCCCTATTGGCGGCGTGGCGCTTTCCGGAAGAGTGTTTGAGCGCAAGGCAATTACTTCAAACAGATATACGTACGGAATTCCATGCGACGCGCGGCCCCTGCCGAGTGGCGTACGCCACACCAGGAGGCCTGTCGGGGTGAGAGCTGCACCACGCGCTCGGGGCGTGAACTCGCGTACGCTGACGGCTCACTCGCCCGTCGATGTCGGGCCGCCCCAGGGGTATACGCCCTGGTCGGCGCCTGCCGAGCGCGAGAGCTTCACTGGGAGGTACGTACATGTCGCGGACGATCACGGCCCGAGCGCGAGAGCGTGCCGCCGACGGCGGAACCAATCGCTGGGTCGTCCTGGTCGTCCTCTGCGTCAGCCTTCTCCTGGTCGCCCTCGACGCGACCATCCTCCACGTCGCCGTCCCCTCGCTCACCGAGGACCTGCGCCCGAGCTCCACCGCGCTGCTCTGGATCGTCGACGCCTACCCGCTGATCTGTGCCTCGCTGCTGATCCTCTTCGGCACCCTCGGCGACCGGGTCGGCAGAAGACGCGTCCTCCTCCTCGGCTACGCACTGTTCGGCGTCGCCTCGGCGGTCGCCGCCCTCGCCACCGAGCCGGGGGTCCTCATCGCGGCCCGCGCGCTGCTCGGTGTCGGCGGCGCCATGATCATGCCCGCGACGCTCTCCATCCTCCGGGCGGTCTTCCCCGACCGCAGGGAACGGGCCACAGCCATCGGCGTCTGGACCGCGGTCGCGGCGATCGGTGCCGCCACCGGGCCGGTGCTCGGCGGCTTCCTCGTCGAGCACTACTGGTGGGGCTCGGTCTTCCTCATCAACATCCCGCTCATGGCGCTGATCCTGCCGCTGGGCCGCCGGCTCCTCCCCGAGTCCCGCGGAGACTCCGACGGACCCTGGGACGTCCTCGGCGCCCTCATGGCCGCCGCCGGAGTCCTGGGCTGCGTCCTCGGGGTCAAGCGTGCCGGGGCCGGCGAGCCGCTGCTCGCCCTCCCGACCGCGGGACCGCTGCTCGTCGGTGCCACGCTGCTCGTCCTCTTCGTCCGCAGGCAGAAGCGGCGCCCGCACCCGCTGATCGACATGCGGCTCTTCTCCCGGGCGGCCTTCACCACCTCGGTCGGCTGCATCGTCCTCGCCATGCTGGCTCTCGTCGGCCTGGAGCTCATCGCCGTCCAGTACCTCCAGCTCGTCCTCGGACTGAGCCCCCTGGAGACCGGTCTTCGGCTCCTGCCGCTCACCTTCGCCGCCATGGCGGCCGGCGCCACCGGCTCGTACACCCTGCGCAGGATCGGCCCGCGCCGGATGGTCGGCTGGGGCTTCGTGCTCACCGCCGCCGCGGTGCTGCTGCTCACCCTCATGGGACAGGACGACCGGCCGCTGCTGCTCACGGTGGGCTTCGTGCTGCTCGGCTTCGGCCTGCAGACCACGCTCTTCTCGGCGTACGAGTCGATGCTCAGCGAGGCACCGCAGAAGAGCGCGGGGGGCGCCGCCGCGATCGGCGAGACCTCGTACCAGCTCGGTGCCGGGATGGGCATCGCCCTGCTCGGCAGCGTGATGAACGCCGCGTACGCGCCCGGTCTCGACTCCGTCCCCGGTGTGCCGACGGAGGCGAGCAGTGCCGCGTCGAACTCCCTCGGCGAGGCCTACCAGGTCGCCGACCAACTCGGCGGCACGGCGGGCGCGGCCCTGTACCAGGCCGCCCGGCACGCCTTCGTGGACGGCCTGCACATCACGCTCTGCGTGAGCGCCGTGCTGCTGCTCGCCGGTGCGGTGATGGCCCGGCGGCTGCCCCGGGCCATGGAGTGCCCGGCGGAACCGGACGAGTCGTTCGAGTCGTACGAGTCGCGTGAAGCGGTCAAGACGCGTGAAGCGGTCAAGACGCGTGAAGCGGTCAAGACACGTGAAGCGATCGAGAGGTGCGAGCCGGCGGCCGAGGGGCGTGAGCCTGCCGAGCCGCGGGTGCCCGCGACCCGGGAAGCGATCGAGCCCGCCGGCTCCGGACGCCCGACGCACTGACCCGGCCTCGGGAGTGCCCGGGCGGGCCGGCGGACCCGCTCAGCTCTGGTTGAAGAAACCGTCCTGCGGACGCCGGCGGGTCTCGCCGCCGATGATCTGGGTGTCGGCGGGGGTGAGCAGGAAGACCCGCGTCGCCACGCGCTCGATCGAGCCGCGCAGGCCGAAGGCGAGACCGGCGGCGAAGTCGACCACGCGCTTGGCGTCGTGCGGCTCCATCCCGGTCAGGTTCACGATCACCGGAACACCGTCCCGGAAGAGCTCTCCGATGCCCCGGGCGTCCCGGAAGCCGTCGGGGGAGACGGTGGCGATCCGGCGGCCCTGATCCTGGGCGGTGTCCGTGGCCACCCGGACACGGGGGTCCGTCACCCAGGCGTCGCCGTTCTCGGCACCGTCGGCGTACTCGTCGTCGTAGTAACGCTCGTCGTTGTCCTCGACGAGTCCCAGCCAGGCACTTGCCTTGCGCACCGATCCCATGGACGCCTCCTTTCAGCGCGGTCACTTGTGGTTCCGCAATCCCTATCGTCGTCCATGATGCGGATCGCGCGCCAAGTGGATACACGGCGCGCAGGGGATTCGTGACGGTACTGGTGCAGAACGTGAGCGTCGATTTCTGGCGATACGTCAGGAAACTTGCGGTATGCGGGGCCTGACGGAGGGGCGCGCAACTTAAAATATGAAAGTCGGGCCAGAAGGGTGACGATGGGCGCGTACGGGTGAACGACCCGGCTCGCTACGATGCCGCGAAGCCGCTCGACGGCACTTCGCACGGCTCACGGGGGCACCTCATGTTCGGAATCGTCAGACCCTGCACACACCGGCTCACCGACGGACTCAAAGTCGAGTGGATGGCCCACCTCTGCGGCCTCTGCCTGGCACTTCGCGCGGACCACGGGCAGTTCGCCCGGGTCGTCACCAACTACGACGGGCTCATTGTCTCGGTTCTGACGGAGGCTCAGACCGGCGCGGTGGCGAGCGGGCGGCGCACCGCGGGCCCCTGCCCGCTGCGCGGGATGCGGACCGCGCCCGTGGCCCAGGGGGAGGGTGCGCGCCTCGCCGCCGCCGTCTCGCTCGTTCTCGCCTCGGCGAAGGTACGGGACCACGTCGCCGACCGGGACGGCCTGTTGGCGCGCAAGCCCGTCGCCGCGGCGGCCCGCCGGGTCGCCCGCTCCTGGGACCGGGCCGGCGCCAGGACCGGCCGCGCCCTCGGCTTCGACACCGCCGTCCTCGTCGACGCGGTCGACCGGCAGACCGGGCTCGAGTCCCTCGCCGGCCTCGGGACCCCGCTGCTCGCCGTCACCGAGCCGACCGAGACCGCGACCGCTGCCGCCTTCGCGCACACCGCGGTCCTCGCGGGGCGCCCGGACAACGCGGCGCCGCTCGCCGAGGCCGGCCGGCTCTTCGGCCGCCTCGCCCACCTCCTCGACGCCGTCGAGGACCAGACCGCGGACGCGGCGGCGGGCGCCTGGAACCCGCTCACCGCGACCGGCACCTCCCGGGAGGAGGCCCGCCGGCTCGCCGACGACGCCCTGCACGGGATCCGCCTCGCGCTGCGGGACGCCGAGTTCGCCGACGGCAAGCTCGTCCACGTCCTCCTCGCCCACGAGCTCCGGACGTCGGTGGACCGCGCCTTCGGCACGACGAGCTGCTCGCACGGGACGCCGGGACCGGGCCAGGGTCCGGTACCGGGCAATCCGTACGCGGGCGGGCCCTCGGGCCCGTACGACCCCTACGGGGGCGGGAACCCCTACGGAGGCGGCGCGGGCGGCCCGGCCGGACCGGGCGGGCCCGGCGGGCTGCCGCCGCAGTTCGGCGGCGGAGCGCCCCAGGCACCCAAGCCGCGCGGCTTCCTCGCCGGGTGCGCCGCCTTCACCTGGCTGTTCTGCACCTGCCAGATCTGCTGCGCCAAGGAGTACGAGGGCCCCTGGTCCCGGAAGAAGCGCGAGGGCTGCTGCCGGGACTGCAACTGCGACGGCGGCTGCGGCAACTGCGACTGCTGCTGCCCCTGCGACGGCTGCTGACGGCCCGTCCGTCCCCGCCCCGCCGGAGACACCCCGCCGCTACTTCGTCGGCGCCGGGATCTCCGGCGGGGTGATCTGCGACCGCTCGATGCCCGACTCCGTCACCCCCCACTTCTTCAGGATCCGGTCGTACGTCCCGTCGGCCTTCAGGCCGTTCACCGCCGCCTGGAACGCGGGGGCGAGCGGGGTGCCCTTCTTGAAGGCGAAGCCGACGTCGAGCCGCCGGTACTCGTTGAGGAACTTCACGTTCTTCTGCTGCGTCACCGCGTACCGCACGCCGTTGATCGTGCTCATCACGACATCGCTGCGGCCCTGCTGGAGCGCCATCCAGACCGCTCCCGTCTCGTTGAAGACGTTCACCTCGTACGGCTGCTTCCCGGCCTCCGCGCACCGGCCCTTGTTCTGCTCCAGGGTCCGTTCGAAGGTGGTGCCGGCGCCCGTCGCGACCTTCAGGCCGCACAGCTGCGTGAGGTCGGTGACCGCCTTCAGCGGGCTGTCGGACCGCGTGGCGAAGCCCTGGCCGTCGTTGACGTACGTGACGAAGTCGATGGTCTTGCGGCGCTCCTCGGTCACCCCGAAGTTCCCGGTGCCGACGTCGTACTTGCCGCTGCCGAGCGCCGGCAGGATCGCCTCGAAGCCGACGGCCTCGCGCTTCACCTCCAGGCCGAGGGCCTTCGCCACGGCGCCCGTGAAGTCGGCGTCCACCCCGACCACGGTCCTGCCGTCGGGCAGGTAGGCCGAGCTGGGCGGGGTCCCGACCGAGGCGGCGACCGTGAAGCTGCCGCGCTGCCGGACGTCGGCGGGGAGCAGCTTCGCCGCGGCCTCGTTCTTCTTCACCGCCGACACCACGTCCTCGCTCGGGAGCGCGCCCTTCGCGGCGCCCGGTGCTCCGGAGGCCCCGGCCGGAGCGGTCGTGGGCTCGCCCCCTGCGCAGGCGGTGAGCGTGAGCGCGGCGGCGGTGATCAGCGCGAAGCCGAGGGCCGTGCGGGTGGTGCCGGAAGTCGTGCGGGTGGTGCCGGACGTGGTGCGCGTGGTGCCGGAACTCGTACGCGTACTCATGGTTTCGGGTTCTCCAGGAGCTTCTCGAACGGCAGGGGGCCGAGCGACTCAAGGTCGGCGGACACGTCGAAGAGCGGCCGGTAGCCGGTCGCCAGGTAGAGACCCCTGGCCTCCGGCTGGCGCGCCCCGGTCGTCAGATGGATGCGGGTGTAGCCGCGGGCGGCGGCCTCGCGTTCGAGCACGGTGAGGACGCGGCGGGCGAGCCCGCGCCTGCGGTGTGCCGAGTGGGTCCAGATCCGCTTCAGCTCGGCGGTGTGTTCGTCGTAGCGGCGGTACGCGCCTCCGGCCACGGGCCGGCCCTGCTCCATGAGGAGCAGGAAGGCGCCGTCGGGAGGGGCGAACTCGGAGGCCGGGTAGAGGCTCAGATCGTGCGCGGAGCCGTACCGGGTCGTGTACTCGTACGCCAGCTCGTCGAGGAGCGGGCGTGCCAGGGGGTCGGTGGTCGTGGTCCGGTACACGGACAACGCGAAGGTCATGACGGTCCTTCAGGACGAAGGAGAACAGCGGGGCAGGGCGAGGGGAGGGGAGAGCTCAGGCACTCACGAGGGGCCTGGGTGTGAAGGCGCCGCGGAAAACAGCACGCGGGCAGGGGCAGAGCGGAGGGTCAGCTCAACAGGAAGAGGACCACACGCGACCGAAGTCGATGTGGGAGCGCGTGACCAGCTGCTGCTGCGGATGCATGGCCCCAGTGGAACAGGCATCCGTTTCCGCGTCAACCACGATGAGACGCACGGCTCACCCTGTGGACACCCTTGACAGTGGGGCGTGTTGACCGCATAGCCTCGAAGGGCGGATCGGGCTGAGGGGCCCGGATCCGTGCTCTGCGCGTGTGAAGGCGCACCCCCGTGTTCGATCCGCCTCTGGCATCCACGGAGCCTTCGCATGTCCGCGACTCTCGTCAAGACCCCCTCCACGGCCCCGCCGGCCGAGCCGCCTCCCCGTGTCGTCGCCACCCGGCGCGCCGGCCAGTGGGCCGCCGCGGCCGTCGTCCTCGTCCTCCTCGGCCTGGGACTCCTCTCGGTCGTCCGCAACAAGGCCTTCCAATGGGACGTCGTCGCCGAGTACTTCACGGCCGCGTCCGTCCTGCGCGGTCTGGGCCTCACCCTGTGGCTGACCGCCCTCGTCATGGCCCTGGGTTTCGTCCTCGGCACCCTGCTCGCCGTCTTCCGCATGTCCGCCAACCCGGTGCTTCGCGCGGTCAGTTGGGGGTACGTCTGGTTCTTCCGGTCCACCCCGATCCTCGTCCAGCTGCTGTTCTGGTTCAACATCGGCGCGCTCTATCCGACCGTCCTCGGCGTGCACACGGTCAACCTCCTCGGTCCCGTCGCCGTCGCCGTCATCGGCCTCACCCTGCACGAGGCCGCCTACGCCGCCGAGGTCGTGCGCGGCGGCATCCTCTCCGTCGACCGCGGCCAGATCGAGGCCGCCCAGTCCCTCGGCCTCGGCCGGTGGCGCCGGCTCACCCGGATCGTGCTGCCCCAGGCGATGCGCTCGATCGTCCCGCCGGCCGGGAACATGCTGATCGGCACCCTCAAGGGCACCTCGATCGTCTCCGTCATCGCCGTCCAGGACCTGCTCTACTCGACCCAGCTCATCTACCACCGCACGTACGAGGTCATCCCGCTGCTCCTCGTCGCCACCCTCTGGTACGTCGCCGTCACCTCGGTCCTCAGCCTCGGCCAGCACTACGTCGAGCGGTACTACGCCCGCGGAACCGGCAGCGCCCGATGAGCCCCCGTCCGTCCCTCGCCATCGTGGGCGCCGGGCCGCGGGGGACCGGATTCCTCGAACGGCTCGCCGCCAGCCTGCCCGAGCTGTACGGCGACGACCCCCTCGACCTCCACCTCGTCGACCCGCACCCGCCGGGCCCGGGCCGGATCTGGCGCACCGCACAGTCCCCGCTGCTCTGGATGAACTCCCAGGCCGAGGACGTCACCATGTTCACCGACGAGACCGTGCGGCTCGACGGGCCCGTCCGGCCGGGACCCACCCTCGCCGACTGGGCGGCCCTCGACGGCCGCACCTTCCCCACCCGCCCGCAGCAGGGCGCCTACCTGCGCTGGGTGTACGAGCGGACCCTCGCCGCCCTGCCCGCCTCCGTCACCGTCCACGAGCACCGCACCACCGCGCTGCGGATCGGCGGCCCCCGCGACGGACGCCAGCGGGTCTGGCTGGAGGCCGGCGCCGAGCCCCTCCTCGCCGACGTCGTCGTCCTCACCGTCGGCCACCTCGACGCCGAACCCGACCCGGAGCAGCGGGCGCTCGCCGACTTCGCCGCCCGCCACCGGCTCGTCCACCTCCCGCCCGACTTCACCGCGGACGCCGACCTCTCCGCGCTGCCCGCCGGCGAGCCCGTCCTCGTACGCGGCTTCGGCCTCGCCTTCGTCGACCTGATGGTGCTCCTCACCGAGGGCCGCGGCGGACGGTACGAGGGCGAGGGCGACGACCTCGTCTACGTACCCTCCGGCCGGGAGCCCGCGCTGCACGTCGGATCGCGGCGAGGCGTCCCGTACCACTCGAAGATCGGATACGTCCTCGACGGCGAACGGCCCCCGCTGCCCCGGTTCTTCGGGACCGAGCAGACCGACGCCCTCCTCGACCGGGCCGGGCCGCTCGACTTCCGGCGCGACGTGTGGCCGCTCGTCGACAAGGAGCTCGGCTGGGCCCACTACCACCGGCTCTTCTCCACCCACCCCGAGCGGACCTCCCTCGCCTGGAGCGCCTTCGAGCGGGCCTACGCGGAGGCGCCGCCGCGCGGGGCGGAGGTCGCCGCGCTCGTCGCCGCGGCCGTCCCCGACCCCGCCGACCGCTTCGACCCGGACGTCCTCGACCACCCCCTCGACGGGGTCCGCTTCGGCTCCGCCGAGGAGCTCCAGCGCGGCCTGCGCGACTACGTCACCGACGATCTGACCCGCCGCCACGACCCCGCCCACAGCCCCGACGCCGCCGTCTTCGCCGCGCTGCTCTCCGTCTACGCGCAGCTCCTCAGGCTCGGCGACCGGATCGACACCGGCAGCTGGTGGCACGGCTTCTTCAGCTACCTCGCCTCCGGCCCGCCCGGACCCCGGCTGCGGCAGCTCCTCGCGCTCTCCCGCGCCGGTGTGGTCCGCTTCCTCGGACCCCAGGTCACCGTCGAGGCCGACGAGGAGCGCGGGGTCTTCCGGGCCGCGTCCACCGCCGTCCCGGGGGAGTGGACCGAGGCGCGCGCCCTCGTCGAGGCCCGGCTGCCCGACCCCACCCTGGAACTCACCGGCAGCCCGCTGCTGCGCGCCCTGTACGAGGACGGGGCGCGGGCCACCGCCAGCGGGCTCCTCGTCGTCGACCCCGCCGACGCCCGGATCCTGGAGCGCGACGGTCGCCCGCACCCGCGCCGCTTCGCGCTCGGCCCGCACACCACCGCCCGGGCCGGCGGGGCCTTCACCCGGCCCCGTACCGGCGGGATCGCCTTCGGGCAGAACGACGTCGCCGCCCGGGCCGCACTGACCTTCCTGCGCGAGCAGAGCGAGCAGAGCGACCGGAGCGACGGGAGTGACCGGAGCGATGGCAGTGACCGCGGCGACCGGACCTGTCGTCTTCCGGCTCCGCTGAGCGCCTGATCCGCGCTCCCCCTTCTGCTTCCCGACCCGTTCCCGAGGAACCGCCATGTCTCTCACCAGCGATCCGCCCTCCACCGCCCCCCTCACGAAAGACCCGACCGTCACCCCCGTCCCCTCCGCCTCCGCCGACCTCGTGGTCGTCCCCGTGCGCCACCCCTGGCGCTGGGTGGCCGTCGCCGCCACCGCCGTCCTGCTCGTGCAGTTCGCCCACGGGCTCGTCACCAACCCCGGCTGGGAGTGGGACGTCTTCGCCGCGTTCTTCACCACCGAGACGATCCTCCAGGCCGTCTGGGTCACCCTCCAGCTCACCTTCTACGGCACGGCCCTCGGCTTCGCGATCGGCATCGTGCTGGCCTTCATGCGGCTCTCGGCCAACCCGTTCCTGCGGTCGGTCGCCTTTGCCTACATCTGGGCCTTCCGCTCCATCCCGCTCATCGTCCAGCTGCTCTTCTGGTTCAACCTCGCCTATCTCTACAAGGAGTTGAGCATCGGCATCCCCTTCGGGCCGAGCTTCCTCTCCTTCGACACGATGGGCCTCGTCGGCGAGATGAGCGCCGCCGTCCTCGGGCTCGCCCTCCACCAGGCGGCCTACGCGGCGGAGATCGTCCGGGGCGGCGTACTCGCCGTGGACGAGGGCCAGTCGGAGGCGGCGGCCTCCCTCGGCATCCCGAAGCTCCGGCAGCTGCGGCGGATCGTGCTGCCGCAGGCGATGCGCTCGATCCTGCCCAACGCCGCCAACGAGATCATCTCGCTCTTCAAGGGCACCTCGATCGTCTCCGTCATGGCGATCGGCGAACTCTTCTACCAGGTGCAGGTCGTCTACGGCCGTAACGGACGGGTCGTCCCGCTCCTGATGGTCGCCACCGCCTGGTACGTCCTGCTCACCACCGCGCTCTCCGTCGTCCAGCACTACGTCGAACGCCACTACGCGAAGGGGAGCGCCCGATGAGCGCCACCACCACCGTCCCGAAGACCGCCGAGGCCACCACCGCCAAGGTCGAGATCCGCTCCGTCCACAAGAACTTCGGCCCGCTCCACGTCCTGCGCGGCATCGACCTCGACGTCCGGGCGGGTGAGGTCACCGTCGTCCTCGGCCCCTCGGGCTCCGGCAAGTCGACCCTCCTGCGGACCATCAACCACCTGGAGAAGGTCGACAGCGGCACGGTCAGCGTCGACGGCACCCTCGTCGGCTACCGCCGCTCCGGGAACAAGCTCTACGAGCTGCGGGAGCGCGACATCCTCAAGCAGCGCACCCGGATCGGCTTCGTCTTCCAGAACTTCCACCTCTTCCCGCACCTGACCGTCCTGGAGAACATCGTCGAGGCGCCCGTCTCCGCCCTGAAGCGACCCCGCAAGGACGCCGAGGCCGCGGCGCGGAAGCTCCTCGACCGCGTCGGCCTCGCCGACAAGGCGGAGGCGTACCCCAAGCAGCTCTCCGGCGGACAGCAGCAGCGGGTCGCCATCGCCCGCGCGCTCGCCCTGGAACCGGGGCTGCTCCTCTTCGACGAGCCGACCTCCGCGCTCGACCCCGAACTGGTCGGCGAGGTCCTCGACGTCATCAAGGACCTGGCCGCCTCTGGCACCACCATGATCGTCGTCACGCACGAGATCGGCTTCGCCCGCGAGGTCGCCGACACCGTGGTCTTCATGGACGAGGGCCGGATCGTCGAGCAGGGCCCGCCGGCCGAGGTGCTGGACAGCCCCCGCCACGAGCGCACCCGTGCCTTCCTCTCCAAGGTCCTCTGACCGTCCGTCCCCCGTCGCCCTTCCCGTCCGACCGCCCATCCCCGTTCCCGTACCAGGAGTCCGTCATGAAGTCCCGCCGCACCGTCCTCACCGCCCTCGCCTCGCTCACCGCCCTCGGGCTCCTCACCGCCTGCGGCTCGGGGGAGGCCGCCACGGGCGAGATCAAGCCCGAGGGGCAGAAGGGCAACGGCATCAACGTGGGCCCGGACCAGAAGCGCGTCCACACCGCCAAGGTCGACGCCATCGCCGCGCAGGTGCCCGAGGCCGTCCGCAAGAGAGGCACGCTCGTCGTCGGCGTCTCGGCGAACAGCAGTCCGCCGCTCGCCTTCCGCGCCACCGACGACAAGACGCTGATCGGCGCCGAGGTCGACCTCGCGACCCTGGTGGCCGACGCCCTCGGCCTGAAGCCCGAGTTCGACCCGGTCTCCTGGGAGAACCTCTTCGTCGGCCTCGACAGCGCCAAGTACGACGCCGTCTTCTCCAACGTCACCGTGACCGAGGAGCGCAAGGACAAGTACGACTTCGCCACCTACCGCCTCGACGACCTGGCCTTCGAGGCGAAGAAGGGCTCCGGCTGGACCGTGAAGGGGCCCGAGGACGTGGCGGGGAAGAAGATCGCCGTCGGCTCCGGCACCAACCAGGAGAAGATCCTCGTCGAGTGGTCCGAGCAGAACGAGAAGGCGGGCCGCAAGGGCGTCGACATCACGTACTTCCAGAACACCAGCGACTACTACCTGGCCCTCCAGTCCGGCCGGATCGACGGCTACCTCGGTCCCAATCCCGTCGTCGCCTACCACGTGGCCTCGGCCGGAGAGACCGAGGTCGCCGGGAAGTTCTCGGGTGCGGGCGCCGGGCTCCAGGGCAAGATCGCGGCCACCACGAAGAAGGACAGCGGCCTCGTCGCCGCCTACGCGGCCGCGATCGACCACATCGTCGGGAACGGCACCTACGCCGAGGTGCTCAAGCGGTGGGGCCTGGACAGCGAGGCAGTGAAGAAGTCGGAGATCAACCCGCTCGGCCTGCCCCGCACCAAGAACTGACCCACGCCGCGCCACGGGCTTCCCGAGCCCGTATGGAAAGGTGGAACACCATGAGTACGGATCCCCAGCAGGACTGGCAGCACTGGCACGAGCACCGCGAGTCGGCGGTCGCCTCCTCGTACGGCCCGCTCTCCCTCACGGGCACGCACTGGCTCTCGGATCACCCGGAGGGTCGAATTCCGGCCGTTCCCGGCGCGTGGCGGGAGGACGGCGACGAGGTGGTCCTGACGGCGGACGCCGAGGACGCGATCACCGTCGACGGGAAGCCCTTCACCGGCACCGTACGGCTCACCGCCGACCACGCGCCGATCCACGAGTCCCGGGTCGAGTCGGCAGGCCGGCGGCTCGTGGTCCTGCGGCGCGAAGGGCTCTGGGCCGTACGGGACTTCGACCCCGGCTCGGAGGCGCGCCGCGCCTTCGCGGGCATCGAGGCCACCCCGTACGAAGAGCGCTGGGTGGTGCCCGGCGTCTTCCGTCCGTACGAGGAGACGCGCAGCGTACGGGTCGAGAACGCCGACGGGCGGGAGCGCGGCCTCGGGCTGGCCGGGGAGCTGGCCTTCGAGCTGCACGGCGGCGAGCACACCCTCCAGGTGGCCGTCGAGGACGACGGCTCGCTGTGGGCGGTCTTCGCGGACGCCACCAGCGGCCGGGACAGCTACCGCTTCCGGTTCCTGCGGCCCGAGGCCCCGGCGGCGGACGGCTCGGTGACGGTCGACTTCAACCGGGCGCTGCTGCCGCCGTGCGCCTTCGCCGACCACTTCATCTGCCCGTTCCCGCCGCCGGGCAACACGCTCGACACCGCGGTCCCGGCGGGGGAGCGGCGGCTGAACCCCTCCTGACCCTTCCGACCAGGGTCTTCCGCGCGATGCGCGGACGCACGGGCGCCCCCGGCCGCGACGGCCGGGGGCGCCCGCGCGTCCGGCGGTCTTGTGCGTCCGTGCCACGAGGGTCACTATCGCTCACGGTGCATGTCAGGAACACGTCATCTGGCGATGGGGGTCCCCCTGCTCGAACGGAGTTGAGAGCTTGGGGGACTCACGGGCCCGCCACCCACGGGCCCCTCCGCTTTTCCCAGAAGGAGAACTGTGAGGAGCACAGTGAGGATCACCAGCACCCGACTGCTCGCGATCGCCGCGGGACTCGCCGCCGTGACGGCCCTCGGACTTCCGGGTGCCCAGGCCGCCCCCGCCCCCGGTCCGGCGGGAGCGGCCCAGCTCGCCCGCGCCGACGCCGCCGTCGACGCCGCCGGGGTCGGCGGCACCGCCTGGTACGTGGACAGAGCGGCGGGCAGAGTCGTCGTCACCGCCGACTCCACCGTCACCGAAGCGGGGATCGCGAAGATCCGCGCGGCGGCCGGCGCCGACGCCGGAACCCTCCGCGTCCAGCGCACCTCCGGCGTCTTCACCCCCCTGCTCGGGGCCGGAGACGCCATCTACGGCGGCGGCTACCGCTGCTCGCTCGGCTTCAACGTCCGCAGCGGCAGCACGTACTCCTTCCTCACCGCCGGCCACTGCGGCAACTCCGTGAAGACCTGGTACACCAACTCGGCGCAGTCCACCCTGATCGGCGCCACCGTGGGCTCCAGCTTCCCCGGCAACGACTACGCGCTCGTCCGCTACGACAACACCTCGCTCAGCCACCCCGGCGGCTTCACCGCCGCCGACGCCTACGTGGGTGAGTCGGTCAAGCGCTCCGGCTCCACCACGGGCACCCGCAGTGGCACGGTCACCGGCCTCGACGCCACCGTCCACTACTCCGGCGGCGGCACCGTCCGCGGCATGATCCAGACCAACGTCTGCGCCGAGCCCGGCGACTCCGGGGGAGCGCTCTACGACGGCACCAAGGCGCTCGGCATCACCTCCGGAGGCAGCGGCAACTGCTCCACCGGCGGCACGACCTTCTACCAGCCGGTGCCGGAGGCCCTCGCCAAGTACAAGGTCAGTCTCTACTGATCCGCTGCAACTCCCTTGAAAGCGCGGCCTGTTGAAGGCCGTACGGCTGAAACGCGCCCTTGCGGCCGGAAGTCGTACGGCCCGAGACTCCCCCACAGCGCAGGCCCAAGGCACTCCCTCGGGCCGCGCCTCACGGGCCCGGCACCCCACGGCGGGCCCCCGATTCCCCTCTGGAGGAACGAGAAGTGAGGACCACGCGCACCACCCCCACGAGAACCGTCCGGATGCTCGCCGTCGCCGCCGGACTCGCCGCCGTCGCGGCGCTCGCCGTCCCCACCGCGAGTGCCGGATCCACGCAGACCTTCGGCGCCGAGCGGCTCGCGGCGGCGAGCGACGCCGTGCTCGCCGCCGACGTGGCCGGCACCGCCTGGCACGTCGACACCGCCACCGGCGCGGTCGTCGTCACCGCCGACTCCACGGTCTCCGCCGCCGAGATCGCCAAGATCAAGCGGCAGGCCGGCGCCGACGCGGGCGCGATCCGCGTCGAGCGGACCCCCGGGAAGTTCACCAAACTGATCTCCGGCGGCGACGCGATCTACGCCGACGGCGGCTGGCGCTGCTCCCTGGGCTTCAACGTCCGGGACAGCGCGGGCGCCTACTACTTCCTCACCGCCGGTCACTGCACCGACGGCGCGGGCACCTGGTACTCCAACTCCTCGCGCTCGACCGTCCTCGGCTCCACCGCCGGGTCGAGCTTCCCGACCAACGACTACGGCATCGTCCGCTACACCAACTCCTCGGTCACCAAGTCCGGCACGGTCGGCAGCGTGGACATCACCAGCGCCGCCAATGCCACGGTCGGCATGTCGGTCACCCGCCGGGGCTCCACCACCGGCACCCACAGCGGCTCGGTGACCGGCCTCAACGCCACCGTGAACTACGGCGGCGGGGACATCGTCTACGGCATGATCCGCACGAACGTCTGCGCCGAGCCGGGCGACTCCGGCGGTCCGCTCTACTCCGGCAGCCGGGCCATCGGCCTCACCTCGGGCGGCAGCGGCAACTGCTCCTCGGGCGGCACGACCTTCTTCCAGCCGGTGACGGAGGCACTGAGCGCGTACGGCGTCAGCGTCTTCTAGGCAGCACGGCGGACGGGGACCGGGATCCTCTTGTGAATTCGTTCACAAGAGGACTTCCGGCCCCTCCCTCCGGGCCCTTTTCCGGACCTTTTCGCAGGTCATCGGGTGTCGAATGGAGACATCAGAGAGAAAAAGGGACCCGAAGAAGGAGTACCTGCCATGGAGACCGAGGGGATGGTGGACGGACTGGTCCAGGGTGCGCTCGCGGCGCTCGACCGGTTCGAGACCTTCGACCAGGAGCAGGTCGACCACATCGTGAAGAAGGCCTCGCTCGCCGCGCTGGCCGCGCACGGCGACCTGGCGAAGCTCGCCGTCGAGGAGACCGGGCGCGGCCTCTTCGAGGACAAGGCCGTCAAGAACCTCTTCGCCTGCGAGCACGTCACCCACTCGATGGCCGGTCTGAAGACCGCCGGAGTCATCCGCCGCGACGAACTGAACGGCATCACCGAGATCGCCGAGCCCGTCGGCGTCATCTGCGCGATGACCCCCGTCACCAACCCCACCTCGACGACGGTCTTCAAGGCGCTCATCGCCCTCAAGACCCGCAACCCCATCGTCTTCGCCTTCCACCCCTCCGCGCAGAAGTGCTCGGCCGAGGCCGCCAGGATCGTCCGCGACGCCGCCGTCGCCGCCGGTGCGCCCGCCGACTGCGTGCAGTGGGTCGAGGAGCCCTCCATGGCGGCCACCGGCCTCCTGATGAACCACGAAGGCGTCTCCACCATCCTCGCCACCGGCGGAAACGCGATGGTCAGGGCGGCCTACTCGTGCGGCAAGCCCGCCCTCGGCGTCGGCGCCGGAAACGTCCCCGCGTACGTCACGAAGAGCGGAAAGCTCCCGCGCGCGATCCACGACATCGTGCTCTCCAAGGCCTTCGACAACGGCATGATCTGCGCCTCCGAGCAGGCCGTGATCCTCGACAAGGAGGTGTACGAGGAGGGCATCGCCGAGTTCGAACGGCTCGGCGCCCACGTCGTCACCGCCGCCGAGAAGACCAAGCTGGAGGAGTACGTCTTCGGCACCACCGCCTACGCCACCGACTGCGCCGGCGCGAAGCTCAATGCGGCCGTCGTCGGCAGGTCCCCGCGCTGGATCGCCGAACAGGCCGGCTTCGAGGTCCCCGAGGGCACCTCGATCCTCCTCGCCGAATGCGCCGAGGTCGGCGAGGGCGAGCCGCTGACCCGCGAGAAGCTCTCCCCGGTCCTGGCCGCCCTCAAGGCCGACTCCACCGAGCACGGCCTCGAACTCTCCGCCCGCATGGTCGAGTTCCACGGCCTCGGCCACAGCGCCGCGATCCACACCGAGGACGAGGCGCTCGCCGAGGAGTTCGGCAAGCGCGTCAAGGCGATCCGCGTCATCGTCAACGCCCCCTCCACCTTCGGCGGCATCGGCGACGTCTACAACTCCTTCCTCCCCTCGCTCACGCTCGGCTGCGGCTCGTACGGGCACAACTCCGTGTCGAACAACGTCACCGCGGTCGACCTGATCAACGTCAAGCGGATCGGACGGCGCACCACCAACATGCAGTGGTACAAGGTCCCGCCGAAGATCTACTTCGAGCGCAACGCCATCCGCTACCTCGGCGAGATGGAGGACGTCCACCGGGTCACGATCGTCACCGACAAGACCATGGGCGAGATCGGCTTCGTCCGGAAGGTCACCGACATCCTGAACGGCCGCCGGGAGCCGGTCACCCTCCAGGTCATCGACTCCGTCGAGCCCAACCCGGAGCTCGCCACCGTCCTGGCCGGCGCCGCCGCCATGCGCGACTTCCGCCCGGACACCATCGTCGCCCTCGGCGGCGGCTCCCCGATGGACGCGGCGAAGATCATGTGGCTGATGTACGAGCGGCCCGAGGTCGAGTTCGCGGACACGAAGGAGAAGTTCTTCGACATCCGCAAGCGCGCCTACCGCTTCCCGAAGCTCGGCGAGAAGGCCAGGCTCGTCGCGATCCCGACCACCTCGGGCACGGGCAGCGAGGTCACCCCCTTCGCGGTGATCTCCGACCCCGAGGCCGCGCAGAAGTACCCGCTCGCCGACTACGCGCTCACCCCGGACGTCGCCATCGTCGACCCGGTCCTTCCGCTGCACCTCCCGGCCACGGTCACCGCCGACTCCGGCTTCGACGCCCTGACCCACGCCACCGAGGCGTACGTCTCCGCCTACGCCAACGACTTCACCGACGGCCAGTGCCTCCAGGCCATCAGGCTGATCTTCGAGAACCTGGAGACCTGCGCGACGGAGGGCGCCAGGGCGCCCGAGGCCCGCGAGAAGATGCACAACGCGTCCACCATCGCCGGCATGGCCTTCGCCAACGCCTTCCTCGGCCTGGTCCACGCCATGGCCCACACCCTCGGCAACACCTTCCACGTCGCCCACGGCCGCACCAACGCACTGCTGCTCCCGCACGTGATCCGCTACAACGGCACCGTCACCCACAAGGCCGTGCCGTGGCCGAAGGCCGAGGTCTACCGGGCCCCGGAGCGGTTCCAGGAGATCGCCCGGATGCTCGGGCTGCCGGCCGCGACGCCGGAGGAGGGGGTGGAGTCGTACGCCCGCGCGGTGGAGGAGCTGCGCGCCCGGTGCGGCATCCCGGCCTCCTTCCGGGAGGAGGGCGTCGACGAGGCGGCCTTCCTGGAGGCCCTGCCCCAGCAGGCCGTGAACGCGTACGCCGACCAGTGCGCGCCGGCCAACCCGCGGATGCCGATGATCGACGACATGAAGGAACTGATGACCCGGGCGTACTACGGCGAGTAGGTCCTGACGTGTAGGGCCTGACGTGACGAAGGCCCCCGCCGCGGCGGGGGCCTTCTCCGCGTGCCTTACGGGCGGACGTCGCTCAGCTCCTCCGCGATCGGCTCCGATTCGGGCTTGGGCTTCAGCGAGGACATCACCAGGGTGACGACGGTGCCGACGACCGCCCAGGCCGAGAGGACCAGCATCGAGGCGGTCATGTCGTTGCCCTTGAAGTACGCGATCGAGCGCGCCGCCCAGGTGCCGGCGCCCGGCGGCAGGGCGGGGCCGATCGCCTTCCAGAACGGGGGCAGCATCGGCAGCGGGAAGGCGCCGCCCGCGCTCGGGTTGCCCGCGACCACGATGAGGAGGATCGCCAGGCCGATGCCGACGATCCCGAAGACCGACTGCAGGGCGAGCGTGGCGGCGCCGACGGCGAAGACGACCAGGGTGCCCAGGCCCCACAGGGCCGCGATGCTGCCGGGCAGGGCGCCGAGGATCGGTCCGACGATGATCGCGCCGCCGAGACCGCCGAGGATCGCGTAGAGCGCCAGGACGCCGAGGCGGATGATCGCGCGCTCGCGGTTCGCGGGCCGGGAGCCCGCGCTGATCGCCAGGATCGCGGCGCAGATGTAGCCGCCGACGCACCAGCCGACGACGAGGTAGAAGGCGGAGAGTCCGTCGAAGTCCTCCGGCGACGCGGGGGCCACGTCGACCGTCCGCACGGTGCGCTGCTGGGTCGCCTCCACCGTGGTGAGGATCGTCTCCAGGGCGGAGGAGAGCACGGTGCCGCCGCCGGAGGCGACGAGCAGGGTGTCGGTGCGGCCGGTCGGGTCGACGAGGAGGGCCCCGTCGATGTCCCGGTTCAGGATCTGGTTCCGTGCCTCGGTCTCGTCGGTGACGGCCCGGGGGTCGAGCGGGGCTCCGGGGAGCTGGTCCAGCTGCCCGACGAGTTGCGTGGAGACCGCTGGGGGTGCGACGACGCCGAAGGGCACGTCCGTCGGCTTCGGGTGGTGCAGGGCCCCGACGTACGAGGTGATGAACAGGAGCTGGAGGGCGAAGACGCCGATGACGAGCAGGGCGGCTCGGGGGGTGACGGCGCTTTTCAGTTCATCGACGAGGCTCATGCCCCCCAGGTTCGGGGGAGGCGGGTGTTTCCGCAGGTGGGAGGGGTCCGAATGGCTGACCTTGGCAGGGCGGGGTGTCCCGCCGGTGTCCCGTGGGTGTCCCGCGCGCCGGTTATCGTACGGACGTTCGAAATGGGCTAGGGTGGGAACGAGGGGGTGGGAACGTACGTACGAATTCGATGCGGGAGTGCGGGAGGTGCACCATGCCGGGATTCACGCACCTGCACACCGCGTCGGGCTACTCCCTGCGCTACGGGGCCTCGCACCCCGAACGGCTGGCGAAGCGCGCCGCCGAGCGGGGCATGGACGCGCTCGCCCTGACCGACCGCGACACCCTCTCCGGCGCGGTCCGCTTCGCGAAGGCGTGCGCGAAGGAGGGCATCCGCCCCCTGTTCGGCGTGGACCTCGCCTACGAGGTGCCGGAGCCGGCGGACGACGCGGGTCCGGGCTCCGCCCGCCGGGTGCCCGTGCGGGGCGGCGCCTTCGTCGACGAGTCCGCGCCGCGCGCCCTCTTCCTCGCCCGCTCCCGCGCCGGCTGGGCCTCCCTCTGCGCCATGATCACCGCCGCCCACGCCGGGGGCGGGACGGGCGGGCAGGGCGGTACGGGTGGGCAGGGCGGTACGGGCGGGGCGGGCGGGCAGCCCCTGCTGCCCTGGACCGCCGGGCACGACGAGGGCCTGACCGTGCTGCTCGGCCCCGCGTCCGACGTCGGCCGCGCCCTCGCCGCGGGCCGCCCCGACCGGGCCGCCCGGCTGCTCGCCCCCTGGCGCGAGCGGTACGGCGACGCACTGCGCCTGGAGGCCGTCCACCACGGCCGTACCGGCACCGGCCCCGGATCCCTGCGGCTCGCCGCCCGTACCGTCGGCTTCGCCGCCGAGCAGGGCGTCCCACCCGTCCTCGCCAACGCCGTCCGCTACGCCGACCCCGGCCAGGGGCCCGCCGCCGACGTCCTCGACTCCGCCCGCCGCCTCGTCCCGATCGACCCCCGCAAGGAGCTCGACAGCGGAGAGGCCTGGCTCAAGGGCCCCGAAGGCCCCGACGGCATGCCCGCCGCCGCCGAGCTGATCGTCGAGGCGGCCGGCTTCCGCCGGGACGCCGCCCACCGGCTGCTCGACCGGACGGCGGCGGTCGCCGCCGACTGCCTGGTCGACCCCGAGGACGACCTCGGCATCGGCTCCGCGCACTTCCCGGAGCCGTACCTCGTCGGCGCCGAGCACCGCACCGCCCAGCGCGTCCTCGCCTCCCGGGCCGCCGCCGGCATGATCCTCAAGGGGTACGAGAAACGCCGCGCCTACTGGGACCGCATGCACCGCGAGCTGGACGTCATCGCCCACCACGGATTCGCCACCTACTTCCTGACGGTCGCCCAGGTCGTCGACGACGTACGGGACATGGGGATACGGGTCGCCGCCCGCGGCTCCGGCGCCGGCTCCCTCGTCAACCACCTCCTCGGCATCGCCCACGCCGACCCGGTCGAGCACGGCCTGCTCATGGAGCGCTTCCTGTCCAAGCGCCGCACCGCCCTGCCCGACATCGACGTCGACGTGGAGTCCGCCCGCCGCCTGGAGGTGTACCGGGCGATCATCGGCCGCTTCGGCACCGAGCGCGTCGCCACCGTCTCCATGCCCGAGACCTACCGGGTCCGCCACGCGGTACGGGACGTCGGCGCGGCCCTCTCCCTCGACCCGGCCGAGACCGACCGGATCGCCAAGGCCTTCCCGCACATCCGCGCCCGGGACGCGCTCGCCGCCCTCGACGAACTGCCCGAGCTGCGCGAACTCGCGGGGGAGCGGGGCAAGTACGGCCGGCTCTGGGAACTGGTCGAGGCGCTCGACGCCCTCCCGCGCGGCATCGCCATGCACCCCTGCGGGGTGCTGCTCTCGGACGCCTCGCTGCTCACCCGTACCCCCGTGGTGCCGACCAGCGGCGAGGGATTCCCCATGTCCCAGTTCGACAAGGAGGACGTGGAGGACCTCGGGCTGCTCAAGCTCGACGTCCTCGGCGTGCGCATGCAGTCCGCGATGGCCCACGCCGTCACCGAGGTCGAGCGCGCCACCGGCGTCCGGCCGGACATCGACGCGATCCCGGAGGGCGACCCCGAGACGTACCGGCTCATCCGCTCCACCGAGACCCTCGGCTGCTTCCAGATCGAGTCCCCGGGCCAGCGCGACCTCGTCGGCCGGCTCCAGCCCGCGACCTTCCACGACCTCGTCGTCGACATCTCGCTCTTCCGGCCCGGGCCGGTCGCCGCCGACATGGTCCGCCCCTTCATCGAGGCCCGGCACGGCCGCGCCCCCGTCCGCTACCCGCACCCCGATCTGGAGGGACCGCTGAAGGAGACGTACGGCGTGGTCGTCTTCCACGAGCAGATCATCGAGATCGTCCGGATCATGACCGGCTGCCGCCGCGACGAGGCCGACCAGGTACGGCGCGGGCTCTCGGACCCCGGGTCGCAGGGCCGGATCAAGGCATGGTTCGCGCAACAGGCCTCGGCGCGCGGGTACGACACCGAGGTCGTCGCCCGCACCTGGGAGATCGTGGAGGCTTTCGGCTCGTACGGCTTCTGCAAGGCGCACGCGGTGGCCTTCGCCGTACCGACCTACCAGTCGGCCTGGCTCAAGGCGCACCACCCGGCGGCCTTCTACGCCGGGCTGCTCACCCACGACCCCGGCATGTACCCCAAGCGGCTGCTGCTCGCGGACGCGCGGCGGCGCGGGGTGCCGGTGCTGCCGCTGGACGTGAACCGCTCGGCGGTCGCCCATCGTATCGAACTGGTGTCCGATCAGCCGGTGGTGTGGGGGCTCCGGCTCGGTCTCGCCGACGTCCACGGCATCGGCGAGACCGAGAGCGCCCGCATCGAGGCCGGACAGCCCTACGCCTCCCTCCTCGACTTCTGGGAGCGGGCCCGCCCACGCACCCCCGTCGCCGAACGGCTCGCCCAGGTCGGCGCGTTGGACGCCTTCGGCGCCAACCGCCGCGACCTGCTGCTCCACCTCACCGAACTCCGGCGCATCCACCGGGGAGCCGCCTCCCACGGCGGCCAACTCCCGCTCGCCCAGGGCGGGAAGACCGCCCCCGTCGGCCTGCCCGACCTCGACGACACGGAACGCCTCAGCGCCGAGCTCGGCATCCTCGGCATGGACACCTCCCGCCACCTCATGGACGACCACCACGCCTTCCTCCGCGAACTCGGCGTCGTCTCCGCCCAGCGGCTGCGCGACACCCCCCACGGCCGGACCGTCCTGGTCGCGGGCGCCAAGGCCGCCACCCAGACCCCGCCGATCCGCTCCGGGAAACGGGTCATCTTCAGCACGCTCGACGACGGTACGGGCCTGGTCGACCTCGCCTTCTTCGACGACGCCCACGAGCGCTGCGCCCACACCGTCTTCCACTCCTGGCTGCTCCTCGTCCGGGGCGTCGTGCAGCGGCGCGGCCCGCGCAGCCTCAGCGTGGTCGGCTCGGCCGCCTGGAACCTCGCCGAACTGGTCGAACTGCGGGCGTCCGGCGGCCTGGAGGCGGTGGGGGCACGGCTCGCGGAGCCCGTACCGACCGGAGGGGACGGCGACTCCGGCCGCCGCATCACGATGCCCACCGGCTACGAGATGAACCCCTGGGCGGACCTCCGGCCGGCCGGCGAAGGCGCGACGCGGCCGCCCAGGAAGCTCTGGCACAGCAGCCCGGGGAGCGCGGGATGATCCTCTGCGTACGCTTCCGCCTCGAACCGATGGGGGAAGCCCTGCTTCCCCAACTGGTCGAACTGCTCGGCGAGTTCACCCCGACGGTCGAGGTGGCCCCGCCCTCCGAGGTGCTCGCCGACGTGCGCGGCGCGCTGCGCTACTTCGATTGGAGCCCCGCCGAGCTCGCCTCGGTGATCCGGGTCAGGGCGCTCGCCCTGTACGGCGTCGACTGCGTCATCGGCGCCGGGCCCAACCCCATGCTGGCCCGGATGGCGGCCCGCGAGGCCCGGCCCGGCATCACCCTCGTCGTCGAGGACCCGGCCGCCTTCCTGCGCGACCGGCCGGTCGTCGCGCTCGACGGCGTCGGCCGCACCACCGCCCGTACCCTCTGCGGCTACGGACTCGACTCCGTCGGCCGGGTCGCCGACGCGCCGCTCGGCGTGCTCCAGCGGCTCGTCGGCGCGAAGACCGGCCGCGAGCTGTGGGAACGGGCACGAGGCATCGACCGCACCCCCGTCGTCCCGAACGCAGTTTCGAAGTCGGCGGCGGCCGAACGCTCCTTCCCGCACGACGAGATCGACCGGACGGAACAGCGCCGGGCCCTCCTCTCGCTCGCCGAGGAGCTGGGCACCCGGCTCCGCACGGAGGAGCAGGTCTGCCGCTCGCTCGCGCTCACCGTGCGGTACGCCGACCGGAGCACGACGACCCGGAGCCGTACCCTGCCCGAACCGACCGCCCACTCGGCAGCGCTCGTCTCCCTCGCGTACGCGCTCCACGACTCCCTCGGCCTCCAGCGGGCCCGGGTACGGGGCATCGCGCTGCGCGCCGAGGGCCTGACGGGCGCCGAGGGGGCCGCGCACCAGCTGTCCCTGGACCCGTCGGACGAGAAGGCGCGGCGGATCGAGGCGGTGGCGGACCGGGCGCGGGCGAAGTTCGGGCCGAGGGCGGTGCTGCCGGGCTCGCTGGCGGCCTGATTCCACTCGTACCCACGGCTCGTGACGACACATCACTTTTTACCGACGCGTAACTTCCCAGCCAAGGCTACCCGTGCGTAGCTTGGCTGAAGCGCATCCCCACCGCGCATCCCCACTTGTGGTCCGGACCGCAGGGCTTAGGGGGTGTCTTGTCGATCATGCCGGGCTCGCGGGGCCTGGTGCCGCGCCTCGCCGCGTTGTCGTCGGTCGTCAACGCTCCGCGTTGACTCCCTCCTCCGCCTTGCGATGCACGGCACCAGGACCCGCTCCCTGATCCGGCCTGACCGGCAAGACACCCCCAGCACCCCCACCATCCCCTTGAGCCGCAAGGAGATCGCCCGATGCTGCCCCGGAAATCCCTGAAGTCCTGGAAGCACGCGGTCAGAGCGCTGTCCGTCCTGCTGCTGACCGCCGCCGCCACGCTCGCCCCCACCGCCACCGCCTCGGCCCAGACGGAGACCGTCACCTCCAGTCGTGGCTGGAACGACTTCTCCTGCAAGCCCTCCGCCGCGCACCCGCGCCCGGTCGTCCTCGTCCACGGCACCTTCGGGAACTCCGTCGACAACTGGCTGGTCCTCGCGCCGTACCTGGTCAACCGCGGGTACTGCGTCTTCTCGCTCGACTACGGCCAGCTGCCGAACGTGCCCTTCTTCCACGGCCTCGGCCCCATCGCGAAGT
Organism: Streptomyces sp. NBC_01255; assembly: GCF_036226445.1. NCBI lineage: Bacteria > Bacillati > Actinomycetota > Actinomycetes > Kitasatosporales > Streptomycetaceae > Streptomyces > Streptomyces sp. NBC_01255. The sequence goes on from NZ_CP108474.1 coordinate 6,879,956, forward strand.
CCGCCGAGCAACTCGACGCGTACGTGGACCGGGTCCTCGCCGCGACCGGCGCCCCCGAGGCGGACCTCGTCGGACACTCGCAGGGCGGCATGATGCCCCGCTGGTACCTCAAGTTCCTCGGCGGCGCCGAGAAGGTGAACGCGCTCGTCGGGATCGCCCCCGACAACCACGGCACCACCCTCCTCGGCCTCACCAAGCTCCTGCCGTACTTCCCCGGGGCCGAGGACCTGATCAGCGCCACGACCCCGGGCCTCGCCGACCAGATCGCCGGCTCGCCGTTCATCACGAAGCTCAACGAGGGCGGCGACACCGTCCCCGGGGTCCGGTACCACGTCATCGCGACCCAGTACGACGAGGTGGTCACCCCGTACCGCTCGCAGTTCCTGTCCGGCCCGAACGTCACCAACGTCCTCATCCAGGACAAGTGCGCGCTCGACCTCTCGGAGCACGTGGCGATCGGCACGGTGGACCGGGTCACCTTCCACGAGGTGGCCAACGCGCTCGACCCGGCCCGCGCGACCCCGACCACCTGCCTGTCGGTGATCGGCTAGGGCTTCCGCCATTGGGCCGACAAATGACGCTCGTCAGGTGTGGTTGACGCGCGTCGACGGGGCGGCCAGTCTCGGGGGTGGCCCGGCCACGGGTCACCCCCGGTCTTGTGAGGCAATGGAGGCTCGATGCCCCGCCGTACCGCACATTCCAAGCCCGTCCGCCTTCTCCTATCGATTGTCATGCTCATGGCTTCCGTGGTGGGTGGAGTGGTGGCGACCGCCGGTACCGCTCACGCGGACGGCTGCTACACCTGGTCGCGCACCCTCTCCGAGGGAGCCTCCGGCGCCGATGTGACGCAACTGCAGATCCGGGTCGCCGGCTACCCCGGCTACGGCGCCGTCCTCGCGATCGACGGGGCCTACGGCCCCGGGACCGCCGCGGCCGTCAAACGCTTCCAGGCCGCCTACGGACTGGCCGCCGACGGTGTCGCGGGCCCCGCGACCTTCAGCAAGATCTACAGCCTTCAGGACGACGACTGCACACCCATCCACTTCACCTACGCCGAGCTGAACAACTGCAACACCACCTGGGAGGGCGGCGCGGTGAGCGCCGCCACCGCCAAGTCCAACGCGCTGCGCACCATGTGGAAGCTGGAGGCCCTCCGCCACGCACTCGGTGACCAGTCCATCCGCGTCACCAGCGGATTCCGCAGCCACGCCTGCAACGACGCGGTGGGCGGAGCCTCGTCGAGCCGTCATCTGTACGGTGACGCGGCCGACCTGGGCTCCGGACCCCACTCGCTGTGCCGCCTCGCGCAGCAGGCCCGCAACCACGGCTTCAACGGCATCCTCGGGCCCGGCTACCCCGGCCACAGCGACCACACCCACGTGGACCACCGGCCCAGCCGCTTCTGGTCCGCCTCCGGCTGCGGCATCTGACCCCCGACCGGCGCCCGGCCCCTACCGCTGGGTCCGGCGCCGCCGGGTCGTCCCGAACAGCACGGCCGCGCCGAGCGCGAGCACGGCGGCGCCACCGACCGCGAGGTACGGGGTGGTGGCGTCGCCCCCGGTCTCGGCCAGGAGCTCCCCGGAGCCGGCATCGGAACCGGCAGCCGGGGCAGGCGCGTTGGGCGTCTCGGCAGCAGCCCCGGTCTCAGCCGGAGTCGCTGCCTGAGTCGCCTCGGCCGACCGGGTGGGCTCAGGAGCGGCCGCCGTCTCCTCCGCGCCGGTCGACGGGTCCGTGTCCCCGTGCCCGCCGTGCTCGACGGAGGACTCGTCCTTCCCGTCCTCGATCTGCTCCTCGCTCGGCGCGGAAGCGGTCGGCGCCGGAGCCGTACCGCCGCTGTCCTTCCCGAACACCACGTCCGAGCAGGTGTAGAACGCCTCGGGCGAGTCGGAGCGCTGCCAGATCGAGTAGATCAGGTGACGGCCGGACTTCGCCGGCACCGTCCCCTCGAAGACGTAGTCGCCGTTCTCCATCCGCGGGTCGGTCACCGTCGCGAACGGCTTCTCCTCCAGGTCCGACCACGCCAGCGGCTTCGACGGGTCGTACCCGTCCTTCGTCACGTACAGCTCGAACGAGCCCCGGTGCGGGGCGGTCCCCTTGTAACGGAAGGTGTGCTCCCCGGAGTCCAGGGCGCTCGCCGGCCAGTCGGCCCGCGCCAGGTCGAGCCCCCGGTACTTGTCGTTGCCCGCGCTGCACAGCTTGCCGTCCGGGATCAGCTCCCGGTGCTTCCCGGCGGCGTTCGCGATGTTCACCGCGTTCCAGTCGTAGAACGCCTGCGCCCCGCTCGCCGCCACCGCGGCCTTGCAGGCCGCCGACTTCGGAGACTCGGGCCCCTCCGCGTAACAGGCCGAGACCCGGCTCACCGGATCCGTCATCGACCCGTGCGCGAACGCGGGCCCGGACGCGAGCGCGGACAGGCCCAGCAGTGCGGTGGCGGTGACGGCCGCGGCCGTACGGCGAGAAGTCATGGGGGGACAGCTCCTTCACGAGGGTGGGTGTGGGGGGTTGGCAAGGAAACTAGCCGCCCGGACCCGCGAAAAAGCCTCCGGAGAGCAGGATGCGGCGATCCTTAGGACCGCTTTAAGGAGCCGCTAAGAAGCCGCTCAGGCAGAGGGGGGCGACCCCGGCCCCGCCTTGGCGGATTTCCCCTGTAGCCGCTGGGCCCGCCTGGATACCCTGGGGCGGCAGATCACAACCGGGTGGAGGGGGCGGGTCCTTGGACGCGGAGTTGGCCGTGCTGGCAGGCACGGCGGGGACGACCTTGGTGACGTTGCTGACGACCGAGGCCTGGCAGTGCGTCAGCGACGGGATCACCTCGCTGTGGCGCCGTGCCGAGCCGGAGCGGGCCGAGGCGATCTCCGCCGAACTCGAGGTGACCCGGACGGACCTGCTGGCCGCGCAGGCCGGCGGCGACGTCGAGTCCGGCAGCGAACTGGGGGCGGAGTGGCAGGGCCGTATCCGGCGACTGCTCGTGACCCACCCCGAGGAAGCCGCTGCGCTCCGCGCGATCCTCGACGAGCTCCGGCCGATCACGCCCGACGCCCCGGCGGTGACCCAGCACGCCACCGCCTCCGGACACGCCCGCGTGTACCAGGCGGGCCGCGACCAGCACATCGACCAGCGATGAGCGGCGGCAACGACGCACGGGCCGACGGGTACGGGCGGATCTACCAGGCCACGGGCGACCAGCGCATCGTCGAGCACCACCACCACGCCCCCGACTGGGCGGGTCCCGACTCGGTACGTCACCCGGCGGTCGGTCGCGGCCCCGTCGTACTCCGCGACCGCGTGGGCGAGATGGACCGGCTGCGAGCCGCTGTCGAGCCCGGCGCCGGCAACCGCGCCTACGTCCTCCACGGCATGGGCGGCTGCGGCAAGACCGCCGTCGCCCACACCCTCTTCCGCCACGCCACCGATCACGCCGGTCGCATCGGACTCTGGGTCAACGCCTCCGACCCGGCCTCCCTGCGCGCCGGCATGCTCGCCGTCGCGGCCGACCGAGGCGCCACGGACGCCGAACTCACCGGTGCGCGAAGCGGCCTGCGTCCCGCCGCCGACCTGGTCTGGCACTACCTCGACGCATCCGACCGACCGTGGCTGCTCGTCCTGGACAACGCCGACACCCCTGCCGTCCTCCGTGACGGCGGGTGGCTGCGTACGAGCCCTGCCGGAACGGTCGTCGTCACCACCCGACAGGCAGCGGCCCACTGGTGGCCCGGCGCCGACCTCCTCCAGTTCGGTGTCCTCCCACGAGAGGACGCCGCACTCGTCCTCCAGGACCTCGCCCCCCATGCGGGAAGCGCGGAGGAAGCGGCAGAGGTCGCCGACCGGCTCGGCCGCCTCCCGCTGGCGCCGCTCACCCTCGCCGGCGGATTCCTCGCCCAGCAGGTGCTCGACCCGTGGAATCTCGCCGACTACCGACACGGACTCGACGGCGGTGCCGGCTTCCACCCCATCGACCTTCTGGACCGGGGCGCCGAAGCCGGCGCCGAATCCCGCCACCTGCTCAGCCGCACCTGGCAACTCTCCCTCGACGCCCTCACCGCTCAGGGCCTCCCCGAAGCCACCTCCTTGTTGCGCCTGCTCGCATGCTTTGCCGGGGACCCCCTCCCGCTCAGCCTCCTCGTGGGTGCCGAACTGGGTACGGAGCTCCACCCGTCCCGCGTGGAACCCGCCCTGCGCGGACTGCTCGACCATTCCCTCACCGAGCTCGTACCCGGCCCCGTGCGCTGCCTGCGCGTCCACGGGATCCTCCTCGACAGCGTCGCCCAGGCCACCCCCGACGACCGGAGAGAGCGGCTCGCCACGACAGCCGCCCAACTCCTCGGAGCCGTACTGCCGGAGGTGCCCGAACGCGGAGTGCAGGATCCCGCGGTGATGCTGCTCGCTCCGCACGTCATCGCACTCCTACGACGTCTCGTCGGCTGGAGCGCCGGCGCAGCCGCTGTGGAAGGCGCGGCCGACTGCGCCCTCCGTCTCGTCATCGCCGTGCACAGGTCGGGGGACTACGCCTCCGCGCTCACCCTGGCGAAGGAAGCCCTCGAACTCACCACCCCGTGCCTGCCCGCCGACAACGTGCACGCTCTCAGGCTTCGCCTGCGGGTGGGCCGCGCCCTCTTCCGGCTCGCACGGTTCGAGGAGTCCGAGACCGTCTACCAAGAGGCGCTCGACGACTGTGAGCGGGTCCTGGGACCCGATGCTCCTGACACGCTGGAGGCATGTCTGCGGCTGGCACTCGTTCTGCCTCACCGTGGGCGACTCCAGGAAGCGATGGTTCTGAAGAGGCGGGCGGCTCAAGGCCGGGAGGCGGTCTTCGGGAGAACCCACCCGCTCACGCTCATCGCACGGAAGTGCATCGTGGAGGCGATGGGGCACCCGGACGCGGGCCCCCTTCCGGACAGGGGCGAGATCCTCGCCACCGGCCCCGCTGTCATCGCGGGCTGTCGCAGCGCCGCCGGGGACGATCACCCCATGACGCTCGGAGCCGAACTTGGGTACGCGTTTGCACTCGCTGCCGTGGAGAGGCCGCTTGAGGCACTGCCTCACGTGCGTAGAGCTCTCTCCGGGTACGAGCGCATCTTCGCTCCGGACTACCCCTTGTTGCTCAACACCAGGCAGACGCTCAGCGTCGTCCTCAACGCCCTGGGCCGGCACGCTGAAGCCATCGAGCAAGGAGAGATCCTGGTGGAAGGGCGGACCCAGGTGCTGGGCCCGGCGCACCCCTGGACCGTGCACGCCGAAGAACTTCTCCACCAGTACCGGAACGCCGCCGGCCGTTCCGCGTAGGAGAGGTCACCCCAACCGCCGGTATCGCCGCTCCGGCCGCCCCGTCCCCCCGTACCGCAGCGTGATCTCCGCGCGGCCCGTCTGGGCGAAGTACTCCAGGTAGCGGCGGGCGCTGACGCGGGACAGGGCGCCGGCTTCCGCGCATTCCGTCGCCGAGAGGCCCTCCGGGTGGGCGCGGAGGACCGAGTCGACCAGGTCGGCCGTGTGGGCGGCGAGGCCCTTCGGGAGTTCGCGGGAGCCGCGCGGGCGGGTGCCGAAGATCTGGTCCACGTCCTCCTGGCGGGCCTCGTCGAGGTCGTCGAGGCGGCTGCGCAGCGAGGCCACATGGCGCAGCTGCTCGTGCAGCGCCGCCTGGCTGAACGGCTTGATCAGATAGTGGAGCGCCCCCGCCCGCAGCGCCTCACGGATCGTCGCCACGTCGCGCGCCGCCGTGATGAAGAGCGCGTCCGTGGCCAGGCCCGCCGCGCGCAGCTCCCGCAGCACCTGGATGCCGTCCATGTCCGGCAGGAAGACGTCGAGCAGCACCAGGTCGGGCCGGAGCCGCTCGGCCGCGCGCAGCGCCTCGGCGCCGTTGTGCGCGACCCCGGACACCGTGAAGCCCTCCACCGCCGACACATAGCGGCAGTGCAGCTTGGCGACCATGAAGTCGTCGTCCACCACCAGCACATTCGTCACGCCGCCACGCTAGGTCGCGACCACAACGACCACAACGTCCATTGATTGCGGAAGAGAGACAGCTTCTTCACGTACCGGCAACATGTGGGCCACCTCACACCCCCCTTTCCCTCCTGCCTGAGAGGCGGCACACGTGCGTCTGCGCACTCCCCTCGCTCTCCTCGGGTCGGCGTTGCTGGTCCTTGTCGGTCCGCCGCTGCTCACCAGCGGCAGCGACACCGACACCGGCACGCAGATACCCGGACTGCGCTTCATGGTCCCCAACACCCCCGGCGGCGGATACGACATCACCGCCCGCACGGCCGCAAGGAACGCCGAGGAAGCGGGCCTCACCGGCGACATCGAGGTCTTCAACCTGCCCGGCGCGGGCGGCACCGTCGGCCTCACCCGGCTCGTCGGCGAGCGCGGCAACGGCCGCCTCGCCATGTCCATGGGCCTCGGCGTCGTCGGCGCCGTCCACACCAACAAGACCCCCAGGACCCTCGCCGACACCACCCCGATCGCCCGGCTCACCGAGGAGCAGGACATCGTCGTGGTCGGGAAGGACTCCCCGTACAAGACGATCCAGGAGCTGCTGGCCGTCTGGAAGAAGGATCCCGGGAAGGTGCCCGTCGGCGGCGGGTCCTCGCCCGGCGGGCCCGACCACCTCGCCCCGATGCTGATGGCCCAGGCCGCCGGGATCGCCCCCAAGGACGTCAACTACGTCCCCTTCGACGGCGGCGGCGAACTCCTCGCCTCCATCCTCGGCAACAAGGTCGGCTTCGGCGTCTCCGGCGTCGGCGAGTACCTCGACCAGATCAAGGCGGGCGAGCTGCGCCTCCTCGCCGTCACCGGCCCGAAGCGGGTCCCCGGCCTCGACGCCCCCACGCTCCGCGAGGCCGGCCTCGACACCGAGTTCACCAACTGGCGGGGCATCGTCGCCCCGCCCGGCCTCTCCGACGCCGAACGCGAGAAGCTCGTCGGCCTCGTCACCGAGCTGCACGACTCGCCGCAGTGGCGCGAGTCCCTCAAGACCCACGGCTGGAACGACGCCTTCCTGCCCGGCGAGGAGTTCGGCACCTTCCTCACCGCGCAGGACCGACGCGTCGCCTCCGTCCTCAAGGAGCTCGGCCTGTGACCACCAAACCGAAGGACTGGCTGCGCGGGCGTTCCGAGCTCGGCGTCGGCGCCCTCCTCTTCCTCCTCGGCGTCCTCGTCCTCACCGACGCCCTCACCCTCGACACCGACGTCACCGGCCGCGGCCCCGTCGGCCCCGCCACCGTCCCCCTCGTCGTCGGCTGCGGCCTCCTCGTCGTCGCCGTCCTCCTCACCGTCGACGTCCTGCGCGGCGGCCGCGGCGAGGCCGAGGCCGGCGAGGACGTCGACCTGACCGAGCCCGCCGACTGGCGCACCGTCCTGCTCCTCGCCGGTGTCTTCCTCGCCTTCGCCGTCCTCATCGGCCCCCTCGGCTTCCCCGTGGCCGGCGCCCTCCTCTTCTGGGGAGCGGCCTACGCCCTCGGCAGCCGTCACCTCCACCGCGACCCGCTCATCGCGGCCGCCCTCTCCCTCTTCACCTACGGCGTCTTCGACAAGCTGCTCGGCGTCCCGCTGCCCGGCGGCCCGCTGATGGGAGTGATCTGATCCATGGATTCCCTGTACTCCCTCATCGACGGCTTCGGGACCGCCCTCACCCCGATGAACCTGCTGTGGGCCGCCGTCGGCGTGCTCCTCGGCACCGCCATCGGCGTCCTGCCCGGCATCGGCCCCGCCATGGCCGTCGCCCTGCTGCTCCCGGTGACGTACGGACTCGAACCGACCGGCGCCTTCATCATGTTCGCCGGCATCTACTACGGCGCCATGTTCGGCGGCTCCACGACCTCGATCCTGCTCAACACTCCCGGCGAGAGCGCCGCCGTCGTCGCCGCCATCGAGGGCAACCCGATGGCCAAGGCCGGCCGCGGCGCGCAGGCGCTAGCCGCCGCCGCCATCGGCCACTTCGCCGGCGGCATGATCGGCACGATCCTGCTCGTCGTCCTCGCCCCCACCGTCGCCGCGCTCGCCGTCGACATCGGCGCCCCGGACTACTTCGCCCTCATGGTCCTCGCCTTCATCGCGGTGACCTCCGTCCTCGGCTCCTCCCGCATCCGCGGCCTCGCCTCCCTCCTCATCGGCCTCACGATCGGCCTCGTCGGCCTCGACCAGATGACCGGCCAGCAGCGCCTCACCTTCGGTTCGCTCCAGCTCGCCGACGGCGTCGACGTCGTCATCGTCGCGGTCGGCCTCTTCGCGATCGGCGAGGCCCTGTGGGTCGCCGCGCACCTGCGCCGCACGACGGGCGAGGCCATCCCCGTCGGCCGGCCCTGGCTCGGCAGGGACGACGTGAAGCGGACCTGGAAGTCCTGGCTGCGCGGTCCCTTCATCGGCTTCCCGCTCGGCGCGATCCCGGCCGGCGGCGCCGAGATCCCCACCTTCCTCTCGTACGTCACGGAGAAGAGGCTCTCGAAGCACAAGGAGCAGTTCGGCAAGGGCGCCATCGAGGGCGTCGCGGGACCCGAGTCGGCGGCCTCCGCCTCCGCCGCGGGCACGCTCGTCTCGATGCTCACCCTCGGCCTGCCCACGACCGCCGTCGCCGCCGTGATGCTCGCCGCCTTCCAGCAGTACGGCATCCAGCCCGGCCCCCTGCTCTTCGAGCGGGAACCCGACCTGGTCTGGGGCCTGATCGCCTCGCTCTTCGTCGGCATGGTGCTGCTGCTCGCCCTCAACCTGCCGCTCGCCCCGGTCTGGGCCAAGCTGCTGCGCATCCCGCGCCCGTACCTCTACGCCGGCATCCTCTTCTTCGCCGCCGTCGGCGCGTACGCGGTGGGCGGCGAGGCGCTCGACCTCGTGGTCCTGCTCGTCATCGGGCTCATCGGCCTCGGCATGCGGCGCTACGGACTCCCGGTGCTGCCCGCCGTCATCGGTGTCATCCTCGGCCCGGCCGCCGAACAGCAGCTCCGCCGTGCCCTCCAGATCAGCGACGGCTCCCTGACGGGCCTGGTGAACACCCCGTTCTCGGTCACCGTGTACGCCGTCGTCGTGATCCTGCTCGCCTGGCCGCTGCTGAGAAAGGTGGTCACGCGCCGTCGTAATGTGACGGTATGACAGACAGCGTGATCCGCCCCGCGGCAGCCGCCGACGTGCCCGCAGTGAAAGCCGTGACCGACGCGGCCTTCCACCACTACATCGAACGGATCGGTCTCGTACCGGCCCCGATGGAGTACGACCACGCGGCGAACGTGGCCGCGGGGCGTGTGTTCGTCACAGGCGACCCGGTGTCCGGCCTCGTGGTGGTGATCCGCGAGGCCGATCACCTCTATCTGGACGAGATCGCCGTGCACCCCGACGCCCAGGGCGCGGGCCTGGGCCGGATGTTGCTCGACTGGGTGGAGCGGTACGCCCGGGAGCTCGGTCTCCCCGAGGTGCGGCTGCTGACCAACGCGATGATGTGGGAGAACCAGAAGCTGTACGAGCGGTACGGCTACGAGGTCGTCGAGCGGCGCGTGGACGGACCGTACGATCGTATCTACTACCGAAAAGTCCTCAACTCGCCCCCGATGGGGTGAGTTTCGGACATCGCGCGGCTTGATCCGGTATCCCTGGCGGGCAGCACCATCCCCCCACGCCCCGAAGGGACCCCGCTCATGCGCGTACGCAACTCCCTCGCCGTCCTCGCCGCAGGCATCCTGCTCGCCGCCGCCGTCGCTCCTCTCGCCCACGCGGGAGAGGCCGACGGCCTCTCCGTCCACGGCTACGGAACCGTCGCCGCCGACAGCACCGTGACCCTCTCCGGCACGTACCGCTGCGTCGACGACAGCGCGGGTCCCGTCTTCGTGAGCTCCACGCTCCGCCAGGGGAACCGTTCCGCCGGGATCGGCGGCACCCGGGCCGTCTGCGACGGGCAGATCCACGAGTGGGTCAACACCTCCGTGGTGAAGGACCCCGCCTACCAGCCAGGCGCCGCCCGGGTCGAGGCCACCCTCATGCAGCTCACGGCCGGCGCGACGGGCCTGCCGACGCCCGGCTTCCTCGCGACGGAGGAGTCGGACGTCGAGCTGCACTGACCGCTACCGGCTCCACCGGCTCCACCGGTTCTGCCGGGCCTACCGACCCAGCAGGTCGATCAGGCCCTCACGGCCGAGCACTTCGAGCTCGTCGAGGGCCACGACGGCGCGTTCCGCCGCCTCCGGGTCGGAGGCGGCGAGGCCGCTCGCCGCGAACTCGTCCTCGTCGAGCCGCAGCACCTCGCTGCCGTCCGCCGACACCCACAGGTCCAGGTCCAGGTCCTCGACCACCACCCCCGAGCCGTCGATCTCGGCCGGCCGGGTGATGTCGCAGTACCAGCCCTTGAGGGTGCCGTCGGCGGACCACACCTCCTTGACCGTGTACCAGCGGTCGCGCCAGTAGTGCTCCACGAAGACGTCGCCCGGTTCGAACCGTACGAAGCCGAAGTCCCGTACCCCCTCGGCGGCCCACGGGGCACGGACCGACAGCCGGCCGCCCTCCTCCGTGAGAACCTCCGTGAGGACTTCCGCCGGGTAGCGGATCTTCGTCCGTCCCGCCTTCACCAGGGTGATCTCAACCGATCGTCCGGACATGCCGCACCTCCGTCGCGCCGATCTCGTAGCCGAACCACTTGTTGATCGCCAGCATCGGCTCGTTGCCGGCGTCGTTCCCCGTGAACGCCTCCACGCACCCCGCCGCCCGGGCCCGGTGCAGGGACGCGTTCTTCGCGAGTTTCGCGAGCCCGCGGCCGCGGAAGGCGGGCGCCGTGCCCGTCATTCCCGAGTTGTACCGGCCGAGCCCGTCCGTCTGCGCCGCGCTGAACGCCGCGGGCACCCCGTCCACCACCGCGACCGTCGTCAGCGCCCGGTCATGGAGCGGATGGTTCCAGGTCGTCTCCCGCCAGTGCGCGTAGTCGTCCAGCTCGGCCCCCACGTCACCCGGCTCGTCGGCGGTCGTCACCGCGTCCAGCTCGAAGATCGGCCGCGGATCGGCCGCGAAGTGCTCGGCCGGCAGCAGTTCGACACCGGCCGGCGGCTCCTGGAGCGGCGGCAGTTCGGCCGTCGTCAGGTCGAGGCGGAGGAAGTGGGCGGAACGGCTGGGCGCGTACCTCCGCCGCTCGGCCCACGCACGGTCCTCCGGCGTGTCCAGGACCCAGCTGTACAGGGTCCGCGCGCCCTGCTCCGCGAGGTGCTCCTCGGCGGCGCGCAGCAGCGCCGCCCCGGCACCGCGCCGCTGGCGCGCGGGGTCCACGTACACGTTGACGGAGCCGATGCCCGGCTCCGGCGCGTCGTGCGCGATCCGCTGCTGGACGGTCCCGATGATCTCGCCGTCCTCGGTCACCGCGACGAGCGGCCGCTCGTGGCTGTCGGGGTGGGCGTGGGCCCAGTCGAAGACGAGTTGCTCGGCGGTCGCGAGCATGAAGGGCACGGCGGCACGGCGGACGCGCGCGAAACCCTCGGCGTCCTCGGCTCGTACATCACGGACGATCACAGTCATGTGGCCGCACGCTACGGGCGCAGGGTGTACCGCCGCCTCCCATTTTCCCGCGGGGTGGGGGCAGAATCGGCGGGTGACACTCACCATCGCCGTGGACCACGACTCCACCACCGCTCCGTACGAACAGCTGCGTGCCCAGATCTCGGAGCGGGCCCGGTCGGGCAGACTGCCGGTCGGATACAAGCTGCCGACGGTACGGGGACTCGCGGAGGAGCTGGGCCTCGCCGCGAACACCGTCGCCAAGGCCTACAAGGCGCTGGAGGCGGACGGAGTGATCGAGACGCGCGGGCGCCACGGGACCTTCGTCGCGGCGGCCGGCGACGCGGCGACCCGCCGGGCCGCCACCGCCGCCGCCCAGTACGCCGAAGAGGCCCGTCGCCTCGGCCTCAGCCGCGAGGCCGCGGAGGCGGCGGTGAGCGAGGCCCTGCGCGCGGCGTACGACAACTGACCGGCCCCTGACCGGACCCACCTCTGCACGACTCGCTTCTACAAGTAGAGCCCCGCCCCCGCCGTACGGGGTTCCGGGAGTTCCGCCGGGGGCGTGCCGCGGCGCAGCGCGAACAGCTCCGCCAGCGTCGCGCCCTCGCGCGGCACGCCCTCTTCGCGTCCGAGCCAGGTGACGGACTCCGCCCTGGTCAGCGGTCCGACCTCGATCCGCGCCAGACAGCGGCCCGGGCGGACGACGGCCGGGTGGAGCCGCTCCAGGTCCTCGTTGGTGGTGACCCCGACCAGGACGTTGCGTCCCTGCCCGAGCAGCCCGTCCGTCAGGTTGAGCAGCCGCGACAGGGCCTGCCCCGCCGTGTGCTTCGCCTCGCCCCGGATCAGCTCGTCGCAGTCCTCCAGGAGCAGCAGCCGCCAGCGGCCCTTCGCCGTGCCCTCGTCCTCCCCGATGGCGATGTCCATCAGATAGCCGACGTCGTTGAACAGCCGCTCCGGGTCCAGGACGCAGTCCACCTGGCACCACTCGCGCCAGGACCGGGCCAGGGTCCGCAGCGCGGACGTCTTGCCGGTCCCCGGCGGCCCGTGCAGCAGCAGGAGCCGGCCCGCGATCGACTCGGGGGTCACCGTCATCAGCCGGTCCATGGAATCGGCAACCGGCGCCGAGTAGTTGGGCCGGACCTCGTCCCAGGTCCCGGCGCTGATCTGCCGGGTGGTGCGGTGCGGGCCGCGCCGGGGCGACACGTACCAGAAGCCCATCGTCACGTTCTCCGGCTGCGGTTCCGGCTCGTCCTTCGCCCCGTCGGTCGCCTCCTTGAGGACCCGCTCCGCGACCTCCGCGTCCGAGGCCGTGACGGTGACGTCCGCGCCGCGGTTCCAGCGGGAGATCAGCAGCGTCCAGCCCTCGCCCTCGGCGAGCACGGCGCTGCGGTCGTCGTCCTTCGCGGCCCGCAGGACCCGGGCGTCCGCGGGAAGGAGCGTCGCCTCGGGCTTGACCCGGTCCAGGGTGGTGCTGTGCGAGTGAGGCTGCTCGCCGGTCGCGAAGCGGCCGAGGAAGAGCGCGTCGACGACGTCGGCCGGCGAGTCGCTGTCGTCGAGGTTGAGCCTGATGGGCAGCGACCGCTGAGGCTCGGACGGTACCGGTGGGGTGTCAGCCATGGCGCCCATGATCCGGCAACCGGGCATTCCGTGCACCGTGTTTTGAACGGGACGTTCTCCCCGGTCCCCGGTCCGGCGGTACGTCAGATCCAGTGGCCCCGTGCGACACCCCGGGCGCGCCGGACGAGCGCGTACCCCTTCGTCACGGCCCGGTCGGCCGCGAAGTTCCAGGCGACCGCCCGGCCCTCCACGAGCCGGGTGAACTCCTTGATCCCCGTCGACCGGCGCACGGTGACCCGCTCCAGGGCGTACGGCCCCTGCCCGCGGCAGGCCAGGGCGTTGCCCACGGCGAGCGCCTGCGTGAACCCGGCCTCCCGGACCGTGCGCCGGACCCGCCGGCTGGAGTATCCGTACGGGTACGCGAAGGAGGACGGGGCGCTGCCGAGTTCCTCGCCGACGATCTCCCGGCAGCGCAGCGTCTCGAAGCGCAGCCGCCGCGCGTCGAGCTGGTCGAGCTGCGGATGGGTGTGGCTGTGGCCGCCGATCTCCGTGCCCGCGTCGGCCAGTTCCCGCACCTGCCCCCAGTCGAGCATGGTGTCGAGCGCCCCGCCCTCGTCGTGCTTGCCGCGCAGCCAGCCGGTGGAGACGAAGACGGTGCTCACGAAGGAGTGCGCGGCGAGCACGGGGAGGGCGTGCCGGTGCACGCCCTCGTATCCGTCGTCGAAGGTGACGAGGAGCGGCCGGGCGGGCAGCGGGCGGCCGGTGCGCCAGGCGTCGGCGAGCGCCGCGGTCGTCAGCGGGGTGAAGCCGCGTTCGGCGACCACCGCCATCTGCGCGGCGAAGGCCTCGGGGGTGACGGAGAGCCCCAGGGTGGCGGGAGCGGGATCCCGGTCGACGGCGTGGTACATGAGGACGGGCACGCCGCGGTTGCGTACGGCTCCGGTCTCCGCCTCCGCGTTCATGAGGCGGCCCCCTCGACGGCGCTGTCCATGGCCGTACGGTCGTCGGTCCTACGGTCAACGGTGGTGCCGTTCCCGGCCGCACCGTCCCCCGCCCGCTCGATCGGTCCCCAGGAGAACGTCGGGTCGCCCCGCCGCGCCCGTAGCGTGCCGAGCGCGTAGCCGCCGGCCGCGACCGTCACCCCGGTCACGATCGCCCCGGCCCGCCCCGCGCCGCCGGACCGGCCGCGCAGCGCGTCGCGCACCCCGCGCAGGACCCCCGCGGGCAACACCCGTGTGGTGTAGCGCCGTTCGGACTCCAGCCCCTTCTGCGCGCCGACGCTCCGCGCGACGAGTGCCTTGGAGAGCCCCTCGGCGTACACCCGGGTGCGGAAGTAGCCGAAGCGCTCACGGACGGCGGGCACCTTGTGGTGGATGACCGCGCGGTCGTCGATCAGCAGGATCGCCCCGGGCAGTGCCTTGGCGAGCCGGATGCAGAGTTCGGTCTCCTCGCCGCCGAGGGGCCGCCGGTCGCCGTCCCGGCCGATGCCGGTGGCGAATCCGCCCGCCGCGTCGAAGGCGGTGCGGCGGAAGGAGGCGTTGCCGCCGAGGACGTTGCGCACGCGGGTCCGGCCCGGGGGCAGGCCCCGGTACGTACAGCCGACGACCCAGTCGAACTCCTCGGGGAACCAGACCGGGCGGCGGCCGGAGGCCCAGGCGGGCAGGGTCCGGCCGCCGACGGCCATGACCTCGGGCCCGTCGTAGGCGGCGGCGAAGTGGTGGAGCCAGTCCCGCTCGGCGACGGCGTCGTCGTCGAGGAAGGCCACGAACTCGCCGCGGGCGGCGGAGATCCCGGTGTTGCGGCCGGAGGAGAGGCCGCGGGGGCCCGCGTTGGCGAGCACCCGCACCTCCTCATGGAGCCGCTCGTCCGCGTACTCCTCGGTGAGCCGTTGCAGGAGCCGCTCGTTGTGGTCGACCACGAGCAGCGTCTCCAGCGGCGGCAGCGACTGCTTCCGGACGGAGTCGACGGCGGCGAGGATGTCCTCCCACCGCTCCTCCGTGTAGACGCAGATCACCACCGAGAAGGCGCCCGGGGACGTGCGTTCGTTCAAGACACCTCTCCCCGGGGGACGTTGACCGAGAACGCGGCGGGCCGGCGGCGGGCCGCCTTGCGGACGCCCTTCTCCTTCAGGATGACCTTGAGGACCCGGATCCCGTCGCGCACGGCGTTGAGGTTGCTCACGCCGTGGATGCGCAGGTATTCGTGGCTGGGCACTTCCTGGACCTTGAGGCCGGCCTTGACCACGCGGATGTTGATGAGCGTCTCGATCTCGAATCCGGTGCAGTCGAGCGTGACCTTGTCGAGGCAGTGGCGCCAGAAGGCGTTGTAGCCGTAGCAGAGGTCGGTGTAGCGGGCGCCGAACTTGCGGTTGACGAGCGTGCAGAGGGCCCAGTTGCCGAGTCTGCGAATGGTCGTCATGTCGTCCGTGCCGCCGCCGTTGGCGAATCGCGAGCCCTTGGCGAAGTCGGCACCGCCGACGAGAGCGGAGACGTAGGAGACGATCTCCTGGCCGTCGGCCGAGCCGTCGGCGTCGACCATGACGATGATGTCGCCGGTGCAGGCGGCGAAGCCGCTGATCAGGGCGTCACCCTTGCCCTTGCCGACCTGCTTGACCACCTTGACGTCCGGCCAGAGTTCGCGGGCGACATTCACGGTGTCGTCGGTGGAATTTCCGTCGACGAGGACGACTTCGTGGATCCATTCCGGCAGCGTCTTGAAGACGTACGGAAGATTTTCGGCCTCATTCATCGCGGGAATGACGACACTCACCGGGGGAGTGATCGCCAAATGCGAAGTGATGGCCCGATACTGGGCCGCTATTCGACTCGGCTCGGTCATTTCTTGGCCCGTAGTGGCCGGGCGCAGGAACGAGCTCATGGGTCTGGATTCCCTCTCGTCCGGTGGGCCGCCCACCCCTTGGGCGGTCCGATGGTGTGTCCGGTTCGAAAGGGGGGTGCTCGCCTCGCCCGCACAGGATCGACCACAGGGTCGATCCCCTTGCGGGATCGGCGAGTTGGCATGACTGGCCGCGCGGTACCCGCGACTCGGCGCACGTGCGAACACCGAGCACGGCACCCCCCTACCGCGCCCCGCACCGGAGCCATCGCGACGCTAGAGCCCTCCCCTGAGCCGCTTTGCTTGATGGTCCTGTGCGGGTGAGATGTACGACGGTATTGATGAATGGGACTGTATGGCAAGTCCCGGATCTGTGGCCCGCTTTTCCGCAGTTTGGCGAAGCTTCGTCGGTCAGATGCGCAACTGTCCCGATCGGATTCGATCAATCCGTTTGCATGCAGGGAACAGTGATGCGGGATCACACTTCTGTGGTTTGTTGTGTGAATGTGTCGCGATCCCGTTCGATCGCTCATCGGGAGCGGAAGTTCCGCTTCCTGCCGTGGCCGGATCTCGACGGTTGCCACCGGAGGATCGCCTGAGCGGCGCCGGAGTTCATCCCCAGTTTTGACATGAACACTTCCGGTCCGGCGGATCCGATGCTACTACCTGGTAGCGCAGAGATCCTGCTACAGGAGGTTCCATGAGACTGTCCCGCTTCGCGGCCCTTTCGTCCTCGCTCCTGCTCGGTGCCGTCCTCGCCCTCACCGGGGTGAGCGCGGCTCAGGCGGCCGAAACCGCCGCCCTCGACTACGTGGCACTGGGAGACTCGTACTCCTCCGGTGTCGGCGCCGGCAGCTATGACAGCGCCAGTGGCGACTGCAAGCGCTCCACGAAGGCGTTTCCGGTCCTCTGGAAGAACGCCAACGCCCCCTCCTCCTTCGCGTTCACGGCTTGCTCGGGCGCCCGAACGGGTGATGTGACCGCCAATCAGCTCGGCCCCCTCTCCGCCGCCACCGACCTGGTCTCCGTCACGATCGGGGGAAATGACGCCGGTTTCGCCGACGTCATGACGACCTGTGTGCTGCAGTCCGAGGCCACCTGTATCAACCGCGTGAATCAGGCCAAGGCGTACGTGGACTCGACGCTGCCCGGCAAGCTCGACTCCGTCTACACGGCCATCAGGAACAAGGCACCCGCCGCCGAGGTCGTCGTCCTCGGCTACCCGCGCTTCTACAAGCTGGGCGGCAACTGCGTCGCCGGGCTGAGCGAGAGCGAGCGCAGCGCCATCAACGGCGCCTCGGACTACCTCAACGCGGCCGTGGCCAAGCGTGCGGCCGACCACGGCTACACCTTCGCCAGCGTCGTCCCGACCTTCACCGGCCACGAGATCTGCTCGGGCTCCGCCTGGCTGCACAGCGTCAACTGGCTCAACATCGGCGAGTCCTACCACCCGACCGCCGCCGGACAGTCGGGCGGCTACCTGCCGTCCTTCAACGGGGCGGTGTAGCGGATCCGTCCCCCGTACCCGTGGACCCGGGACCGGCCGGAGCGGTGCTCGTGACCCCGCCCGGACCGGGACCGGTGCCCGGTTCCCCGTCCCGTACGAGGTGGTACGTCAACGCCCCCGTGATCAGCAGGATCCCGACGAGCCCGGCCGTGAGGACCGGGCCCCGGCGGGGCCCTGAGGGTCGCCGGGGCGGCGGCGTACGGTCCGGCGGGGAAGGCGGACTCCCGGCCCGCGGACCCTCGCCGTCGCCGTCTCCCCTCCGGGGCGTGGAGGACTCCGTCCTCACGGGCCCCGTGGTCCGTGGCGTGGCCCCGGGGGCGATCCGCCGCAGCTCCTCCTCGGTCTGATCCATGGTCAGGGCCGACTCCGGGTCCTCGCTCCGCAGCCGTTCCACCACGGCGGCCAGCGGCCCCGGCCGGCCTCCCGTGGCCACGTCGAGGAGCGCCCCGAGGGAGGGCAGGTCCGCCACCGTGTCCGGCTCGTCCTCCGGCCGGGTGGTGGATTCCGTGCCGAATCCGGTGACGACGACCCGTCCGTCATTGGCGAGCAGGACGTGCCCGGGGTCCACGCCCGGGTGGCGGACACCCGCCTCGCGCGCCGCCCGGAGCGCGGCGAGGACCTCGGCGCCGACGCGCGCGGCCTCCGGCGCGGACAGCGGACCGGCGGCCTCCAGCGTCTCGGCGAGGGTGAGTCCGCGGACCAGCTCCATCACGACCCACGGCCGGCCGTCCTCGGTGGCCACGCCGTGCACCGTCACCACCGAGGGGTGGGAGATCCGGGAGGCCGCCCGCGCCGTGCGCTCCAGGCGCGCGTACAGGAGGGGGACTTCGTCGGCCGGGAGTCCGGCCGGGGCGCGGAACTCCTTGAGGGCCACCTCGCGGACGAGGGTCTCGTCGAGGGCGCGCCAGACCGTGGCCGTCGCCCCTTCCGCGAGGACGTCCAGCAGCCGGTACCGACCCGCGATCACCGTCATGCCTCCACGGTAACCGAACGGTGTCCGTCCGACTCCGGTCCGTACGGGGCAGGACAGGGGAACGATCTTGGTGTCGGAGATCACACATGTCTCCGTGCGCGGAGGTCGCGGCCCCGGGTGCAGGATGGTTCGTGACGGTTCGACAGGTGTTCGAGGCCTGTCCAACTCACCCTGGAATCAGATGGATTCGCACAGTGACCGTCAACCCTCGTACGGGTGCGGTGAATCCCGTCGGCGGGATACACGGGTGTGACGGTGGAGCGATAGGGTTAACCTGCCCGGGCCGGGTGCCCTTGTACGGGTGGGGAGTGACATGGAACAGATAGCAATGCGCAGCAGGCCGCGAGTGCCTGCCATCACCTGCGGGAGCAGCGCGACGAGTTCGCGCCTCGACCGCCATCTCGCGGTGCTCGGCGGTCCCGCCGTGCCCCAGCGTGAGGTGGCCGAGGCGACGCTGCTGATGCGGGAACTGACGTCGCGTATGCCGGAGGCGTCGGTGCACAGTCACCGCGGCCGCAGCGCGCGCGTCTCGCTCTTCGCTCCGCTCCGCCGTCTGCGTCGCTCGCTCTTCGGCGCGCGCCGCTAGCGGGCCGGGGGCCGGGCCGCGTACCCCGAGGTCGCCCGCCCGCTTCCGCCCGGCCTCTCCCGTACGACTCGGCTCGCGACGACGCCGGACGTGTCCCCGCCCGTCCGGCGTTCCGTCGTGTCCGAACCGGTCGACCGTCCTCGTGTCCGCACGGGTCGACCGCCTCGCGTACAGCCGGTCGACCGCCCCCGCGTGCCGGGTGGCCGTCAGGCGATCACGCCCGCGCTCCTGAGCTCCTTCACCTCCGCCTCGGGCACCCCGAGCTCCCCGAGGACCTCGTCCGTGTCCTGGCCGAGGGCCGGGATCCGGTCCATGCGCGGCTCCGGGCCGTCCGGGAAGACGATCGGCGGCAGCAGTGAACGCAGCGGCCCGACCGGGGAGTCCACCGGCCTCCAGCGGTCCCGGGCCATCAGCTGGGGGTGGTCCGCGAGCTCCGCGACCGAGTTGAGCCGGGCGCAGGCGACGCCCGCCGCGTCGAGACGCGCCAGCGCCTCCGGGGCCGTGAGCGGGGCCAGTGCCTCCGCCACCACCGCGTCCGTCGCCGCGCGCCCGGCGACCCGGGCCGTGTTCGTCGCGAAGGCCGGGTCCTCGGCGAGCTCGGGGCGGCCGATGACCTGTTCGGCGAGCCGTCGCCACTCGCGGTCGTTCTGCACGGAGAGCAGCACCAGACCCCCGTCGGCCGTCGGATAGGCGTCGTACGGGGCGATCACCGCGTGCGCGAGCCCCGTTCGCGCCGGGGCCGTGCCTCCGTGCGACCCGTGGTGCAGCGGATGCCCCATCCACTCGGCCAGCGAGTCGAGCAGGGAGACCTCAACGGGACCGCCGCGCCCGGTCGTGCCGCGCCGTACGAGAGCGGCGAGGACACCCGAGAAGGCGTACATCCCGGCGGCGATGTCGGCCGCCGGGATTCCCGACTTGACCGGCTGGTCCGGGGTGCCGGTCACCGAGACGAGGCCCGCCTCGCACTGGACGAGCATGTCGTACGCCCGCTTGTGCGCGTACGGTCCGGCCGCCCCGTACCCCGAGACGTCCACGGCGATCAGCCGCGGGTGTGCGGCGCACAGCGTGGCGGCGTCGAGGCCGAGCCGGGCCGCGGCGCCCTGCGCCAGGTTCTGGACGAAGACGTCGGCGCCGGCCACCAGGCGCCGGGCCAGCGCCAGGCCCCGGGGGTCCTTGAGGTCGACCGCCACCGACTCCTTGCCGCGGTTGCACCAGACGAAGTGCGAGGCGAGGCCGCGGGCGGCCGTGTCGTACCCCCGGGCGAAGTCCCCGCCGTCCGGGCGCTCGATCTTGACGACACGGGCGCCGAGGTCCGCGAGCTGCCGGGTGGCGAAGGGGGCGGCGACGGCCTGCTCGACGGCGACGACCGTGATCCCTTCGAGGGGGAGTGGCTGAGTGCTCATGACAGCCCTGCCTACCCTGCCGGGCTTCACCTGTCATCAGGGGATGCGTCACGTCCCCTGACGGGGGTCAGCGCCGGGCGGGGGTCAGCGCCGGGCGTAGCGGCGGACCGCGAGCGGGGCGAAGAGCGCGATCAGGGCCACCGACCAGAGCAGCGCCCCCGCCACCGGGTGGGCAACCGGCCAGGCGGCGTCCGCCGGTACGGGCGCGTTGCCGAAGAGCTTCCGTACCGCCGTGGTGACCGCCGAGATCGGGTTCCACTCGGCGACCGTCCGCAGCCACCCCGGCATGCCGTCCGTCGGGATGTACGCGTTGGAGAGCAGCGGCAGCATGAAGGTGGCGCTGCCCAGCTGGCCGGCCGCCTCCTCGCTCTGCGAGGCCAGGCCGAGCAGGATGCCGATCCAGGTCGTCGCGAAGCGGAAGAGGAGCAGCAGGCCGAAGGCGCCCAGGGCCTCCAGGGCGGTGCCCTCGATCCGCCAGCCCATCGCGAGCCCGACGAGGATCAGCGGGACCGTGCCGACCGCGCTCGCCACCAGGTCGGCGAGCGCCTGTCCGAGGGGGACGGCGGCCCGGCTCACGGGCAGGGTCCGGAAGCGGTCCATGACGCCCCGGTGCGAGTCCTGCGCGGCCTGGAACATGCCGGTCATCAGGCCGCCGGCGGCCGTGGCGACGAGCATGCCGGGGACCAGATAGGCCCGGTACTCGGCGCCGGGCATGGAGAGCGCGCTGCCGAAGACGTACCCGAAGAAGAGGAGGAAGACGATCGGCATCGTCTGGGTCATGACGGTGATGGCGGGGGCGTGCCGGATCCGCTGGAGGTGGCGGCCGAGGACGGCGGTCCCGTCGTGCACGAGTGCGCTCACGCGGCGAACTCCTTCCGGGCGGTGAGGCGCAGGAACACCTCGTCGAGGGTGGGCGGACGCAGGGAGGCGTCGACGATGTGGACCCCGGCGGCGTCGATCTCGCGGACGATCCGGGGGAGGGTGAGCGTGGTGTCCGCGGTCACCGCGCCGACCGTGCGCCGCTCGGCGTCCAGGGCGGGGGCGGCGCCGGTGAGCCGGTCGAGGACGGCGGCGGCCGCTTCCAGGAGGGCGGGGTCGGCGACGACGACCTCGGCGTAGTGGCCGATGAGCGCCTTGAGTTCGGCGGGTGTGCCGCGCTGGGCGACCCGTCCGTCGTCGATCAGGACGATGTCGTCGGCGAGCTGGTCGGCCTCCTCCAGGTACTGGGTGGTGAGCAGGACGGTCGTGCCCTCGGACGCCAACCCCCGTACGGCGTCCCAGATGCCGTTCCGGCTGTGCGGGTCGAGTCCGGTCGTCGGCTCGTCGAGGAAGAGGACGTCGGGCCGGACGAGCAGGCTCGCGGCCAGGTCGAGGCGGCGCCGCATCCCGCCCGAGTACGTGCGCGCGGGCCGGTCGGCCGCGGCGGTCAGGCCGAACCGCTCCAGGAGTTCGTCGGCGCGGGAGCGCGGGGCGCGCAGGAGCCGGGCGAAGAGCCGGAGGTTCTCGGCGCCGGTCAGGTCGCCGTCGACGGAGGCGTACTGGCCGGTGACCGCGATCTTGCGGCGTACGCCCGCCGGGTCGCGCACCACGTCGTGCCCGGCGACCCGCGCGCTGCCCGCGTCGGGTGCGACCAGGGTCGTCAGGATCCGGACGGCGGTGGTCTTGCCGGCGCCGTTGGGGCCGAGGACGCCGCAGACCGTGCCTTCGGGGACGGCCAGGTCGAGCCCGCGCAGGGCGTGGACCTCCCCGTACCGTTTCTGCAGACCCTCACTAAGTACAGCGTACGTAGTAGTCATGGCGCGACCATACCCCACTACGTACGGTGTACGTAACTAGGATGGGGGGCGAGGTGATGATCCATGGCGGGCCGAGCGGCCGAACCGGAAGTGATCTGGGCGCGGCCCGAGCGCGCGGGCCGAGGCCCGAAGCCGGCGTACAACAGGAGTGACATCGTGGCCGCCGCGGTCCGCATCGCCGACGCCGACGGCATCGACGCGGTCTCGATGCGCCGCATCGCGGGCGACATCGGCTGCGGCACGATGTCGCTCTACAACTACGTCCCCCGCAAGGAGGACCTGTACGAGCTGATGGTCGACGCCGTCAGCGCCGAGTACGCACTCTCCGACCCGCTCGGCACGTCCGGCGGCGACTGGCGCGCGGACATGCTCGACATGGGCCGGCAGGCGCGCGGGATCCTGCACCGCCACCCCTGGGTGATCCGGCTGATGACCACCGGCTACGCCTACGGCCCGAACGCCCTGCGGTTCCTGGAGCACTGCCTCGGCTGCCTGGACGGCCTCGACCTGCCCGGCGGCACCAAGATGGAACTGATCGCGAGCGTCAACGGCACGGTGATGACCATCGTCGCCAACGAGATCGCCCTCGCCGAACGCGCCCGCTCCCTGCCCTGGTCCGGCGAACAGGAACAGGCCGTCCGCACCGCCTATCTGATGCGGCAGATCGCGGGCGGCGGCTACCCCCGGCTGGCCTCCGTCCTCGCCGGGTCCGGGGTCGAACGGCTCGACCCCGAGGAGGTCTTCGAGCGGACCCTGGGGCGGGTGCTCGACTCCTTCGTGCCGGCGACTGCCTGAGACGCCGCTACAGCAGGGCGAACTGGCCCTCCGGGCCCTCCTCCTGATGGTCCAGTACGGACGCGGGGCGGCGGGCCCGGTCCGGCACCGGCAGCACCCCGGCCGCCCGCAGCTCCTCCCGGGACACCGCGCGGGCCGTCGCGAAGGCGGCGCGCTCCGGCTCCCGCGCGCCCAGCAGCGCCAGGACCGTGACCAGGTCGAGCAGCTCCGAGGTCCACTCCTGCGGCCAGGCGGCCGGGCCGAGCGCCTCCAGGGAGCCCGGCTCCGCCACCGCCGTCCGGTGTGCGAACCACTGCTCCAGGACACGCACCCCGCCGACCCGGAACTCCCAGGCCTCCGCCGGTACGGGGGAGATCCGGCCCTCGCCGAGGCCCAGGACCTCGTCCCCCGCGTCGTACGTCACGTCCCCGGGCCGCGCCGGGACCGCCGCCCGCACATAGGGGCGCCGCCCGCCTGGCAGCCTCGGCTTCGACCCGCTCAGGGCGCCCCGCAGCTGCACGTCGGCGAGCTCCCGGCCGAGCGCCGCGCCCGCCGCCCAGACCTCCGGGTCCGCGGGGAGCGGGACGCGGCACCCGGCGGGGGAGGGGGCAGCCGCCGCCAGCGTCCAGGCGAGCCACTCGCGGGCGTCGACCTCGTGCCCGTACCGGTCGGTGAGGAAGGGGAGCAGGCCGGGGGCGAGATTGGGCTCGCGGCCCCCGGGGCGCCGGAACAGCGGGCGGATCCGGCCGGGACGGCCCGCCGGGGAACGCCCCTCGGGCAGCGCGGCCGTCACCAGGAGCGCGGGGCCGCCCGCCCCGGGGACGTACCCCTGCTCGACGGCGAAGATCTGCGGCTCCCCGGCGACCCGCCACAGCTCGGGGCGCGCGGTGTCGATGAGCCGGTGGTCGGGGAGCAGCCACTGCTCGTCGAACGGCCCGTGCGCGACGCGCACCGGCTCCGGGCACGGGCCCGACTCGCGGGCGAAGCGCGCGGTCCCGGTGCGCTGACCGGGCAGGGCCGCCACCGCGCTCGACGGGGTCCGGGCCCGGCTCGGCCGGAAGAGCGCCTCGCGCTCGGCCCCCTCGGCGGCGGTCAGCCGGTCCCAGCGGACCCGCAGCGTCCGCACGTCCGGCGCCACGATCCAGGACCGCCCGAAGCGCAGCGGCGCGACGGACCACGGCATGAGGTCGTCGAGGAGGGGCAGGTCGTCGTCCGAACCCGAGGCTTCCGTCACGCCCCGCATGCTAACCAGCGCTGTCAGTGCGCCTCCACCGTCACGGTGAAGGAGAAGCGGTCGCCGCGGTACCGGATGCGGGCCACGTCGACGACCCTGCCGTCCTCGTCGTAGGTCACGCCGGTGTAGTGGAGGATCGGCGAGAGCAGCGGGACCTGGAGCAGGCCCGCCGTCTCCGGGTCGGCGAGGCGGGCCTCGACCGTGTCCGTGATGCGGCTGATCCGCACCCCGACCACGTCCCGGAGCACCTTCGTCATCGGCCACCGCTCCAGGTCGGCCGGGTCGATCGCGGCGGCGAGCTCCGGCCGCACCGCGTTCTCCACCCAGTTCGTCGGCTCGCCGGTCTCCCCGTCACGGCGCAGCCGCCGGTACGCCACGACCTCCGTCACGTCCGGGAAGTACTCGGTGAGCTCGCCCGGCACCGGTCCGGCGCCGTGCCCGAGGACCGTCGTCCGCTCGCCCGACTGCTGGGCCACGATCGCGTCGATCGAGCCGAGCAGCCGGCGCGGGGTGGAGCGGCGGGCGCCCGGCTCGATGAAGGTGCCGCGCCGCCGGTGCCGGCTGATCAGGCCCTCCTCCTCCAGCTCCTTGAGGGCCTGGCGCATGGTCAGCACGCTCACGCCGTAGTGGGCGGCGAGCTGCTCCTCGGTGGGCAGCCGCAGCGAGGCGTCGGGCGTGCGGCCCAGTATCGAGGCGCGCAACGACTGCGAGACCTGATACCAGAGCGGCAGCTTGCGGTTCAGGACCAGCGAGTCGGGGGCGAAGGCGGTCACGTGTTCTCCGTACGACGGCTAGGGCCTGTTCGGCGGATCAGGGCCTAAGGGCTTACGGCCGGGACACTACGGCCGGAAGTGGCGCTCAAGACCCTGCCATACGTCGTCGTACCCCTTCTGCAGATGGTCGGCGTTCGCGGCCTGCGGGGTCGCGGTCACCGGCCAGCGGGTCTCGAACATGAAGGCGAGGCCGTCGTCGATCCGCTGCGGCCGCAGCTCCGCCGCGCTGGCCTTGTCGAAGGTCTCCCGGTCGGGGCCGTGCGCGGACATCATGTTGTGCAGCGAACCGCCGCCGGGCACGAAGCCTTCGGCCTTGGCGTCGTACGCGCCCTCGATGAGGCCCATGTACTCGCTCATCACATTGCGGTGGAAGTACGGCGGGCGGAAGGTGTCCTCGCCGACGAGCCAGCGCGGGGCGAAGACGACGAAGTCGACGCCCGCGAGCCCCGGGGTGTCGGACGGCGCGGTGAGGACCGTGAAGATCGACGGGTCGGGGTGGTCGTAGGAGATCGTCCCGATGACGTTGAAGCGGCGCAGGTCGTAGACGTACGGGGTGTGGTTGCCGTGCCAGGCGACGACGTCCAGCGGGGAGTGGCCGTAGGTCGCCGACCAGAGGTGGCCGCAGTACTTGTTGACCACCTCGACCGGTCCCTCGACGTCCTCGTAGGCGGCGACGGGGGCTCGGAAGTCGCGGGCGTTCGCGAGGCCGTTGGCGCCGATCGGGCCGAGGTCGGGGAGCTGGAAAGGTGCCCCGTAGTTCTCGCAGACGTAGCCGCGGGCGGTCTCTTCGAGGAGCTCGACGCGGAAACGGACGCCGCGCGGGATCAGCGCGACCTCGCCGGGATACACGGCGAGCAGGCCCAGCTCCGTACGGAGGAGCAGGCCGCCGCGCTCGGGGACGATCAGGAGCTCGCCGTCGGCGTCGCCGAAGACCCGCTCCATGGAGGCGTTGGCGTGGTAGAGGTGCACGGCCATGCCGGTGCGCTGGGTCGCGTCGCCGTTGCCGCCGAGGGTCCACAGGCCGGCGAGCCAGTCGGTGCCGGGGGCCGGCTCCGGCAGCGGGTTCCAGCGGAGCCGGTTGGGGTCGGGCACGGTCTCGGTGAAGGGCGCCCCGCGCAGCGCGCCGTCGTCGGTCCGCGTGAACGGCGGGTGCGCGGCCGAGGGGCGGATCCGGTAGAGCCAGGAGCGGCGGTTGTGCGCCCGCGGCTCGGTGAAGGCGCTGCCGCTGAGCTGCTCGGCGTAGAGGCCGAGGGGTGCGCGCTGCGGCGAGTTGCGGCCGTGCGGCAGCGCGCCGAGGACCGCCTCCGAGCTGTGCTCGTTGCCGAAACCGGTGCTGTAGGTGAGCGCCTCGGCCGTCTTCCTGGCCTGCTCCGTGGTCATCGCCCGCTCCTGTCCTGAGCCCGCAAGGGAATCCTATGGATGACCGTAGGATTCCGCGGCGCTCCCGTCAACGGGGCACGGGTGAGAGGCGTTCCGGATTGGTACCGCACGAGGGGGTCAGAAAAGATGAACAATGCTCTACTCTCACGCGCATGTCCTGGTCCCGAAGATTCGTCCTCGCCCTTTCGGCCGTGCTCGCGGCCCTCGCCGCGACCCTGCTCACCGCGCCCGGGGCCCAGGCCCACGAGGAGCGGCCCGTCACCTTCCCCGACGGCTCCGGCACCGTGCCGACGCTCCGCACCGGAGAGCCCGACCTCCTCGTCTGCAAGACCGACCGCGCCGACTTCACGCGCCGGATATCCGCCTTCCCGGCCCCGCTCAAGGCCCGCAACCTCGCCCTCCTCGACCGCTGCGCCCGCGAGGGGTACCGCCACCTCCAGCAGGCCGTCGACGCCGTCGACCGGCCGGGCATGACGATCGCGATCCTCCCGGGCCTCTACGAGGAGGAGCCCTCGCTGCCCGCGCCCACCGGCGCGTGCGCCTCGCTCAAGGCGCCGACCTCCTCGTTCGGCTACCAGATCCTCAGCTACGAGCAGCAGCGGCAGTGCCCGCACAACCAGAACCTGGTCGCGATCTTCGGCAAGAAGAACCTCCAGATCGAGGGCACCGGCGCCACCCGCATGGACGTCGTCATCGACGCCAAGTACCAGAAGCTCAACGGCGTCCGGGCCGACCAGTCCGACGGCGTCTACTTCCGCAACTTCACCGCCCAGCGCACCACCTTCAACTCGCTGTACGTGCTCGCCGCCGACGGCTTCGTCATCGACGACGTCCTCACCCGCTGGAACGACGAGTACGGCTTCCTCACGTTCGCCTCCGACCACGGCCTCTACAAGAACTGCGAGTCGTACGGCAACGGCGACTCCGGCATCTACCCCGGCTCGGCCTCGAACATCAACGACG
The DNA here is from genome assembly GCF_036226445.1 of Streptomyces sp. NBC_01255. Lineage (NCBI taxonomy): Bacteria > Bacillati > Actinomycetota > Actinomycetes > Kitasatosporales > Streptomycetaceae > Streptomyces > Streptomyces sp. NBC_01255. The sequence continues at coordinate 6,907,191 of NZ_CP108474.1, forward strand.
GCCGCGGCTACGACGTACCCCGCTACTCCATCGAGATCACCGGCTGCCGCAGCCACCACAACATGGTCGGCTACTCCGGCACCGCCGGAGACTCGGTCTGGGTCCACGACAACGAGTTCGACCACAACATGGGCGGCGCCTCCATGGACTCCGCCTTCCCCGGCCACCCCGGACTTCCCCAGAACCACGCCCGCTTCGAGCGCAACCTGATCCACGACAACAACCAGAACTACTACCCGTACGTCGCCGACGGCACCTGCGCCAAGCCGCCCGTCGACCGCGGCTACGAGCGCGGCGTCGTCTGCCCCCAGATCTCCATGCCCCCCGGCACCGGCATCATCACCGCGGGCGGCAACTGGAACCTCTACGAGGACAACTGGGTGTACGGCCACCAGCGCACCGCCTTCTACCTCAACGCCGTGCCCGCCTTCATCCGCGGCGAGTCCGCCTGGGGCAAGCAGTTCGACACCTCCCACCACAACCGCTACGCCGCCAACCACCTCGGCGTCGACAAGGCCGGCAACTCCCGCCCCAACCGCACCGACGTCTCCTGGGATGGTCAGGGCAGCGGCAACTGCTGGCAGTCCGACGCCGGTGCGTCCAGCCCCGGCGCCCTGCCCGGCTGCGGAGAACGCCGAGGCGACGTCTCCGGCAACACCGACCGCCTCGTCGGAGAGCCCGTCAAGCTCGCCCAGCTCCTCGTCTGCGCCGACTACAGCGTCCCGGAGCGCCGCCTCCCGGCAGGCTGCGACTGGTACGGCGCCCGCGGCCTGGAGCGCGTCGAGACCCAACTCGCCCTCGGCAGCGCCCTCGTCCTCGCCCTGACCGGCTTCGCCCTGTGGTGGCGCCGACTGCGCGGCCACCGGCTCGCGGGCGTGGCCACCCTCGTCGGCCTCGCGGGCCTGACCCTGGACGTGGTCGGCTCGACCCTCGCCCTCACCCCGACCGTCGTCCCGGCCCTCGCGCTGCTCCTCACCGGCGCGTGGTGGACCCTCATCGGCCTCGCCCTGCGGCCCACCCGCCCCGTCTTCGCCTGGACCACGGTCGCCCTCGGCGCCCTCACCCTGCTCGACGCCTTCGACAAGGCGGTCCTGATGCTCCCGGGCATCCCGCTCAGCCCCGCCTGGTTCCGCCTGCTGCTCGGCGTCGTCTGGGTCCTCTGGGCGGTGATCGCGGCAGGCACCCGCACACCGGAAACAACCGACCCCGACCCCGAGCCGGAGACGGAGACGGAGCCGGCGACGGAGGCCGAGCCCATGGAGGGGCCCGCCACCACCCTCGCGGCCACCCCCACCGCGGCCACCCCCACCGCGACCGCCACCCCCGAGGCCGCCGACCCGCGGCCCCGCGAGGAGGGGACGGCGTGACGCACCCCCGCCGGGCGGCGACGCCTCTCCTCGCCCTGGCGCTCGCCCTGACCGCCGCGCTGTCCCTCGCGGGCTGCGCCGACCGGCCCACCACCCACCACAACCCCGGCACCAGCCACGAGGAGGCCACCGGGAGCAGCGGCACCCTGCTCCCGGCCCGCGACGAGGCCGGCCACCGGCTGCGGGAGGTCCCCGCGGCGGCCGCGCCCACCGTCCGGATCGAGACCAGGCCCGACACCGAGGGCGGCTGGAACGTCCACCTCACGGTGGAGAGGTTCCGCTTCACCCCGGACAGCACCGGCGGCGCCGCCCTCCCCGGCCGGGGTCACGCCCGTCTCCTGGCCGACGGCAAGGAGACCGCCCGTCTGTACGGCGCCTGGGGGTACGTACCGCCCGGCGCCCGCACCCTGACCGTCCGCCTCCACGCGGACGACCACACGGTCTGGGCCGTCGCCGGCGCCCCCGTCCAGGCCACCGTCCGCCTGGACGGCGCCCCCGCCGCCTCGACACCGCCCCCGAGCCCCCGGCCCTCCCCCTCCGGCACGGCCACGGCCACGGCCACCGACACCGCCACCGTCGCGCCGCCGAGCCCCCAGCCGTCCGAAACCGGCCGGACCGTCACCCTCGCCATCACCGGAAAGACCGTCCAGCCACCCCCCTCCCGCATCGAGTTGAAGAAGGGCGAGCGCCTCACCCTCCGGGTCACCGGCGACCGCGCCGACACCCTCCACGTCCACGGCTACGACCGCGAACTCCCCCTCACTCCCGGCGTCCCCGCCACCCTCACCCTCACCGCCGACCGCACCGGTCTCTTCGAGGTCGAGACCCACGAGTCCGGACTCCTCCTGACCCAACTCGTCGTCCGATGACCGGCGTCCCGGTCCCCGTCCCCGTCCCCGGCCTCCCGCTCGCTCCGACGCCCGGACTCCCGCTGGCCCACGGCGTCGGCTCGCAGCACGACCTCCCCCTCTCGCCCTTCTACGCCTACGCGGGCGCCTTCACCGCACTCCTCGTCTCCTTCCTCGCCCTCGGGCTGCTCTGGTCCTCGTCCCGCTTCCGCGGCGACGAGGCCGGGCGGCCCGTCCCGGCCGCCGTCCAGCGGGCGGCCGACGCGCCGGCCACCCGCACCGCGCTCCGGCTCCTCGGCGCCGCCGTCGCCGTGCTCTTCCTCGCCCACCTCCTCCTCGGCCCCGACGACCCGGACCGCAACCCCGCGCCCGGCGCCCTCTACGTCCTCCTCTGGGTCGGCCTCGTCCCCGCCTCCCTCCTCCTCGGCCCCGTCTGGCGCCTCCTCAACCCGCTCCGCACCCTTCACTCCCTCCGCCCGCCACGGAGCCCCCGCCCCCTGCCCGCCGCGATCGGCATCCGCCCCGCCGCCGCCGGGCTCCTCCTCTTCACCTGGCTCGAACTCGTCGCCCCCGACAACACCTCCTCCACCACCCTCCTCACCGCCCTCGCCGTCCACGCCGGCGTCCAACTCCTCGGCGCCGCCCGCTACGGCGACCGCTGGTTCGCCCACGCCGACCCCTTCGAGGTCTACTCCTCCCTCCTCGCCCGGCTCTCCCCGCTCGGCCGCCGCGCCGACGGCCGTCTCGTCCTGCGTTCCCCCTTCCACAGCCTCGACTCCACCCCGCAGACCCCCGGTCTCGTCGCCACCGTCTGCGTCCTCCTCGGCTCCACCGCCTACGACGGCCTCTCCGACAACCCCCGCTGGATCACCACCCTCCAGACCTCCTCCCTCGACCCCACCGTCACCGCCACGCTCGGCCTGCTCGCCGTCGTCGCCCTCGCCGCCGCCTGCTACGGCCTCTGCGCGGGCGCCCTCCGCCTCATGGACCGGTCCCTCACCACGCCCCTCACCTCCTTCGCGCACTCGCTCCTGCCCATCGCCCTCGGCTACCTCGTCGCCCACTACTTCTCGCTCTTCGTCACCGAAGGACCACGTACCGTCATCATGGCAGCGGGCACTGACAACGCCCTCTCGCCCGTCCCGCCACTGGGTCCCGGCGGCCTCGCGACCCTCCAGGTCGCCGCGATCGTCACCGGCCACGTCCTCGGTGTCGTCGCCGCCCACGACCGGTCCGTCCGGCTCTTCCCGCCCGCCCGGGCCGTCGCGGGCCAGCTGCCGCTGTTCGTGCTGATGATCGCGTACACCCTCGGAGGCATCGGCCTGCTCATCGCCTGACGCGAGGCGAACCGGTCACGTGCTGCGGGAGTCGACTCCGGAGCTCGCGCGCCGGACCGTAAGCCCGCACGTGCCCCCTCCCGGGTACAGTCGCGGCCGAGGTCGTCGCGGGGGTCGTCTCCGAGGTGGTGGAGCGGTTTGTCCGATACGAGTGAGACCGGCGTCGCGGTCGGGCGAGCCGGACCCGACGGGAGCGGCATCATGGCTTCTGTGTCCCAGACCAGCCCGAAGACCCCGCCGGTTCTCCGCCGTGCCCCCGTCCAGCAGCGCAGCGCCGAGCGGCTCGCCCGGATCCTCGACGCCTGCGCAGATCTCCTCGACGAGACCGGTTACGAGCAGCTGAGTACCCGCGCCGTCGCCGCCCGCGCGGGCGTCCCCATCGGCTCCGTCTACCGCTTCTTCGGCAACAAGCGGGCGATGGTCGCCGCCCTCGCCCACCGCAACCTCGACCAGTACGCCGAGCGCATCTCCACCCGCTTCGCGGCGACGCCCCTCCTCGACGCGTACGGAGCCATCGACGGGGTCCTCGACGAGTTCATCGCCATGAAGCGGACCGTCCCGGGCTTCGCGCTGGTCGACTTCGGCGTGCCGGGAGGCGCGCCGGGGGAGACGGCGGCGGAGAGTGGTGCGGAGAGTGTTGCCGGGAAGGACGTGTCGGGGGAGGACGCGGGGGAGGGAGCCGGGACCGCTGACGGGAGCGCAGCCGAGGACCCCAATCACCTCGTCGCCGAGCGGCTCTGTGACCTGCTCGCCACCCACCTCGGCCGCACCGCCGACGAGGTCCTGCACCGCAAGGTCCTGGTCGGCGTCGAGACCGCCGACGCCCTCGTCCGGCTCGCCTTCCGTACGGCCCCCGAGGGCGACCCGGCGCTGATCGCCGAGACCCGGCAACTCCTGTACGCCTACCTGGCGCCCTCGCTCGCCTAGCGCCCCGCTCCGCCTCGCCTCCGCCTCGCCCCGCACCCGGATCCCGCGCACCTCTCCCGTACGTGCCTACCGGTCGGTATGCTCGGCGCCACCCGACGCACCAGGGAGACGTCATGCCCACCGCCCTGCGCATCTGCCCCCTCTGTGAAGCGACCTGCGGACTGACCCTGACGCTCGACGGCTCGCGCGTCACGGGAGCCCGCGGCGACCGCGAGGACGTGTTCAGCCAGGGGTTCATCTGCCCCAAGGGCGCCGCCTTCCCCGAGGTCGACGCCGATCCGGACCGGCTCCGCCGCCCGCTCGTCCGGAAGGACGGCCGACTCCAGGAGGCGAGCTGGGCCGAGGCGTTCGACACCATCGCCGCCCGGATCAGGCCGCTGATCGAGGAGTACGGGCCGGACTCCGTGGGTATCGTCCTGGGCAACCCCAACGTGCACACGATCGCCGGCGCCCTCTACCCGCCCCTCCTCATCGGCGCCCTGCGTACGCGGAACCTCTTCACCGCGTCGACGCTCGACCAGATGCCCAAACACGTCTCCAGCGGCCTGCTGTTCGGGGACCCCTTCGCCGTACCCGTCCCGGACCTGGACCGCACCCACCACCTCCTGATCCTCGGCGCCAACCCGCTGGACTCCAACGGAAGTCTGTGCACCGCCCCCGACTTCCCCGGCAGGCTCAAGGCGCTCAAGCGGCGCGGCGGCACCCTCACCGTCGTCGACCCACGGCGCACCCGCACCGCACGCCTCGCCGACCGCCACGTCGCCATCCGCCCCGGCGCCGACGCGCTCCTCCTCGCCGCCCTCGTCCACACCCTCTTCGAGGAGGGCCTCACCGACCTCGGCCCGCTCGCCGCCCATGTCGAAGGGGTCGAGGACGTACGGGAGGCGGTGCGGGAGTTCAGCCCCGAGGCCGTCGCCGCCGCCTGCGACGTCGACGCCGCCACCCTCCGCACCCTCGCCCGCGAACTGGCCGCGGCGCCCTCCGCCGCCGTCTACGGACGGATGGGCAGCTCCACCGTGGAGTACGGCACCCTCGGTAACTGGCTCGTCGACGTCCTCAACGTCCTCACCGGCAACCTCGACCGGCCCGGGGGCGTGCTCTTCCCGCTCTCCGCCACCGCACCCGCCCCGCGCCCGGCGGGTCCCGGCAGGGGTTTCGCCCTCGGCCGCCGGCACAGCAGGGTCTCGCACCACCCCGAGGCCAAGGGGGAGTTGCCGCTGGTCGCCCTCGCCGAGGAGATCGAGACGCCGGGGGACGGACGCATCCGGGCAGTGATCACCGTCGCCGCCAACCCCGTCCTCTCCGCCCCCGACGGGAACCGGCTCGACGCCGCCCTCGACTCCCTCGACCTCATGGTCGCCGTCGACCCGTACCTCAACGAGACCACCCGCCACGCCGACGTCCTCCTGCCCCCGCCGCCACCCTCCCGGAGCGCCCACTTCGACTTCGCCTTCAACGGCTTCGCCGTCCGCGACCAGGCCCGCTACACCCCGGCGGCCGTCCCCCTCGAAGCGGACGCCATGGACGAGTGCGAGATCCACGCCCGGTTGATCCTCGCCGTGTCCGGCATGCACGGCGCCCCGCCGTCCGCCGTCGACGAGCTCGCCGTCGAGACCACCCTCGCCAAGGCCGTCACCCAGGAGCACTCACCGGCGTACGGCGCGGATCCCAAGGAGTTCGCGGAGCGACTCACCGGGGCCACGGGACCCGAGCGCCGGCTCGACCTGATGCTGCGTCTCGGCCCGTACGGGCTCACCCTCGACGAGCTGCGGGCCCACCCGCACGGCATCGACCTCGGTCCGCTCAAGCCGCGCGTCCCGGACCTCCTCAAGACCCGCAGTGGCCGGATCGAACTCCTCCCCGCGCCCCTCGCCGCCGATCTGCCCCGGCTGCGCGCCGCCCTGCACGCCGTACCGGCCCCCGGCACCCTCCAGCTCGTCGGCCGCCGGCACCTGCGCTCGAACAACAGCTGGCTGCACAACACCCCCGCCCTCGGTGGCGGCTCGAACCGCTGCACCCTCCAGGTGCACCCCGAGGACGCGGCCCGGCTGCGGCTCACCGACGGCGGGCTCGCCCGGATCGCCGGGGAAGGCGGCTCCCTCGAGGTGCCGGTGGAGATCACCGACGGGGTGCGTCCGGGCGTGGTGAGCCTGCCGCACGGCTGGGGCCACGACCGGCCGGGCACCCGGCTCGCCGTGGCAGCCGCCCGCCCCGGCGTCAACGTCAACCAGCTTCTCGACGGCTCCCGGATCGACCCGCTCTCCGGCACCGCCGTCCTCAACGGCTTCCCCGTCGAGGTGGCACCCCTCGGCTAGCCCCCCGTGTGGCCTCGGCTCTGACCTGGGGTTTTGCTCGTATTGCTCACGCGTCAACATCTTGTTAACGGCAGAAGAGGGCACCTACCGTCATCCGGACCGCCGCTCGGCGGCAGTTCAAGGGTGAACGTGAGGTGTCCTCCATGCTGACCGTCCTCGGCTTCGCCATGATCGCGACCTTTCTGGTCCTGATCATGATGAAGAAGATGTCGCCGATCGCGGCGCTCGTGCTGATCCCCGCGCTCTTCTGTGTCGCGGTCGGGCAGGGGGCCCAGCTCGGCGACTACGTCATCGAGGGGGTCGGCAAGCTGGCGCCGACCGCCGCGATGCTGATGTTCGCGATCGTCTACTTCGGCGTCATGATCGACGTCGGCCTCTTCGACCCGATCGTCCGGGGCATCCTGCGCTTCTGCAAGGCCGACCCCGTGCGCGTCGTCGTGGGTACGGCGGTGCTCGCCGCGATCGTCTCCCTGGACGGCGACGGCTCCACCACCTTCATGATCACCGTCTCGGCGATGTATCCGCTCTACAAGCGGCTCGGCATGAGCCTCGTCGTCATGACCGGTGTCGCCGCCACCGCCAACGGCGTCATGAACACCCTGCCCTGGGGCGGCCCCACGGCCCGCGCCGCGACCGCGCTGAAGCTGGACGCCTCCGACATCTTCGTCCCGATGATCCCCGCGCTCGGCATGGGCCTGCTCTTCGTCTTCGCCCTGGCGTACGTCCTCGGGCGCCGCGAGCGCAGGCGCATCGGCTACCTCACGCTCGACGAGGTCCTGGTGCCGGAGACCGAGACCGTGCTGGTCGCGGCGGGCGGCGGGGCGGGCGCGGGCACGGACGCGGACGCGCCGAAGAAGTCCGCCGGTGAATCCGGTGCGGGCACGGCCACGCCCATGGCCACGGGCGCGGGCGTCGGCGCGGGTGACGGCGACGGCTTCCAGGGGCTCGACCCGAACCGGGCGACCCTCCGGCCCAAGCTGTACTGGTTCAACGCCGGCCTCACGATCGTGCTGCTCACCGCGATGATCCTGGAGCTGCTGCCGATCCCGGTCCTGTTCCTCCTCGGCGCCGCTCTCGCGCTCACCGTCAACTACCCGAACATGGCCGAGCAGAAGGCCCGGATCGCCGCCCACGCGGACAACGTCCTCAACGTCTCGGGCATGGTCTTCGCCGCCGCCGTCTTCACGGGGGTCCTCACCGGCACGGGCATGGTCAAGCACATGGCCGACTGGCTCGTCGGCGCCATTCCCGAGGGCATGGGGCCGCACATGGCCGTGGTCACCGGCCTGCTGAGCCTCCCGCTCACCTACTTCATGTCGAACGACGGCTTCTACTTCGGCGTGCTGCCGGTCCTCGCGGAGGCCGGCGCGGCCCACGGCGTGTCGCCCCTGGAGATCGCCAGGGCCTCGCTGGTCGGGCAGGCGCTCCACATGTCCAGCCCCCTGGTGCCCGCGGTGTACGTCCTCGTCGGCATGGCGAAGGTGGAGTTCGGCGACCACACCCGGTTCACGGTGAAGTGGGCCGCGCTGACCTCGCTGGTCGTGCTGGCGGCGGGGATCCTCTTCGGGATCATCTGACCCGGTCGGCCCCGCCCCGGCCCCGGTCCCGTGTGGCGACGGGTGGGCCGGACGGGTGGAGACAGGGGTCGGTGCGGTCGAGTCGTCACCGCGCGTGCCCATCTCGTGACAGATAGTCGGATTATCGCAAATACGCGTCCGCTGTGCTCCCTCACGACTGGAGGACCTCCCTCATGACGACTCCCCCCACCCGCACTCTTCTCCGCGCGGCGCTCGCCACCGTGGCCCTCGGCGGTGTGACCCTCGCCGGCGCCCCGGCGGCTTTCGCCGCGCCCGGCGACAACGGTGACGTCAAGGTCCACCGACAGAACACCCCCGACACCAGCCAGGCCAACGAGCCCCAGGTCGGATGCACCTTCCGCTTCGCGGCCTTCAACTTCGACGGCCTGCAGAGCATTCAGTGGAACATCTATGAGCAGCCGGGCCAGCCAGGCAACCAGGACCCGTCGCTGAAGAACGGCAGCATCGCCGTCGACAGCAACGGTGACGGACACACGGACGACATCACCGGCCTGTCGTCCGGCATGTACAAGGTCGAATGGACGTGGGTGGGCCAGAGCGGCGCGGCGAAGTCGAAGGTCTTCCGGGTCCACTGCCCCGGCGACGTCATCACCAACCCGACGCCGACACCGACGCCCACCAACGGTAACGGGGGCCCCGGCGGCGGCCCCGGCGGCGGCCCCGGCGGGAACGGCGACAACGGCGGCAACGGCCACGGGAAGCCCCCGCACGGCCCGGTCGGCGCGGGCGGCGGCGGCAGCGCGCCGATCGCCGCCGAGGACTCCTCGGCCTTCGGCATCGGGGCGGCCGTCGCGGCGGGCCTCGCCGGCACGGCCGGACTGGTCCTGATCCGTCGCTCGCGCCGCCGCGACAATGGCGCCGCGTAGGTCCGGCCTCACGCCCCGCCCCGGCCTCACGCCCCGGTCCCGCCTCACGCGCCGGCACCGGCGACTCCTCCGGCTCACCAGGACCTTCACGGTGACGTGCGTCCTGGTGGCCGGGGGTGCCTGGTGGGCCGGGGACGGGGAACCGGCCGACCCGCCGCTCGCCGAGGCACCGGCCGCACCCGGCCCGGCCGCGGCGGGAGCGTCCGCGGCGGGAGCGGCGGCCGGTGCCCCGGCCGCCCTCGACCACAAGGCGAAGCCCAGGGTGCTCCCCAAGGCCACGCCACCGCCCCGGCCGGCACCGCCACCCCGGCCGCTGGCCCGGTCGCGCCCCACGGCGCTCGCCGTCCCCGCCATCACCATCGAGGCCCCGGTCACCGACCTCGGTCTCGACGGCGCCGGGCGGCTCGCCACCCCGCCCGTCGACAACCCCCGGGTCGTCGGCTGGTACGCGAAGGGCGCCACTCCGGGGGAGCGCGGCACCGCCGTCGTCGTCGGTCACCGCGACACCAGCAGCGGGCCTGCCGTCTTCCTCAACCTCGACTCGCTCAGCCCCGGCAACACCGTCCGGGTCGCCCGCGCCGACGGCAGGGTCGCCGTCTTCACGGTCGACCGCGTCCGGACGTACGCCAAGGCCGACTTCCCCGACAAGGAGGTGTACGGCGCCACAGGGCGGCCCGAACTGCGGCTGCTCACCTGTGGCGGATCCTTCGACCGCAGTACGGGCTACGAGGCGAACGTCGTCGTCTTCGCCCACCTCACCGGCATCGACCGGACGATCTGACCGACGGACCCCAGCCGCGTCCGTCGCTCCCCCCGCTCAGGCGGGCTTCCCGCTCCGGCGGGCTCCCGCCAGCCGGCGGGCGCCCGCCGGATACGGCAGTTCCTCCGCCAGGGCGGCCGCCCGGTCGAAGCCCTCCACCGCCTCCCGCTCCCGGCCGAGCGCCGCGAGCGCGGCGGCCCGCGCCGTACGGGCCTCGGTCTCCGCGAGCCGTTCACCGGCCCGCTCCGACCGCCCGACCTCGGCGCCCGCCACCTCGGCGGCCTCCGCGGCCCGCCCGCACGCCAGCAGCGCCCAGGCCGTCAGATGGGCCGTGCCGGCCTCCCGGTAGCCCGCGAGGAGCCGCAGCGCCTCCTCCGGCCTGCCCTCCCGCACCGCCAGCTCGGCCCGCGCCGACCGCACCTCGTACTCGGCCTGATGGTCACCCTGGGCCACCGCCGTCCGCTCGGCCGGGTCGAGCAGCTCGCCCCCGCCTGGTTCGTCCTCCCGCATGCGTACGCGGGCGAGCGCCACCAGCGCGTACGGAGCGCACCACGCGGCGTACGACTCCGAGTCCCGCACCGCCGTCTCGGCGAGCTCCCGGGCTTCCGCCACCTCCTCCACGAGGAGATGGAGCTCCGCCAGGTTGGCCCGCTCGAAGACCGTCGCCGTCGGATCCCCCGAGCGCTCCGCGAGCGCGAGAGCCCGGCGGCCCGTCGCGATGGCCTCCCGCAGCCGCCCCGCCCGCCGCGCCGTCTCGCGCAACACCGAGAGCACCGAGGCCAGCAACTGCGGATCGCCGTACGCCTCCGCGTGCGGAAGGGCCCGGTCCGCCACCGGGCCCGCCTGCCCGAAGCGGCCCGCGAGCCCCAGCGAGGTCGCCCGCGCGGCCAGCGCCCTGGCGAGCAGCCCGCGCCGCTCCGGGCCCGTCACCGCCTGTGCCGCGTCCTCCGCCGCCCGCGCGGCGACCACGCCCTCCTCGTACCGGCCCGCGACGAAGCACAGCACCGCGCGGGCCAGATGGTGGGCGCTCGCCACGGCGGCCGGGGTCCCGGGGCCGGGCGGGCAGGAGTCGAGCAGCCGGAAACCGTCCTCCGTGCCGCGGGTCTTCGGCATCAGCTCCGCGAGCCGCGCCGCCGCCAGGACCCTGCCGTCCGCGTCCCCGCGCCTGCCCAGCTCCTCCAGCGCCTCGGTGAGCAGCCGGGCCGCCTCGTCGAAGCGGCCCAGGCGGCGCAGCACGGCGCTCCGGTCGATCCGTGCCCGCGCGGACTCGGCCGCCAGTGCGTCGAGCCGGCCGGTGAGTTCGGCGTAATAGCGGTCGGCGGTGTCGTTCGCGTAGAGCGCCGCCGCCCGCTCGGCGGCCTGCCGCAGATAGCCGGTGGCGCGCGGGTCGTCCGCGCGGGTCAGATGGGCGGCGAGCGTGTCCACGGCATCGGGACGGCGGCGCAGCACCGCCTCCGCGTACGCGGAGTGCAGAAGCCGGCGGCGGGCCGCCGAGAGCCCTTCGTAGCAGGTCAGCCGGACCAGCGGATGACGGAAGGCGAGCCCGGCCACCGGCCGGCCCTCGCTGACCACCCGTCGCTCCTCGACCACCGACGCGGCGACGGCCGCCTCCACGCCCTCCGTGGCCTCGGCCGCCGAGAGCCGCGGATGGCCGCCGCGCCGGGCCACGTCGAGAACCTCGGTGAGGGCCGCGTCCTGCCCGGCGACCGCGACCGCGTCGACCACCCGGCGGGCGGCGGGACCCAGTCGGCCCAGGCGCTCCGCCACCAACTGCCGTACGCCCTCCGGGGCGCTGGGCCGCTCGTCCCCGTCCCTTACGGCACGGGCCAGTTCGAGCGCGAACAGCGGATTGCCCAGCGACAGCTCCCACACCCGCTCCGGTACGGCTCCGTCGGCGCCGAGCGCGTCCGCCGTCAGGGCCAGACACGCCTCGCGGGACAGCCGGGGCAGCTCGACCGCACCGGCGAGGGACTGGCGCAGCAGCAGGTCCAGCACCTGGCGGCGGGGGTCGGGCGCCGGAAGTTCCTCAGGGCGGACAATGGCGAGAAATCGCCAGGTACTTCCCCCTTCGCGGGCCCGGCGGGCAAGATGGCTGAGGAGCTGGAACGAGCCCGCGTCCCCCGCGTGGAGGTCGTCCAGGACCACCATCACGGGCCGCTCCGCCGCCAGTTCACCGAGCAGCCCCGCCGTCGCCCGGAACAGCCGGTCCCGCTCCTCCTCGGGACTGCGCCCGCTCTCCGGACGCACCCGCCCCAAGGACGGCAGAAGCGCCGCCAGTTCGGGATACTCCGCGCCCGCCCTGGCCCGCTCCGCGGTCGGCCGGTCCGCCAGCCAGCCGTCCAGTGCCTCGGTGAACGGCCCGTACGGCGTGTGCCCCTCCGCGTCGTGACCCGCACCCCACAGCACGGCCGTCCCGCCCGCGGCCGCCCGCCGGGCCGCCTCGCCGGCCAGTCGTGTCTTGCCGAGCCCCGCCTCGCCGGTGAGCACGAGTACGGGCGGGGAGCCGGGGGCGAGCAGCCGGGCGAGGAGTTCGTCCCGGCCGCGCAGGGGGGCGGTGGGCGGCTGCCGCACCACGGCCGGCAGCGCGGGCCCCACCGAGCGGGGCGCCGGCACGGGCGCGGCCAGTGCCGCCCGGTGCAGCCGCTCGGTCTCCGGGCCCGGGCGCACGCCGAACTCCGCGTCCAGCGCCTCCCGGCACAGGTGGTACTGCGCCACCGCACGGCGCCGCAGCCCCTGCCGCACGTACGCCTCGATCAGGACCCGGTGCGCCTCCTCCTCCGCCGGAGCCACCGCGAGGACCTGCTCGGCCGCGGGGACCGCCTCCTCCGGGGCGCCCGCGGCCAGGTGGGCGGCGGCGAGGGCGAGCAGGGCGCGCTCCCGCAGCGCCGACAGGCGCTCGCGGCGGGCCTCGGCCCAGGGCGCGTAGCGGTCCTCGGGCAGCAGCTCGCCCGTGAACGCCTCCAGGGCGGCGGCGAGCTCGGCGCGTCCGCCGTGCGCGAGCGCCGCCTCCGCCAGGGCCTCGGCCTCGTCGGCGTCGATCCGTACCGTCCGCGGATCGAGCCGCAGCAGCGAGCCCTCACCGGTCAGATAGGAGGAGACGGAACGGGGAGCCAGCTCGGGTTCGATCGCCCGGCGGGCCGCGTGCAGCGCCACCCGCAGACTGCCCAGCGCGGCCTGCGGATCCGCGTCCGGCCAGCAGATCTCCATCGCCTGCTCACGGTGGAGGCTGTGCCCGGGGGAGACCGCGAGCAGCTTCACCAGCGTGCGCGCGCTCGGCCGCGGCCACCGCTCGGAGAGCGGCGGCCCGCCGTCCCGGTCGACCCGGAACCCGCCGAAGAGGCGCACTCGCAGCACCGGAGGTGCGCCCGCTGGTATGTCTGCGCTCATGAGGGCGCCCACTGTAATGGGTGCCCTGTGCACCGGAATGGTGCGGTCCAGGGATGGCCGGAGACCCCCGCCCGATGGTGCGGGCGGGGGTCCGTGATCCGGGGCGGGCTACTGGGCGGTCAGCTTGCCCGTCACCATGCCGTGGATCGCGTTGTCCTGGAGCAGGTAGCGCCCGCCGGACAGTTCGATCGTCCGGTCGTAGCCCGTGTCGTCCTTGCCGAGGCCGACGACCTCGTCCACGCCGTCGCCGTCGAGGTCCGCGACGACCATGTTCTGGGTCGCGTAGCCGCCCAGCTTGGCCAGGTGGTTCGGGTAGTTGTCGCCCGCGGTGAGGACGGCCGGGTCCCACAGGTAGGCCGAGCCCTCGGTGCCGCCGAAGATCAGCCGGCGTCCGCCCGGCCCCGTGCCGAACCGCGCGTTGCGCAGCATCGGCAGCGTGTAGATCTCGTGCTCCTGGCCGTCCTTGGCGAAGGTGCGCAGGGAGGCCGTCCCGGCGAGGACCAGGCCCTCGTCGCCGGTGAACCAGTTGCCGAGCGTCCAGGCGCCGCCACCGGTCGCGGTGTGTACGACCTCGCCGGTGCGGACGTCACGGAACTCGAAGTACGTGCTCCAGTTGGCGCCCTCCCTCACGATCCACGAGTACACGACCGCGTGGCCGTCCGCGTACGGGATGCCGGGCGAGGCGTACACGCCGTGGAAGAGCTGCGCCGCGTAGACCGTGGTGTCCGCGTCGCCGGTCCAGGTCGGGTCCGCCGACCAGAGCGCCTTGCCGGTACGGGCGTCCAGGGCCGTCCCGCCGACGACGGCCGTCCCGTCGTTCACCCCGCGCGTCTGGTACGAGCCGAGGACCTTGCCCTCGGCGACGGCGAGGTCGGAGAACACCAGGCCGGGCGCGGGCGCGTACGTCCAGAGGGCCCGCCCGCCGCCGCTGTAGGCGCGGACCGCGTCGGTCGGTACGAGGATCTCCTCGTCGCCGTCCCGGTCCAGGTCCGCCACCGAGACGGAGCGGACGAACTGCCCCTTCCCGTCGATGGTCTCGCGGACCTTGCCGGTACGGGCGTCCACGACCGCCGCCGCCGAGTCGGCCGCGACGACGAGGTCGTCGCGCCGGCCGTCGCCGTCGGTGTCGCCGATCCGGATGTCACCCTGCACGGAGCCGGGCAGCGTGGCCTTCCACAGCACCCGCGGCTTCCCGGAGACCAGCGACGGCCCGTCGTAGGCCCACAGCCCCTGGGACTGGCCGCCGACGATCACGTCCTCGCGCCCGTCGCCGTTGACGTCGGCCGCGAGGCCCGTGCTCAGGTTCCCCTGGAGCGGGGTGATCGCGGCCTGCCGGCCGCTGCCGAGCCGGTACGAGCGGATGTTCTGCTCGTTGTCCACGGTCCGCACGCGCCACTCGTCGTCCTCGCGGTACGGCTGGGCGTAGATCGGCGACGCGGTCGCGCCCGAGTGCTGCCAGCGGACCTCCCCGTCCCGGCCGTCCAGCGCGGTGAGGGTGCCGAAGCGGCCGCCGCCCGGGTTGGCGGCGGTCTCCAGGTCCTCCGTGGAGATGTACGAGGCGAGCACCTTGCCGTCGGCGATCCGCAGGCCGAGCGCGGAGTCGCCGTCCTTGAAGTTGTCCTCGGCGCGCTTGACGGTGTGCGACCACAGCTCCGCCGCGTCGCCGCCGTCCAGGGCGCGCACGGTGGACGTGTTGACCCACAGGAACTCGTCGAGGGTCGACTCGCTGATCGCGTACTCCGGGGCGGAGTCGCCGCGCAGCTGGCCGATCCGCAGCCCGATGCCGAGGGCGTTGATCCGGGTGTCGAGGGTGGTGCGGGTCCCGTCGGCCGGGTCGTAGGAGGCCAGCTCGTACCGGATGCCGTCGCGGGAGTCGGCCTGCTCCAGGGCGACCAGGCGCTTCCGCGCCGCGTCGTAGGCCAGCTGGCGGGAGTACAGGTCGTTGTCCGTCTGCCACTTCACCGAGCCGTCGGCCGTGTCGAGGACCAGGGTGTGGCCCACGGCCGGGGCCGTGGCGGTCTTCTTCACGTACCAGGACACGGCGACGCGCCCGTCGCCGAGCGGCAGGGTGGAACCCCACCGGCCGTGGCGCTGCCCCGTCTCGTAGCTCCAGGTCGCCGACGGCGTGAGCTTCGCGCCGTCGTACGCGAAGCGGAAGGCCCGCAGCGCGGCGGTGGCGTCCTTCGGGGAATTGAGGCTCGTCGACGGCTGGTCGCCGACGAGCAGCGTGTCGCCGACGAGGGTGACCTGCTGGGCGTCGGCGAAGAGCTGCGACCACAGCGTGCGGCCCGTGGCGCCGTCGAGGACGGTGACGAAGGTGCCGGTGGTCAGCGTGGAGCCGGGGGAGGTGAACGGACGGTACGGGCTGGTGCCGACGTCGGCCGTGAAGACGACGTCCGCGATCCCGTCGCCGGTCAGGTCGCCCTGCGTCCAGCCCCGGTCGGAGCTGTCGGCGTACGGGCTGTTGGCGTGGAAGCCGGTGGTGATCCGCGCCGGGAACGGCTCGGTCTGCCACGGGCGGATGTTCGTGACCTGCCAGTCGGCGTAGAGCGAGGAGTTGTCCCGCTTCCAGACCGTGCGGCCGTCCTCGGTGAGCCGGGTGACGGTGCCGAGGCTGTGTACGGCGAGGAAGTCGCCGCGCGCGCCGCCCAGCTGGGCGGTGTCGGCCTGTCCCTGGTAGGTCTCCAGGCCGGAGGCCTTGGTGACGGCCAGGCCGCCGGCCGTGGTGTCGGTGGTGTCGGCGGTCTCGGAGGTGTCCTGGAGCTTGTTCCGCGTCGCGTCCTGCGGGGTGACGTCGAGGGGCGCGGCCGGTTCGGCGCGCCGCTCCAGGGCGTCGGCCTGGGCGTCGGTGAGGACGCGGCCGAGGGGCTCGTCGTCGGCGTACGCGGTGGTGGCGGGCAGCGCGGTGAGCGCGAGGCCGGCCGCGACCAGGGCGGAGGCGAGGCGTACGCCGCGCCGGGAACGGTGGGTCATCACGCCGCCTTCGGGGAGATACGGATGGCCGAACGGTCCATGAGGACCGGCTCGTTGAAGGAGTACTGCAGGGCGTCCGTGCCCGCCTGGTTCTCGATGCCGACGGTCGCGCCGCCACCGGTCTCCAGGGAGTTCGCGCCGATCGACTGGTACTGGAGGACGATCGCGCCGGTCGCCTCCTCGAAGACGGCCTCGAAGGTGACGCGCTTGGCGGTGTCGGCGGCGAAGGCCGCGTTCTCCCAGACGATCGCGAAGCGCCGCTGGCCGGTGGTGCCGCTGACAGCGGTCTTCACGGCCGACTTGGAGTCCAGGGTCAGGTCGTCCCAGAAGGCGGCGAGGATGCCGTTGGGCTGGCCGGGGGACGGCAGGGCGGTGTTCTTGTAGTCGCCGAGCCGGGGGGCGAGGAAGTTCACCAGGCCGTTGGTGGTGACGCTCGCC
Organism: Streptomyces sp. NBC_01255; assembly: GCF_036226445.1. NCBI lineage: Bacteria > Bacillati > Actinomycetota > Actinomycetes > Kitasatosporales > Streptomycetaceae > Streptomyces > Streptomyces sp. NBC_01255. Next base: position 6,924,007 of record NZ_CP108474.1, read on the forward strand.
TGGCTGTACGTGACGCCGTAGAACGAGACGGGGAACGGCAGGGCGATCGTCTTCGCGTTCTCGTCGCCGGAGAGCGCCAGCTTCGTCGACGCGGAGGTCCACGCGTAGGCGGCTGGCAGGCAGCTGTTGCCGGCGGAGTCCGTACGGGCGGGCAGGGCGGCCGTCACGGTCTCGGCGGCGTCCACGGCGAGCTCGGCGCTGTACGTGCCGTTGCAGAGGACGGGCGCCGCCGGGGTGGCGGTCAGGGTGAACGAGCCCTCGGCGACGGCCGGGAAGCGGAAGGCGCCGGCGGCGTCGGTGACGACCGGGGTGAGCGGGGCGTCGGTGAAGCGGACGGTGGCGCCCTTCAGCGGCTTCCCGGTGACGTCCCGGACGATGCCGGTGACGGCGTGCGCGGGCACGGCGTCCAGTCCGAGATCGTGGGCGAGGGACTGGCCGGTGGTGACGGTGAGCGCGTCCTCGACGAGGTCCCGGTAGCCGTAGCCGCCGACCGTGAGGGAGTACGTGCCGGCGGCCAGCGTCAGCCGGTAGGCGCCGGAGGCGTCGGTGGTCATGGAGCGGCGGGCCTCGCCCGCGGCGGCGGTGACGGTGACCCCGGCGAGCGGGAAGCCGGTCGCCCGGTCGGTGATCGTGCCGGTGACGGTGGCCGCGGTGTGCGGGGCCCGGTCCACGGCGCCGAGGATGTCGAGCTTGCCCTCGCCCCAGACGTTGTTGGCGGCGGCGGTGCCGCCGCAGTGGGTGTCGTCGACGTCGCGGGCGGAGCCGTTCAGCGCCGCGCGGGTGCCGTCGATGTCACCGATGAGGGACGGGGCCGAGGACCAGAGCAGGGCGACGGCGCCGGCGACGTGCGGGGTGGCCATCGACGTACCGGAGATGGCGCGGAAGGAGCTGCCCGGCCAGGCGGAGCGGACGTCCACGCCGGGGGCCGAGATGTTCGGCTTCATGGAGCCGTCGACGAGGGAGGGGCCGAAGCCGGAGAAGGAGGCGATCTTCCCGGCGGCGTCGTAGGCGCCGACGCCGTAGGCCGGGGCCTGGGCGCCGGGGGCCTCGGTGGTGGAGCAGCTCGTGCCGTTGCCGGCGTTGCCGGCGGCGAAGGCCTCGAAGATCCCCGCGGCGTTCCAGGACTCGATGATGTCCTGGTAGAAGGTCGTGTTCCCGCCGCCCCAGGAGTTGTTGACGATGTCGGGGGCGAGGTCGGGGCGCGGGTTCTCGCCGTTGCGGTCGGTCGGCGCCAGGATCCACTGGCCCGACTTCAGCAGGGACGAGTCCGAGCAGCTGCGCGCCTCGCAGCCCTTGGCGGCGATCCACGTGGTGCCGGGGGCGACGCCGATGCCGCCCGCGCCGGCGATCGTGCCCATGGTGTGGGTGCCGTGGCCGTTGTTGTCGCAGGGCGCGCCGGCGGCGCACTGGCCGGTCGGGTCGTACCAGTTGTAGTCGTGGCTGAAGGTGCCGTCGCCGAGGTTGCCCCGGTAGTTGCCCTTCAGGGCCGGGTGGTCGTACTGCACACCCGAGTCGATGTTCGCGACGACGATGCCCTCGCCGCGGTTGTCGTACCGGGACCAGACCTCGTCGGCGCCGATGTCCTTGACGCCCCACTCGGGGGTCACCGTCTCCTCGGCGGTCGCGGAGGCCTGCTCGACCGTGTCGAGGGCGTAGTGCCGCTCCTGACGGAGCGAGGCCACGTCGGGGCGGGCGGCCAGCTTCTCCACGAGGGCCTTGTCGCCGGTGACCTTGACGGCGTTGGCGATCCAGTACGACTCGTAGCCGACCTTGGCCCGGTCGAGGAAGCGCGTCAGGGAGACCTGGCTGCGGGTGGCCTCGGTGCGCAGGGTCTCGAAGGCGGTGCGGGCCTTCGTCTCGTGGCCGCGCTGCGAGCGGGCCCGGGAGAGGTCGGCGCGGTCGGCGAGGACGACGAAGAAGGTCGCCTGGCCGCCCGCGTCGACGGCGGCGGTGACGCCGGGATCGACGGCGGCCTTCGGGGCCTTGGGGGCTGCGGCCGTGGACGGCGCCGCGGCCACGGTGGGGGCCACGAGCAGAGCCGTGAGGGTGGCGGCGGCCGTGGCCCAGACGGTGGTTCCGCGCCGGATCGGCGAGCGGGGCAGGTGCATGTGGGTGGCTCCTCCAACGCTGGTACGGGGGAAGCCGACGCCCCGCCACCCCGTACGGACCTGGGGGAAGGCCCTGGGGGAGGCGGGGCGGGCTCGGTCGGGGACGCTAGGTCCGGGCCGTTACTGGGGAATTACCGGACGGCGGGGACGGGGGCCGAGGCCGGGGCGCCGGTGCAAGGCGGCTTCCGCCAGTTCCGGGGGCGTACGGCTGTGCGGGGTGTCCGTGGACAGGGCCGGCGCCGGGGCGGCACGATCGGTTCGGCAGTGAGACCGGGGGCACTCCGGGGACCCTGGCGCCCGAAAACTAACAGCGCTAGTTTGGGTCAGGACGACGAACCCGTCAGTAACGTGAGGAGACCGCGGATGAAGGCCCACGACGCGATGTACATCGGCGGGGAGTGGCGCCCCGCCTCCTCGGCGGAGACCATCCCCGTGATCGACCCGGCGGACGAGCAGGTCATCGCCCACGTCCCGGCGGGCACCGCCGAGGACGTCGACGCCGCCGTACGCGCCGCCCGCGCCGCGCTCCCCGGCTGGGCCGCCACCCCGCCCGCCGAGCGCGCCGCCCGCATCACCGCCCTGCGCGACGCGCTCGCCGCCCGCGCCGAGGAGATCGCCGCCACGGTCACCGCCGAACTCGGCGCCCCGCCGCAGCTCGCCGCCGCCGTCCACGCGGGCCTGCCGATCGCGGTCGCCGGCACGTACGCCGAACTGGCCGCCACCCACCCGTTCGAGGAGAAGGTCGGCAACTCCACCGTCTACGCGGAGCCGGTCGGCGTCGTCGCCGCGATCACCCCCTGGAACTACCCGCTCCACCAGATCGTCGCCAAGGTCGCCCCCGCGCTCGCCGCCGGCTGCACGACCGTCCTCAAGCCCGCCGAGGACACCCCGCTCACCGCCCAGCTCTTCGCCGAGGCCGCGCACGAGGCGGGTCTGCCCGCCGGCGTCTTCAACCTGGTCACCGGCCTCGGCCCGGTCGCCGGACAGGCCCTCGCCGAACACCCGGACGTGGACCTCGTCTCCTTCACCGGCTCCACCGCCGTCGGCCGCCGCATCGGCGCCCTCGCGGGCGGCGCCGTCAAGCGGGTCGCCCTCGAACTGGGCGGCAAGTCCGCCAACGTGATCCTGCCGAGCGCCGACCTCCCCAAGGCCGTCGCCGTCGGCATCGCCAACGTCATGTCCAACTCGGGCCAGACGTGCAGCGCCTGGACCCGGATGCTCGTCCCCGCCGAGCGGTACGAGGAGGCCGTGGCCCTCGCCGCCGAGGCCGTCGCCAAGTACGTCCCCGGCGAGCGCGTCGGCCCCCTCGTCAACGCCAAGCAGCAGCAGCGGGTCCGCGGCTACATCGAGAAGGGCGTCGCAGAGGGCGCCCGGCTCGTCGCCGGCGGCCCCGAGGCCCCGCGCGAGACCGGCTACTACGTCTCCCCGACCGTCTTCGCCGACGTCACCCCGGACATGACCATCGCCCGCGAGGAGATCTTCGGCCCGGTCGTCTCGATCATCCGGTACGAGGACGAGGCCGACGCGCTGGCCATCGCCAACGGCACCGAGTACGGCCTCGCCGGAGCCGTCTGGGGCGAGCCCGCGGAGGCCGTCGCCTTCGCGCGCCGCATGGAGACCGGACAGGTCGACATCAACGGCGGCCGGTTCAACCCGCTGGCCCCCTTCGGCGGCTGGAAGCAGTCCGGCGTCGGCCGGGAGCTCGGCGCGCACGGCCTCGCCGAGTACCTCCAGACCAAGTCCCTCCAGTTCTGACCGGTCATGTCCCGCCCGTTTCGAGCGCAGAAGGAGCAACGAGCGTGATCCGCGCCGCCGTCCTGCCCGCCGTCGGCTCTCCCCTGGAGATCACCGGCATCGAACTCCCCGAGCCGGGCCCCGGCCAGGTCAGGGTCCGGCTCGCCGCCGCCGGGGTCTGCCACTCCGACCTGTCCCTCTCCAACGGCACCATGCGCGTGCCGGTCCCGGCCGTCCTCGGCCACGAGGGCGCCGGCACCGTCGTCTCGGTCGGCGAGGGCGTCACGCACGTCGCCCCCGGCGACGGCGTCGTCCTCAACTGGGCGCCGTCCTGCGGCAGCTGCCACCCCTGCTCGCTCGGCGAGGTCTGGCTCTGCGCGAACGCCCTCACCGGCTCAGCGAACATCCACGCCCGCACCGAGGACGGCACCGAGCTCCACCCCGGACTCAACGTCGCCGCCTTCGCCGAGGAGACGGTCGTCGCCGCGAACTGCGTCCTGCCCGTCCCCGACGGCGTCCCGCTCACCGACGCCGCCCTGCTCGGCTGCGCCGTCCTCACCGGCTGGGGCGCGGTCCACCACTCCGCGCGGGTGAGGGAGGGCGAGACCGTCGCGGTGTTCGGCGTCGGCGGGGTCGGCCTCGCCGCGCTCCAGGCCGCCCGGATCGCGGGCGCGTCCAGGATCGTCGCGGTCGACGTCTCCCCCGAGAAGGAGGCCCTGGCGAGGGCGGCGGGCGCCACCGCGTACGTCGTCGCCTCCGAGACGACGGCGAAGGACATCCGGAAGCTGACGGGCGGCCAGGGCGTCGACGTGGCCGTCGAGTGCGTCGGCCGCGCCGTCACCATCCGCACCGCCTGGGACTCCACCCGGCGCGGCGGCCGCACCACGGTCGTCGGCATCGGCGGCAAGGACCAGCAGGTCACCTTCCACGCCCTGGAGCTCTTCCACTGGGGCCGCACCCTGGCCGGCTGCGTCTACGGCAACTCGAACCCGGCCGTGGACCTGCCGGTCCTCGCCGAGCACATCAGGGCCGGCCGCTTCGACCTCGGCGCCCTGGTCACCGAGCGGATCACCCTGGAAGGCATCCCGGCGGCCTTCGACAACATGCTCGCGGGCAAGGGCGGCCGGGCCCTGGTGATCTTCCCCTGACGGCACGCGGAATCGCGGAAGCCCGTACCGGCTCACCCGGTACGGGCTTCCGCGTCCCAGCCGTCCGCGTCCCAGCCGTCCGCGCGTCACAGATCCAGGACGAGGCGGGCGCCGCGCGAGCGCCCCACGCAGATCATCATCGTCGCCCCCGAGGCCTTCTCGTCCTCGCCGAGGACGGAGTCGTGGTGCTCGGGCGTTCCGGCGATCACCTTCGTCTCACAGGTGCCGCACCAGCCCTCCTCGCAGGAGTACGCGACATCCGGCACCGCCTCGCGAACGGCGTCGAGGAGCGTCCGGCCCGGCCCGACGGTCAGCGTCCGGCCACTGCGCCGCAGCTCGACCTCGAAGCCCTCCGCGGGCACGTCTCCCGTCGGCGGAACCGGCGCCGCTCCGAACCGTTCCGTGTGCAGCGGCCCCTGCCACCGTTCCTCCACCGCCCGCAGAAGCCCCTCCGGGCCGCAGCAGTACACGGCCGTCTCCGCCGGAATCCCGGCGAGGACGGCGTCCAGGTCGGGCAGTCCCGCGGTGTCCCGCGGGACGAGCGTGACCCCGGGGAGTACGGCGAGCTCCTCGCGGTAGGCCATGGCCGCCAGGCTCCGGCCCCCGTACAGCAGCGACCAGGACCCCGGCGGCAGGGAGCGGACCATCGGCAGCAGAGGAGTGATGCCGATACCCCCGGCGACGAACAGATACCGCTCGGCGGGCACCAGCGGGAAGCGGTTGAAAGGACCCCGCACCCCGAGGACCGTGCCCTCGCCGACGGAGGTGTGGATCTCCTTCGACCCGCCCCGGCCTTCGGGCTCCCGCAGCACCCCCAGCCGGTACGTGCTCCGGTCCGCCGGGTCACCGCAGAGCGAGTAGTGCCGGACCGCACCGGACGGCAGCACCACCTCCAGATGCGCGCCGGGCTCCCACGGGGCCAGGGCGGCGCCCGTGGGATCGGCGAGCACGAGCCCCAGGACGCCCTCGGCCTCCTGGACGACGGACCGGACCGTGAGTCGGGCTGTGGACATGCATCACCTCGAAACTCGCGACGGCGGCAGCAGGGGCTCCGGCCACACTCGGCACAGCGCCCCGTAGAGCCCGGCGGCGACGGCGAAGGAGGCCGGCAGGCTCAGGTCGACCCCGCCGGTCAGCTCCGTCAACGGGCCGGTGTACAGCGGGTTGTTGACCCACAGGATCCCCACCGCCGAACCGGCGGCGAAGGCCCCGGCGGCCCGCGGGTTGACCCCGCGCGTGTACCAGTAGCGCCCGCCCCCGCCGGTGGTGAAGGTGCGCAGCGCCGCCGTGTCGTACCGGCCGCGGTGGAGCACGTAGCCGACGGAGAGCACCGCCGCCCACGGGGCGACGACCGTCAGCAGCAGCGTCACGAACGCCGACATCGCGTCCATCGCGTCGTACACCACCGCCCCGAGGTAGAGGACGGCCATGGCGAGCAGCGCGACGACCGTGGTGACGCCGGCCCGCGAGGCGCGCCAGAACACCGAGTTGGCGGAGAGCCCGGCCGCGTACAGACACAGTCCGGCCTGCGGCAGGGTGCCCGCGAAGCCGAAGACCACGACCGCCACCGCGAACCAGCCGGGGACGGCGTCCGTCAGGCCCTGGAGCCACGGCTCGTCGGGGACGGGGAAGAGGGTCGTCACGTACGCGCCGGTGAGCAGCGCCGCGAGGCTGCTGAGGAACATGGAGATCCCGCTGGCCCGCACGACCCGCCCGGTGGGGGTGGAGGCGGGCATGAAGCGGGTGTAGTCGCCCTGGAAGGTCGCGTACGACAGCGGCATGGTCGCGGCGGCGGTGGCCGCGAGCAGCCAGGTGTGCAGGGCGCTGTCGAGTGCGAGCGTCCCGCCGGCGTATCCCGCGTCGAAGTCCGGGGCCAGGACGAGGACGGTGCCGAGCAGGACCACGCCGCCGGTGACCGCAGTGACCCGGTACGTACGGACGAGCGCCCCGTGGCCGCGTACGGCGACGAGCGCGACCGCCGCCGCCGTCACGAACATCGCTATCGTCAGCGCGCCCGGGCCCGTCGGGGTGGACAGCAGCCGGTGGCCGGCGACCATGACGGCGGTGCCGCCCGTCCACACGGCGATCGCGAAGAAGCCGAGCGCCGTGACCACCGTGATGACGTTGCCGACGATCCTGCCGCGCACCCCGAAGTGCGCCCCGCTCGCCATGGGGTCGTTGGTGCCGGTACGGACACCGAAGCGGGCGAGGGGTGCGAGCAGCAGGGAACCGACGGCGACGCCGACCGTGATCGCGCTCGCCGAGGCCCACCAGCCGAGGCCGAAGACCACGGGCAGCGCGCCGAGCACGACGGTCCCGAACGAGAACTGCGCGGACGGCCAGATCCAGCCGAAGTCGGCCGGGGACGAGGTGCGTTCGGACTCGGGGACGGGCGCGATGCCGTCGTGCCCGACCGCCGCACGGGGCGGCGCCGCGATCGACGCCGCCCCGGTCGGTGTGGTGGTCACAGGGCGCCCCCGGCTGCGTTCCCGGAGTCGTGTCCGGAGTTGTGTCCGGAGTCCTGGCCGGAGTCCTGGCCGGATTCCCGGCCGGGCAGGACGTCGACGACCCGGAGGGCGGCGCACGCGGCGCCCGAGGTCCGCTCGCCGCTCGTCAGATCGAAGGTCGTGTGGTGCAGGGGGCAGGTGATGCGCAGCCTGTCCCCGTCGACCCTGCCGTACTTGAGTCTGCCTCCGCGGTGCGGGCAGACGGCGGCGGCGAGCACCTTGCGGCCGCCGACCTCGACCAGGACCAGCTCCTCGGTCACCTGCCGGACGACGGGCTCGTCGGCCCCCCGCCGGCGCCCGGCGGGCACGGCCGTCATCCGACGGTCTCCCGTGCCCGCGCGACGGCCGCCTCGGTGGCCGTCCCGACGATCTCGGAGGCCAGCCGCACGCCCGCCCAGATCTTCGCGAGGTCCGGTTCGTCGAGTGCCCGGATCGCCGTACGCATATGACTGCTGTGGTACGTGTCGATGTAGAGGTGCTCGGTGTAGTAGGCGTCGTGGACGATGCCGAGCCGCTGGGCCGCCCGGGCGAAGCTCTGGAAGGCGTACAGCACGCTGGTCTCGAAGTAGGCGTACGCCCCCAGGAAGTACTGGGGCGAGGGCGCCCGGCTGGCCAGCCAGTGGAACATGTTGACGTAGGCGTAGCACTCGGGGCTCGTCTCGTCGAGGTAGTCGTCGAGCCGGACGCTCATGCCGAGCTCCGTGAGGAGGTCCCGGTAGAGCTGGGAGTGGGCCTTCTCCTCGTTGCCGCAGCCGAGTTCGTCGATGAGGACCCGGAAGACCGCCATGCCGGAGCGGTACGGCAGCCGCGGCACGACCGGGAGCAGCGACTCGGACTCGGTGAGCCCGTCGAGGGCGAACTGCCCCACCACGGCCTTGAACTGTTCCAGTGTCGCGTGCTCGGCGAGGAAGGTCGCGCTCTCCGGGAGGTCCGCCTCCTCCTCCGCGAGGAACTCCTTGAGCGTCCCGAGCAGTTCGCCGGTGTTCGCGAACCGGGGCGCCGAGGCCTCGTGGCCGCGGGCCGTCGGCAGGATCCACCGCTCCTCGATCGCTGCCATCGATCCGTAGTCGCCGAGGCTGGGGACCCGCCGGTAGAGGGCGTGCAGGTCGCGCTGGGCGGTCGCGGCGGGGGCCGTGACGGAGTGCGCGACGACCGGAGGTCCGGAGGGCGAGGCGCTCATGCCGCCTTGACCTCCTCGGCCGTGGCGGGCGAGCTGATCACGCCGCGTCGGTGCAGCTCCTTCTTCACCCAGCGGTACCAGTCGTCGAGGAAGACGCCGTACTTCTCGCAGACGGTGTTGATCTCCGCCTGGCGGTCGGGTGTCGGGTCGACGAGCATCCGGTTGCAGAGACCGGGTTCGAGGTTGGCCAGCGGGCCGATGAAGCCGTCGATGCCGCGGGCGTCGACGAGGAGGTTCTCCCAGCCCTCGAAGACCGGGATCCCGGTGCCCGCCCCGGCCATCCGCCGGGTGAACGCGGCGTCCCCGCTGGACTCCTTGATGCCGACGATCCCGGGTATCTCCTTGCAGATCCGGATCAGGGTGTCGAACTCGATGCGATTGCCCGAGAGCGCCTCCTCGTTGTAGAGGAAGATCGGGATGTCGAGGGCCGCGCGGATCGCCTTGTAGTGCTCGACGATCCGGTCCTGCGTCACGTCGGCGCCGAACGGTGTGGTGACGACGACGGCGTCGGCGCCGAGCGCGGCGGCCGTGCGGGCCCGGTCGACCACCGAGGCGGTGTCCGGGAGCTGGATCCCGGCGAGCACGGGCAGGCCGTCGGCGTGCTTCACGGTGTACGTGACCACGTCCTGCCACTGCCGGGCGTCGAGCTTCCAGCCCTCGCCGGAGGTCAGGGCCGGCATGAGGCCGGTGACCTCGGAGTGGATGTGACCGACGAGCCGGGCGACGCTCTGCTCGTCGACGGTGCCGTTCTCGTCGAGCGGGGTGATCAGCGGGACGATGGTCCCGGAGTAGGTGCCAGGCATGAGTGGGGTGCCCTTCGCGAGCGTGTCGGTGGTTCGAGCGGGTGTCAGAGGTCCTCGGAGGCGACCGTCAGGACCAGCGAGCGCCGGTAGAGGTCCTCCAGGTACGGGGGGAACGACGGCTCCGCGACCGGGGCGGGCACACCGGCCCGGGCGATCGGTACGACGGGGAGTCCGGCGGTCCCGAGCAGCCGGGGGCTCGCGGTGTGCAGCGTGCCCCCTCGGCCGATGACCTGGGCGAGCAGCAGGCGTTCGTGCGTGGGCAGGCCGTCGAGCCCGGGAGCGGTGAAGGCCCGGCGGACGTCCGCCTCGTCGTAGGCGATCCGGTCGATGGCGAGGTCCGTGTGGAGGACGTCCATGAAGGGGTAGTAGTCGTCCTGGACCCCTCGCTCGTACGCCCACACGAGGTCGTCGCAGCGGCCGACCTGCTCCCAGCTCATGACGACCCGGCCGGCGGTTCCCGCGGCGAGGCGGTCCGCGAAGAAGGCCTTCGAGGCAACGCGGACGGCGTCGTCCTCGCTGTGCATGCCCATGAAGAGCGTGGCGTCGATGAACACGCCGTCGGTGGGGACCGTCTCGGTACGCACCGCGGAGGTGTCGTCAGCCGGCATGGCGCTCGAGCACCTTCCGCATCCGCTCCATGGCGCCGGCGAACACCTCGGGCTCGCGGGCCAGGGCCAGGCGGATGAAGCGCTCGCCCTTCTCCTTGGTGTTCCAGTAGAAGAAGGTGCCCGGCAGGACGTACACCTCCTCGTCGAAGAGGACGGCCTGGAGGCGGGTGGCGGTCAAGTGCTCCGCGGTGATCCGGAACCAGGCGACGCTGGTGCCGACGACCGGCTCCTGGAACTCCAGGACGGTGCCGCTGAGCGCCGCGCGGGCGGCCTCGGCGTTGGTCGTGATGATGTCCCGCACCGAGGCGAAGCCGTCGGCAATGGAGTCCTCGACGTACTGCGTGACCATGTTGAGGACGAAGGGGGAGACGTTCAGGAGGACGCTGGTGTGGAGGTTGTAGACCTCCTCCTGGATGTCCTTGCTGGCGGTGATCATGGCGCACTTGGCGTCCTGGATCGGCCAGGTCTTCCCGGTGTCCTCCATGACCATGTACGTGACGCCGGACTCCTCCAGGAGCCGGTAGATGTCGACCCGGCCGACGCCCTCGTCGCAGAGCGCGAAGGAGGCGAAGCAGAAGTCCATGACCAGGACCTTGTCGTGGTCCACGCAGTAGCGGACGACCTCGCGGAAACCCTCCAGCTTCTCGGCGAGCAGCGTGAAGCCGGTGGGGTTGTTCGGGTCGACGAGGTAGAGGGCGTCCGCGTCGACCTGCTCGACGAGCCGGTCGTAGATGGCGTCCTTGTCGTGCAGCGCGGACTCCGCGAGCGGGGAGATCGGCACCTGCATGTTGCGCAGGAGGTCGACGAGGTTGTCGAAGCAGGGCTCCACCAGCTGCACGGACTTGCCGCGCTGCTTGAGGAACATGCCGGCCACCATGGTCGACACGCTGGCGGAGTACGACAGGAGCGTGCGGTCCATCGCCCGGGCGGTGGGCTGCTGGTGCAGGCGGAAGAACGCGTCCAGGAACTGGCGCTCGAAGTGAGCCTGCTGCTTCGACTCGGACTCGTGCCAGAGCTCGGGCAGCCGCTGGACGATCCTCTCCTGGGAGGCGGACTGCCGCTGGTGCGTGTGGGCGTCGGCAAGGTTGAACCGGGTCTTCAGCGCTTCGATCTCGTGCTGGGTGAGGTCGACGAAGGTGCTGACGTCTGCCTTGTCGGTCAACGACATGAAGAACTCCCGCTGTCGATACGGATCTGCTTCCGGAATTCCGGCGGCGGGAACGACTTTAGGAGCTTCGACCGGCCTTGCGAATAACGGCCGGGTCACGCAATTAATAATTACCGCGATGTTCTGCCGAGGAAAAAAGAAACGACGGTCAGGCATTCCGCGAAAGGGAATGCCTGACCGTCGTTCCGAGGATTAGCCCCTGCTTGGCCGCGAATTCAACTATTCGGTGGCGGCCCGCAGGAGGATGTCCTCGTACACCTTCGGGTCGTCCGACGCGATCACGGGCCAGCCGATGCCGTAGCCGCCTTCCCAGCCCACGTCGATGCCCGGATTGGCGTGGTCGGAGCCGTCGGACAGGAACAGGTGCGGGCTGCAGTTCACCCGGTCCGTACGGGACACGGAGGCGTGGTCCGAGAGCGTCCGGCGGGCCCGGCCGTCGTCCAGGGCCGCGCCGAGGGCGTCGACGTCGACCGCGCCGCTGTCCCGGGCCACGTCGAGGATCACCTTGCGGTGGCTGATGCAGCGAGACTCCGCCCAGAAGGCCCGGCGCAGCCCGAGGTCGAGCTGCTCCGAGGCGTGCAGGCTCTGCTCCTTCGCGGCGAGCACCGCCTCCAGGGCGGGCAGCGTCGTCGACGGATAGAGCCAGTCCTTGGCCTGCCACAGCTGCCAGCCGGCGGCCGGCTCCAGGCTGGCCATCCGGGCGACCTCGCTGTCCGTGCCGGGGCGCGGGCTCGGAGCGTCGTTGAGGAGTTCCAGCGGGAAGGCGCGCAGGTCGAAGGAGACCTGCTCCGCGAGGCCCAGCCGGGCCCGGGTGGCGTGCAGGCGGTGGATGGCGATGTGCGCGAAGGAGCACCAGATGTCGGAGAAGACGGTGACGATTCCGCGGGGCGGGGTCAGGTCGACGGTGGCCGGGTCGAAGGCGGCCGGCGCGCGGGTGCTCGGGTCGGGGCTGGTCGGGTCGGACATGGTTCTCCTCGGTTCGGAAGCGGCCGGGCGGTTCGGAAGCGGCCGGGCGGGCTCAGCCGGTGGGCATCTCGTGGGCGTCGAGCGCCGCCTCGAGGTCGAGGTCGGCGCCGGGGAGCCAGGCGGGCAGGGAGGGGATGCGGGCCATCGCCTCGAAGAGCCGCGGTACGGCGCCCTCGCGGACGGTCGGACCGTGGGCGCTGAGCAGCCGCGCGGGACGCAGGGCGGCCAGTTCGTGTACGGGCCGGAGGAACTTCGCCTCGTCGGCCAGCGCGGTCCACGGGGCTATGGCCCGGTTCAGGACGTCGAACCCGTGGAAGAATTCCGCCTCGTCGAGCTCGGCGAAGTCCTGGGTTATTTCCCCGACGACGGTCCCGAAGCTGTCGGAGCTGTACAGGGTGCCATCGGAATGGTCGAACACCGCAAGCGTCCCGGGTGAATCGAATGTGGGCGGCCGATGAAAACTCAGCTCCCGGTCGCCGATCTTCACACGGCTTCCCGGGTTCACCGTCACCACCCGGTCCTGCGGAATGCCGAACTCTTCGGATATTCGCGTGAGCGATATCGCGTTGGTCAGGACCTTCGCGCGCGGCGCGGCCTCCAGGAGGCGGGCCAGGGCGCCGGTGTGGTCGCGGTCGTCGTGGGTGACGACGATCCAGCGCAGATCGACCGGGTCGATCAGCGACCAGAGGGAGTCCAGGAAGCCCTCCCGGTCGACGGGCATGCCGGTGTCCACGAGGATCGGCCGGCCCGACCGTAAGAGGAAGGCGTTGACCGGCTGGTCGCCCAGGTCCGGTATGGGCAGCGCCGAGGGGAGGACGTGGATGTCCGGCCCTGCGGTGTAGGTGGCTTTCACGGCACATCCCTCGGTCGGAGAGTCGGGCGGGGAGCGAGTGGGAGCGAGTCGGAGCGCGTCAGACGAGCTGGATGGTCAGGGAGCCGGCGATCAGCAGGACGAGGCCCAGGGCGCGCGGCTTCGTCAGCGAGCGCTGCGGCAGCTTGAACAGGCCCTTGTGGTCGATCAGCGCCGAGGTGAGCTGCTGCCCCGTCACGGTCAGCGCGATGGTCACCGCCGCGCCGATGGTCGGCATGAGCAGGAAGGTCCCGGTGACGTACGCGGCGGCGCAGGCGCCACCGAGCCAGCCCCACCAGGGCATCTTCTTCAGCGGGGCGATCTTCGGCTTCGGCGTGCGACGGGTCGCGTAGAGCACGAGCAGGACGACGGCGATCGTGAACGTCGCCACGGCGAAGCTGATCACGGCGACGGTGATGGGCTCCTTCAGCTGGGCGCGGAGCTGGGCGTTGACCGCGCCCTGCACCGGCAGGACGGCTCCGGCGAGGACACCGAGGGCGAGCCAGCCGGTGCGCCCGGCGCTCGACATCCGGGGGGCGCCGGGAGGGGCCGACGCCTTCATGCCCCGGATGATCACGACGATGCCCGCGAGGACGGCGAGGGCGCCGATGACGATCCCGGCGCTGAGCTCCTGCTGCTCGAGACCCAGGAGCCCGAAGAGGTCGAGGGCGAGCGAGGCGAACATCTGGCCGGTCACGAAGAGTCCGACGGCGGCGAGGGCGCCGAGCCGGGGGAACAGCAGGATGCCGCTGGTGATGTAGAGCGGACTGGCCAGCCCGCCGAGCAGCTGCCAGGCCTCCACGTCGGGCAGTTTGCCGAGTGCGCCGAGCGCTCCGGCCGCCACCGCGAGCACGGTGAGCAGCCCGGTCGCGACGCCGAGCTGGATGGTCGAGGCGCCGTACGGGGTGCCGACGGCGGAGTTCAGCTGGAGGTTCACCGAGGCCTGGACGGCCAGGAGGCAGCCGACCAGCAGGGCCGCGGCGAGGAGCGCGGTGTGCATCTGGATCTCCCTGGGGCGGGATGACGAGCGGATAAGTGGACGCTGAGTCCGTTTAGCATGCCATGCAACAACCCAAGCGGACAAGGTGTCCACTTATTGTGTGGGGAAGTAAGGTCTGGTCCATGAGCGACGACGAGCAGCGAGGTCGTGGAGCCTCCTCCGTGCACCGGGTCGGCGGGCTCCTCGGCGATCTTCAGGCGGCGGACGAACAGCCGGTCGCGCCGCGCAGACGCGCGGACGCGGAGCGGAACCGCGCCCAGATCCTGGCCGCCGCCGAGCAGCTCTTCGCCGAGCAGGACCCCCGGTCGGTCACCATGGACCGGATCGCCAAGGCGGCCGGCGTGGGCCGTGCCACGCTCTACCGGAGCTTCCCCGACCCGTCCTCCGTGGCCGTCGCGCTCCTCGACGAGCACGAGCGCCTGCTCCAGGGCCAGCTGATCTACGGACCGCCGCCGCTCGGTCCCGGCGCACCCGCGGGAGAGCGGCTCGCGGCGTTCTATCTCGCCATGCTCGACCTGCTGGAGCGTCATCTGCCGCTGGCGCTGGGGGCGGAGACCGGGCCCGCGCGCTTCAGGACGGGCGCGTACGGATTCTGGCGCGTGCACGTCCGCACGCTGCTCGTCGATCACGGGGTGGAGGATCCGGATCCGATGATCGACATCGCGCTCAGCCCGCTGGCGCCGGAGCTCTTGCAGTTCCAGCGGCACGAACTCGGCCTGTCGACCGAGCGCATCGGCCGCTCGCTGACGGCCTTCGCCCGCCAGCTGCTGCGCTCCGGGAGCGGGAACTGACGGTGTGGCGGTCTGGCGGTGTGGCGGGCTACGGCGCCACGGGCGAGGTGCCGGGCTCCTGAGCCGAAGGCGCGGCGGGCGTCGCGGTGGTGGCCGGAGCGGGTGCCGGGAACGTGGTCGTGGCGATGGACTTGACGGCCGCCCCCGTGCCCCGGGGGCGCCGGGCCGCCGGGTGGACGAGACCCGGCAGGATCAACTCCCAGATGCGGCGGAGGCGTTCCTCGGCCGGGCCGAGGATGGCGCCGGTCCCGGCCGGCGGCCAGGTCTCGTCGTCGGCCGCCGTGTTCGGCGAGCGCATCTCCAGCTCCACGCCGGTGATCACGTAGCCGATCAGGGCCGCCACCGCCGTCGCGTCCACTCCGGGGCGTAACGCCTGCTCCGCGGCGGCGTACCGGGCGAGCCGGGCGACCTCGCGGCGCCAGGGGCACTCCCCGGACGGCGCGTGGCCGGTGCCGCCCAGCTCGCGGGCCAGCCGCTCGCCCGCCCGTGCCGCGTGGTCGGTCTCGAAGAGCCGGATCAGCGCGTGCGTGGTGAGCACCAGCTTGTCGATCGAGGTGCCGCCCACGCCCTCCGTGGACAGACAGGCCGACTCGACCGCGGTCCGGGTGACCGCCCTGGCCCGCCCCCGTACGGCGGTCGCCAGGTCCGCCTTCGTCGCGAAGTGGAAGACGAGGGCGCCGGTGGTCACCCGGGCCGTGCCCGCGATCCTGGCGAGCGAAGCGCGCTCGTAACCGAGTCCGTCGAAGACCCGCGCCGCCGCCGACAGGATCTCCTGTCTCGTCCGTTCCGCCCTCTGCTGAATCGCCATGAGCTCCCCCGTGGACATACGAGAAGGTGCCAGAACGTGATGATCCGGCTCGCGTCTGTGACGGTCTCGAAACTATCCGGCCGGGCGGCGGTGAAACGTGGCGTCCGGCCCCTCAGGCCGGAAACGGAGCTTGACGGGCGTCCCCCTTCCTGGTCGCGGGCCGGTACGGACCGGGACCCGCCCGCGAAGTGACCGGAACCATGGCTGTCACCTGTCAGGTGGATTCGGCCGTTCCGGGGACGGTGGCCGTCCGCGGACGCGAGCGGGACACGGCCACACCCGCCAGACAGAGCGCGCCCCCGGCGAGCGTGAGCGCTCCGGGCAGTTCGCCGAGGAAGAGCCAGGCGAGGAGGACGACGAGGGCGGGTACGGCGTACGTCGTCGCGCCCATCCGCCCCGCGGTCGTACGGGCCAGGGCGTACGCCCACGTGGTGAAGGCGAGCGCGGTCGGGAACACGCCCAGGTAGAGCATGTTCAGGGTCGCCGACAGCGGGGCCCGGCCCGCCTCCTCGACCAGCTGCCCGGCGAACGGCAGACAGGCCACCGCGCCCACCAGGCAGCCGAAGGTCGTCACCTGGAGCGCGCTGCCGTGCGCGAGCGCCGGCTTCTGGGCCACGACCCCGCCCGCGTACGCCGCCGCCGCGACCAGGCAGAGCACCACCCCGAGCACCGAGGCGTGCGCGCCGGAGCCGGAGTCGCTCGACATGGAGAGGCCCACGGCCACCGCGCCCGCGAAGGAGACGGCCATGCCCGCGACCAGCCGGGGCGGCAGCGACTCCTTCAGGAACCTCGCGCCGAGCAGGGCGATGAGGATCGGTCCGACGTTCACGACCATCGCCGCCGTTCCCGCGTCGACCTCCTGCTCGCCCCAGTTGAGGACCACCATGTAGACGCCGAACCAGAGCAGCCCCGAGATCAGGATCCCGCGCCAGGCCGCCCGGGGAGGCAGCCCCTCGCGCCGGATCAGGAGGACGCAGCCGAGGACCAGGGCCCCGGCGAGGAGCCGCCCGAGGGCGAGGGCGCCGGGGGAGTAGGCCTCCCCGGCGCTGCGGATGGAGACGAAGGCGGAGGCCCACAGGACGACGGTGACACCGGCGGCGGCGAGCGCGAGGCGAGAGGTTCGGTTCTGCATGGCCCGACCGTAGGGCGCGGACGGTTCGGCGTTCACCGCAATATCGCGGCGCGGACGGTCGAGAGGCCGGCGGGGCGGGGTCAGTGCAGGGAGGCCGGGGCGATGCCCAGCGTCTCGTGCAGCGCGGCCTCGCCCTCCGCCGTCACCTTCACGGCCCGCTCGGACCCGATCCGCACACACCACCCGGTGGCCAGCGCGTGCCGGCAGAGCGCGGCGCCCGCGGTCCCCGCGAGGTGCGGCCTGCGTTCGGTCCAGTCGAGACAGCCGCGCGCGACGGGCCGCCGCCCCTTGCGTACGAGGGGGAGGCCCAGCTCCTCGAACCACGCCACGCCCCGGTCGGTGAGCGCGAACCCGGTGTCCTGGCGCAGCAGTCCGCGCACGGTCATCGCCTCGGTGATCACGATGCCGAGCCGCCCGGCGAGGTGGTCGTAGCAGGTGCGCCCCCGGGCCATCGCCCGTCCGGCGCTCACGGCCCGAAGCGAGCCGGGCGGCGCGGCCGGCGCGGGCTCCGAGCGGCTCGCCAGGTTCTCGACGAGATGCGCGATCCCGGGGTCGGCCAGGCGGACGTACCGGTGCCTGCCCTGCCGTTCCTCCGCGAGTACCCCGCCCGCGACGAGCTTTCCGAGGTGCTCGCTGGCGGTGGACGGCGCGACGCCCGCGTGGCGGGCGAGCTCCCCGGCGGTCCAGGCCCGTCCGTCGAGCAGGGCGAGCAGGAACGTGGCGCGGCTCTCGTCCGCGAAGAGCGCCGCGAGCGCGGCGAGATCACTGGCTGCCATGGCCCCAGGGTCCCGCACTCACCGTTCGGCGGGCGCCGAACCGTCGCCCGCTTCCCCGGGCGTCACCAGGGACCCGTACTGGATGAGCAGTCCGTCGAGCAGCGCCCGCAGCCCCGTGTCGAAGGCGCGCTCGTCGACCTTCTGGCGGTGCTCGGCCAGGAGGTGGGCCTGGCCGAGATGGGGGTAGTCGGCCGGGTCGTAGGCCGTCTCGTCGTCGACGAAGCCGCGGGCGAAGGAGCCGAGGGCGGAGCCGGTGACGAAGTACCGCATCAGCGCGCCGATCGAGGTGGCCTGGGCCGGGGGCCAGCCCGCCCGGACCATCGCGCCGAACACGGCGTCGGCGACGCGCAGGCCCGCGGGGCGGCGGCCGGGGCCCTGGGCGAGGACGGGGACGACGTGCGGGTGGTCGGCGAGCGCCGCGCGGTAGGAGACCGCCCAGTCGTGCAGTGCGGTGCTCCAGTCGCGGCCGTCGGTCTCCGCGAACATCGACAGGTCGATCTTCGCGCTCACCGCGTCCGCGACCGCGTCGAGGATCTCGTCCTTCGTCCGGAAGTGGTTGTAGAGCGAGGGGCCGCTCACCCCGAGTTCGGCCGCGAGCCGCCGGGTGGAGAGCGCGGCGAGTCCCTCCGCGTCCACGAGCGCACCCGCCGTCTCCACGATGCGGTCTCGGCTGAGCAGGGGCTTGCGCGGTCGGGCCATGGCGCACATAGTAGGCCCGCACAACAAAAACTAGCAGTGGTAATTAAATGGCCGACTGGGGTGGCACCGGATGAATCTGGAACTGAGCGAGGAGCAGGAAGCCGTACGGCGGCTCGCCGAGGACTTCGTCGCACGCGAGGTCGCCCCGCACGCCGTCGCGTGGGACCGCGCCGAGGAGGCCGACCGGGCGATCGTCAAGAAGCTCGGCGCCGTCGGCTTCCTCGGGCTCACCATCCCGGAGGAGTACGGCGGTTCGGGCGGCGACCACCTCGCGTACTGCCTCGTCACCGAGGAACTCGGCCGCGGCGACTCCTCCGTGCGCGGCATCGTCTCCGTCTCCCTCGGCCTGGTCGCCAAGACCCTCGCCGCCTGGGGCACCGAGGAGCAGAAGCGGGCGTGGCTGCCCCGGCTCGCCTCCGGCGAGGCGCTCGGCTGCTTCGGCCTCACCGAGCCGGGCACCGGCTCCGACGCCGGAAACCTCACCACCCGCGCGGTCCGCGACGGCGACGACTACGTCGTGAACGGCACCAAGATGTTCATCACCAACGGCACCTGGGCCGATGTCGTCCTGCTGTTCGCCCGCACCAATGACACCCCGGGTCACAAGGGCGTCTCCGCCTTCCTCGTCCCCACGGACACCCCCGGCCTCACCCGCCGCCCGATCCACGGCAAGCTCGGCCTGCGCGGCCAGGCCACCGCCGAGCTGGTCCTGGAGGACGTCCGCGTCCCGGCCGCCGCCCTGCTCGGCCCCGAGGGCAAGGGCTTCACCGTCGCCATGTCCGCCCTCGCCAAGGGCCGCATGTCGGTCGCGGCCGGCTGCGTCGGCATCGCCCAGGCCGCGCTCGACGCCGCCGTGCGCTACGCGGGGGAGCGCGAGCAGTTCGGAAAGCCCATCGCCTCGTACCAGCTCGTGCAGGAGCTGATCACCGACATCGCCGTGGACGTCGACGCCGCCCGGCTCCTCACGTGGCGGGTCGCCGATCTGATCGACCGGGGCCAGGACTTCGCCACCGCAGCCTCCAAGGCGAAGCTGTACGCCTCCGAGGCGGCCGTCCGCGCGGCGAACAACGCCCTCCAGGTCTTCGGCGGCTACGGCTACATCGACGAGTACCCGGTCGGCAAGCTGCTCCGCGACGCGCGCGTCATGACCCTGTACGAGGGCACCAGTCAGATCCAGAAGCTCATCATCGGGCGGGCGTTGACGGGCGTCTCGGCGTTCTGACGGGGGTCTCGGCGCGCCGGCGACTGAGTACCTCGCCGGCCGCGCTGAGTACCCGGACGGATGTGGCACCGGACACATCCGTCCGATGCTGTCGGGCATGAGCGACACACCGGTCAAGCAGCAGAACACCGCCGCCTACTACATGCAGGCCGTCATCTCCTTCGCGGTCGCCGGCGCGGCCGTGACCATCGGCATCTACCAGCTGGAGGCCAGCGCCTGGGTGCGGGCCTTCCTCGCCGTCGCGGTCCTCTACCTCACGACCTCGGCCTTCACGCTCGCCAAGGTCGTCCGCGACCGCCAGGAGGCCGGCCAGATCGTCAGCCGCGTCGACCAGGCCCGCCTGGAGAAGCTCCTCGCCGAGCACGACCCCTTCCAGAAGCTCTGACCCACCGGGGTCCGGCCTCCGGGCTCCGGTCGCAGAGCTCCGGTCGCCGGCCTCCGGCCGCGGATCTCCCACCGCCGATCTCTAAGCGCTTGCTCACCCTCGTTGTATGGTGTTCGTTCCGACGGGGTCCGAGAGGGAGTGTGCGATGAGCGCGGCGGAGGAGACGCCCGTGGGCGAGGACATGCCCTGGGGCGAGGTCACGCCCGAGGCGGCCCGGCGACTGCTGGTGGCCGCCGTCGAGGCGTTCGCCGAGCGCGGCTACCACGCCACCACCACCCGGGACATCGCGAGCCGCGCCGGCATGAGCCCGGCCGCGCTCTACATCCACTACAAGACCAAGGAAGAGCTGCTCCACCGGATCAGCCGCATCGGCCACGACAAGGCCCTGGAGATCCTCCGGGCCGCGGCCGACGGCGACGGCACGGCCGCCGAGCGGCTCGCCGACGCCGTGCACTCCTTCGTCCGCTGGCACGCCGAGCGCCACACGACCGCGCGGGTCGTCCAGTACGAGCTCGACGCCCTGGGCCCCGAGCACCGCGCCGAGATCGTGGAGCTGCGCAGGCAGTCCGACGGCGCCGTGCGCCGGATCATCGACGAGGGCGTCGCGGCGGGCGAGTTCGTGGTGCCGGACGTGGCCGGCACCACGGTCGCGGTGCTCTCCCTCTGCATCGACGTCTCGCGCTGGTTCAACACCCAGGGCCGCCGGACGCCCGACGAGGTCGGCGCGCTCTACGCCGACCTCGTCCTGAGGATGGTCGGGGTTCAGAAGTAGTAGCGGGAGACCGACTCGGCGAAGCAGACCGGCTTGTCGGAGTCCTCGCGCTCCACGGTCACCGCCGCCGTCACCTGCACGCCGCCGCCCGCCTCCTCGACCTTCGTCAGGACGGCCGTGGCGCGCAGCCGCGAGCCGACCGGTACGGGGGCGGGGAACCGCACCTTCTCGGTGCCGTAGTTGAGGCCCATCTTCATGCCCTCGACGCGCAGGACCTGCGGGACGAACAGGGGCAGCAGCGACAGCGTCAGATAGCCGTGCGCGATCGTCGCGCCGAACGGGCCGTCGGCGGCGCGCTCCGGGTCGACGTGGATCCACTGGTGGTCGCCCGTGGCCTCGGCGAAGAGGTCGATGCGCTTCTGGTCGATCTCCAGCCAGTCGCTGTACCCCAACTGCTCGCCGACCCCCGCGCGCAGCTCCTCGGCGGAGGTGAAGATCCTCGGCTCGGCCATGTTCCTCGTCCCTTCTCGTACGACATACGGCTACGGCATACCGCTACGGCATACCGCTACGACATACCGCGCGGTATCTAAGCGCTTGCTCAGCATGTGGGGTCCGGAGTCCGCTGTCAACGGCCGCTCCCTGCGGACCAGTAGGGTTCGACGGGTGCCGCAGATTCCAGAGAAGATCCACGAGCTCACCGTCGGCCAGCTCTCCGCGCGTAGCGGTGCCGCCGTCTCCGCCCTGCACTTCTACGAGGCGAAGGGGCTCATCAGCAGCCGCCGCACCACGGGCAACCAGCGCCGCTACGGCCGCGACACCCTGCGCAGGGTCGCCTTCGTCCGGGCCGCGCAGCGCGTCGGCATCCCCCTCGCCACGATCCGCGACGCGCTCGCCCGGCTCCCCGAGGAGCGCACCCCCACGAACGAGGACTGGGCACAGCTCTCGGCGGCCTGGCGCACCGAGCTCGACGAGCGCATCAAGCAACTGGGCCGGCTGCGCGACCACCTGACGGACTGCATCGGCTGCGGCTGCCTGTCCCTGGAGAACTGCGTCCTCTCCAACCCCGACGACGTCTTCGGCGAGCGGATGGCGGGCTCCCGCCTGATGCCGCTCAGCCGGCCCGCCGAGGATTCCTAGAGAGCGCCGCCGCGACCAGCTCGGCGTTGGAGCGGGCCCGGGTGCCGTCCGGCAGGAGCAGGGTGTCGGCGAGGCCGATCCGGATGCCGAGCCCGAGGCGGCGGGCGAGACGCAGCACCGGCCACGTACCGCCGTCCACGCCGTGGAGCAGGACCGGCACGCCGGACGGGACGTCGAAGCTCCCGAGCAGGGCCCGGGCCGTGGCCCCGGCCGTCGCCGGATCCGGGTCCGCGACCTCCACGCGGACCCGCAGCACACGGGGCCCCAGGGGCGAGCGCGCGAACCGCGCAGGGCCGTCCGTGCCCGACCGCACCCCGGCCTCGACGCCGACCCCGAGTTCCAGGAGCGCCGTCGCCACCGCCTCCGCGCCCGGCTCGTGCCAGTCGACCGAGGCGTGGTCCGGGAGTTCCGGCAGGTCGGCCCAGGAGCGCACCCGCTCCACCCGGCGCCCGGGGTCGGGCTCGGCGGGCGCGCTCGCCGTCACCCCCACCGGTACGGCGACGGCCGCCCGGACCGCCGTCAGGACCGGGGCGAGCACCCGCGGCGAGAGGGACTCGGAGCCGCAGGGCGTCCGCGGGTGCACGCGCACGTCGCCCGCGCCCGCCGCCACCGCGAGGCCCGCGGCCGCGGCCGTCGACTCCGGCGACATCGGCACCCCGGCGGCGTCCCCGGGCCCCCGTGACCCGTTGAGACACACCTGAAGCGGGAGAGGCGCCCCGGGCGCACCGGCTGCCCTCACGCCGCCGGAGCCAGCGGCCGCCGCACGTCCCCCCGGGCGCGGGCCAGCGCACCCGACGTGAGCACCGCTCGCGGGACGCCCACACCGCAGTCCCCGCAGACCGGACCGAGCCACGGCTCGTACGCGTCCGCCTTCCCCGGCCCCGCCTGCCACCCGATCCGTGGCCCCTCGCACACCGGACACCGCTCGCCCGGGCCGTCCTCCAGAGCGGTGATCAGCCGGCGCAGCACCTCCGGCAGCGGATCCGACGGGTGCACCGCCGGATCACCGCACCGCACGACCCCGTTGCCGCCCCAGACCCGCCGGTGCCAGTCGTCGAGCGCGCCGAGCCCGCGCAGCCCGTCGTGTTTCTCGCGCCGGCGCCGCGCGGCGAACTGCTCCTCGTACGCGAGCCACACGGTCCGCGCCTCCTCCAGCTCGTCGAGAGCGGCCACCAGCCGCCCCGGATCGAGCTCCCGGTCCTCGGGACCGAACCTGTGCCTGCGGCACAGATGGTCCCAGGTCGCCCTGTGCCCGTACGGCGCGAACCGCTCCAGGCACTTGCGCAGCGAGTACCTGCGCAGCGCCGTGTCGCACCTCGGATCGCGCACCTGTCTCGCGAGACTCCGGAATCCGGCCATCTCTCGCCACCTCCGTCGCTGGTCCTACCGCGGTATCAGAGGGACGAACGAGTGGCCCTTCGTGTTCCATCGAAATCCGGATGGCAGCCATCATCGGGGCGGGAGTGATCACCGAAGCGCGGCGGAACCCGAGGGTCCGGCGGGGTTCAGGGCCGGCCCGCGCGGGCCGCCGACACCACCACCCGGGCCAGCTCGGGACGGCGGATGTCGCTGTGCGAGCGGACCACCTCCGCCGCGTCCACGTTCACGCACCCCGAGCCCGGCACGCCGTCGCGCGGCACGTCCGCCACCGTCCGGGCCGCCGTGCCCGGCACCCCCTGGACGCCGTCGTGCCCGATCGCGCCCCAGCGCGGGTCCCGCGAGCCGAGCAGGGCGCCCGGCGGTCCGGTCAGCGACGCGGAGTCGCCCGCGAGCCGGGACGCCAGCGGGTACATCACCCCGAGCGCCGTGTCGTGCCGCGAGTAGCAGGCCACCACCGGACCGCGCACCCGGCGCTGCAGGTCCCGCAGCGCGCCGGACCTGCGGGGGTCGTGCGGCAGCCGGGCGGCGAAGGCGTAGTGCGAGAAGGCCCCCTGGAGCAGGGTCACGGAGGCCACCGGCCGCACTCCCTCCGGAAGGCCGCGGAGCGCGTACGCGACGAGCCGGGCGCCCATGCTGTGCCCCACGAGGTGGACGCGCAGACCGGGGGCCGTCCGCGCGACCTCGCCGAGCAGCGGCCCGAGCCCGGACTCGCCGACATGCCCGGCCCGCCGCTTCATCACGTAGTAGGCGGCCTGCCGCAGCGCCTCCCTGGCCCCCTTCCAGTACCGCTTGAGTCCCTCCCCGAAGTCGGTCTCCGCGCCGGAGCCCCCCAGGGCCTCGGTGAACAGGGCGCACACCTCCACCGGATCGGCGACCAGGAACTCCGGCACGGACTCCGCGACCCCGGCGACGCCCGCCGGGCCCCCAGGCACGTCGGTCAGCTCCCTCAGGAGCGCACCGAACTCGGCGAACGCGGCCTCGTCCGGCGGCGCGAGCGCCAGCAGCTCCGCGAGCCGCCCGAGGACCGGCTTCTCCGGGAGGACCGTCACGAGCGCCCGGTAGTCCGGCACCGGCTCGTCCGTGAACATCATCGAGGGCCAGATCACCCCCGCGTACCCGGCCTCGACCCCGGGCCCGAACAGGCCGGGGAAGGGGGCGAAGAAGTCCGAGCAGAGGCGGGTGGCACCGGACGGGGAGCTGTTCCACCCGTGGGCGAGCAGCACCAGGTCCGTCACCCCCTGCCGGGCCAGCGCCGCGAGGGCCGCGGA
Organism: Streptomyces sp. NBC_01255; assembly: GCF_036226445.1. NCBI lineage: Bacteria > Bacillati > Actinomycetota > Actinomycetes > Kitasatosporales > Streptomycetaceae > Streptomyces > Streptomyces sp. NBC_01255. The sequence continues at coordinate 6,948,392 of NZ_CP108474.1, forward strand.
CTGACCCGCCGGCCCGTCGCCGTCCTTGTCGAAGTTGATCTCCCGGTACGGCTCCACACTCATCCCGGTCACGGCCCGACCGTCCCTCCCCGTCGAGGTGGCCGCCGCGCCGAGGACGCGCGGGTGCGCGGGCAGCGGCTCCATGGCCAGCATGCCCGCGCGGAGACCCGTCCAGACGTGGCGGTGCGGCCCGCCTGTCGCGCCGTGGGATCCGTCAGCGCAGCCGCGCCGCCGAGACCCGGGGGAAGTGGATCAGCAGGTCGTACGAGTCGGGGAGCCGGAAGGGCACGACATCGCCCGGCCAGGGATACGCCGTCCCGACGTGCCGGGCCGGCCGGGGCACGCGGAGCCAGTCGCGCGCCGCCGGGGTCGTCCGGCGCAGGTCCAGGTAGAAGGCGCCGGGGGAGACCCGGTCCAGGGTGGCGGCGTGGCTGTCGGGGCCGAGAGGGCCGACGGTGAAGGCCCGCAGCGGCTCGCCCGGGGCCTCGGTGTCGTGCGCGTTGAACGAGCCCTGCCCGAAGGACGCGCCGACGCTCACGTAGTCCGGGCCGAGGGCGTCCCGCAGGAAGGCGCCCTGGATCCGCGGGTACTGGTCCGGCTTCGGCGTCACGTACCCGACGTGTCCGTTGTGCGCGGAGAGCACGATCCGGTCGCCGGTCTGCCGCTGCCACCACACGGTGTTCTCCGCCATCACGCGGTCCCGGTAGAGCATCGCCTCGGCGACGCCCGCGTCCGTCAGGTCGTGCGAGAACTCGGTGCCGACCTGGGCGATGACCCGCGCGTGCTGGACGGCCCAGACGTGCTCCTCCCGCGCCTCCGGGCCCGTCCCGGGCCGCTGCTTCTCCAGGAGGGCGAGCGCCCGGTTCACGTCGTCGGCCATCCGCCGCCGCTCCGGCAGCGGCTTGACCAGGTACGCCTTCATCCAGGCCTCGACCTCGCCGGAGGGCCGCGACGTCCGGTACAGCTCCCGGAAGCGGGGGAGGAGCGCGGGGCTGGTGCGCGCCACGTACGAGGTGACGGTGTCGAAGAGGTTCGGCCCCGCGTACCCGAGGTCGTTGCCCATGAACCGGACCGGGTGATCGGGGTGCGTCTGGTTGTGCCGCCGCATCCACTGGAACAGGTCGAGGTACTCCTCGGTGTTCCAGAGGCGGTACGACTCCTGGAACTCGTCCCGCATGATCGCCCGGATGTCGCCCCGCCCGGTGCGGACCCACTCGTCGACGAGCAGCCCGGTCGACCAGTTGGCCTCCAGGGCGAAGGTCGTGAATCCCTTCCGCTCCACGAGGTGTTCGAAGATCCGGTGTTTGGTCTCGAAGAACTCCGCCGAGCTGTGGGTGGCCTCGCCGATGCCGACCACCGTGGCCGAGCCGATCATCCGGTCGAGCGGGCGCAGGTCGGTCAGGGAGTGGGCGGAGCGGGCGAGTTCGCGAGCGGGGTCGGGCGCGGGCCGGACGGCCGCACCGGCGGCGGGCGCCAGGGTGCCGAGGCAGGCGGCGACCAGCGCCCCGACGAGGACCGACCTGCCGCGGGTTGACCTGCCGCGGGGTGACCGGCGTCGTAAGGAAAGCTTCCTGAGGTTCATGGGGCAAGCCTGGTCGGCGGGACGCCCCCCGGGACATCCCGCCTGCCCCCGTGCCCACAGGGGGGCCAACCCCCGTCAGCGGTAGAGCAGATGCTCCCGCCGCACCGCCCGGAAGGCCGCCAGGTCCGCCTCCCACGCCCCGACGACCTCGTCGGTGTCCGCGCCCGCGTCGATCAGGGTCCGCACCCGGGTCGAGCCGGTCAGCTTGTCGATCCAGTTGTCCGGGCGCCAGGCGAAGCCGGACCAGGAGCTCCGGGCGGTGACCAGGAGCCCGATCCCGGTCCGTACCGGGTCGAAGGACGCGCGGTCGTGGACGTGCAGCTGCACCCCGCCCACGGTCTTCCCCTGGAACTTGGAGAAGGTCGGGGCGAAGTACGCCTCGCGGAAGCGGACCCCGGGCAGACCGAGGGCGTTCGCCGCCTCCGCCCACCGCCGGTCGACCCCCTCGGCGCCGAGCAGCTCGAAGGGACGGGTCGTGCCCCGGCCCTCGGACAGGTTCGTCCCCTCGAAGAGGCACGTGCCCGAGTAGACGAGTGCGGTGTCGGGCGTCGGCATGTTCGGGCTCGGCGGCACCCACGGCAGACCGGTCGCGTCGAAGAACTCGCCGCGCCGCCACCCCGTCATGCGGACCGTCTCCAGGGCCACGGGCGTGGCCAGGAACTCGGCGTTGAAGAGCAGGGCCAGCTCGGCCACCGTCATGCCGTGCGCCTGTGCGATCGGCTCGCGCCCGACGAAGGTCGCGAAGGCCCGGTCGAGGACGGGCCCGAGCGCCGCCCGCCCGGTCACCGGGTTCGGCCGGTCGAGGACGACGAACCGCTTCCCGGCGAGCGCGGCGGCCACCATGCAGTCGTACAGCGTCCAGATGTACGTGTAGAAGCGCGCGCCGACGTCCTGGATGTCGAAGACGACCGTGTCCACGCCGGAGGCCGTGAAGACGTCCGCCAGCGGCTGACCGCTCTTCAGGTACGTGTCGTAGACGGGCAGCCCGGTCGCCGGGTCGTCGTACCGCCCCTCGGAGCCGCCGGCCTGGGCGGTGCCCCGGAAGCCGTGCTCGGGGCCGAAGACGGCGACCAGGTCGACCCGTTCGTCGGCGTGCATCACGTCGACGACGTGCCGGGCGTCGGCGGTGACGCCGGTCGGGTTGGTGACGACGCCGACCCGTTCGCCGGCCAGCAGCGCGTACCCGTCCGCCGCGAGCCGCTCGAAGCCGGTCCGCACACGGCCGTGATCCTGGCCGGAGGCGGTGGCGGCCGCAGTGGTGGACGCGGTGGCCGCCACCACCCCGACGGCCCCTCCGGCGGCCAGCAGACTCCGACGCGACAGGCCCATGGAACCTCCTCGGGGTGACATGGGCACGCACGCTAGCGCCCCTGACCGCCCCGGGGAACGAGGCGTGCGGAACGGGTCTTCCGTCTCTCCATACCGACCGGTTAGTCTGTCGGGGTCGTCACAGCCGAGAGGTGGGTCCATGAACGCGGTGCACACGGAGAAGGCGGACACGAACGAGCTCCGGGGCGCCCGTGTGGTCGTCACGGGAGCGGGCGGCGGGATCGGTGCCGCACTCGCCCGCCGCTTCGCCGCCGAAGGGGCCCGGGTCGTCGTCAACGACCTCGACCCCGTCCGCACCAAGGCCGTCGCCGAGGAGATCGGCGCCCTCGCCGTCCCCGGCGACGCCTCCGCCGTCGTCGACGAGGCCCGCGAGGCCCTCGGCGGCACCATCGACGTCTGGTGCGCCAACGCCGGACTCTCCTCGCCCGGCGACGCCTTCGCCGACGAGGACGTCTGGGCCGCCGCCTGGGACGTCAACGTCATGGCCCACGTCCGGGCGGCCCGCGCCCTGCTCCCGGAGTGGCTGGAGCGCGGCAGCGGCCGCTTCGTCTCCACCGTCTCCGCCGCCGGACTGCTCACCATGATCGGCGCGGCGCCGTACAGCGTCTCCAAGCACGGCGCGTACGCCTTCGCCGAGTGGCTCTCCCTCACCTACCGCCACCGCGGCCTCAAGGTCCACGCGATCTGCCCGCAGGGCGTCCGTACGGACATGCTGACCGCCGCCGGATCGGCCGGCGACCTGGTCCTCGCCCCCACCGCCATCGAGCCCGAGGACGTCGCCGACGCCCTCCTCGACGCCATCGCGGCCGACCGGTTCCTCGTCCTTCCCCACCCCGAGGTCGCCGGCTACTACCGCAACCGCGCCACCGACCCCGAGCGCTGGCTCGGCACCATGAACCACGTCCAGCGCACCTGGGAGACGGGCGCCCGCTAGCAGGCGCCCCGGCGGATGGGAAGATCTACGGACGGGGACGGTGTTCCCCCGATCATGAACGATCACGAGGGAAGGCGGCGGCGCATGGCCAGGACGACGGACGAGAGCGGGGCACCGGTCCCTCAGAGGCTCCTCGCCGCCGCCACCCGGCTCTTCGCGGAGCAGGGTTACGACCGCACCTCCGTCCAGGAGATCGTCGAGGCCGCCGGGGTCACCAAGGGCGCCCTCTACCACTACTTCGGCTCCAAGGAGGACCTCCTCCAGGAGGTCTACGCCCGGGTCCTGCGCCTCCAGCAGGAGCGGCTCGACGCCTACGCGGACGCCGACGCGCCCGTCGAGGACCGGCTGCGCGGCGCCGCCGCCGACGTCGTCGTCACCACCATCGAGAACCTCGACGACGCGGCCATCTTCTTCCGCTCCATGCACCACCTCAGCCCCGAGAAGAACAAGCAGGTCAGGGGCGAGCGACGGCGCTACCACGAGCGGTTCAGGGCGCTGATCGAGGAAGGCCAGCGGTCCGGCGTGTTCTCCTCGGCGACCCCCGCCGACCTGGTCGTCGACTACCACTTCGGTTCGGTGCACCACCTGTCGACGTGGTACCGCCCGGACGGCCCGCTGACCCCGCAGCAGGTGGCCGACCACCTGGCCGACCTCCTGCTGCGGGCCCTGCGTCCTTAGGGCCTGTCCGGCGGATCAGGGCCGGACAGGCCCTAAGGGCGCTCAGAGGTACTTCTTCAGCTCCCGCCGCGCCAGCGACCGCTGGTGCACCTCGTCCGGGCCGTCCGCGAGCTTCAGCGTCCGCGCCGCCGCCCACAGCTCGGCCAGCGGGAAGTCCTGCGAGACCCCGCCGGCGCCGTGGGCCTGCACCGCCTTGTCGATGATGTCGACGACCGCGCGCGGCGTCGCGATCTTGATGGCCTGGATCTCGGTGTGCGCGCCCCGGTTGCCGACGGTGTCCATCAACCAGGCCGTCTTGAGGACGAGCAGCCGCAGCTGTTCGATCGTCACCCGGGCGTCGGCGATCCAGTTCTGGACGACGCCCTGCTGGGCCAGCGGCTTCCCGAAGGCCGTACGGGTCACCGCACGCCGGCACATGAGCTCCACGGCCCGCTCGGCCATGCCGATGAGCCGCATGCAGTGGTGGATGCGGCCGGGGCCGAGTCGGGCCTGCGCGATGGCGAAGCCGCCGCCCTCCTCGCCGACCAGGTTCGCGGCGGGGACGCGGACGTCGTCGAACAGCACTTCGGCGTGGCCGCCGTGGTAGTGGTCCTCGTATCCGTACACCCGCATGGCGCGCCGCACCTCGACGCCGGGGGCGTCGCGCGGCACGAGGATCATCGACTGCTGGCGGCGCAGGTCTGCCCCGTCGGGGTCGGTCTTGCCCATGACGATGAAGACCTTGCAGTCGGGGTTCATGGCCCCGGAGATGTACCACTTGCGGCCGCTGACGACGTACGCGTCGCCGTCCCGCCGGATCCGGGTCTCGATGTTGGTCGCGTCGGAGGAGGCGACCTCGGGCTCGGTCATCGCGAAGGCCGAGCGGATCTCGCCCGCGAGGAGCGGCTCCAGCCACTGCTTCTTCTGCGCCTCGTCGCCGAACTGGGCGAGCAGCTCCATGTTCCCGGTGTCCGGGGCCGCGCAGTTGAGGGCCGTCGGGGCGAGGTGCGGGCTGCGCCCCGTGATCTCGGCGAGGGGCGCGTACTGGAGGTTGGTGAGCCCGGCCCCGTACTCCGCATCGGGAAGGAAGAGGTTCCAGAGGCCCTGGCGCTTGGCCTCGGCCTTGAGCTCCTCGACGACCGCCGGGGTGTCCCACGGGGAGGCGAGCAGGGCGCGCTGCTCCTCGGCGACGGTCTCGGCCGGGTAGACGTGCTCGTCCATGAAGGCGAGGAGTTTCGCCCGCAGTTCCTCGGTGCGGGCGTCGTACGCGAAGTCCATGGCGGATCAGCCTTCCTGAAGGGTGGTGAGGCCGTGCTCGATGAAGACGGGGACGAGTTCGCCGATGCGGTCGAAGCCGGCGCCGACGGTCTGCCCGAGGGTCCAGCGGTAGTGGATGCCCTCCAGGATCACGGCGAGCTTGAACCAGGCGAACGCCGTGTACCAGGCGAGGGCCGAGGTGTCGCGGCCCGAGCGGGCGGCGTAGCGCTCGACCAGCTCGGCGGCGCTCGGATGACCGGGGGCCGTGGCGGTCGTGGAGATGGGGGAGTCCGGCAGGTCGAGCGGCGTGCTGTACATGACGAGCAGGCCGAGGTCGGTGAGCGGGTCGCCGAGGGTGGACATCTCCCAGTCCAGGACGGCCCGGATGCGGTCGTCCTCGCCGATGAGGACGTTGTCGAGCCGGTAGTCGCCGTGGATCACGGTGGGCGGCGGTGACCCGGGAAGCGAGCGGCCGAGAGCGGCGTGCAGCTCGTCGATCCCCGCGAGGTCCCGGCCGCGCGAGGCGTCGAGCTGCTTGCCCCAGCGGCGCAACTGCCGGTCGAGGAAGCCCTCGGGGCGGCCGAAGTCGGCGAGGCCGACGGCCGCCGGGTCGACGGCGTGCAGGTCGACGAGCGTGTCGACCAGGCCGAGGACGGCGGCGCGGGTGCGCTCGGGGCCGAGCGGCGCGAGCTCCCGGGCGGAGCGGTACGGCGTGCCCTCGACGAACTCCATGACGTAGAAGGGCGCCCCGAGGACGGAGTCGTCCTCGCAGAGCAGCAGCGTCCCGGGGACGGGCACGTCCGTCGTGTGCAGCGCGCTGATGACCCGGTGCTCGCGCCGCATGTCGTGCGCGGTGGCGAGGACGTGCCCGAGCGGCGGCCGCCGGACGACCCAGCGGCCGGTGCCGTCGGTCACGACGTACGTCAGGTTCGACCGGCCGCCCTCGATCAGCCGGGCTTCGAGGGGGCCGGACACCAGACCGGGCCGCTCGCGGTCGAGGAACCGGCGCAGCTGCTCGGGGTCGAGACCTGGTGGCGGGGCGGAACTCATGGTGCGTACCTCCGGATCGGCTTCGGTCGGCGTTCATGATGACCGACCAGTCGGTATGTCGTCCAGAGGGAGACCGGGAAACCCCGTACCGCACTCTGGCTCTCGATCCCATCCCTGAATAGGGTTCACATATGGATGCGAAGATGCTGCTCGTCGACGAAGTCCGGCTGACCCCGATCCTCATCTCCGACCCGCCCCTCCTCAATGTCCAGGGCGTTCACCAGCCCTTCACGCCCCGGCTCGTGGTGGAAGTGATCACCAGGGGCGGGGTGAGCGGCCTCGGGGAGACCTACGGCGACGGCGTGTACCTGGAAATCGCCCGGCCGATCGCCGAGGCCCTGCCGGGTCGTGCGGTCACGGACGTGAACTCGCTCTTCGCTCTGACGGCATCCGCCGATCCGGCCCTCCCGGCGGCCGAGGGAGGCGGCGTGGACGTCGATGCGAGCATCGACGCGGGTGGCCTGCGCGGCGCCAGGACCGCCGACAAGCTCCGCCTCTCCGTTGTCTCCGCCTTCGAGACCGCCTGCCTCGACGCCCTGGGCAAGAGCCTCGGCCTGCCCGTCCACGCCCTGCTGGGCGGCAAGGTCCGCGACACCGTCGAGTACAGCGCCTATCTCTTCTACCGCTGGGCCGCCCACCCGGGCGCCGGTCCCACGGACGACTGGGGCGCCGCCCTCGACCCCGCCGGGATCGTCGCCCAGGCCCGCCGCTTCGACCGGCTCCACGGCTTCCGCTCGTTCAAGCTCAAGGGCGGGGTGTTCGCACCCGAGCGGGAGATCGCCGCGATCCGCGCGCTCGCCGAGGCGTTCCCGGGCCGCCCGCTCCGTCTCGACCCCAACGGCGCCTGGTCGGTGGAGACCTCGCTGGCCGTCGCACGCGAGCTCGGGGACGCCCTGGAGTACCTGGAGGACCCGGCGAGCGGCACCGGCGCCATGGCCGAGATCGCCGCCCGTACGGACGTGCCGCTCGCGACCAACATGTGCGTGACCACCTTCGAGGAGGTCCCGGAGGCCTTCGCGAAGGGGGCGGTACGGATCGTCCTCTGCGACCACCATTACTGGGGCGGGCTCCACCGCACCCGCGAACTGGCCGCGCTCTGCCGCACGTACGGCGTCGGGCTCTCCATGCACTCCAACACCCACCTGGGCATCAGCCTCGCCGCCATGACCCAGGTCGCCGCCACGCTGCCCGGGCTCGACCATGCCTGCGACACCCACTACCCCTGGCAGACCGAGGACGTCGTCACACCCCGGCCCGTCTTCCGCGCGGGCCGGCTCGCGGTCTCCGACGCGCCCGGCCTCGGCATCGAGCTCGACCGGACCGCGCTGGCCACCCTGCACCGCCGCTGGCTCGACGACGACGGCACCCTGCGGGACCGCGACGACGCGGCGGCGATGAGGGTCGCGGACCCGGCCTGGCGCACGCCCCCGGTCCCGCGCTGGTGAGACCGGGTCCCGCGCCGCCGAGGCCCGGGGGAGTCGCGCCGCGTCACGCGTGGCAGGCCACCGGCACCCCGCCGTTCATGGCCGCCATGTCGCCGAAGACCACCGCAGGATCCAGCGGGGACCCCTCCGGCAGGCCGTCCAGCTCCGCGTACGCCCGGTGCAGGTTCGCGACGAGCCGCTCGCTCTCCTGCCACGCGGCGAACTCCCCGAGCTCCGCGCCCCGTGCCGTCTCCAGCGGCGTCATCCCCTTCGCGTACCCCTCGGCGGCCAGCTCCCTCACCCAGAGCAGGTACCGCTCCGTCGTGTCGTACGCCGACGGGTCGGTCACCCGCCCGTGCCCCGGCACCACCGTCGGCGCGTCCAGGGAGCGCAGCAGGTCGAGCGCGCGCAGCGACCCGGCGAGCGATCCCATCGGCAGGAAGGGCGTCCCGCCGTGGAAGACGAGGTCGCCGGTGAAGACGACGCCCTGCTCCGGGAGGTGCACGATCGAGTCGCCGGTCGTGTGCGCGGGACCCGGGTGGATCACCCGCACCTCGATGTCGCCGACGTACAGCGTGATCCGCTCGCGGTACGTGACGGACGGCGGCAGGATGTCGACCTGCCCGAAGTCGGTCTGCGGCCACAGCAGATGGAGCTGGTGTCCGGCGGCGAGCTGCTCGGTCCGGCAGTTCTCGTGGCCGACGATCCGCGCCTCCGGCCGGAACACCCCGTTGCCGTAGGTGTGGTCGCCGTGGTGGTGCGTGGTCACGATGGTCCCGGGCAGCGGCAGTCCCTCCGCGAGGACCGCCTCGCGCAGCAGCCGGGCCCGCCGCTCGGTGGCCGCGGTGTCGACGAGGAGGGACTCGCCCGCGTCGCCGAGGAAGCCGGCGTTGTTCAGGCACCAGCCGCCATCGGGCTGGACGAAGGCGTGGACGTTCGGCGCGAGCGCGACCACGTAGGGATCGGTGGCAGACAAAGGGATTCCCCCGGTTGAGAGCTCAACTGGACAGGGGAAGAGTGCCAGTTGGCCGGGGCCGGGGGAAGTCGGGCCAGGTCGGGGGCGGTGTCAGTGGTCGTCCCAGTGGTTGCCGTGCGGGGCGTGCCGGTGCCCGTCGTGCGCGTAGTCGAGGTGGTCGCCGTGTTCGACGGCGGTGTGTCCGCACTCCGGCCCGTGCGTGTGATCCGGGTGGGTGTGCGCGACGTGCAAGGTCGTGTCGCACTCGTCCCAGTGCCCGGCGTGCTCGCGGTGCAGGTGCCCGTTGTGGGCGTAGTCGACATGGTCCCCGTGCGGGACGGAGGTGTGGCCGCACGCCGGACTGTGGGAGTGCGCGTGGGTGGCGTGTTCGTGGTGGAGGACAGACATGGCGTGGCCTCTGTGGAGGTGGCGGCTGACCCTTCCAGGCTAGTCCCGTACGCCCTATTCCTCCCGATTCGCACGACCTGGCGCCGCGGTGAGCCCCCGGGTCACCAGATCAGCGCGGCCCCGAAGACGGCCAGCGCGATCGTGCACCCCGCCGCGAGCAGCGCGCCCCGGTGGGAGAGCGGGTGCGGCCGGGCGGTGCTCAAGGAGCGGATCCGGCGGTGGGCGACGGCCAGGAAGCCGATCCAGACCAGCGCCGACAGCGCGAGCGCGGCGAGACCGGTCGTCGTGGTGTCCTCCTGGAGGGCCAGCTTGACCGCGAGGACCGCCACGACCGTCCACGACAGGGTCGTGCGCCGCCACGCGAGCCGCGTCCGCTCCGGCTGAAGCCCGGGGTCGCGGACCTCCGGGTCGGGGGCGGCCTCCTCACTGCGGGACTCCGGGTCGGGGGCCGCCCCCTCGCCACGGGACTCCGTCACCGCCCCGTCCAGCCGAAGACCACGACCACCACCATCGCGAGCGCCACCACGGCCACCGCGAGGCTCAGCACCGCGGGGAACCGGGACGCCGGCAGGTCCTCGCCGCGCCGCATCGCCCGCTCGCAGCGCACCCAGTGGTTGACCGCCCGCAGCGCGCACAGCACGCCGGCCGCGAGCAGCGCGAGCGCGAGCCCGACCCGTACGCCCCAGCGAAGGTCCGGCAGGAACTGGTCCACGGCGAAACCGCCGCCGACCAGGGCGAGAGCGGTCCGGATCCAGGCCAGGAAGGTCCGCTCGTTGGCCAGGGAGAAGCGGTAGTCCGGCGTCTCCCCCTCGTCCCGGATCCGCTGCGGCGCGAACCACAGCCGCAGGCTCTGCACAAAATCGCTCACACGTGCACCCTAACGGCCGGGTGTTGCCCCTGCCCGGTGCCCGAGGGCAGTCCCGCAACCCGTACCCGGTACCCCGTACCCCGTACCCGGTTATTCCTTCCCGAGCGCCCGCAGCCGCTCGTACGCGGCCGTGCCGTCGGGCACCCACTCCCAGTCCCCGTCGCCGAGCCGCGCGGTCAGCTCCTCGTCCGTCAGGAAGCCGTGCCAGGCGACCTCCTCCACCTGCGGGTCCACCGGCAGCTCGCAGCGGACCTCGTAGACCGCCGACCACCACTTCCCGGCCACGCCCCCGGAGTCGTACAGGAACTTCAGCACCGGCTCGGGCATCGGCAGCCCGGTGACCCCCAGCTCCTCCTCGGCCTCGCGGAGGGCGGCCTCGTCGTAGGACTCGCCCGCCGCGACGACCCCGCCGACGAACAGGTCGTACTGGGAGGGGAAGAGCATTTTGTCCGGCGTCCTGCGGTGGACGAAGGTCCGGCCCTCGGCGTCCCGGACCCGGACGAAGACGCAGCGATGGATCAGACCCCGCGCGTACACCTCACCGCGCGGGGCCCGGCCGATCACCCGGTCGTGCTCGTCGACGACGTCGTGGATCTCTTCAGCACTCATGACCGCCATCCAAGCAGGACGGCCGCGGTCACTGCCCCATGACGTACTTGACCGTCGGACCGGTGGTCCAGCCGCCGTCCACCGCCAGCTCCGCGCCCGTCACGTACGAGGCGGCCTCCGAGAGCAGGAAGACGACCGCGCCCGCGATCTCGTCGGCCTCGCCGACCCGGCCCATCGGCGTGTTCGGGTACTTGCCCTCACCGCGCTCGATGCCGACCGAGGCCGTCATCGGGGTGTACGTCATGCCCGGGTGGACGGAGTTGACCCGGATCTTCGCCGTGCCGAGCTCCACCGCGCCGATCTTCGTCAGCCCGCGCACGCCCCACTTGGAGGCGCCGTAGCCAGCGGTCAGGGCCAGGCCCATCAGGCCGGCGGCCGAGGAGATGTTGACGATCGAGCCGCCGCCCGCCTCCTTCATCGCGGGGATGGCGGCCTTCATGCCGATGAAGACACCGGTCAGGTTGATGTCGAGGACCCTGCGGAAGTGCTCGACGGACTCCGTCTCCAGGAAGGCGCCGGTGGAGATGCCCGCGTTGTTCACCAGGCCGTGCAGCCCGCCGAACTCCGCCACGGCGTACGCGACGGCCGCCGCCCAGCCCTCCTCGGAGGTCACGTCGTGGTGGAGGAAGCGCGCCCGGTCGCCGAGCGCCTCGGCGGTCGCCTTGCCGTCCTCGTCCAGGACGTCGGTGATGACGACGTTGGCGCCGGCGGCCACGGCCTGCCGGGCGGCCTCGGCGCCCAGGCCGCGGGCGCCGCCGGTGATGAGCACGGTCTTGCCGGTGAGGTCGTTCATGAGGGGGGATCCCTTCGGGGTCTTCGGATACTCGGGTACTGCTTCAGACGCTCCGGGGCTGTGCGGCCCGGAGAAGCGCGGTGGTCGTCTCGACCAGGTCGGCGAGGAAGAGCGCCTCGCCGGTGAGCGGCTCGGTGCCGTCGAGGTACTGCCGGGCCCGGTCAGCCATGGCCGCGCCCACCACGGTCAGCGCCAGGTCGAGGCGCTCCAGGAGCAGGGGCTCGGGCAGCCCGGAGGCGGCGAGCCGGTCCGCCATCCGCTCGATGAGGTGCCAGTAGACGGTGCCGTCGAGCGTGGGGTGCGGGGTACGGGTGCGGACCCCGCTCTCATGGCTGAGCTGCGCGGAGATCCGCAGGCAGCGGCGGCCCCGGTCGGTGCGCAGCTCGCTCGCCTCGGCGGTGACGAGGGCGGCGACGAGCTCCTTGAGGTCGTCGGCGGCCGCGTCGAGCAGCGGCGCGAGCACCTGGCGGGTACGGGCCTGGCGACCGGCCATGACCGCGTCGAGGAGCCCGGCGCGCGAGCCGAAGTGGTACTGCACCGCGGAGGGGTTCGCCTGTCCGGCCAGGGCCACGACGTCCCGCAGCTGCGCGCCGTGGACGCCTTGGGCGGCGAAGAGCTCCTCCGCCGCGCGGATCAGTTTGTCCCGGGTCTCGGGCCCCGACGTTCGTGCCATACGAACATATTAATGCTGGACATTAGAAAACGGGAGGGGCGGGAAGGAGGAGACGGGACCGGTGAAACGGTTGACTCGATACATCCGTGTATCCAAGATGCGATCCATGTCCTACGACGCTGATGTGATCGTGATCGGGGCCGGCCTCGCCGGGCTCGTCGCCACCGCCGAGCTGGTCGAAGCCGGCCGCACCGTGATCCTCCTCGACCAGGAGCCCGAACAGTCCCTCGGCGGCCAGGCCCACTGGTCCTTCGGCGGCCTCTTCCTCGTCGACTCGCCCGAGCAGCGCCGGATGCGCGTCAAGGACAGCCACGCCCTCGCCCTCCAGGACTGGTACGGCACCGCCGGCTTCGACCGGACCGAGGACCGGTGGCCGAGGAAATGGGCCGAGGCGTACGTGGACTTCGCCGCCGGCGAGAAGCGCTCCTGGCTCCACGCGCGCGGGGTGCGGTTCTTCCCCGTCGTCGGCTGGGCCGAGCGCGGCGGCTACGACGCGACCGGCCACGGCAACTCCGTCCCCCGCTTCCACATCACCTGGGGTACGGGCCCGGGCCTCGTCGCCCCCTTCGAGCAGCGGGTCCGCGAGGGCGTCGCCCGCGGCCTCGTCCAGCTCCGCTTCCGCCACCGCGTCACCGCCCTCGGCCGCACCGCCGGAACCGTCGACACCGTCACCGGCGAGATCCTGGAACCCTCCACCGCCGCCCGCGGCACGGCCAGCACCCGCACGTCCACCGGCACCTTCGAGCTCCGCGCCCAGGCCGTGATCGTCACCTCGGGCGGCATCGGCGGCAACCACGACCTGGTGCGCGAACAGTGGCCGGCCCGCCTCGGCACCCCGCCCACCCGCATGCTGTCGGGCGTCCCCGCCCACGTGGACGGCCTCATGCTCGGCATCGCCGAGAAGGCCGGCGCCCACCACATCAACCGCGACCGGATGTGGCACTACACCGAGGGCATCGAGAACTGGAACCCCATCTGGGCCCGGCACGGCATCCGCATCCTGCCCGGACCGTCCTCCCTCTGGCTGGACGCGACCGGCAAGCGACTGCCCGTCCCGCTCTTCCCCGGCTTCGACACCCTCGGCACGCTCGAACACATCATGCGGACCGGCCACGACCACACCTGGTTCGTCCTCGACAAGCGGATCATCGGCAAGGAGTTCGCCCTCTCCGGCTCCGAACAGAACCCCGACCTGACCGGCAAGTCGATCCGCGACGTCATCGGCCGCGCCCGCGCCGACGTCCCCGGACCCGTCCAGGCCTTCATGGACAAGGGCGCCGACTTCGTCGTCGAGAACGACCTCTCCGCCCTCGTCCGCGGCATGAACGCACTCACCGACGAACCGCTCATCGACGAGGACGCCCTCCGCCGCGAGATCACCGCCCGCGACCGCGAGATCGCCAACCCCTTCACCAAGGACCTCCAGGTCACGGCGATCCGCGGCGCCCGCAAGTACCTCGGCGACAAGCTCATCCGCACGGCCGCCCCGCACCGCATCCTCGACCCCAAGGCCGGCCCGCTGATCGCCGTCCGCCTCAACATCCTCACCCGCAAGTCCCTCGGCGGCCTGGAGACGGACCTCTCCTCCCGCGTCCTCACGGAGAGCGGCGAGCCCCTGGAGGGCGTGTACGCGGCGGGCGAGGCCGCCGGCTTCGGCGGCGGCGGAGTCCACGGCTACCGCTCCCTCGAAGGCACGTTCCTCGGCGGCTGCATCTTCTCGGGAAGGGCGGCGGGAAGGGCGGCCGCACAAGCGGTCGGCTGACGACGGGCCCGCCGCCGGGGCAAGATGACAGGGTGACAAAACGCGTACTGCTCACCGCCGTTGGCGCGATCCTGGCCCTGGGAGGCCTGGCGGCCTTCCTCGTCCTCCAGGGCCTGGACGCGGCCGACAAGTGGAGCAGCGTCCTCAGCCTGTTCTTCACGGTGGCGGGCTTCGCCCTGGCCCTCGCGGGCTTCGTCACCCGGGGCTCCGCCCAGACGGCGGACCACGCCGTCACCGGCGGCTCGCTGCACCAGATCCGGAACGTCACGGGTGACGTGGTCATCACGGCAGGCGGCGGTACGAGGAGCGCCCCGGCCGCCACCCCGCCCGCGGAGGGCCAGGGCGGCGGAACGCAGTCCGCCCACGGGGCACGTACGGCGGGGGACGTGCACCAGATCGACGGGGTGGACGGCTCGGTACGCATCGAGCCGCCGGGGCCCACGCCGTGAGGTGGCTCTTCAGGCGCGGGAAGACGTCCGGGCGGGCGACCCAGTCGGCGGCGGGAGCCACGACCCAGGGCCCCATCACCCTGATCCAGGGCGTCCAAGGAGACGTCACGGTCGTCGCCGCACACCAGCCGGCTCCTGCGGGGGCGCCGGAGATCGAGACGGCCCGCGCGCAGTACGCCACCCGCGTACGCCAGCGCTACGGCCGCCTGGACCTCGAAGTCCTCACCCCTCTCCGGGAACAGGGCGAACACCCCGTCGTCCACCTCCACGACGTCTTCGTCCCGCAGTCCGTACGGGCCGATCCGCCGCCCGTCGAGCTGCCCCAGGAACTCCTGCGCCGTCTGATGGACCCGGCCGAGGCGGAGCTCCTGGACCTGCCGCCCGGCATCGACCGGGAGACGGCCGAACGCGTCCGCAGCGCCTACCGGCAGCGCCCGCCGCAGGACGTCCTCGACGTCCTGACCGCCCCCGAACACGGCCGCGTCGTCATCCTCGGCCACCCGGGCGCGGGCAAATCGACCCTGGCCCGCTACCTGACGCTGGCTCTCACGGCGGCGGAACCGCAGCCGGGACTCGAAGCGCTGCATGGCCGCCTTCCTCTGATCGTCGAGCTCAGGGAGTACGCGCAGGCCACGTGGCGCGAGAGAACCTTCGAGGCCTACCTCGCCCACCAGTACGCAACGGAAGGGCTCGGACTCCCGTCAGAGGTACTGACGGCTGTCCTCGAAGGCGAGGGCCTGCACACCTCCCTCGTGATCTTCGACGGTCTCGACGAACTCTTCGAGAAGGACATCAGGGACGCGGTCAGCCGCCGTATCGCGGGCTTCGCCGCCCGCCACCCCCGGACCCGCATCATCGTCACCTCGCGCGCGTACGGCTACCAGCGGGCCGTCCTCGACGGCGCGGGCTTCACGAACTTCATGCTTCAGGACCTGGACCGGGAGCAGATCGGCGCCTTCACGGGCCAGTGGTTCTCCGTGGCCTACCCCGAAGCCCCCGAGCAGGCGCGGAAGCTGATCGAGCGGGTCACCTCAGCGGTGGACGCCTCCACCTCCGTACGCGAACTCGCCGGCAATCCGCTCATCCTCACGATCCTCGCGATCATCGGCCGCCGCCGCGAACTCCCGCGCGACCGGCGCACGGTGTACGAGCACGCCGTCGACGTCCTGGTCGAGCACTGGGACCCGAGCAAGTACCTCAAGGACCGCCAGGTCGAGGAACACCTCCCGTACCTGGCGGCCGAGGACAAACGCGAACTCCTCCGCCTCATCGCCCGCCAGATGCAGGAGGGCCACGGAGGCATCTCCGGCAACCACATCGCGGGCCCGGACCTCATCAAGAGCTTCGAGGAGTACCTCAAGGACCGCTACGCCCTGCCCCCGGACCGCGTGGCGACGGCGGCCCGCGTGATGCTGGACCAGTTCCGCCACCGCAACTTCATCCTCAGCCGCTTCGGCGGCGAGATCTACGGCTTCGTCCACCGCACGTTCCTGGAATACCTCACGGCGATGGACCTGGCCCACCGCTTCAACAACCAGCGGGCCCTGTCGGAGGAGGACCTCCAGAACCTGGTTGCGACGAAGGTCCACGATCCGACCTGGCACGAGATCCTGCTGCTGCTCGTGGGCTCGCTTGACGAACGCTTCGTGGCGGGCGTGATCGACCGGCTCCTGGCACCGCGCGCGCTCGCCGCCCCGATGGGCAGCTTCGACGACACGGCGTTCGTCGAGGTCGCCTTCGTGGCCCGCTGCCTGGGAGAGGTACGCCGGCCGGGCGTGCTCGCACCCCAGAGCATGGCGATGGTGCGGGAGGTGATCAGGCTCTTCGAGGTCGCCACGAAGCTGGGTGTGACCTTCTTCAACCCCTACGGGACCGTGGCGACCCTGGGGCCGGCGCTGCTGACGCTCGGCGATACCTGGGCGGGCCGCGACGAGTTCCTGCGGTGGCACGAGCGATGGAGCCGTGACGAGACGTACGACGGCGGAATCATGTCGGTCAACTCCACCGAGCAGCTCGCCGCGGACATCCTCGCCTCCCTCTGGGCAGCGGAGCAGCCGCCCGCGGCCCTGCGCATCGCGGCATCAGCCGTCACGAGCGGCAGCCTCGTGGTGAGGGTCGCCGCGGCCCGGCTGCTCCTGCGCCACGTGGGTGGTACTCCGGAGGCACTGGACCCCATCGAACGATGCCTGCGAGAGGACGAGAGCCCCGCTGCGCGGTCGGCGATCCTGCGAGCCCTGGGGGGCGACTTCGGCGCGACTCCCGGTCTGTCGAAGCGCCTCGCGCTCGAACGGCTGGGCCGTGACACCGACGCAAAGGTGCGCCTGATGGCGCTGGGTTGCCTGCCGTCCTGCTGGCCCGACGGTGAGGTTCGCTCGGCGCTTGAACAAGCCCTGAACGACACGGAATCCGGCATTCGTGAGGCAGCCCTGTTCCGTCTCATCGTTCATTCCGAGGGCAGCAGGCGTACGGAGCTGATCGAGGCCGGCCTGCGGGACGCCGATCCCCAGATGCGTCTCGGGGTCCTGTCCGCCGTGGAAGAGACCGCTGGCGACGACCCGGACGTCCGCGCACTCGTGCAGGACCGGCTGAGGAACGACGAGGACACCGAGGTCGTCGCTGCGGCGATCGCCACCGTCCGGTCGATGGGTTCCGACGACCCCCGCACCCACGCGCTGCTCCACGACCTCACAGGCCACGAGGCCCCCATCGTCAGGAAGGCCGCGTTGCGCTGCCTCGTGGAGGCCGGGGACGGCAGGGTCCCCGCCCTGCTCTCCGACCGCCTCGCGCACGACGAGAACGAGGCCGTCCGGGAGACGGCACTGAGCCTCTTCGTACAGCACGGGGCGGACGACTCGACGGTGCGGGACGTCCTCCTGGACCGGGTACGGAACGATCCGAGCCATTCCGTCCAGACTCATGCCCTGGGCAGACTCGCGGATTTGAACCTCGACGACGCGCTGGAGCTCGTCAGAGAGCAGGCCCGGCACCATCCCGCAGGGCCCGTCAGGGCCGGGGCTATCCACCACCTGCTGACGAAGCACCCCGACGACGCCGACGCGGTCCGCACCGTCCTCGAAATTGCCGCCGGTGACGAGAGCTCCGACGTACGGCTCACCGCCCTCTACTGGCTCGTCAACCAATACGGCGGTACGCCGGAGGTACGGGACCTTGCCCGGAACCGCCTCGAAGAGGACCCCGACCCGGACGTCCGGGTCGAAGCCCTCCGGTTCCTCGCCGACATCCGCCGCGACGACCCCGAGCTCCTCCCACTCCTCCGAGAGGCCACCGCGGACGACACACCCGCGATCCGCACCCTCGCCGAGCGGCTCCTCGCCGTCCTCGACCCTCAGCCCACCTGAAGCCGCTCCACCACCCGGAACCGCTCCACCACGACCATCGTCCCGTCGTCCACCACGAACCCCGGGTTCCCCAGCCCCTCCCGCATCTCCTCGCTGTGCCAGAAGCGCTCGTGGGCCTCCCGCCACTCCGCGACCGACCGGAACCCCTCGCCCTCGTCGAGGGCGAGCCGCAGGTCCGCCTCGGCCAGGGGCAGGACCTGGACCTCCGTGATCTCGACGACCGCCACCTCGCGCCCGTCCGAGTCGATGAGCGCCGAGCGTTCGCCCGCCTCGGGCAGCTCCTCGTTCTCGACCTCGTACTCCACGAGCAGCCCGGTCGTGGCGGTCTTCTCGCCGGACAGGACGGCGGCGACGAGCTGGTCCCGCAGGGGTCCCGGGAAGGCGAGCAGGAAGGGCTTGAGCGCGTGAGGGCCGGTCATGGCCGACAGTCTGTCAGCCACGACCGGCCCTCGCCGTCGAATTCGCCCGGGGCTACAACACCAGCGACAGCAGCAGCACGAACACGATGCCCACGACCGAGATGATCGTCTCCATCACCGACCACGTCTTGATCGTCTGGCCGACGTTCATCCCGAAGTACTCCTTCACCAGCCAGAACCCGGCGTCGTTGACGTGGCTGAAGAAGAGCGACCCCGCACCGATCGCCAGCACGAGCAGCGCCGTCTCGCTCGTCGACATGCCCGCCGCCAGCGGGGCCACGAGCCCCGCCGCCGAGATCGTCGCGACCGTCGCCGACCCGGTCGCGAGCCGGATCGCGACCGCGATCAGCCAGGCGAGCAGCAGGGCCGGGATCGACCAGTTCTCGGAGAACTCGAGGATCATCTGGCCGACGCCGATGTCGATCAGGGTCTGCTTGAAGCCGCCGCCCGCGCCGACGATCAGCAGCACGCCCGCGATCGGGGCGAGCGACTTCTCGACGGTCGAGGAGATCCGCTCCTTGGTGAAGCCCGCGGCCCTGCCCAGCGTGAACATGCCGACTATGACGGCGGCGAGCAGCGCGATCAGCGGCGAGCCGATGACGTCGGTGACCTTCTGGACACCGTTCTCCGGGTCGTCGACGACGATGTCGACGAGCGCCTTGACCAGCATCAGGACGACGGGCAGCAGGATGGTCGCCACGGTGGCGCCGAATCCGGGACGCTTCTCCAGGTCCTCGGAGGGGCGGACCGGGACCATGTTCTCGGGGACCGGGATGTCCACCCAGCGGGCGGCGTACCGGGAGAACACGGGACCGGCGATGATCACGGTCGGGATGGCGACGACGAGACCGAGCGCGAGTGTGACGCCCAGGTTGGCGCCGAGCGCGTCGATCGCGACGAGCGGCCCGGGGTGCGGCGGGATGAGCCCGTGCATCACGGAGAGGCCGGCGAGGGCCGGGATGCCGATCCGCATCAGGGAGTAGTTGCCGCGCTTGGCGACGAGCAGCACGACCGGGATCAGCAGCACGATGCCGACCTCGAAGAAGAGCGGCAGGCCGATCACGGAGGCGATGAGGACCATCGCCCAGGGCATGGCCCGGCCGCTCGCCTTGGCCAGAATCGTGTCGACGATCTGGTCGGCGCCGCCCGAGTCGGCGAGCAGCTTGCCGAGGATCGCGCCGAGGGCGATCAGGACGCCGACGCCGGCGACGGTGGCGCCGAGGCCGGCGGTGAAGGACTTGATGGTGGCGGCGAGCGGCGCACCGGCGAACGCGCCGAGCGCGAGCGACCCGATGGTCAGCGCCAGGAACGCGTGCAGCTTGAACTTGGTGATGAGCAGGACGATGAGAGCGATGCCGGCGAGCACGGCGATACCGAGCTGGGCGTTGCCTGCCGAGGTGATGGGTTCGGCGGCATCCGCTGCCAGGATCTCGACGCTGAGACTGGTCACGGGGGGTCCTCGGGGAGTCAGTGGGTGAGCCGGCGCAGTGCGACGACGGCCCGGGCGGCGATTTCTTCGGGGGTGCCGGTGACGTCGACGGCGACGCCGGCCTCGTCCTCCTGCAACGGCTGCAGGGTGGCGAACTGGGAGTCGAGGAGCGCCGTCGGCATGAAGTGGCCCTCGCGGGCGCCCATGCGCCGCTCGATGAGCTTCCGGTCGCCGGTCAGATGGAGGAAGACCACGCCGGGGGCCGCGGCGCGCAGCCGGTCCCGGTAGACCCGCTTCAGCGCGGAGCTGCTCACCACACCGCCGAGCCCGGCGCGGCCGTGCGCCCATGCCCCGATGGCGTCGAGCCACGGCTCGCGGTCGGCGTCGTCAAGGGGGACGCCGGCCGACATCTTGGCCACGTTCGCCGCCGGATGGAAGTCGTCGCCCTCCGCGTAGGGGAGGGCGAGCGCCTCGGCGACCAGCGGGCCGATCGTGGTCTTGCCCGTTCCGGCGACGCCCATCACGACGACGACCGGCGGGTGGGGGGTGGTGCTCATGGGTGGTGCCTCGCTGTCTTCTTCGACATCGATCCGTCGCGCCCATGAAACCCATTGGGTACGACGTATTCAAGAGGCTGTGACATAAAAGTAGTACTTTTAATTCCCGAGGTGATCATCTGCGCGCGCCCGCATAGGCTTGCGACCATGACGACACCGGCCCAGGGGCTTCATTCGCACGTCCTTGCCACCCTGGGTCTCGCGATCACCGCGGGGGAGTACCCGCCGGGCACCGTGCTGCGCACCGACGAGCTCGCCCAGCGCTTCGACGTCTCCCGGACCGTGGTCCGCGAGGTCGTGCGCGTCCTGGAGTCCATGCACCTCGTCGAGTCCCGCCGCCGCGTCGGCGTGACCGTGCTCCCCACCGCGAGCTGGAACGTGTACGACCCCCAGGTCATCCGCTGGCGGCTGGCCGGCGCCGACCGCCCCCGCCAGCTCCGCTCCCTCACCGTGCTCCGCTCGGCCGTCGAACCCGTCGCCGCGGGTCTCGCCGCCCTGCACGCCACCCCCGAGCAGTGCCGTGAGCTGACCGAGCAGGCCCTCGGCATGGTCGCCACCTCGCGCGGCCGGCGCCTGGAGGAGTACCTCGTCCACGACATCGCCTTCCATCGGGTCGTCCTCAACGCCTCCGGGAACGAGATGTTCGCCCGCCTCGGCGACGTCGTCGCCGAGGTCCTCACCGGCCGCACCCATCACCACGTGATGTTCGAGGACCCCGACCCGGCCGCCGTCACCCTCCACGTCCAGGTCGCCGAGGCGGTACGGGAAAGGGACGCGACCCGCGCCGAGGAGCTCACCCGCCAGATCGCGGTCGGCGCCCTCCAGGAACTCGACGTCCTCGCCCCGTAAGGGCGCAAAGTCCGCCGTCAAGCTCTGAACTAGCTCAAATATGGGCGTTCAGTGACATGCGCCACAGTCAGCAGGCGCCCCTTGCCGTGAGGATGTGCGCTGGCCGTGCCGGGAAGACCCCCACGAGGCACGGCCGGGTACCGCACGACCCCCCTCACGAAGGCGAACAACTCCATGAGTGACCGCGTCACCGCGGCCGAGCCGCTGTCCGCCGCTCCGGCGAGCCCGGCCGCCACCCCCCACGTCGACGCAGGCGACGCCGGATACCGCAAGGACCTCAAGTCCCGGCACATCAACATGATCGCCATCGGCGGCGCCATCGGCACCGGCCTCTTCCTGGGCGCCGGCGGCCGGATGTCCCAGGCGGGCCCCTCCCTCTTCATCGCCTACGCCGTCTGCGGCGTCTTCGCCTTCTTCGTGGTGCGGGCCCTCGGCGAGCTGGTCCTCTACCGCCCCTCGTCCGGCGCCTTCGTCTCCTACGCCCGTGAGTTCATGGGCGAGAAGGGCGCCTACACGGCCGGCTGGCTGTACTTCCTCAACTGGTCGACCACCGCCGTCGCCGACATCACCGCGGCCGCGACCTACGCCCACTTCTGGTCGATGTTCAGCGACGTCCCGCAGTGGGTCCTCGCCCTGATCGCGCTCGCGGTCGTCCTCGCCGCCAACCTCATCTCCGTGAAGTACTTCGGCGAGATGGAGTTCTGGTTCGCGATCATCAAGGTCGGCGCCCTCGTCGCCTTCATGCTGATCGGCATCTTCCTCGTCGTGACCTCGCACGAGGTCGGCGGCCACACCCCGGGCCTCGGCAACATCACCGACAACGGCGGCATCTTCCCCAACGGCATGATGCCGATGCTGCTGCTCATCCAGGGCGTCGTCTTCGCCTACGCCTCCGTCGAGCTCTGCGGCGTCGCCGCCGGCGAGACCGAGAACCCCGAGAAGATCATGCCGAAGGCGATCAACTCGATCATGTGGCGCGTGGGCCTCTTCTACGTCGGCTCCGTCGTCCTGCTCGCGCTGATCCTCCCGTACACCGCGTACTCCGGCGACCAGAGCCCCTTCGTCACGGTCTTCGACAAGCTGGGCATCCCCGGCGCCGCGGGCGTCATGAACCTCGTCGTCCTCACCGCCGCCCTCTCCAGCCTCAACTCGGGCCTCTACTCCACCGGCCGCATCCTGCGCTCCATGTCGCTGTCCGGCTCCGCGCCCAAGTTCACCGGCGTCATGAACAAGGGCGGCGTCCCCTACGGCGGCATCCTCCTCACCGCGGCCTTCGGCGTCATGGGTGTCGCGCTCAACTACGTGATGCCCGGCGAGGCCTTCGAGCTGGTCCTCAACTTCGCCTCGATCGGCATCATCGGCACCTGGGCCATGATCATGGTCTGCTCGCTGCTCTTCTGGCGCAGCGCCCAGCAGGGCAAGCTGACCCGCCCCGGCTACAACCTCCCCTGGGCCCCGTACACCCAGATCGTGACCCTGGCCTTCCTCGCCTCCGTCCTCGTCCTGATGTGGATGGACGAGGGCATCAGCCGGACCACCGTGAACTGCCTCCCGCTCATCGCGGCCGCACTCGTCGGCGGCTGGTTCCTGGTCCGCCGCCGGGTCCGTACGACCGCCGCCGCGACCCGGGACTGACCTCCCCCCACGGGAACGGGCGAGTCCCCCGCAGGCACCGCCTGCGGGGGACTCGCCTTTTGTCAGGAGATAGTGGTACGCAAGAGCCTTACAAGATCCGGTCGGAGGAAGGGAAGTTCGCGATGCCGCAGCACGTCCAGGGGGTCATCGCCCCCGGCAGGAACGAACCGGTACGGGTCGAGACGATCGTGATCCCCGATCCCGGCCCCGGTGAGGCCGTCGTGAAGATCCAGGCGTGCGGTGTCTGCCACACCGATCTGCACTACAAGCAGGGCGCCATCAACGACGAGTTCCCCTTCCTGCTCGGCCACGAGGCCGCCGGAATCGTCGAGTCGGTCGGCGAGGGCGTCACCGACGTCGAGCCCGGCGACTACGTGATCCTCAACTGGCGCGCGGTGTGCGGCCAGTGCCGCGCCTGCCGGCGAGGCCGCCCCTGGTACTGCTTCGCCACCCACAACGCGAAGCAGAAGATGACCCTGCTCGACGGCACGGAGCTCTCCCCGGCCCTCGGCATCGGCGCCTTCGCCGAGAAGACCCTCGTCGCCTCGGGCCAGTGCACCAAGGTCGACCCCGCCGTCGCCCCCGAGGTCGCGGGCCTCCTCGGCTGCGGCGTCATGGCCGGCATCGGCGCCGCCATCAACACCGGGAACGTCGGCCGCGGCGACACCGTCGCCGTCATCGGCTGCGGCGGCGTCGGCGACGCGGCGATCGTCGGCTCCCGCCTCGCCGGAGCCGCGAAGATCATCGCCGTCGACATCGACGACCGGAAGCTGGAGACGGCCAAGGGGATGGGCGCCACCCACACCGTCAACTCCCGCTCCACCGACGCCGTCGAGGCGATCCGCGAGCTCACCGGCGGCTTCGGCGCCGACGTCGTCATCGAGGCCGTCGGCCGTCCCGAGACGTACAAGCAGGCCTTCTACGCCCGCGACCTCGCCGGCACCGTCGTCCTCGTCGGCGTCCCCACCCCCGAGATGCAGCTCGAACTCCCGCTCCTCGACGTCTTCGGCCGCGGCGGCGCCCTCAAGTCCTCCTGGTACGGGGACTGCCTGCCCTCCCGCGACTTCCCGATGCTGATCGACCTGCACCAGCAGGGCCGCATCGACCTTGCCGCCTTCGTCACCGAGACCATCGGCCTCGGCGACGTCGAGAAGGCCTTCGCCCGCATGCACGAGGGCGACGTCCTCCGCTCGGTGGTGGTGCTGTGATGAGCGCCCGCATCGACCACCTCGTCACCTCAGGCACCTTCAGCCTCGACGGCGGCACCTGGGACGTCGACAACAACGTCTGGATCGTCGGCGACGACACCGAGGCCATCGTCATCGACGCCGCCCATGACGCCGAGGCGATCCTCGCCGCCCTCGACGGCCGCGCCCTGCGCGCCATCGTCTGCACCCACGGCCACAACGACCACGTGGACGCGGCCCCGGCGCTCGCGGCCGCCACCGGCGCCCGCATCCTGCTCCACCCCGCCGACCAGCCGCTGTGGAAGCAGACCCATCCGGACCACACCCCGGACGGCGAACTCGCCGACGGCCAGGTCCTCACCATCGCCGGCACCGATCTCGTGGTCCTGCACACCCCGGGCCACGCGCCGGGAGCGGTCTCCCTCCACGCCCCCGACCTGGGCACGGTCTTCACGGGGGACACCCTCTTCCAGGGCGGCCCCGGTGCGACGGGCCGGTCCTTCTCGGACTTCCCGACGATCGTCGACTCGATCCGCGAGAAGCTCCTCACCCTGCCGCCGGAGACGGTGGTACGGACCGGCCACGGCGACCCGACGACGATCGGCGCCGAGGCCCCGCACCTCCAGGAATGGATCAACCGAGGCCACTGAGAGACAGCCAGCTCTCGAAAGACCTCGCCACGCCCGTGAACGGGTCGGTGAACTCCAGTGTCCGCGCCAGCAGTTGAAGCGGCCGTGAGAAGTCCTCCGACCCGTCCTCACGCACGACGGGATAGACCGGATCGTGCAGGATCGGCAGCCCCAGCGCGTTCATGTGCACCCGCAGCTGATGCGTCCGCCCGGTGACGGGCACGAGCCGGTACCGCCCGAGCCCTCCGCAGTGCCGGAGGAGCTCGACCCGGCTCTCGCTGTTCGGCTCGCCCGGCACCTCCCGGGCGGCCATCACCCCGCGCTCCTTCTCGATACGGCTCCGCACGGTCACCGGCAGCTCCACCGCCGGGTCGTACGGCGCCACCGCCTCGTACTCCTTGCGTACGAGCCGGTCCCGGAACAGCGTCTGGTACGCGCCCCGGTCCTCCTCCCGTACGACGAACAGCACGAGCCCCGCCGTCAGCCGGTCCAGCCGGTGCGCGGGCTGGAGCCGCGGCAGCCCGAGCTCCCGCCGCAGCCGGGCCATCGCGGTCTCCGTGACGTGCCGCCCCCGGGGCATGGTCGCCAGGAAGTGCGGCTTGTCCACGACCAGGATCCGCTCGTCCCGGTGGACGATCCCGATGTCGAAGGGGACCGGCACCTCGGCGGGGAAGTCCCGGTGGAACCACAGGTACCGCCCCACGGTGTACGGCTCGTCCCCGGTCACCGGTCCGTCGGCCCCGACGAACCGCCCCTGCCGCAGCATCTCCTCGACCCGCTCGGGCCCCACGGCCGACGCGTACCGGTCGAGCAGATGCTCCCGTACGGTCGCCCACTCCCCGCCGGGATCCTCCGGCAGCCGCACCCGCACGGGATCGATCCCGTGCCGCTGGGGGAGCGGCGCGGCCGGCGCCTTCGCTCTCCGTCTCACCGCTCCGCCTCGTGCCGCGCGTACCCATGCAAGAAGTCCCGGTCGAGATGATCTCGACCGGGACTCCGTGTGGTGTCCGAGGGGGGACTTGAACCCCCACGCCCGATAAAGGGCACTAGCACCTCAAGCTAGCGCGTCTGCCATTCCGCCACCCGGACAAGGTGTCTTGTCTTCCGGGCCGCTCGGCCCTTCCGACGTGGAAAACAATAGCAAACATTCGAGGGGGTCGATCACCACCCCCTCACCACCCCCTTTCCGGCCTCCGTCGTGTGAAGGCGGCATGTCGGCCGACCGTCGCCCTTGGGCGGTGAGGGGGCCACGCGGGAGGATGGGGTCGATCACAAGGAACCACGTGGGGCACGTAGTGGGAGGAAGCAGAGTGAGCGAGTCGAACACGGCGCGGGGCATCACCGGTGAGAACGAGGTCGTCGATCTCTGTCGCGACCTCATCCGCATCGACACCAGCAACTACGGCGACCACTCCGGCCCGGGCGAGCGGGCGGCGGCCGAGTACATCGCCGAGAAGCTCGCGGAGGTCGGACTCGAACCGAAGATCATCGAGTCGCACAAGGGGCGGGCCTCCACCGTCGCGCGGATCGAGGGCGAGGACCCGTCCCGCCCGGCCCTGCTCATCCACGGCCACACCGACGTCGTCCCGGCCAACGCCGAGGACTGGACCCACCACCCCTTCTCGGGCGAGATCGCCGACGGCTGTGTCTGGGGCCGCGGCGCCGTCGACATGAAGGACATGGACGCGATGACCCTCGCGGTCGTCCGGGACCGGATGCGCAGCGGCCGCAAGCCCCCGCGTGACGTCGTCCTCGCGTTCCTCGCCGACGAGGAGGCCGGCGGCACGTACGGCGCCCGGCACCTGGTCGACAAGCACCGGGGCCTCTTCGACGGGGTCACGGAGGCGATCGGCGAGGTCGGCGGCTTCTCCTTCACCGTCAACGAGAACCTGCGGCTCTACCTCGTGGAGACGGCCCAGAAGGGCATGCACTGGATGCGGCTGACCGTCGAGGGCACGGCCGGCCACGGCTCGATGACCAACGACGACAACGCGATCACGGAGCTCTGCGAGGCCGTCGGCCGTCTCGGCCGCCACCAGTGGCCGGTACGGGTCACCAAGACCGTCCGTTCCTTCCTGGACGAGCTCTCCGACGCGCTCGGCACCCCCCTCGACCCCGAGGACATGGACGGCACCCTCGCCAAGCTCGGCGGCATCGCCAAGATGGTCGGCGCCACCCTGCGCAACTCGGCCGCCCCGACCATGCTCGGTGCCGGGTACAAGGTGAACGTCATCCCCGGCCAGGCCACGGCGCACGTCGACGGCCGCTTCCTGCCCGGGTACGAGCAGGAGTTCCTGGCCGATCTCGACCGGATCCTCGGACCCCGGGTGAAGCGCGAGGACGTGCACGGCGACAAGGCCCTGGAGACCAGCTTCGACGGGGCCCTGGTCGACGCCATGCAGCTGGCGCTGAGCGCCGAGGACCCGATCGCCCGCGCCGTGCCGTACATGCTGTCCGGCGGCACCGACGCGAAGTCCTTCGACGACCTCGGCATCCGCTGCTTCGGCTTCGCGCCGCTCCAGCTGCCGCCGGAGCTCGACTTCGCCGGGATGTTCCACGGCGTCGACGAGCGCGTGCCGGTCGACGGCCTGAAGTTCGGCGTCCGCGTCCTCGACCGTTTCCTCGACGCCTGCTGAATTCGACCGCCCGTCTCATGTGTGACCGGAAAGAGTGAATGAACTCGGGGGCTCGTAGCCCCCTCCATTCCCCCTCGTTACAGGTGGTGCGGTCCGCGGCTGGGATCGCATTGGCAACTAGGAGGAATAATGATCAAGAAGGTCGTCGCTGCTGCGGCTGCCACTGGCGGTCTCGTTCTCGCGGGTGCGGGCATGGCCGTTGCCGACGCGGGCGCTCAGGGTGCCGCCATCGGTTCCCCCGGCGTGCTCTCGGGCAACGTCGTCCAGGTTCCCGTTCACGTCCCGGTGAACGTGTGCGGCAACACGGTCTCCGTGATCGGTCTGCTGAACCCCGCCTTCGGCAACACCTGCGTCAACGCCTGACGTTGTGCCTCGCCCGTAAGGGTGTGAGCCGGTCCGGCCCCGGAGTGCGTGCCATGCACTCCGGGGCCGGTGGCCATTTCCGCCCCGGGTGATCCACCCGGTGGCCCTTTTGCGAAGCCGAGAAGGCGAGAGCCGAAAAGGCAGGGAACAAGCTATGCGACAGGTCACGCGCAAAGGTCTCATCACCGTCGCCGCCGCGGGAGGCGTTTTCGCCGCCGTCGGTGGCGGTTACGCGCACGCCGATTCCGGCGCGAGCGGTACGGCCAAGAATTCCCCGGGCGTCGCGTCCGGAAACTCCGTCCAGGTCCCGGTGCACGTACCGGTCAACGCCTGCGGCAACACCGTCAACGTCGTCGGACTGCTGAACCCGGCGATGGGCAACAAGTGCGCCAACACCTCCAAGCCCGGCAAGCCGGGCGGCGGCTCGTCCGCCGGCGGGCACACGAGCGACTCTCCCGGTGTGGGCTCCGGCAACACTGTGCAGGTGCCGGTCGACGTCCCGGTGAACGTGTGCGGCAACAGCGTCACGGGCATCGGCCTGGGCAACGCCGCCGCGGGCAACGACTGCGGCAACGGCATCGAGCCGACGCACCCGGGCAACCCCGGGAATCCGGGCAACCCCGGCAATCCGGGGAACCCCGGCAATCCGGGGAACCCCGGGAACCCTGGGAATCCTGGCAACCCCGGTAACCCCGGCACTCCGGGCAACCCTGGTAACCCCGGCACTCCGGGCAACCCGGGTAACCCCGGCACCCCGGGCAACCCCGGTACCCCGGGCACGCCCGGTAACCCCGGTACTCCGGGAAGCGACGGCGGGTCGCACACCCCCGGCGCGAACACGCCCGATACGCACGGCCTCACGCAGCCGCGTGCTGTCGAGGAGCTCGCCGAGACCGGTTCCGGCCCGCTCGGTGTGATCGTTCCCGCGGGCGCCGGTCTGCTGCTCGCCGGTTCGCTGATCTACCGTCGCGCCCGCAGCGCGGCCTGATCCCACCGCACCACGCACGGGGGCCCCGCACACGGCGGGGCCCCTTCTCGTCACCTACCAGGTCGCCCGGATCTGGCGGATGATCCGCCGCTTCAGCCGCACTCTGCGGCTCCCGTCCCGGTGCAGGCTCAGACGGTCCAACTCCCAGTGTCCGTACTCGGCATGGTCGGTCAGCAGTCGCGTCGCCTCCTTGCGGGAGACACCGCGCGGCACGTACACGTCGACAAATTCGTATTCCGGCATCGCATCTATTGTGCGGGCACCGGCCCGGTACGGATAGCGTGCGTCCCATGTCTGATGCTGCGCAGCCCACCGCTGCCGAGGTACGCGCCGCCGCCGAGGCGGTCAAAGCCGCACTGGACCGTCACCTCGCGGCGGTCGAACGCCGCACGGGGGACGACGACACGGCCGTCTACGAGGCCTTCAACGCCCTCGCGGCGGCAGCCGAGGAGTACGACGAACTCCTCTACGACCGCTACGACGAGGTCACCCCCTTCGAGATCCCCGGCGCGGACGGAGCCCTGCCGCCCTACGCCGGACCTGACGAACCTCATGCCCTCAGCCTCCTGATCCGCCGCGACTACGCCGTGGTGGAACCGCAGCGGCTGTTCGCCCAGGCGCGGCGCGTCGCCGAACTCGACGGCGAGGAGGACACGAAGGGGGCGGCGGCCAAGGCGGACGTCTCCCCCCTCGCCGCGCTCGGGGTCCTCTTCGGTGAGTACGAACCCGACGAGATCGCCTCCCGGCACAAGGAGTTCGGCCTGGAGGAGGGTGACTCCACGCTCTGGGTCACCGCCGCCGAGGAGCTCCCGGAGCCGGGGGAGTGGCTCAACGCCCCCTTCGAGCACGCCGATCCGGAGCGGATCATCTGTCGCTTCGACGTCAGCTCCGTCTTCGACGAGAACGAGGACGAGGACGAGGACGAAGACGACGAGGACGAAGGCGGGGCCGGGGTCGGGGCCGCGGGGGACAAGCCCGTGACCGTGGGCGACGGCTCCTGAGGAGACGGCGGAGGGCCGGAACCCCGCAAGGGTGTTCCGGCCCTCCGCCGCTTCTCCCGTTCGCTCCTACTCCTCGGGCGTCGCGAGGAGACCCTCAAGGAGCGGCCGCAGTCGCGTCGTACGCTCCGGAGCGATCCCCTCGGCCACCGCGCGGGCCAGCGCCTGGTCCACGCCGTGGACGACCGACAGATGACGCTCCGCCCGGCCGAAGGCCGTGTACACCCAGGCGCGGCTCAGGCCCGCCGCGGCGTCCCCGGGCAGCACCGCGACCACCGCGGGCCAGCGCGTCCCGGCCGCCTGGTGCGCGGTGAGCGCCCAGCCGTGCCGCAGCGCCGACTCCACCCGCTCCTTCGGAACGAGGAGCTCGTCGTCGCCGCTCCGCAGGCGCAGGCCCTCGGCGTCGGCCGACACGACCGTCCCCGTCACGGTCCGGCCCGGCACCGGCGCGTACGCCACCCGGTCCCCGGGGTCGTAGCCGCCGAAGCGGCCGGGGCCCGGGTTGAGCCGCTGCTTGAGCGCGGCGTTCAGCGCGCGCGTGCCCGCCGAGCCGCCGTGCCCGACCGTGATCACCTGGGTCTGCTCGGCCGGTACGCCGATCGCCCGGGGCACCGAGTCCGCCACCAGCTGGACCGTACGGTGCACGGCCTCGCCGGCATCCCGGACGGGGACGATCACGACCTCCTTGCCGGGCGCCTCGACCTGGTTCAGCTCGCCGACGCCGATGCCCGACACGAGCTCGCCGAGCGGCCCCGGATCGGGCACGCGCGAGGCGATCCGCGGGCACACCCGGGCGGCGAGCGCGTCGGTGAAGACCCGGCCCGCGCCCGGCGCCCCCAGGACCTCGGGGTCGCCGCTCAGTACCAGCCGGCAGCCGTCCGGCAGCGATTCCACGAGCATCGCGGCCGTCTCCACGTCGAGCTGCGGCGCGTCGAGGACGGCCAGCACGTCCAGGGCGAGGGCGCCCTCCTCGTCGCGACCGGGACCGGCGGCCCCGGAGAGCAGCGCGGCGACCGTCACCGCGTCCGCCCCGGCGGCGCCGAGCGCCCGCCGCCCGCCCTCCGAGTGGACCGCGAGCAGCGCGCGCAGACCCCGCTCGCGGGCCGCCGCGACGAGCGCGACGGGTTCGGCGCGGGCCGCCTCGCCGCCCGTGTGCAGGACGAGTCCGTGCGCCCCGGCGGCGCGGTCGAGCTCGGGACCGTCCCAGGTGTCGGCGGTGGCCGTTCTGACGAGCCGGGAGAGACCGTCCGCGAGGCTCTCCTCCGCCAGCGCGTACCGGTCGAGCCCGAGCAGCACGGGCGTGGCCGGCTCCTCGGCGGCCTCGGCCGCCTCCGCCGCCTCATCGGCTTCGTCCTCGTCGGTGCCGTGCTCCTCCGTCTCCTCCTGGAAGACGAGGACGGCCCCTTCGGAGACGGCCACCTCGACGGCCTTGTCCGGATCGGGCACCGAGTGCCGGGCGAGTCCGGCACACACGGTCCGGAGCTCCAGCGCGGTGTGGCCCTGGAGCGCGGCCTGCTCGAGGAGCCGGACCGTCAGGGCGACGGTCCGGCGCGGGTCGTCGGGCCCGCACGCGGCGCCGAGCAGCGCCCGCGCGAAACCGTCGGCCTGCTCCGGTCGCACCCCGGGCACGGCGAGGAGCTGCCAGGGGTCCTCGCGCAGCGCACCGGCGGCGCCCTCGCCGAGCGCGGCGGCGACCTGTCCGGCCAGCGTCTCGGGCGCGCCGCCCTCGGCCAGTACCTCCCGCACGGCCGCCGTGGTGCCCGCCGCCGGAACCGGCGCGGCGTCCTGGGCGGGAGGCCGCACGGTCATGGCGGGGGCCGCCTCGGGGGCGGGGCGCCGGGGCGCGGGCGCCGGAGCCTCGTAGAACGCGCTGCCCGCGGCCGCGCCGCCCTCCACGGCCCGGACCGCCGCGAGGAGGTCGGCCGCCGTACCGCTCAGCTTGGCGCCGCTCGCCACCGGGCCCTCCTTCTCGGCCTTCCGCGCCTCGATCCGGGCCCGCAGCTCACGCTGCGCGGCGAGCTCGGCCTGCGCGTCGCTCAGCTCGGGCGTGTCGGAAGCCTGGGCGGCCTCGGTGCCGGCGTCCGTCCCGTCTTCGGCGGCGTCCGTCCCGTCTTCGGCCTCGGGCGTCTCCGTGTCGGCGGTTCCGGTCGTGTCGGCGGCTCCGGTGGCCTCGGCGCCCTCTCGTACGTCCTCGGCGGGTGCCTCGACAGGCTCCACGACGGGCTCCTCGATGGGGGCCACGGCCTCGGGTGCCTCGGGCGCGGTCTCCCCGGCAGGCTCGGTCACAGGGTGCTCCAGTCGTGATCCGGATAGCGGTGCACGGGCGCCGACACATCGTCCAGCGCCCGGCAGATCTCGTCAGGAAGACTAAGGCTCTCCACCGACAACGCGGCCGTGAGCTGCCGCGCCGTGCGCGCGCCGACGATCGGCGCGGTCACTCCCGGCCGGTCGCGGACCCAGGCGAGCGCCACCTCCAGCGGGGTCGTGGCGAGCCCGTCGGCGGCGGTTGCGACCGCGTCCACGATCCGGCTCGCGGCCTCGTCCAGGTACGGCTCCACGAAGGGCGCCATCGTCTCCGACGCGCCCCGCGAGTCCGTCGGGGTCCCGCTGCGGTACTTGCCCGTCAGGACCCCGCGGCCGAGGGGCGAGGAGGGCAGCAGACCTATTCCGAGGTCCAGGGCGGCGGGCAGCACCTCGCGCTCCACGCCCCGCTGGAGCAGCGAGTACTCCAGCTGCGCGCCCGCGAGCCGGGTCCGGTCCCCGCCGAGCTGCCAGGTGCCCGCCTTGGCCAGCTGCCAGCCGCAGAAGTTCGCCACGCCCGCGTATCGCGCCCGCCCGCTCCGTACGGCGATGTCGAGGGCCTGGAGGGACTCGTCGAGGGGCGTGCACGGGTCGTAGGCGTGCAGCTGCCACAGGTCCACGTGGTCGGTGCCGAGCCGGGTGAGGGAGGCGTCGAGTGCGGCGAGCAGATGCCCGCGCGAGCCGTCGGTGCGCCGGTCGGGGTCCGCGACGCTGCCCGCCTTGGTCGACAGGACGAGGTCCTGCCGGGGCACCAGACGCTCCATCAGGCGCCCGAGCAGATACTCCGCCTCGCCCCCGCCGTACACGTCGGCGGTGTCCACGAGCGTGCCGCCCGCGTCCCAGAACGCCTTCAACTGCTCGGCGGCGTCGTGCTCGTCGGTGTCCCGCCCCCAGGTGAGCGTGCCGAGTCCGATGCGCGACACGCGCAGGCCGGTACGTCCGAGATGCCTCTGCTCCATGGGCGCGAGATTACTGGCCAGGGCACCACGCGGAGAGAGCCTGTGGACAACCGGACCCTGACGGATGCCGGAGCAGCGCGCTAGAGTCCGGCCAACAGGGACGTTACCGATGGGTAAGGGGTGTGTGGCATGCGGCTCGGCATCAACCTCGGCTACTGGGGCGCCGGAATGGACGGCGACAATCTCGCCGTCGCCCAGGAGGCGGACCGCCTCGGCTACGACGTGTGCTGGGCCGCCGAGGCCTACGGCTCGGACGCCCCCACGGTCCTCGCCTGGGTCGCGGCGAAGACGGAGCGGATCGACGTCGGCTCCGCGATCATGCAGATCCCGGCGCGCCAGCCCGCCATGACGGCGATGACCGCCGCCACGCTCGACTCGCTCACCGGCGGCCGGTTCCGCCTCGGCCTCGGCGTCTCAGGACCCCAGGTCTCCGAGGGCTGGTACGGCGTGAAGTTCGACAAGCCGCTCGCCAGGACCCGCGAGTACGTCGAGATCGTCCGCAAGGCCATGACCCGCGAGCGTCTCAGCTACGAGGGCGAACACTGGACCCTGCCGCTGCCCGACGGGCCCGGCAAGCCCATCAAGCTCACCGTCCACCCGCAGCGTGAGCACATTCCGCTCTATATCGCCGCCATCGGCCCCAAGAACCTGGAGCAGACCGGCGAGATCGCCGACGGCGCCCTGCTGATCTTCCCCTCCGCCGAGCACCTGGAGGAGACCGCGCTGCGCCACCTGCGTGCGGGCCGCGAGAAGGCCGGGCTGACCATGGACGGCTTCGACGTCTGTCCGACGCTGCCGCTCGCCCTCGGCGAGGACGTGACGGCCCTCGCCGACGTCTTCCGGCCGTACACCGCGCTGTACGTCGGCGGCATGGGCAGCCGCAAGCAGAACTTCTACAACCAGCTCGCGCAGCGCATGGGCTACGAGAAGGAGGCCGCCGAGATCCAGGACAAGTACCTGGCCGGCGACAAGGCGGGGGCCGCGGCCGCCGTGCCCCACAGCCTGATCGACCAGACGACCCTGCTCGGTTCCGTCGAGCGGATCGCCGAGCGGATGACCGCCTACGCGGAGGCCGGGGTCACCACCCTGACCCTCGCCCCGGCCGGCTTCACGCTCGACGAGCGGCTGGCGGCCCTGCGGGCGGGCGTCGAGGCGATGGAGCGCGCGGGCCTGTCGTAGGACGCCGGCCCGGCTCCGTAAGGACGAGAAGGACCAGGGCGAAAAGAAGGCCCGCGGGGGGTGATCCCGCGGGCCTGGGCCTGCGGCCGTGGTGGGGGCTCGGGGGTCTTCCCCGCCACGGCCGTCACGCAGCACAACGGCTCCGCAGGGCCACCGGTTACGCCCCCGGGCCTCACTCTTTCGGCCGAGTAGTCAGGCCCTCCTGTTGCCCCCCGCCCCGGACCGCATTTGACTCGGTGGTCCGGGGGCGACGAAGTGCGGTTACGCACGGAGGTGGCGGCGATGCTCACGGCCAAGAGCCTGTTCCAGGAAATCATCGACGACGACGAGTCCTTCCGGCTCTTCTGCTCCATCGCCGCCAGCGGCGAATCCCAAGGGGGCTGGGAGAACGCGCGGATCGCGGCCCTCGTCGCCCCCGGCATGCGCGAACTCGCGCCCAAGATCACCCGCCACGGCGCCGACGAGGACAAACACGGCCGGATCTTCAACGCCCTGCTGAAGAAGCGCGGCCTCGAACCCCTCCCCGTACCGCCCGAGACCGACTACACGATGCTGCTCGAACAGCGCGGGATCGGCCTCGCCCACGACAAGCTCCGCGGCGACGAGCCGCTGACCGAGTCGGACATCATCGTCTACCTCGCCCACAGCCGGGTCACCGAGCAGCGGGCCGCCGACCAGATGGACATGCTCGTCACGTACTTCGGGGACCATCCCGAACTGGGCAGGGCCATCCACATGATCGACAACGACGAGACGAACCACCTCGCGTACTGCCACGAAGAGCTGCTCCGGCTGGCTCGTGAGGGCCACGGCCGGCTCATCCAGCGCACCCTGCGCGAGTCCGCGCTCGCCGAGATCCAGGTCTACCGGGACGTCAGCCTCGCCGTGATGAGCCACATGGGCCGCATCCTGCGCTGGCCCAAGCCCAAGGCGGCCACCCTCGCCGCCGGGATCCGCGGCATGTACGCGTACGAGCGCGTCGCCGGCTGGCACAAGATGGTGAACCTGAGGATGCCCGAACGGCGCGACGCCCTCGGAGGGCCCGCGACCCCCGCCCCCGCCTTCTGAGGGCGCGGTCTCACGCCGACCTCACAGCCAGCCGCGCCGCTTGAACAGCCGGTAGAGACCGGTGACGATCCCCGCCATCAGGACGATCAGCGCCGGGTAGGACCAGGTCCAGCCCAGCTCGGGCATGTGGTCGAAGTTCATGCCGTAGATCCCCGCGATCATCGTGGGGACCGCGGCCATGGCCGCCCACGCCGAGATCTTCCGCATGTCGTCGTTCTGCCGGACGCCCATCTGCGCGAGATGGGCCGAGAGCACGTCGGACAGCAGCCGGTCGAGCCCCTCCACCTGCTCGTTCGAGCGCAGCAGATGGTCGTTGACGTCGCGGAAGAAGGGCTGGGCGTGCTGGTTCACGAAGGGCACCGAGCCGGCCGTCAGCCGGGCGAGCGGACCGGCCAGCGGGCCGCTCGCCCGCCGGAACTCCAGGACCTGCCTCTTCGCCGTGTAGATCCGCTCCGCGGTGTTCGACGGATTGCCGCCGGTCGGCGCGAACACGTCCGCCTCCAGCTCCTCCAGGTCCACCTGGAGCTCACCCGCCACATCGAGGTAGTGGTCCACGACCGCGTCGCTCACCGCGTACAGCACCGCCGTCGGCCCGTGCCTCAGCACCGCCGGCTCCGCCTCCAGCCGCCTGCGCACCGCCGCCAGCGCCGCGCCCTCGCCGTGCCGGACGGTCACCACGAAGGAGTCGCCGACGAACAGCATCAGCTCGCCGGAGGAGACCCGGTCGCTCTCCGGCTCGTAGACGATCGGCTTGAGCACCACGAACAGCGAGTCGTCGTAGACCTCCAGCTTCGGCCGCTGATGGGCCTTCAAGGCGTCCTCGACGGCCAGCGGGTGCAGCGCGAACTCCGAGGCGACGTGGGCGAACTCCGCCTCCGACGGCTCGTGCAGCCCCACCCAGAGGAAGGCGTCCCCCGTCCGGCGCGCCTCGTCCAGCGCGTCGGACAGGTCGGCGGGCCCGGGAGTCCGGCGCCCGTCCCGGTAGATGGCTGAGTCCACGATCACGCGCCGTATTCTCCCCCGGCGCCCACCAGCACGCACGCGCGCGTGGCGCACACCGGCCACTCCCGCCATCCACGCGCTCGTGTGCGGGCATCCGGCCTCTCCCCGCCATCCACGCGCGCGTGGACCTAGGGTCTGTCCGCCGGATCAGGGTCGGATAGACCCTAGGCTGGCCGCCATGGCCACGTTGATCCTCGTCCGGCACGGACGCTCCACCGCCAACACCTCCGGAGTCCTCGCCGGGCGCATGCCCGGGGTCGCGCTCGACGAGCGCGGCGCGGCGCAGGCCGCCGCGCTCCCCGGGCGCCTCGCGGGCGTCCCGCTCGCCGCCGCCGTCTCCAGCCCCCTCCAGCGCTGCCGGGAGACCCTGCGGCCCCTCCTCGACGCCCGCCCGGACCTCCCGCTCCACGTCGAGGAGCGGATCAGCGAGTGCGACTACGGCGACTGGTCCGGCCGCAAGCTGGCGGAGCTGAGCGACGACCCCCTCATGGAGATCGTCCAGGCCCACGCCTCCGCGGCGGCGTTCCCCGGCGGCGAGTCCATGCGCGCCATGCAGACCCGCGCCGTCGAGGCCGTACGGGACTGGAACGCCCGGATCGAGGCCGAGCACGGCGAGGACGCCACGTACGTCATGTGCTCCCACGGGGACATCGTGAAGTCGATCGTGGCCGACGCGCTCGGCCTCCACCTCGACCTCTTCCAGCGCATCCACGTCGACCCGTGCTCGGTCACCGTCATCCGCTACACGCGGCTGCGCCCCTTCCTGCTCCGCCTCGGCGACACCGGCGACTTCGCCGGACTCGTCCCCCGGGAGACCCCCGACAGCAGCGGTGCGGCGGAGGTCGGGGGTGGTGCGGGCGCACCGTGATCCCTTCGCGCAGTAGGGTGGACGCGCCGTTGTCGTACGACTGTCGAGACTTTAGGGAGCCGGGAACGTGTCCCGTCAGGTGTTCCTCTACGACCCACCGGAGCGTTTCGTGGCCGGTACGGTCGGGCTGCCTGGCCGCCGTACGTTCTTCCTCCAGGCGTCGGCGAGCGGCCGGGTGACGAGCGTCGCGCTGGAGAAGGCGCAGGTCGCCGCACTCGCCGAGCGCATCGACGAGCTTCTGGACGAGGTCGTGCGCCGCACCGGCGGCAATGCCCCCGTCCCCTCGATCGCCCCCGCCGACAGCGCGGACACCGCCCCGCTCGACGCCCCCGTCGAGGAGGAGTTCCGGGTCGGCACCATGGCGCTCGCCTGGGACGGCGAGGAGCAGCGGCTGATCGTCGAGGCGCAGGCGCTCGTCGAGCTCGACGTGGACTCCGAGGAGGACCTCGCCGAGGCCGAGGAGCGGATGCTCCAGGACGAGGAGAACGGCCCGCCGATGCTCCGCGTCCGGCTCAGCGGCGCCCAGGCCCGGTCCTTCGCCAAGCGGGCCCTGGACGTCGTCAACGCCGGCCGGCCGCCGTGCCCGCTGTGCAGCCTGCCGCTCGACCCCGAGGGGCACGTCTGCCCGCGCCAGAACGGATACCGCCGCGGAGCATGAGCAGCAGCCCCGAGACCCTGCCGGCCGCGGAGCTGCTCGCCCACGGTGAGCTGACCGTGCGCGGCCGGGTCGGCGAGGCGTCCAACGCCGTGCTCTACTGCTCCGTCGCCCACGAGGGCCGCGAGGCGGCCTGCGTGTACAAGCCGGTCGCGGGGGAGCAGCCCCTGTGGGACTTCCCGGACGGCACCCTCGCGCAGCGCGAGGTCGCCGCGTACGAGATCTCCGAGGCCACCGGCTGGGGCCTGATCCCGCCGACGGTGCTCCGCGAGGGCCCGTACGGGGAGGGCATGGTCCAGCTGTGGATCGAGGCCGATCCGGAGGCGCGGCTCCTCGCCCTCACCGAGGACGAGGAGGCCGGGGACGGCTGGAAGGCCGTCGGGCCCGCTCGGATCGCCGAGGACCACACCGCGCTGCTCGTCCACGCCGACACCCCGGAGCTGCGGCGTCTCGCCGTCCTGGACGCCGTCATCAACAACGGCGACCGCAAGGGCGGACATCTGCTGCCGGCCCCCGACGGACGCCTGTACGGCATCGACCACGGCGTCTCCTTCCATGTCGACGACAAGCTGCGCACGCTCCTCTGGGGCTGGGCGGGCGAGGAGCTGCCCGCCGAGTCGGCCGCGGTCCTCGACGGCCTGGAGCGGTCCCTGGGGCCCGGAGCGCCGCTCGGGACCCGCCTGGCGGAGCTGCTCACCGGGGCCGAGGTGGCGGCGGTACGCGCGCGCGTGGCCGCGCTGCGGGCGAGCGGGCGGCATCCGGAGCCCTCGGGGCTGTGGCCGGCGATCCCCTGGCCGCCGGTCTGAGGAACGGTCCAGGAAGGGACCAGACCGAAAAGTTTCGGCCATCGCGGGCCGGGTGGACCTGGACCCCTAGGGGGTATGCACGCAAGGCTCCGACCCGCAAGAGCGCCTAATCGGTCAAGATCCCGGGTCCGGTTCGTATCCGGAACACCTGTCCGGTTACGCTCGGGTCATGCATGCCTGGCCCGCTTCTGAGGTCCCCGCCCTTCCCGGCAAGGGCCGCGACCTCCGGATCCACGACACCGCGACCGGCGGACGAGTCACCCTCGCCCCCGGCCCCGTCGCCCGTATCTACGTCTGCGGCATCACGCCGTACGACGCGACCCACATGGGTCACGCGGCGACCTACAACGCGTTCGACCTCGTTCAGCGCGTGTGGCTCGACACCAAGCGGCAGGTGCTGTACGTCCAGAACGTGACGGACGTGGACGACCCGCTGCTGGAACGAGCCATCCGTGACGGCCTCGACTGGGTCGGCCTCGCCGAGCGGGAGACCGCCCTCTTCCGCGAGGACATGACCGCCCTGCGGATGCTGCCCCCGCAGCACTACATCGGCGCTGTCGAGGCCATACCGGGCATCGTCCCGCTCGTCGAGCGGCTCCGGGACTCCGGCGCCGCGTACGAGCTCGAAGGTGACATCTACTTCTCCGTCGACGCCGACCCGCACTTCGGCCAGGTCTCGAACTACTCCACCGAGCTGATGCGCCACCTCTCCGCCGAGCGTGGCGGCGACCCGGAGCGCCCCGGCAAGAAGAACCCGCTCGACCCGATGCTCTGGATGGCCGCCCGCGAGGGCGAGCCGAGCTGGGACGGCGCCAGCCTCGGCGCCGGGCGTCCCGGCTGGCACATCGAGTGCGTAGCCATCGCCCTGGACCACCTCGGCATGAGCTTCGACGTGCAGGGCGGCGGGTCCGACCTGATCTTCCCGCACCACGAGATGGGCGCCTCCCACGCCCAGGTCCTCACCGGCGAGTTCCCGATGGCCAAGGCGTACGTCCACGCCGGCATGGTCGGCCTGGACGGCGAGAAGATGTCCAAGTCCCGGGGCAACCTCGTCTTCGTCTCGCGGCTGCGCCGCGACGGCGTCGACCCGGCCGCCATCCGGCTCGCGCTCCTCTCCCACCACTACCGCGCCGACTGGGAGTGGACCGACCAGGTCCTCCAGGACGCCGTGGAGCGGCTCGACCGCTGGCGCGCCGCGGTCTCCCGCCCCGACGGCACGTCCGCCGACGCGCTCGTCGAGGAGATCCGCGAGGCCCTCTCCGACGACCTCGACGCCCCGGCCGCCCTGGCCGCGGTCGACCGCTGGGCCGCGCTCCAGACCGCCGAGGGGGGCACTGACGAGTCCGCCCCCGGTCTCGTCTCCCGTGCGGTCGACGCGCTCCTGGGTGTCGCCCTGTAGCGAGCGCCGCGGAACAACTCCTGTGAGTGCAACCGCCCTTGGACTTCTTGACGAAGTCCGGGGGCGGTTCCTTTTTGTCCTGTCGCCGTGCTCGAATCTGCGCTAAATAGGCCTCATGCAATCATCAATGCGCATGAGAGCTGCAGTCGTCGGTGCACTGCTCGGGTTGCTCACCGCCTTCGCGGGACCCGGTGGCAGCGCCTCGGCCGAACCGTCCGACACCACCGTCGGCGACGTCACCGGCTTCGCCGCCGACGGATCCGTCTACCGGCTGACCGCGGGCCAGACGGAGGCCCGCGTCTCCTTCGTCACCGCCGACACCTTCCGCATCGAACTCGCCCCCGATGGCAGGTTCACCGACCCCACCGGCACCGACATCGTCCTGCCCCAGGGACCGCCCCCGGCCACCCACTGGCGCGACCTCGGCGACCGCTACGAGCTCGGCACCGCAGCGGTCACGCTGCGCGTCACCAAGTCCCCGCTGCGCTTCTCGGCCGTACGCGCCGACGGCACCCCGCTCTGGTCCGAGACCCAGGGCCTCACCTGGAACCAGGACCGCACCACCCAGACCCTCGCCCGGGGCGCCGACGAGCAGTTCTACGGCGCGGGCATGCAGAACGGCCGCGGCAACACCACCCACCGCGGCAAGACGGTCGAGGTCGGCGTCGACTACAACTGGAACGACGGCGGCCACCCCAACTCCGTCCCCTTCTACCTCTCCTCGGCCGGCTACGGCGTCTACCGCAACACCTACGCGCCCAACACCTACGCCTTCACCGAGCCCGTCACCACCACCGCGAAGGAACAGCGCTTCGACGCCTACTACTTCGCCGGCACCGGCCGCGACGCCCTCAAGGACGTCATCGGCCAGTACACCCGCCTCACCGGCAAGCCCTTCCTGCCACCCGTGTACGGCCTGGAGATCGGCGACGCCGACTGCTACCTCCACAACGCCAACCGCGGCGAACGCCGCACCCTCGACGCCCTGAAGGTCGCCGACGGCTACGTCGAGAACGACATGCCCAACGGCTGGATGCTCGTCAACGACGGCTACGGCTGCGGCTACGAGAACCTCGCCGAGGCGTCCGCCGGGCTCGGCGAGCGCGGCATGAAGCTCGGCCTGTGGACCGAGGACGGCATCGACCAGCTCGAAGACCAGGTCAAGGCCGGCCAGCGGGTCGCCAAGCTCGACGTCGCCTGGGTCGGCGCCGGCTACAAGTTCGCCCTCGACGGCTGCAAGGACGCCCACGCCGGCATCGAGGCCCACAGCGACGCCCGCGGCTTCACCTGGGCCCCCGAGAGCTGGTCCGGCGCCCAGCGCTGCGGCGTCCAGTGGTCCGGCGACCAGTCGGGCACCTGGGAGTACATCCGCTGGCAGATACCCACCTACGCCGGCGCCTCCATGTCCGGCCTCGCCTACACCACCGGCGACGTCGACGGGATCTTCGGCGGCAGCGCCAAGACGTACACCCGCGACCTCCAGTGGAAGACCTTCCTGCCCGTCACGATGACCATGGACGGCTGGGCCGCCAACGACAAGCAGCCCTTCCGGTACGGCGAGCCGTACACCTCGATCAACCGCGCCTCCCTCAAGCTCCACGAGGCCCTGCTCCCGTACATCTACAGCCACGCCCACCAGGCCACGAAGACCGGCGTCGGCCTCGCCCGGCCGCTCGCCCTGGAGTACCCGGACGACCCGAAGGCCGCGAGCGACGCGGCGAAGTACGAGTTCCTCAGCGGCGAGGACTTCCTCGTCGCCCCCGTCTACCAGGACGCCGTCGAACGCGACGGCATCTACCTCCCCAAGGGCACCTGGATCGACTACTGGAGCGGGCGCACCTACGAGGGCCCCGTCACCGTCGACGACTACAGCGCCCCGCTCGACACCCTGCCCCTCTTCGTCCGGGCCGGTGCCACCGTCCCCATGTGGCCCGGTGACATCCGCTCGTACACCGACCGCGCCCCCGGCGACCCGATCGCCTGGGACGTCTACCCGAAGGGCAGTTCCTCCTTCGAGCTGTACGAGGACGACGGCGTCACCCGCGAACACCGCGGCGGCCGGTACGCCACCCAGCGCGCCGAGGTCCGCGCCCCGAACGGCGGCCCCGGCGACGTGACCGTCCGCATCGGCGCGAGCAAGGGCACGTACACCGGCAAGCCCACCGCCCGGCCGTACGCCTTCACGGTCCACACCGGCGACGCCCCCGGCGCCGTCCGGCTCGACGGGCGCAAGCTGCCCGCCCTCACCTCCCGTGCCGCCTTCGACGCCGCCGCCCAGGGCTGGTGGTACGACCGCGACGAGCGCGGGGGAGTGGTCCGGGTCAAGACCGCCGCCCTGCCCACCGACCGCGGCTTCGAGCTGCGGCTGACCGACACCAGCGCGGTCGGCGGGGCCGTACCGGGCGCGTCCGCCGTCCTCGCCGCCCCCACCGGGCAGGAACTCGGCGCGGGCGCCCCGGGCACGGTCGCCGTGGACGTCACCGCGGGCGCCCGCGACGCCACCGACGTCCGCGTCACGCTCGACGCACCGGCGGGCTGGCAGGTCACCCCGGCCGCACCGATCGGCCGGATCCCGGCCGGCATCACCCGGCGCGTCGAGGTCGCCGTCACCCCGGCGGCGGACGCGAAGCCCGGCGAGGCCGCGCTCACCGCGACCGCCCGCCACCGCGCGGCGGGCACCGACCGCACCGCCACCCAGCGGTTCGCGGTCGGCGTGATGCCCGCACCGCCGACGGCCGCCGCCTGGGCGAGCGACCTGGTCTGGCTGCGCTCCACGAACGGCTGGGGACCGCCCGAACGCGACCGCTCCAACGGCGAGTCCGGCGCCGCCGACGGCCGGCCGCTCACCCTGGCCGGGACGACCTACGAGAAGGGGATCGGCGGCCACGCCGACTCCGACATCGAGGTCTACCTCGGCGGGCGCTGCACCGCCTTCACCGCCGACGTCGGCATCGACGACGAGATCAACGGCTACGGGGACGTGGCCTTCTCCGTCGAGGCGGACGGCAAGGTCCTGTGGACCTCACCCCGGCTGACGGGCGCCTCCGCGACCCTGCCGGTGGACGTCGACGTGACCGGGGCCCGGCACGTCCGGCTGCGGATCACGGACACCAACGGGTCGAAGAGCGGCGACCACGGGGACTGGGCGGCGGCCCGGTTCACCTGCACGTGACCGCCCGAGGGCCTGAGCTCCTGAGGTCCTGACACGCGTACGGGAGGGGCGCCCTCGGGCACCCCTCCCGTACCGATGTCTACGACTCGGCGTCGCCGCTCCCGCTCTCGTCGGACGAGTCCTCGGCGGATCCTTCGGTCGTCCCTTCGGAGCTCGGCTCCGTACCCGCGCCGGGCTCCGGCGCCGACCCCGGCCCCGGTACCGACTCCGGACCCGGCCGCTCCGGCTTCGGCGGCCTCGTCCGGCCGCTCCCCGTGTCGCGCAGGAACGGCGAGTCGCCGCCCTCCGTCGCCACCCCGGGGCCGCCCCCGGGCCCGGTGCCCGGTTCGCGCCGCCGCAGGTAGCGCTCGAACTCGCG
This sequence comes from Streptomyces sp. NBC_01255, assembly GCF_036226445.1. NCBI lineage: Bacteria > Bacillati > Actinomycetota > Actinomycetes > Kitasatosporales > Streptomycetaceae > Streptomyces > Streptomyces sp. NBC_01255. The sequence goes on from NZ_CP108474.1 coordinate 6,991,958, forward strand.
GGCGATCGCCTCGCCCGAGGCCTCCGGCAGCTCCGCCGTGTCCCGCGCCTCTTCCAGCGTCTGCACGTACTCGGCGACCTCGCTGTCCTCGGCGGCCAGCTGGTCCACGCCCAGCTGCCACGCCCGCGCGTCCTCGGGCAGGTCGCCCAGCGGGATGCGCAGACCGATCAGGTCCTCCAGACGGTTGAGGAGCGCGAGGGTCGCCTTCGGGTTCGGCGGCTGCGACACGTAGTGCGGCACCGCCGCCCAGAGGCTCACCGCGGGCACGCCCGCGTGCGTGCACGCCTCCTGGAGGATGCCGACGATGCCCGTCGGACCCTCGTACCGGGTCTCCTCCAGGTCCATCGTCCGCGCCAGGTCCGGATCGGACGTCACCCCGCTGACGGGGACCGGCCGGGTGTGCGGCGTGTCCCCGAGCAGCGCGCCCAGGATCACGACCATCTCCACCCCCAGCTCGTGGGCGAAGGCGAGCAGCTCGTTGCAGAAGGAGCGCCAGCGCATCGATGGCTCGATCCCGCGCACGAGCACCAGGTCACGCGGCTTGTCGCCGCCGATTCTGACCACCGAGAGCCGGGTCGTCGGCCAGGTGATCTTCCGGACGCCGTTGTCCAGGAAGACCGTGGGCCGGTTGACCTGGAAGTCGTAGTAGTCCTCGGCGTCGAGGGCCGCGAACACCTCGCCCTTCCATTCCCGGTCCAGATGGGCGACCGCGGTGGAGGCGGCGTCGCCGGCGTCGTTCCAGCCCTCGAACGCGGCCACCATGACCGGGTCGATCAGCTCGGGTACCCCCTCGAGCTCGATCACCCAGCGCCTCCTTTTCGAAGTTCCTGTCGTACGGACCAACCTTACGGCTTTCCGGCGGTCCGTCCGCAGCCCCCGGACATCCCCGAAAACCCGTGCGGCCTTGATCGACTACCCAGGAACTCGCCTCCGCACACGGCGGTCTCACTCCTCCCAGAGCGTGCTCGGCGCCTCCCTCCGCACCACCGGCGCGATCTCCTCGGCGAAGCGCTGGAGCGTCTCGGACTGCTCGGCCGTGGACTGGCCGAAGGTGTCGACCGTGACGGACTGGAGGTCGTGCCCGTAGTGCTCGTGGTAGCCGAGGATCTTGTCGATGATCTGCTGCGGCGAACCGATCAGCTGCGGCCCGGCCGCGATCGCGTCCTCGATCGTGCGGAACGGGGTGTTGTAGCCGGCCTTTCCCTCCAGGTGCGGGCGGAAGCTCTGCCGCACCTTCGCCTCGTACAGGTCCCGGTAGCGGCTCACCGCCTGCTCCGCGGTGTCGGCGATGAGCAGCCCGCCCGAACCGGCCGCCACGCGCGCGTGGGCCGGGTCGTGCCCGTACTCCTCGAACTTCTCGCGGTAGTGGGCGATGAGCCGCGCGTACGCCTCCCTCGGCTGGATCGCGTTGGCGGTGAAGAGCGGATCGCCGTGCTTCGCGGCGAGTTCCGGGGAGTTGAGACTTGTGGCCGAGCCGTGCCAGATCCGCGGCGGACCGGCGTACGGGCGCGGGACCGTGGTGACGTTCTTCAGCGGCGGCCGGAACTCGCCCTCCCAGTCGACGCCCTCCTCCGACCAGAGGCGGCGCAGCAGCTCGTACTTCTCCTTCTGGAGGTCCCACTGCCGCTCCTCGTCCAGCCCGAAGAGGTCGAAGTGACCGGCCTCCGCGCCCTTGCCGACGACGAGTTCGAGCCGGCCGCGGGAGAGCTGGTCGAGAGTGGCGTAGTCCTCGGCGACCCGGACGGGATCGAGGATCGCGACGACGGTGACGCCGGTGAGCAGCCGGATCCGGGTGGTCCGGGCCGCCAGCGCGGCGAGCAGCACGGTCGGGGCCGAGGAGAGGAAGGGGCCCGCGTGGCGCTCCCCTACCGCGTACGCGTCGAAGCCGAGGCGTTCGGCGGTCTCGCCGAGCGTGACGACCTGCTCCAACCGGTCGGCGGCGGAGAGCAGTTCACCGGTGAGGGGGTGCGGGGTGTGGTGGACGATCGAGAGGACCTGGAATTTCATGCGTCCACTCTGCGCGCGGAGTGTTGCGGCGGTGTGGCCGGAGCGTGGCACGCGTGAGGGGCGGTCCCCGGCTCGGGAACCGCCCCTCCGTCCGCGGGAGTTACTTCCGCAGCATGGACTCGACACCGGCGCGGATCTCGTCCGTCGCCAGGCCTCGTATCGTCAGCGTCGTACGGCGGCGCAGCACGTCGTCCGCCGTCTCGGCCCACTCGTGGTCGCGGGCGTAGGCGACCTGCGCCCAGATCTCCGGGGCGTCCGGGTGGATCCGCCGGGCGAGCTCCGGGTTCTCGTTCGCCATGCGGGCGATGTCGAAGGAGAGCGAGCCGTAGTGCGTCGCCAGGTGCCTGGCGGTGTCGGCGGCCATCCGCGGACCGGGCGCCGGGCCGTCGGAGAGCAGCCGGTGCGCGACCGCGTTCGGGTTGGCGATACCGGGCAGCGGGAGCCGCTTCGGCAGCGTCGAGACCGACTCGTAGTCGTCGCCCAGCGGGTGGCCCGGGAGGGCCTCCAGCTTCTTCATCACCGTACGGCCGATGTGGCGGAAGGTCGTCCACTTGCCGCCGGCCACCGACAGCATGCCGCCGCGGCCCTCGGTGACGACCGTTTCGCGCTTGGCCTTCGAGGTGTCGCCGGGACCGCCCGGGAGCACCCGGAGACCCGCGAAGGCGTAGGTGATCAGATCGCGGTCGAGCTGCTGGTCGCGGATGGAGAACGCGGCCTCGTCCAGGATCTGGGCGGTGTCCTTCTCGGTGACCTCGACCTGGCCGGGGTCACCCTCGTACTCCTCGTCGGTGGTGCCGAGGAGCAGCATGTCCTCCCAGGGGAGGGCGAAGGTGATGCGGTACTTGTCGATCGGGGTGGCCAGCGCGGCCTTCCACGGCGAGGTCCGCTTGAGGACCAGGTGCGCGCCCTTGGAGAGACGGATGGAGGGCGCCGCGTTCGGGTCCTCCATCCTGCGCAGGTGGTCGACCCACGGGCCGGTCGCGTTCAGTACCAGGCGGGCGGTGACGCCGAACTCGTCGCCGCTCGTACGGTCCTTCAGCTCGGCGCCCGTGACCCGGCCCCGGGTGAAGCGCAGGCCGGTGACCTCGGCGTGGTTGAGGACGGTGGCCCCGGCGTCGACGGCGGCGCGGACCGTCATCAGCGCCATGCGGGCGTCGTTCATCTGGTCGTCGCCGTAGACGGCCACGGCCTTCAGGTTGTCCGTCCGCAGCTCCGGCACGTCCTGGGCGGCCTTGGCGGGGGAGAGCAGGTGTCCGACACCGTCACCGAAGGCGGACAGGGCGGAGTACGCGAAGACGCCGGCGCCCAGCTTGGCCGCGCCGTGCGGGCCGCCCTTGTAGACGGGCAGGTAGAAGGTGAGGGGGTTGGCGAGGTGCGGTGCCACCTGACGGGAGACCGCACGCCGCTCGAAGTGGTTCTCCGCGACCAGCTTCACCGCGCCGGTCTGCAGGTAGCGCAGACCGCCGTGGAGCAGCTTGGAGGAGGCGGAGGAGGTGGCGCCGGCGAAGTCGCCGGCGTCCACCAGGGCCACCCGCAGACCGGACTGCGCGGCGTGCCAGGCGGTGGAGATGCCCAGGATGCCGCCGCCGATGACCAGGAGGTCGTACGTCGCCTTGGAAAGCTGCTCCCGGGTCTCGGCGCGGCTCGGGAGGGAGCCGGACGCCGGGTGCGTCCCAAGGGCAGGGACGCTCTGCAGGGTGGTCATGTGTCTTACTCCTCGTCCTCGATCCAGCCCATGGTCCGCTCCACGGCCTTGAGCCAGCTCTTGTACTCGCTGTCACGCCTGTCGGCGTCCATGCGAGGGGTCCATTCCGCCGCGCGGCGCCAGTTGGCGCGCAGGGCGTCGGTGTCCGGCCAGAAGCCGACGGCCAGGCCGGCGGCGTAGGCGGCACCGAGGCAGGTGGTCTCGGCGACCATCGGACGCACGACGGGCGCGTCCAGGAAGTCCGAGAGGGTCTGCATCAGCAGGTTGTTGGAGGTCATGCCGCCGTCGACCTTCAGCGCGGTCAGCTCGACGCCGGAGTCCTTCGTCATGGCGTCGGTGATCTCGCGGGTCTGCCAGGCGGTGGCCTCCAGGACGGCGCGGGCGATGTGCGCCTTGGTGACGTACCGGGTGAGGCCGGCGATCACACCGCGGGCGTCGGAGCGCCAGTACGGGGCGAACAGGCCGGAGAAGGCCGGCACGAAGTAGGCGCCGCCGTTGTCCTCGACCGAGGACGCGAGGGTCTCGATCTCGGCCGCGGACTTGATCAGGCCCATCTGGTCGCGCATCCACTGCACCAGCGAACCGGTGACGGCGATCGAGCCCTCCAGGGCGTAGACCGGCTTCTGGTCGCCGATCTGGTAGCCGACCGTGGTCAGCAGGCCGCTGTAGGAGTTGATGATCTTGTCACCGGTGTTCATGAGCATGAAGGTGCCGGTGCCGTACGTGGACTTGGCCTCGCCCTCGGCGAAACAGGTCTGGCCGAACAGGGCGGCCTGCTGGTCGCCGAGCGCCGAGGCGACCGGGACACCGGCGAGGGCGCCGTTCTTGACGTGACCGTAGACCTCGGCGGAGGACCGGATCTCGGGGAGGACGTTGAGGGGGACCCCCATCGACTCCGCGATCTTCTCGTCCCAGGCCAGCGTGTGGAGGTTCATCAGCATGGTGCGCGAGGCGTTGGTGACGTCGGTGACGTGCACGCCGCCGTCGGCGCCGCCCGTGAGGTTCCAGATGACCCACGAGTCCATGGTGCCGAAGAGGATGTCGCCGGCCTCGGCGCGCTCACGCAGGCCCTCGACGTTGTCGAGCATCCAGCGGATCTTCGGGCCGGCGAAGTAGCTCGCCAGCGGCAGGCCGGTCTCGCGGCGGAAGCGGTCCTGGCCGACGTTGCGGCCGAGCTCCTTGCAGAGGGCGTCGGTGCGGGTGTCCTGCCAGACGAGGGCGTTGTGGACGGGCTCACCGGTGTTCTTGTCCCAGAGCAGCGTGGTCTCGCGCTGGTTGGTGATGCCGATCGCCTTGACGTCGGCGGAGGTGATGTTCGCCTTGTCGAGGGCGCCGGCGACGACCTCCTGGACGTTGGTCCAGATCTCGGCGGCGTCGTGCTCGACCCAGCCCGGCTTCGGGAAGATCTGCTCGTGCTCCTTCTGGTCGACCGAGACGATCCGGCCGTCCTTGTCGAAGACGATGCAGCGCGAGGAGGTGGTGCCCTGGTCGATGGCCGCGATGAAGGGGCCGGACGTGTGTGCGTCGGTCACGGTGTGCTCCAAGGAAGGTCTGGAAGAAGGACGGCTCAGGCGAACGCGATGGTGTAGATACCCGCGGCGATGGCTCCACCGATCAGCGGACCGGCGACCGGGATCCAGGCGTAGCTCCAGTCGGAGCCGCCCTTGTTCGGCAGCGGGAGCAGCGCGTGCACGATGCGCGGGCCGAGGTCACGGGCCGGGTTGATGGCGTAGCCGGTCGGGCCGCCGAGCGAGAGGCCGATGGAGACGACGACGAAGGCGGTGATGAGCGCGCCTATGACGCCGAGGCCCTTGCCGCTGTCGTTCAGGCCCTGCGTGAGCACCGCGAGGACCAGCACGACGGTGCCGATGACCTCGGTGGCCAGGTTCTGCCAGGTGTTCCGGATCTCGGGGCCGGTGGAGAAGATGCCGAGCACCGGGCCGGGGCCCTCGATCGGCGTCTCGCCGACGGTCTCCGGGTCCCTGAGGTGGGCCTGGAACTGTCCGTAGTAGGCCACCCAGACCAGCGCCGCGCCGATCATCGCGCCGAGCATCTGGCCGGCGATGTAGACGGGGACGTTGCCCCACTCCCCGTCCTTGAACGCGATGCCGACCGTGACGGCGGGGTTCAGATGGGCGCCGGAGAGGGAAGCCGTCATGTAGACGGCCGTCATGACGGCGAAGCCCCACCCGAAGGTGATCGCGAGCCAGCCCGCGTTGCGGGCCTTCGAGCTCTTGAGCGTGACGGCGGCACAGACACCGCCGCCGAGCAGGATGAGTACGGCGGTACCGATGGTCTCGCCGAGGAAGATGTCGGAGCTGGACACCCGCGACTCCTTTGTCCTTCGTCCAGGGGAAGGCGAACCCCGGGTCCCACCGGTGGTCCGCGCCCTCGTGTGAGGGCGTTACCGGCCCTTGGCACTGGCACACTCTAGCGTGTATTGCCGTTAGGTGTTCGACAATGCCGACCGGTGAACGGAAGTTTTGCCCCCGGGTTAACAGCACGTCAAGGGCCCGGGATGCGAAAAACCCGCCGATAACGGGATCGTTACCGACGGGTTCGTGCGTACGGGTTCGTGCGTACGGGTTCGTTTACGCGGGTTCGTTTGCGCGGGCGGGTGCCCGGCGCCCGTCAGAAGCGGCCGGCCCCCAGGTCCCGGGAGACCGCGCGGGCGCAGTCCCGCACCGCCGCCACCAGTTCGGGGCGCAGCTCCCCGCCGGGGCGGAGCCGCTCCACCGCGCCCGTGACCGCCACCGCGCCCACCGGCATCCGCCGCCGGTCGTGGATCGGCGCCGCCACCGAGGCCACGCCCTCCCAGGTCTCCTCCACGTCCTCGGCCCAGCCCTTGGCGCGCGCCAGGTCGAGCAGTGACTCGAAGGCGCCGAGCTCCGTGGTCGTCCGGGGCGTGAACGCCTCCCGTTCGACCTCCAGCACCTCGCTGTGGGCCACCGGGTCGTAGGCCGAGAGGACCTTCCCGAGCGCGGTGGAGTGCAGCGGCTGCATGGCACCCACCTCCAGGACCTGGCGGCTGTCGTCCGGCCGGAAGACGTGGTGCACGATCAGGACGCCGCGCTGGTGCAGCACCCCCAGGTGCACGCTCTCGCCGCTCGACCGCGCGAGGTCGTCCGTCCAGACGAGGGCCCGGGCCCGCAGCTCGTGCACGTCCAGATAGCTGTTGCCGAGCCGCAGCAGTTCCGCCCCCAACTGGTAGCGGCCCGAGGCCGCCTCCTGCTCCACGAAGCCCTCCGCCTGGAGGGTGCGCAGGATCCCGTGCGCCGTGCCCTTCGCGAGCCCCAGTGAGGACGCGATGTCGGACAGGCCGAGCCGGCGCTCGCCGCCCGCGAGCAGTCGCAGCATCGCCGCCGCCCGTTCAAGCGACTGGATGTTCTTCGCCATCGCCCGACCCTTCTCCCTCTTACGCTGTTCGACAATGCTGAACACTATCGGTCGATGCCGACCTTGGCTCACACATGACAGTGTCCGTCAAGAACGGGCCTTACCGGGAGTCCCCGCACACAGGATGCCGTCCGCCCCGTGGGACGCCATGTCCACCCCGGGGCAAGCACGGTTACGCTGACCCCGTGCACCCTCCGCCGAGAGTGCAAAGCCGACAGCCGTCGCATCCCAGGGAGCTCATCCATGGCCTCGTTGCCGACCCCTTCCGCTGACAGCCGGAACCGCGCCGCAGCCCTCCGTGAGGCACTCGCCAGCCGAGTGGTCGTCGCCGACGGCGCCATGGGCACCATGCTCCAGGCGCAGGACCCCACCCTCGAGGACTTCCAGAACCTCGAAGGCTGCAACGAGATCCTGAACGTGACGCGCCCCGACATCGTCCGCTCGGTCCACGAGGCGTACTTCGAGGTCGGCGTCGACTGCGTCGAGACGAACACCTTCGGCTCCAACCACTCGGCTGCCGGCGAGTACGAGATCGCCGACCGGATCCACGAGCTCTCCGAGTCGGGCGCCCGGATCGCCCGCGAGGTCGCCGACGAGTTCACCGCCAAGGACGGCCGCCAGCGCTGGGTGCTGGGCTCCATCGGCCCGGGCACCAAGCTCCCGTCGCTCGGCCACATCACGTACGACGTGCTCCGCGACGGCTACCAGCAGAACGCCGAGGGCCTGCTGGCCGGCGGTGCGGACGCCCTGATCGTCGAGACGACCCAGGACCTGCTGCAGACCAAGTCGAGCCTCATCGGCGCGCGCCGTGCCATGGACGCCCTGGGCGTCGACGTGCCCCTCATCTGTTCGCTCGCCTTCGAGACCACGGGCGTCATGCTGCTCGGCTCGGAGATCGGCGCCGCGCTGACGGCCCTGGAGCCGCTCGGCATCGACATGATCGGCCTGAACTGCTCCACCGGTCCGGCCGAGATGAGCGAGCACCTGCGCTACCTCGCCCGCCACTCGCGTACGCCCCTGATGTGCATGCCGAACGCCGGCCTGCCCGTGCTGACCAAGGACGGCGCGTACTTCCCGCTGACGCCGCCGGAGATGGCCGACGCCCAGGAGAACTTCGTCCGCGACTACGGCCTGTCGCTGATCGGCGGCTGCTGCGGCTCGACCCCCGAGCACCTGCGCCATGTCGTCGAGCGGGTCCGGGGCGTCACGCCCCCCGACCGCACTCCGCACCCCGAGCCCGGCGCCGCCTCGCTCTACCAGACGGTCCCGTTCCGCCAGGACACCGCGTACATGGCGATCGGCGAGCGGACGAACGCCAACGGCTCCAAGAAGTTCCGCGAGGCCATGCTCGAGGCCCGCTGGGACGACTGCGTCGAGATGGCCCGCGACCAGATCCGCGAGGGCGCGCACATGCTCGACCTCTGCGTGGACTACGTCGGCCGCGACGGCGTCGCCGACATGGAGGAGCTGGCCGGCCGCTTCGCCACCGCGTCCACCCTGCCGATCGTCCTCGACTCCACCGAGGTCGACGTCATCCAGGCCGGTCTCGAGAAGCTCGGCGGCCGGGCCGTCATCAACTCCGTCAACTACGAGGACGGCGACGGCCCCGAGTCCCGCTTCGCGAAGGTCACCCGGCTGGCGCAGGAGCACGGCGCCGCGCTCATCGCCCTCACCATCGACGAGGAGGGCCAGGCCCGTACCGTCGAGCACAAGGTCGCCATCGCCGAGCGGCTCATCGACGACCTCACCGGCAACTGGGGCATCCACGAGTCGGACATCCTCATCGACACCCTGACCTTCACGATCTGCACGGGTCAGGAGGAGTCGCGCAAGGACGGCATCGCCACGATCGGGGCGATCCGCGAGCTGAAGCGGCGGCACCCGGACGTCCAGACCACCCTGGGCCTGTCGAACATCTCCTTCGGCCTCAACCCGGCCGCGCGCATCCTCCTCAACTCGGTCTTCCTCGACGAGTGCGTGAAGGCCGGCCTCGACTCGGCGATCGTGCACGCCTCGAAGATCCTGCCGATCGCCCGCTTCGACGACGAGCAGGTCACGACGGCCCTCGACCTGATCTACGACCGTCGCGCCGAGGGCTACGACCCGCTGCAGAAGCTGATGGCGCTGTTCGAGGGCGTCAACACCAAGTCGATGAAGGCCGGCAAGACCGAGGAGCTCCTCGCGCTGCCGCTCGACGAGCGGCTGAAGCGCCGGATCATCGACGGTGAGAAGAACGGCCTGGAGGCGGACCTCGACGAAGCCCTCGCCGAGCGCCCCGCCCTCGACATCGTCAACGAGACCCTGCTCGACGGCATGAAGACCGTGGGCGAGCTCTTCGGCTCCGGTCAGATGCAGCTGCCGTTCGTGCTCCAGTCCGCCGAGGTCATGAAGACCGCGGTCGCCCACCTCGAACCGCACATGGAGAAGTCCGACGCCGAGGGGAAGGGCACCATCGTCCTCGCGACGGTCCGCGGCGACGTCCACGACATCGGCAAGAACCTCGTCGACATCATCCTCTCCAACAACGGCTACAACGTCGTCAACATCGGCATCAAGCAGCCCGTCTCCGCGATCCTGGAAGCCGCCGAGGAGCACAAGGCCGACGTCATCGGCATGTCGGGTCTCCTCGTCAAGTCCACCGTGATCATGAAGGAGAACCTGCAGGAGCTGAACCAGCGCGAGCTGGCCGCCAAGTACCCCGTGATCCTCGGCGGCGCGGCGCTCACCCGGGCCTACGTCGAGCAGGACCTCCACGAGATCTACCAGGGCGAGGTGCGGTACGCCCGCGACGCCTTCGAGGGCCTGCGCCTCATGGACGCCCTCATCTCCGTCAAGCGCGGCGTCCCCGGAGCAGCGCTCCCCGAGCTCAAGCCGCGCCGCGTCGCCAAGCGCGACACTCCGGTCCTCCAGGTGGAGGAGCCGGAGGAGCCCGGCGGCCGCTCCGACGTCGCCGTCGACAACCCCGTCCCCACCCCGCCGTTCTGGGGCACCCGCGTGGTCAAGGGCATCCCGCTCAAGGACTACGCCTCCTGGCTGGACGAGGGCGCCCTCTTCAAGGGCCAATGGGGCCTCAAGCAGGCCCGCGCGGGCGGCGCCACGTACGAGGAGCTCGTCGAGAGCGAGGGCCGGCCGCGCCTGCGGGGCCTCCTGGAGAAGCTGCACACCGAGAACCTGCTCGAAGCGGCCGTGGTCTACGGCTACTTCCCCTGCGTCTCCAAGGGCGAGGACCTGATCATCCTCGACGAGGCGGGCAACGAGCGGACCCGCTTCACCTTCCCCCGCCAGCGCCGGGGCCGCCGCCTCTGCCTCGCGGACTTCTTCCGCCCGGAGGAGTCCGGCGAGACCGACGTCGTCGGCCTCCAGGTGGTCACCGTCGGGTCGAAGATCGGCGAGGCCACGGCCAAGCTCTTCGCGTCCGACTCCTACCGCGACTACCTGGAGCTGCACGGCCTGTCCGTCCAGCTCGCCGAGGCCATGGCCGAGTACTGGCACGCCCGGGTCCGCGCCGAGCTCGGATTCGGCGGCGAGGACCCGGCCAAGGTCGAGGACATGTTCGACCTCAAGTACCGGGGCGCGCGCTTCTCCCTCGGGTACGGCGCCTGCCCCGACCTGGAGGACCGCGCGAAGATCGCGGACCTGCTGCGGCCGGAGCGGATCGGCGTGCACCTGTCGGAGGAGTTCCAGCTCCACCCCGAGCAGTCGACCGACGCCATCGTCATCCACCATCCCGAGGCGAAGTACTTCAACGCACGGTGACCGCCCTACGTAAATCTCGGCGTCCTCGCTGATCGAGACGTAGACTTGTCGGTCCAGTGCAGGCCGGTCTTCCTCCCCGTACCGGGGAGGGAGGCCGGCCTTCTCGTCCCTCCAAGGAAAGGTGTGCCGGATGACCAGTACGGTCCCCGCGTCCCTGCTCCGCACGAACGGAAGCTCCGCGCTGCAGGCGGTCTTCCTCGACATGGACGGGACCCTCGTCGACACGGAGGGGTTCTGGTGGGACGCCGAGGTCGAGGTCTTCGCCGACCTCGGGCACCGGCTGGACGAGGCCTGGCGGGACATCGTCGTGGGCGGCCCGATGACCCGCAGCGCGGGCTACCTCATCGAGTCCACGGGCGCCGACATCACCCTCGAGGAGCTGACCGTCCTGCTCAACGAGAAGTTCACGCAGCGCATCGAGCGGGGCGTCCCGCTCATGCCCGGCGCCGAGCGTCTCCTCGCCGAGCTGGCCCGGCACAACATCCCTACCGCCCTGGTCTCCGCCTCGCACCGGCGGATCATCGACCGGATCCTGGTCTCGCTCGGCCGGGACCGCTTCGCGCTCACCGTCGCAGGGGACGAGGTCGTCCGCACCAAGCCGCACCCCGAGCCGTACCTGACGGCCGCGCGCGGCGTCGGTGCCGACCCGGCCCTGTGCGCCGTCATCGAGGACACGGCGACCGGTGTGGCGGCCGCCGAGGCGGCCGGCTGCCGGGTCGTCGCGGTGCCCTCCGTCGCCCCGATCGCACCCTCCCCGGGCCGCGTCGTCGTGCGGTCCCTGGAGGAAGTCGACGTGCCCTTCCTGCGCACATTGATCACCGGAATTTGAGCTTCGTCTGAGCTTTCCGGGTTGAATGCGCTTTCACGCGCGGAAATCACCCAGGCCATTCACCGATAAAGCCTCCACGTGACCTTCGTCACCCAGAGTGCCTGCCGGTGGGTGGCCTGAGCGCGTTCCATGCCCGGAATCTCCCGGTTTCGGGGATCCCATGTGTCCCGATTCGGTGGCCCCCGTCCGCATCGCGGCACCGCATGACTATCGAACGTCCCGCATTCATGATCACTGTGCGATTACCCCGAGCCTGCCCGCGGTCGGGCAATAGCGGCGGCGCCCACTAATCTTTCGCGAGTACTTCGCCGCATAACCGCGTGCACCGGCGCACACCCAAGTCGCCGTGAACACAGGACCGATCGCAACACCCGGCCCGATCGCTCCCGCCCCGACCGGGCGGCCGGCGGCGGAGTGTCCACAGACCGCTGTATCCCAGTGCCGGATGAGGAGAACGTCCCTGATGAACCGCAAGACCCTGGTGCTGCCCGCCGCGGCCGTACTGCTGGCCCCCCTGCTCGCCGCGTGTGGCGGAGCGGAGGACGGCAGAGCGATCGTCGTCGGCACCACGGACCAGTTCATCGCGACCGAGGACGCCCCCGCCCCCCTCGACCCGGCCTTCGCCTACGACACCGGCACCTGGAACATCCTGCGGCAGACCGTCCAGACCCTGCTGCACGTGCCCCGCGGCGGCGGTGAGCCCGTCCCCGAGGCCGCCCAGAACTGCGGCTTCTCCGACAAGGCCAGCGAGAGCTACCGCTGCAAGCTCCGCTCCGGCCTCACCTTCGCCGACGGCACCCCGGTCACCGCCGAGGACGTCAAGTTCTCCATCGAGCGCGTGCTGAAGATCAAGTCGGACAACGGAACGGCCGCGCTCCTCTCCAACGTCGACACCGTCGAGACCAAGGGCGACGCCGAGGTCGTCTTCCACCTCAAGGCCCCCGACGCCACCTTCCCGTACAAGCTCTCCACCCCGGTCGCCGGCATCCTCAGCAAGGACAAGTACGACGCCGGGAAGCTCCGTGACGGCTTCGACGTCGACGGCTCGGGCCCGTACACCATGAAGGTCGAGCGCGAGGGCGACAAGGCCGCCCGCTTCGTCTTCACCAGGAACCCGAAGTACAAGGGCGACATCGTCCCGCGGAACGACGAGGTCGAGCTGCGCGCCTTCGCCGACGCCGGCGCCATGGGCAACGCCCTGGAGAGCGACGACATCGACATGATGGCCCGCTCCCTGTCGCAGAAGCAGATCAAGGACCTCACCGAGACCCCCAAGGAGCGCATCCGCGTCACCGAGGTCCCGGGCCTGGAGATCCGCTACCTCGGCTTCAACACCAAGGCCCCCTCCGTCAAGGAGAAGGCCGTACGCCAGGCCATGGCCGCCGTCGTCGACCGGGGCGCCCTCGTCAACGGCGTCTACGGCCCCACCGCCGAGCCGCTCTACTCGCTGATCCCCTCCAGCATCACCGGCCACGCGACCCCCTTCTACGACACGTACGGCGAGCCCGACGCCGGCCGCGCCGCCAAGATCCTCAAGGACGCCGGCGTCAAGACCCCGGTCAAGGTGACCCTGAACTACACCACCGACCACTACGGCGCCGAGACCGCCCAGGAGTTCGAGGCGCTCAAGAAGCAGCTCGTCTCCACCGGACTCTTCGACGCCACCACCCGCGGCGCGGAGTGGTCGACCTTCCGCCCGGCCCAGAAGCGCGGCGACTACGCCGTCTACGGCCTCGGCTGGTTCCCGGACTTCCCGGACCCGGACAACTACGTCGCTCCCTTCCTCGACAGCGACAACTTCCTCAACACCCCGTACGTCAACAAGGTCGTCCGCGACCAGCTCATCCCGCGGTCGCGCCGCCAGGCCGACCGCACCGCCGCGAGCCCCGTCTACGCGCAGATCCAGAAGATCGTCGCCGAGGACGTGCCCGTCCTGCCGCTGTGGCAGGGCAAGCAGTACGTCGCCGCGCGCGACGACCTCACCGGAGTCGAGTACGCGCTCAACACGTCGTCCGACCTCCTGCTGTGGGAACTGGGCCGCGGCACCGCCTAGGGACTGTCCGGCGGACAGGCTCTAACCCCCTCGACTGGATCGGTTACACCGGCCGCGCACCAGCGCGCGGCCGGCCTGGCAAGAGATCAAGAGGCAAGTTCTGTGAAGGCACACAACAAGTGGCTGACGGCCCCGCTCGCCGCGGGGCTGTCCGCCGCCCTCCTCAGCGGCTGCGGCACCGAGCAGGGCGGGGGCTCCGGCTCCGGCGACGGCATACGCGTCGGCATGTCCGACGAGATCCTCGCCACCGACCCGGCGGCCGGCTACGACCCCGGCTCCTGGCTGTTGTTCAACAACGTCTTCCAGTCCCTGCTGGCCTTCCCCAAGGGCGGCTCCGAGCCCGAGCCCGAGGCCGCCGACAAGTGCGGCTTCTCCGCGGGCAGCAAGGTCTACACCTGCACCCTCCGGGACGGCCTCACCTTCTCCAACGGCAACCCGCTCACCTCGAAGGACGTCAAGTTCTCCTTCGAGCGGGCCCTCAGGATCGCCGACCCGTCCGGTCCCGCGCCGCTGCTCTCCACGATCGCCTCCATCGAGACCCCCGACGAGCGGACCGTCATCTTCCGCCTCAAGGTCCCGGACGCCACCTTCCCCAGCAAGATCGCCTCCGGCGCCGGCTCGATCGTCGACCACCGCGACTACCCCGCCGACGCCCTGCGCACCGACGGCAAGGCCACCGGCTCCGGTCTCTACAAGCTGGACTCCTTCAGCGAGACCGAGGCCGGCTTCTCCGCCAACTCCGGCTACAAGGGCAACGCCAAGCCCAAGAACGGCGGAGTCACCCTCAAGCTCTACGGCGGCGACCGCACGGCCCTCTCCAAGGCCCTCGCCGACGGCGAGGTCGACGTCGCCTACCGAGGCCTCTCCGCCGACGACATCGCCGCCCTCGAAACCTCCGAGACCACCGACGACCGGGGCTTCGAGGTCACGCAGGGCAGCAGCGCCGAGGTCCAGCACCTCGTCTTCAACGTGAAGGACCCCGTCGTCGGCAAGCTCGGCGTCCGCCGGGCCATCGCCCACCTCGTCAACCGCGAGGCCCTCGTCGAGGACGTCTACAAGTCGACGGCCACGCCGCTCTACTCGATCGTCCCGGCGGGCATCGCCGGCCACAACACCGCCTTCTTCGACACCTACGGCAGCCCCGACAAGGCCAAGGCGAAGAAGGCCCTGCGCGACGCCGACATCACCGGCAAGGTGAAGCTCACCCTCTGGTCCACGCCCAGCCGCTACGGCCCGGCCACCGACCAGGAGCTCAAGGCCATCGCCGGCCAGCTCAACGCCAGCGGCCTCTTCGAAGCCGACGTCAAGTCCGTCCCGTTCGACCAGTACGAGAAGGACATCGCCGCCGGCAAGTACGGCGTCTACGTCAAGGGCTGGGTCCCCGACTACCCCGACGCCGACAACTTCACCGCCCCCTTCTTCGGTGAGGGCAACGTCCTCGGCAACCACTACGGGAACGCCACCATCACCGGCGACGTCCTCCCGAAGACCGCCGCCCTCGCCGACCGCGCCGCCACCGCCGACGAGTACGGACAGCTCCAGGACATCGTCGCCGAGGAAGTCCCGCTCCTCCCGCTCTGGCAGGGCAAGCAGTACGCCGTCGCCCGCGACGACGTCACCGGCCTCGAATGGACCCTCGACGCCTCCACCGTCTTCCGCTTCTGGGAGCTGAAGAAGGGCTGAGCAGGTCCTGAGGGTGACGGCGGAGGGGCCCGGCGCGCGACACGCGCACCGGGCCCCTCCGCCGTACCGTCCGTCGCCAGGGCTACTGATTGCCGCCGGGCCGCACCAGACCGCTCTCGTACGCGTACACCGCGGCCTGCACCCGGTCCCGCAGGCCCAGCTTCGTCAGCACATGGCCCACGTGCGTCTTCACCGTCGTCTCGCTGACGAACAGATCCGCCGCGATCTCCGCGTTCGACAAGCCACGGGCCACCAGCTTCAGCA
Source organism: Streptomyces sp. NBC_01255 (assembly GCF_036226445.1). Taxonomy (NCBI): domain Bacteria; kingdom Bacillati; phylum Actinomycetota; class Actinomycetes; order Kitasatosporales; family Streptomycetaceae; genus Streptomyces; species Streptomyces sp. NBC_01255. The sequence goes on from NZ_CP108474.1 coordinate 7,007,651, forward strand.
CCTCGACCTCGCGATCGGTCAGGGTGCTCAGGGTGTCCGGCACCTGCTCCTCGCCCGTCGGCAGATGCGCCGAGTACTTGTCGAGCAGCCGACGCGTGATCGACGGCGCCAGCATCGCCTCACCCGCCGCCACCACACGGATCGCCTGCACCAGCTCGTTCGCCGGGGCGTCCTTCAGCAGGAAGCCGCTCGCCCCCGCCCGCAGCGCCTCCACCACGTACTCGTCGAGATCGAACGTGGTCAGCACCAGCACCTTCGCCGGACCGTCCCGACCCGGACCGGTGATCTGCCGGGTCGCCTCCACGCCGTCCATCCGCGGCATGCGGATGTCCATCAGCACCACGTCCGGCTGCAGCGCGCGCACCTGGTCCTGCGCCTGGAGACCGTCACCGGCCTCGCCCACCACGGCGATGTCCTGCTCCGCCTCCAGAATCATCCGGAAGCCGGTGCGCAGCAGCGGCTGATCGTCGACCAGGAGGACGCGGATCGTCACAAGGGCTCCTTCACGGGGCGGGCTGAGCTCAAGAGATGGGCTGCTGTCACGGTGCCGGCGGCGCCAGGTCCATTCTGCCCTGCCCCGATTCACCCGACTCCGGCGGGCGCGCGGAAACGATCTTCAGCGGATACACCGGGGGAGTCCCGCCGAACTCCGGACAGACCTCCTGATGGTCACACCAGCCGCAGAGCTTCGTCGGCCGCGGCCGCCAGTCGCCCGTCTCCGTCGCCAGCCGGATCGCGTCCCACAGCGCCAGGAGCTTCCGCTCCACCCGCAACAGGTCCGCCTCCACCGGGTCGTACGTCAGCACGTCCCCACTGCCCAGGTAGACCAGCTGCAACCGCCGCGGCAGCACCCGCTTCAGCCGCCAGACCACCAGCGCGTAGAACGTCATCTGGAACAGCGCGCCCTCGCGGTACTCGGGCCGGGGCGCCTTGCCCGTCTTGTAGTCGACGATCCGCACGTCGCCCGAAGGCGTCACGTCGATCCGGTCGATCACCCCGCGCAGCCGCAGCCCCGAGTCCAGCTCCGTCTCCACGAACAGCTCGCGCTCGGCCGGCTCGAGACGCGTCGGATCCTCCAGCGTGAACCACCGCTCGACCAGCCGCTCCGCCTCGCCGAGCCAGCCCGCGAGCCGCTCCCCGTCCGGATCCTCCGAGAACAGCTCGCCCAGCTCCGGCTTGGACTCCAGGAGCCGCTCCCACTGCCCCGGAACCATCGCCTTCGCCCGCGGCGCCGTCCGCTCCGTCGCCTCGTCGTCGAAGAGCCGCTCGAGCACCGCGTGCACCAGCGTGCCCCGCGTCGCCGCCGCACTCGGCTTCTCCGGCAGCCGGTCGATCACCCGGAACCGGTACAGCAGCGGACACTGCATGAAATCGCTCGCCCGCGACGGCGACAACGACATGGGCGCCCGGGGCTCCGCCGGCACCTGCTCGCTCGTACTCATGACTCAGACCCTACGACCCGCGACCGACAGCGAGCGGAATACCATCGACCTGGGACCCCGTCGCACTGCATGATCGAACCGTGACGCACCGACGATGGGTCACCCGTCGCGACGAAAGGAACCCGTGAACCAGGACGAGCCCAAGCCGCAGCGGACCGAGGAGCCCGGCGGCGGGATCCTCATGGGCCGCCCCTTCGGCGTGCCCGTCTACGTCGCACCCAGCTGGTTCCTGGTCGCCGCCCTCATCACCTGGGTCTTCGGCGACCAGATCGAACGGGTCCTGCCCGAACTCGGCGCCGCCCGCTACCTCGTCTCCCTCTTCTTCGCCGTCGCCTTCTACGCCTCCGTGCTCGTCCACGAACTGGCCCACACGATCGCCGCGCTCCGGTTCAAACTGCCCGTGCGCCGCATCCAGCTCCAGTTCTTCGGCGGCGTCTCCGAGATCGAGAAGGAGACCGAGACCCCCGGCCGCGAGTTCGTCCTCGCCTTCGTCGGCCCGCTCTTCTCCCTCGTCCTCGCCGGCGTGTTCTATCTCTCGATGTACGCCGTCGAGCCCGGCACCATCCCCGGCGTCCTCCTCGCCGGCCTGATGATCTCCAACCTCATCGTGGCGATCTTCAACCTGCTGCCCGGGCTCCCCCTCGACGGCGGCCGCATGCTCCGCGCCGTCGTCTGGAAGATCACCGGCAAGCCCATGAGCGGCACCGTCGCCGCCGCCTGGGTCGGCCGCGCCCTCGCCGTCCTCGTCCTCATCGGCCTGCCCCTGCTCACCCGCACCGGCTTCCTCGGCAACGCCACCGACGACATCAGCGGCCTCGACACCGTCACCGACGCCCTCCTCGCCGCCATCCTGGCCGCGATCATCTGGACCGGCGCCGGCAACAGCCTCCGCATGGCCCGGCTCCGCGAGCACCTCCCCGAGCTCCGCGCCCGCACCCTCACCCGCCGCGCCATCCCCGTCGAACCCACCACCCCGCTCTCCGAGGCCCTCCGCCGCGCCAACGACGCCGGCGCCCGCGCCCTCGTCGTCGTCGACGGCGGCGGCGACCCCACCGGCATCGTCCGCGAGGCCGCCATCGCCGCCGTCCCCCAGCACCGCCGCCCCTGGGTCGCCGTCAGCGCTCTCGCCCAGGACCTCGCCGACGGCATGCGCGTCCCCGCGGAGCTCACCGGCCAGCCCCTGCTCGACCACCTCCGCGCGAGCCCGGCCACCGAGTACCTGGTCGTCGAGGAGACCGGGGAGATCTACGGCGTCCTCGCGACCACCGACGTCGAGCGCGCCTTCGTCCGGGCCATGGCACGACCGTCTGCGTAACCCTGGGCCCTTGATAAGGTGCTCACATGTCCGAACCGACCGGTGCCGCCCGCCGACGCGGGCCCTTCAAGGTCGGGGACCAGGTTCAGCTGACCGACCCCAAGGGCCGTCACTACACGTTCACGCTCGAAGAGGGAAAGAACTTCCACACCCACAAGGGTTCTTTCCCGCACGACGAACTGATCGGCGCCCCCGAGGGCAGCGTTGTCCGCACCACCGGAAACGTCGCCTACCTCGCGCTGCGCCCCCTGCTCCCCGACTATGTCCTGTCCATGCCCCGCGGCGCCGCCGTGGTCTACCCCAAGGACGCGGGGCAGATCCTGGCCTTCGCCGACATCTTCCCCGGCGCGCGCGTCGTGGAAGCGGGAGTGGGCTCGGGCTCGCTGAGCAGCTTCCTCCTGCGCGCCATCGGAGACAGCGGCATGCTGCACTCCTACGAGCGCCGCGAGGACTTCGCCGAGATCGCGAAGGGCAACGTCGAGCGTTACTTCGGCGGCCCCCACCCGGCCTGGCAGCTGACCGTCGGCGACCTCCAGGACAACCTGTCCGACACGGACGTCGACCGCGTCATCCTGGACATGCTCGCTCCCTGGGAGTGCCTGGAGGCCGTCTCCAAGGCCCTGGTCCCCGGCGGCATCCTCTGCTGCTACGTGGCGACCACCACCCAGCTCGCGCGCACCGTGGAGTCCATCCGCGAGTTCGGCTGCTACGCCGAGCCGCAGCCCTGGGAGTCCATGATCCGCAACTGGCACGTCGAGGGTCTCGCCGTCCGGCCCGATCACCGCATGATCGGCCACACCGGCTTCCTCGTCACCGCCCGCCGCCTGGCGGACGGCGTCGAGCCCCCGATGCGCCGCCGCCGCCCCGCCAAGGGCGCGTACGGCGAGGACTACGAAGGCCCCAACAAGGGCTGACGCCCCGACATTCACACAGCGCCGCCGCCGAGTTCCCGCCCACGGGTGGGAACTCGGCGGCGGCGTCCTCATGTTCGGGCCCCGGCGCCGTGCGGCGAGACCCCAGCTGTTCCGTCCCCCTGTGACGTGTGGCACGATGCCCGAAACCCTCCGCACAGAGCCCTACAGGAGACGTCTCGCGTGCAGCCCTCCGCCGCCCAGGACCCCGCGGATCTGCCGGACCTCGCGCATACCCACGCCAGGCCGGCGCACTGGCTGGCGACCGCCACCGCGACCGCCGCGGTCGTCGCCCTCGCCGGACTGCTCCAGCCCGGCCCCGCCGGAGCCACGGCGGCCCCCGCCGCGCCCCGTCCGGCGCCCGCTCCGGAGGCCGCCACGGCCGACTACCCCGTGGAGTGCGGGGGAGGCCCGTACAAGGTCGCGAAGCGCGTCTCCGGCGACCTCGACGGCGACGGGAACCCGGAGACGGTTGCGGTCGTGCACTGCGAAGCGGGCTCGGGCACGCCGCCGAGCGGCGTCTACGTCCTCACCCGCGGCAAGGGCACGGGCGCCCCCGCGCGCGTGGTGGCCACGCTCGTCGCACCGCGGCAGGGCAAGAACGTCACCGAACTCGCCGTACGCGACGGAGCGGTACACGCCACGCTGCTCGGCTACTCGTCCCCCGACGTCCCCATGTGCTGCCCCGACGAGAAGGAGCAGGTCAGCTGGGTGTGGCAGGGCGGCGCCTTCGTCCGCGCCACCCGTGCCGAGGCGCGGAGCGCCTGACCCGTCACTCCGCGTCGGGGCCGTACACCTCGACCTTGTCGGCGACCCGGCGCACGTGGATGCAGTCGCCCGGGCACTCCTTCGCCGAGTCCACCACGTCCTGGAGCAGCGGCAGCGGCACCGGCGTCGTCGCCCCGCTGTCCTGGAGCAGCTCGTCGTCGGCGCTCTTCACATACGCGAGCCCGTCGATGTCCAGCTCGAAGACCTCGGGAGCGTACTGCGCGCAGATCCCGTCCCCGGTGCACAGGTCCTGATCGATCCAGACCTCCAGCGCCTCTTCGACGCCCGTAGCCGGGGCCTCGTTCTGCACGGTCATTTCTCCTGCCGTTTCTGCTTCGCGCGGGTAAGTCGGGCCACCTCTGAAGGGTGTTGACCCATGACGACGATACAACCGCCCGCTTTCAGACGGCGAAAGGGTGGGTATTCCCCTGGCGAGAGGGGAAGCGCAAGGGTGAAGATCGGACACGGCCCGGAGTCTTTTTGATCTAGGGGTTTCAATCACCACCCACGCAGGTAGGGTCAGGAAGCGTCCAGCTCCCCTTGGAGGAGGTGAGGACCGTGGCAGCCCACGACGACGACATCAACCGCGGCATCCGGCCCGGGCGAGGGTCTGAGGACCCCGCCGGACAGGTTGCCTATCTCGAGCAGGAAATCGCCGTCCTGCGCCGCAAGCTCGCCGACTCTCCGCGACACACGAGGATTCTCGAAGAGCGGATCGTCGAGCTGCAGACGAACCTGGCCGGCGTGTCCGCGCAGAACGAGCGGCTCGCCAATACGCTCCGTGAGGCCCGCGACCAGATCGTGGCCCTCAAGGAGGAGGTCGACCGGCTCGCACAGCCGCCGGCCGGCTTCGGTGTCTTCCTGCAGGCCAACGAGGACGGCACGTGCGACATCTTCACCGGGGGCCGCAAGCTCCGGGTGAACGTGAGCCCCAGCGTCGAGCTCGAAGAGCTCCGGCGTGGCCAGGAAGTCATGCTCAACGAAGCGCTCAACGTGGTCGAGGCCATGGAGTACGAGCGTGCCGGGGACATCGTCACCCTCAAGGAGATCCTCGAGGACGGCGAGCGCGCCCTGGTGGTCGGGCACACCGACGAGGAGCGGGTGGTGAGGCTCGCCGAGCCTCTGCTGGACGTCACCATCCGTCCCGGCGACGCCCTGCTGCTCGACGCCAGGTCGGGCTACGTCTACGAGGTCATCCCCAAGAGCGAGGTCGAAGAGCTCGTTCTGGAAGAGGTCCCGGACGTCGACTACGACAAGATCGGCGGTCTGGGCAACCAGATCGAGCTGATCCGCGACGCGGTCGAGCTCCCGTACCTCTATCCCGACCTCTTCAAGGAGCACGAACTCCGACCGCCCAAGGGCATCCTGCTCTACGGGCCGCCGGGCTGCGGCAAGACGCTGATCGCGAAGGCCGTGGCCAACTCACTGGCCAAGAAGGTCGCCGAGGTGACCGGCCAGCCCGCGGGGAAGTCCTACTTCCTCAACATCAAGGGGCCCGAGCTCCTCAACAAGTACGTGGGCGAGACCGAGCGGCACATCCGCCTCGTCTTCCAGCGTGCGAGGGAGAAGGCGAGCGAGGGCACCCCCGTCATCGTCTTCTTCGACGAGATGGAATCCCTCTTCCGCACCCGCGGATCCGGTGTCAGCTCGGACGTGGAGAACACCATCGTCCCCCAGCTGCTCGCCGAGATCGACGGTGTGGAGGGCCTGGAGAACGTCATCGTCATCGGCGCCTCCAACCGCGAGGACATGATCGACCCCGCGATCCTGCGGCCCGGCCGGCTCGACGTCAAGATCAAGATCGAGCGTCCGGACGCGGAGGCCGCGAAGGACATCTTCGCGAAGTACCTCACGGCCACCCTGCCGCTCCACACGGACGACATTTCCGAGCACAGCGGCTCGAAGGCCGCCGCCGCCCACGGAATGATCCAGTCGGTCGTCGAGCAGATGTACGCGGAATCCGAGGAGAACCGCTTCCTCGAAGTCACGTACGCCAACGGCGACAAGGAAGTCCTCTACTTCAAGGACTTCAACTCCGGCGCGATGATCCAGAACATCGTCGACCGGGCCAAGAAGATGGCCATCAAGGCCTTCCTCGACCACAACCAGAAGGGCATCCGGGTCTCCCACCTCCTCCAGGCCTGCGTGGACGAGTTCAAGGAGAACGAGGACCTGCCCAACACCACCAACCCCGACGACTGGGCCAGGATCTCCGGAAAGAAGGGCGAGCGGATCGTCTTCATCCGCACGCTCGTCACCGGAAAGCAGGGCGCGGACACGGGACGCTCCATCGACACGGTGGCCAACACCGGTCAGTACCTGTAATACGCGCACCGGCTGCGGATGTCCGGAAACCGGGCATCCGCAGCCGGTGTATTCCTTCCAGCGTTTCTCCCGGCAGCACGGGTTTCTCCCGGAAGTACGGGAAATACCGCAAGTGATCTCCCCACCAGCGCTGAGCCGCTCTAGGCTCTTCGGTAACGCCGAGTCGCGCACTGTGAGCGACGCCGGGCAAGGAGGGCCGCATGACCGTACGGCGAGTAATGGGCATCGAGACGGAGTACGGGATCTCCGTCCCCGGGCACCCGAACGCCAATGCCATGCTCACCTCGTCCCAGATCGTCAACGCCTACGCGGCGGCGATGCACCGGGCGCGCCGCGCCCGCTGGGACTTCGAGGAGGAGAATCCGCTGCGGGACGCCCGCGGCTTCGACCTCGCCCGCGAGGCCGCAGACTCCAGCCAGCTCACCGACGAGGACATCGGCCTCGCCAATGTGATCCTCACCAACGGGGCCCGGCTCTACGTGGACCACGCCCACCCCGAGTACAGCTCGCCGGAGGTCACGAACCCGCGGGACGCCGTCCTCTGGGACAAGGCCGGCGAGCGGATCATGGCCGAGGCGGCCGTCCGTGCCGCCCAGCTCCCCGGAGCCCAGCCGATCCACCTCTACAAGAACAACACCGACAACAAGGGCGCCTCCTACGGCACGCACGAGAACTACCTGATGAAGCGGGAGACCCCCTTCTCGGACATCGTGCGCCACCTGACCCCCTTCTTCGTGTCCCGCCAGGTCGTGACCGGGGCGGGCCGCGTCGGCATCGGGCAGGACGGCCGGGAGCACGGCTTCCAGATCAGTCAGCGGGCCGACTACTTCGAGGTCGAGGTGGGTCTGGAGACCACCCTCAAGCGGCCCATCATCAACACGCGCGACGAGCCGCACGCGGACGCCGAGCGGTACCGGCGCCTGCACGTGATCATCGGGGACGCGAACCTCTCGGAGATCTCGACCTACCTCAAGCTCGGCACGACCGCCCTGGTCCTGTCGATGATCGAGGACGGGTTCATCACCGTGGACCTCGCCGTCGACCAGCCGGTCAGGACGCTCCACCAGGTCTCGCACGACCCGACCCTCCAGTACCTGGTCACGCTCCGCAGCGGCCGGACGCTCACCGCGGTCCAGTTGCAGATGGAGTACTTCGAGCTGGCCAGGAAGTACGTGGAGGAGCGGTACGGCTCGGACGCGGACGAGCAGACGAAGGACGTCCTCACGCGCTGGGAGGACACCCTCAACCGGCTCGAGAACGACCCGATGAGCCTCTCCGGCGAGCTCGACTGGATCGCCAAGCTGGAGCTCATGGAGGGGTACCGGCGCCGCGACGGCCTGGAGTGGGACGCGGCCCGCCTGCACCTGGTGGACCTCCAGTACGCGGACGTGCGGCCCGAGAAGGGGCTGTACAACCGTCTGGCGGCCCGGGGGCGCATGAAGCGACTCCTGGACGAGACCGAGGTGCGGCAGGCCGAGACGGCGCCTCCGGAGGACACCAGGGCCTACTTCCGGGGCCGCTGCCTGGAGCAGTACGCCGACGACGTCGCCGCGGCCTCCTGGGACTCGGTGATCTTCGACCTGCCGGGCCGGGACTCGCTCCAGCGCGTCCCGACGATGGAGCCGCTGCGCGGCACCAAAGCCCATGTGAAGGCGCTCCTGGACCGCTGCCGGACGGCGGAGGAACTCGTGCGCGTGCTGTCCGGCGGATGATCGGTGGCCCGGCGCGGGCCTGAAATGCGCCGGCACTGGGAATCATGGAAACAGTGCCCGGGCGATGTGGAAACTGCGGGGCCGAAGTCAGACCCGACCTATAGGGTCTGATCTTGTACGGACTCAACCGAGCGGGCCGATTTCGAGCGGGGTGAGGGATATGGCGACCAAGGACACCGGCGGCGGACAGCAGAAGGCGACGCGATCCACGGAGGAGGTCGAAGAGACCACCACGGAGGCGAGCTCCGATCTCCAGGAGCGCCAGGAGAAGCTGAGCGACGACGTGGACTCCGTGCTGGACGAGATCGACGACGTCCTCGAGTCCAACGCGGAGGAGTTCGTTCGTAGCTTCGTCCAGAAGGGCGGCGAGTAGCCGCCTTCCGCGCCTGTACTCCTCCGTCCCCGGAGCCCCGGAGAAAGCCGTGGGCCCGGGGACGGATGACAGGCGGTGGCACGGGTATGGTCCGTGCACAGCAAGCAAGATCGGCCCGCGCCTCCCACGGCGGGCCGAATCTCCCACCCGGAAGGAATCGCGTGGAAGCCAACCCTCGTAGCACCGGGCGTCTGCCGGCGGCCTTCCTGACGCCGGGATCGTCCTCGTTCCTGGACTTCCTGGCGGACCACTCGCCGGAGCTGCTGCCGAGCCACCGGAAGCTGCCGGAGGGCGTCCTCGACGCCCCGCACGGCACGACCATCGTGGCGGTCACCTTCCCCGGCGGGGTCGTCCTCGCCGGCGACCGGCGGGCCACCATGGGCAACATGATCGCGCAGCGGGACATGGAGAAGGTCTTCCCGGCCGACGAGTACTCGGCCGTCGCCATCGCCGGCACCGCCGGTCTCGCCGTGGAGATGGTCAAGCTCTTCCAGCTGGAGCTGGAGCACTTCGAGAAGGTGGAGGGCGCCACGCTCTCCCTGGAGGGCAAGGCGAACCGCCTGTCCACCATGATCCGCGGCAACCTCGCCATGGCCATGCAGGGGCTCGCCGTCGTGCCGCTCTTCGCGGGCTGGGACGAGGGCAAGGGGAAGGGCCGGATCTTCTCCTACGACGTGACCGGCGGCCGCTCCGAGGAGCAGGGCTACGCCGCCACCGGCTCCGGCTCGATCTTCGCGCGCGGGTCGATGAAGAAGCTCTACCGTGGCGACCTCACCGAGCAGCAGGCCACGACCCTGGTCGTGCAGGCGCTGTACGACGCGGCGGACGACGACTCGGCGACCGGTGGCCCCGACATGGCCCGCCGGATCTTCCCGCTCGTCACCGTCATCACCGAGGAGGGTTTCCGCAGGCTCACCGAGGCCGAGTCCTCCGAGCTGGCCCGGTCGGTCACCGAGCGGCGTCTCGAGCAGCCCGACGGGCCGCGCGCCGCCCTGCTCTGACCACTCGTCGCTCTGTAGAAGCCCAGAAGAAAGGGACGGACCGCCGGTGTCCACTCCGTTCTACGTCTCACCCCAGCAGGCCATGGCCGACCGGGCGGAGTACGCCCGCAAGGGCATCGCCCGAGGCCGCAGCCTCGTCGTCCTCCAGTACACCGACGGCATCGTCTTCGTCGGCGAGAACCCGTCGCGCGCCCTGCACAAGTTCAGCGAGATCTACGACCGGATCGGCTTCGCCGCCGCCGGGAAGTACAACGAATACGAGAACCTCCGCATCGGCGGCGTGCGCTACGCCGACCTGCGGGGCTACACCTACGACCGGGACGACGTCACCGCGCGCGGCCTGGCCAACGTCTACGCCCAGACGCTCGGCACGATCTTCTCCAGCGCGGGGGAGAAGCCGTACGAGGTCGAGCTGGTCGTCGCCGAGGTCGGCGCCGAGCCGGAGGGCGACCAGATCTACCGGCTGCCGCACGACGGCTCGATCGTGGACGAGCACGGTTCGGTCGCGGTCGGCGGCAACGCGGAGCAGATCGGCTCCTTCCTGGACCAGCGGCACCGGGACGGCATGTCCCTGGCCGAGGCCCTGAAGCTGGCCGTGCAGGCGCTCTCGCGGGACACCAACGGCAGCGAGCGGGAGATCCCCGCGGAGCGCCTCGAGGTGGCGGTCCTGGACCGTACGCGCCCGCAGCAGCGCAAGTTCAAGCGGATCGTCGGCAGGCAGCTGTCGCGCCTCCTGGAGGCGGACAACGCCGCCGCGGCGAGGACGGACGAGCCCTCGGACGAGGTTCCGGAGGAGTAGACGGCCCGAGTCCCGTCCGGACTCTGCCTGAGTTCTGCCCGAGAGGCCCCGGTGCGCGCGAGCGGACCGGGGCCTCTCGCCGCTCCGGGGAAGTGCGGCTCAGACGGCCGGCGCGGGTCCTGAGGAGCCGCGGGGGACCAGGGTGACCGGGAGGTCGTCAGGCTGCGGCGGCTCGCCCGAGAGGACGGCCAGGAGGGCCGCCATGCCCCGCTCGCCGATGCGCTCGGCGGGCAGCGAGACGGTGGTCAGCTCCGGTTCGACGGCGGTCGCGAGCGCGAGGTCGTCGAAGCCGGTGACCGAGACGTCCTCGGGGACCCGCAGCCCGAGGCGCCGGAGGGCCTTGCAGGCACCCGCCGCGAGGATGTCGTCGTCGCACACGAGGGCCGTGGGGCGAGGACCGGGGGCCGCGAGGGCGCGCTCGGTGGCGGCCATGGCGCCGTGCACGTCGAGGGGCGCGCGGACGGTCCGTACCGACACGCCGGCGAGGGCCTCGGCGAGCGCGGCGGCGCGGACGTCGAAGGTCCAGGACGGCACGGCGGACGCGAGGTGGACGAAGCGCCGATGGCCGAGGGCGAGCAGATGGCCCGTGACCTGGCGCATGCCGTCCGCGATGTCGAGATTGACGTGGGCGGCGGCGCCGGTGTCGGCCGGGTCGCTGTCGAGCATGACCAGGGGCAGGTCGGTGCCCCGGAAGGCCTTCAGGGCGTCCGAGGCCATCGAGGAGGCGATGATCCCGTCGAGCGCCGCGCGGGCCGAGGCGAAGGGGTCCTTGGCGGGGCCGACGCCGTCGGGGGAGGGGTACAGGACCACGCCGAAGCCGTGCCGGGCGGCGACCGTCGCCGCGCCCGTGTAGACGCGGGCGAAGAACTCGTTGGTGAGCGCCGGGACGACGAGCAGGGCCGTACGGGTGTGGCCGAGGCGGAGGTTGCGGGCGGCGAGGTTGGGGCGGTAGCCGAGGCTCCGCGCCGCCTCCCGCACGGTGTCGGCGGTGCGCTCGGAGACGCGCCCGCGCCACTTGTCGCCGAGGACGAGCGACACGGTGGCCTGCGAGACGCCCGCGACCCGGGCGACGTCCCGGCTGGTCGGGCGCGTGCCGCCGAGCGGCTCCGGGGTCTGCACACAAGCCTCCGCGTCGGACGGGTCCCGGTACGCCCCGCGGCGCCGGGGGCGTCCCGGGTGCTTCGGTACATCGGGTGGGATCCGGACACTACCCGGTCGCTCCCAGGTCGCGGGGTGGACCCGCGCACGGCCGACATGGTACGTATGACCTCGACGTTATACGTAAAACCTCGGCGGGGTCCGGGGGTGAGGGGAGACGACATGGCCACCGAGGCCACGGCACACGGCGGCTATCTCGACATACTCCGGGCACCGCACGCGGCCCGGCTCCTCGCCGGCACGCTCGTCGGGCGCCTGCCCAACGGCGTCGGCCCGATTGCCCTCACCCTCTTCGTCCGCGACCAGGGCGGCAGCTACACGCTCGCCGGCGGCCTCATCGCCGCCTACGGCGTCGCCACCGCCGTCGGCCAGCCCCTCCTCGGCCGCGCCGTCGACCTCAAGGGCCAGCCGCGCGTCCAGCTGCCCGCCGCCGTCCTCTCCGCGCTCGGCATGGTCCTGCTGGCCTTCACCGGCATCGGCAACCTCGGCCTGGCCTACGCGGCCGTCGTCCTCGCCGGCCTCTTCACCCCGCCCCTCGAGGGCGGCCTGCGCGCCCTCTGGCCGAGCGTCCTCGGCCGCGAGGACCGGGTCCACCGCGCCTACGCCCTCGACGCGGTCGCCCAGGAGGTCATGTTCACCGTCGGGCCCCTCCTGCTGACCCTCCTCGTCTCCCTCTGGTCGCCCGCCGCCGCCCTCCTCGTCATCAACGCCCTCGGCGTCCTCGGCGCCCTCGCCGTGGTCCTCTCCAAGCCCTCCCGCACCTGGCGTTCCGCGCCCCGCGAGGCCCACTGGCTGGGAGCCCTGCGCTCGCCCGGGCTCCTCGCCCTCCTCGGCTCCTTCTTCTTCGTCGGCCTCGCCCTCGGCTCCATCACCGTCGCCGCCGTCTCCTACGCCGACGACCTGGGCACCCCCTCCGTCTACGGCTGGCTGATGGCCGCCCTCGGCCTCGGCGCCCTCCTCGGCGGCGTCGCCTACGGCGCCCGCACCTGGACCGGAGCGCCCGAGAAGCGGCTGCGGGTCCTCGTCCTGCTCCTCGCGCTCTGCTACCTGCCGCTCACCCTGACCCCCGGCCCGGTCGCCATGACCGGCCTCTCGGTCCTCTCGGGTGTCTTCCTCGCCCCGGTCCTCGCCTGCGCGTTCATCGTCGTCGACCGGCACGCCCCGGCCGGCACCGTCACCGAGGCCTTCTCCTGGCTCGTCACGACCTTCGGCGTCGGCTCGGCCCTCGGCTCTGCGGCTGCGGGACCCGCCGTCGAACTCGCCGGAACCGCCACCGGATTCGCCGTTGCCGGAGCGGGCGGCCTCATCGCCCTCCTCGTCCTCCTCGCCACCGGGCGAGTCCTCCACGTACCCGTGAGCCCGGCGGGGCCGGTGGTCCAGGCCGAATCCGACGCGCGACACGCCGTCAGTGCGGGCGGCCCCACCCCCGTACACACGGAAAAGAACACGCACTGATCGGAAAATGATCGAAACGGGAACGCCCAACCCGGTTTCATCACACGCCGTCAGGCGTAATGTTCAGACATGGACCGCCGCATTTTCGGGCTGGAGAACGAGTACGGCGTCACGTGCACGTTCAGGGGACAGCGCCGACTGTCTCCTGACGAAGTGGCGCGCTACCTCTTCCGCCGTGTCGTGTCATGGGGCCGCAGCAGCAATGTCTTCCTGCGGAACGGCGCCCGCCTGTACCTGGACGTGGGTTCGCATCCGGAATACGCCACACCGGAATGTGACAACGTGACCGAACTGGTCACCCACGACAAGGCCGGCGAGCGCATTCTCGAGGGCCTGCTCGTCGACGCCGAACGCCGCCTGCACGAGGAGGGAATCGCGGGCGACGTCTATCTCTTCAAGAACAACACCGACTCCGCAGGAAACTCCTACGGCTGCCACGAGAACTATCTCGTCGCCCGCCACGGGGAGTTCTCCCGGCTCGCGGACATCCTCATTCCCTTCCTCGTCACCCGGCAGCTCATCTGCGGCGCGGGAAAGGTCCTCCAGACCCCGCGTGGCGCGGTCTTCTGCGTCTCCCAGCGTGCCGAGCACATCTGGGAGGGCGTCAGCTCCGCCACGACCCGCTCGCGGCCCATCATCAACACCCGGGACGAGCCGCACGCCGACGCCGAGCGCTACCGCCGCCTCCACGTCATCGTCGGTGACTCGAACATGTCCGAGACGACCATGCTGCTCAAGGTCGGCGCCACCGACCTGGTGCTCCGCATGATCGAGGCCGGCACCGTGATGCGCGACCTGACCCTGGAGAACCCCATCCGGGCGATCCGCGAGGTCAGCCACGACATCACGGGCCAGCGCAAGGTCCGGCTCGCCAGCGGCCGCGAGGCCTCCGCCCTGGAGGTCCAGCGCGAGTACTACGAGAAGGCCGTCGACTTCGTCGACCGGCGCGGCATCCGCACCGGCACCGTCGCGCAGGTCCTGGAGCTGTGGGGCCGTACGCTCGACGCGATCGAGAGCGAGCGGCTCGACAAGATCGAGACCGAGATCGACTGGGTCATGAAGCACCGGCTCATCGAGCGGTACCGGGCCAAGCACAACATGACCATGTCGAACCCGCGGGTCGCGCAGATAGACCTCGCGTACCACGACATCCACCGCCGCCGCGGGCTCTACTACCTGCTGCAGAAGAACGGGCAGGCGGCCCGGATCTGCAACGACATGAAGATCTTCGAGGGCAAGTCGGTGCCCCCGCAGACCACTCGGGCCAGGCTCCGCGGCGACTTCATCCGCCGCGCCCAGGAGCAGCGCCGGGACTTCACCGTCGACTGGGTCCACCTCAAGCTCAACGACCAGGCGCAGCGGACCGTGTTGTGCAAGGACCCGTTCCGCTCCGTCGACGACCGGGTCGAAAAGCTGATCGCCGGAATGTAAGCAGGTCATACCGGTCATGGGGCTCCGCACGTTTGACGTGCGGAGCCCTTCGGCGTGACAGGAGCACCCCCTAGAGTGTCGGGACAACAACTGTGCCGTCTGAGATCTGAGGAACACGTGCGCCGACTTGCCGGCCTTCTCGTCGTCCCGCTGCTGCTGCTCTCGACAGCGGCGTGCGGCAGCGACGACAAGGGCTCCGATTCCGCCTCGATGAAGAACGGGCTGCCCGCCATCACCGCGGGAGCCAAGTTCGGCGAGAAGCCGACCCTCGCCAAGGGCGAGGGCGACCCGCCCAAGGAACTGAAGGTCAACGTCATCAGCGAGGGTGACGGCCCGGTGACGAAGAAGGGCGACGCGCTCTCGGTGAACTACCTGGGTCAGGCCTGGGACTCCACCACCCCCTTCGACAACAGCTTCGACCGCGGTCAGCCGTTCAGCGTCACTCTCGGCGAAGGCCAGGTCATCAAGGGCTGGGAGCAGGCCCTCGAAGGGCAGAAGGTCGGCAGCCGCATCGAGGTCGGCATCCCGCCGGCGCTCGGCTACGGCGAGGCCGGCTCGCCGCCGAGCATCAAGCCGAACGCCACCCTCGTCTTCGTCGTGGACATCCTGAAGTCCGTCACGATCCCGAAGTCCGCCACCGGCACGCCGGTCGCGCAGGACAACAAGGACCTGCCGAAGGTCGGGACGAACACCGACGGCAAGGCGCCCACGCTGACGGTTCCCAAGGTCGACCCGCCGACCAAGCTCGTCTCGAACTACGTGCTCGAGTCCAAGGGCGAGGCCGTCAAGGCGACCGACACGGTCGTCGTGAACTACGTCGCCGCCCTCTGGAAGGACGGCAAGGTCTTCGACTCGACCTACACCACCGGCAAGCCCGCGAACTTCCCGCTCGCCCAGCTCACGCTGAAGGGCCTCAAGGACGGTCTCGTCGGCAAGAAGGTCGGCAGCCGCGTCCTCATCGTCGCGCCGCCGTCCGAGGCGTTCGGCGACAAGGAGCAGCAGGGCATTCCGAAGAACTCCACGCTGGTGTTCGCCGTGGACATCCTGACGAAGATGTAAGACTGTCCCGATCGCGCAGTTCATCAGTATGAGGAGCAGTTCAGTGAGCATCGAGAAGCCCGAGGTCGACTTCCCGGGCGGCGAGCCGCCGAAGGACCTGAAGATCAGGGACATCTGGGAGGGCGACGGCGCCGAGGCCAAGGCCGGCGCCAACGTCCGCGTCCACTACGTGGGCGTCGCCTTCTCCACCGGCGAGGAGTTCGACTCCTCCTGGAACCGCGGCGAGCCGCTCCAGTTCCGGCTCGGCGTCGGCCAGGTCATCTCCGGCTGGGACCAGGGCGTGCAGGGCATGAAGGTCGGCGGCCGTCGCGAGCTGATCATCCCCGCCCACCTCGCCTACGGCGACCGTGGCGCCGGCGCCAAGATCGCCCCGGGCGAGACGCTGATCTTCGTCTGCGACCTGGTCGCCGTCTGATCGGTCGTGTCCGACCGGTGACGGTCCTCCGGGGGCCCCTGCCATCCATGGCGGGGGCCCTCGGCTTTTGTCCCGACACTCCGGGGCGGTACGGTCGGACGTCCGACAAGTGGATCCGGCAAAAGAGGTGCGGGGCGTCGATGGCGATTGCCAAGTCCGAGCGGCTGATGAATCTCGCGCTGTGTCTGCTCGGGACGCGCCGCCCGCTGAGCAAGCGCGAACTCCGCGGCTCCATCGAGGCCTACCTCGAAGCGAGCGGGGACGACGCCTTCAACCGGATGTTCGAGCGCGACAAGGACGACCTGCGCGAGCTGGGTCTCGTCATCGAGACCGTCGAGAACCTGGAGGGCGAGACCGGCTACCTCGCCCGCCGCGACTCCAACCGCCTCCCGCCCATCACCCTCGACGCCGAGGAGGCCGCCGCGCTCGGCCTC
Organism: Streptomyces sp. NBC_01255; assembly: GCF_036226445.1. Classification (NCBI taxonomy): domain Bacteria; kingdom Bacillati; phylum Actinomycetota; class Actinomycetes; order Kitasatosporales; family Streptomycetaceae; genus Streptomyces; species Streptomyces sp. NBC_01255. Next base: position 7,024,249 of record NZ_CP108474.1, read on the forward strand.
GCCGCCAGGGTCTGGCAGCAGGCCCGGCTCGCGGGAGCCGCCAGCGGCGCCCTCCAGAAGCTCCGCGCCGCCGGCATGCCCGAGGCGGAGGACTCGTACGACGTCCAGCCCAGCGCCCTCGAACCCCGCATCCCGGTGCACGAGGCGGCCTTCGAGCCCCTCATGCTGGCCTGCCGAGACCGTCGGCCCGTCGTCTTCGACTACCGCAAGGCCAACGCCGCCCGCCCCGAGACCCGCCAGGTCGAGCCCTGGACCCTCGAATGCTGGCGCGGCCACTGGTACCTCGCGGGCTGGGACCGCGACCGGGGCGCCGAGCGCGTCTTCCGCCTCTCCCGGATCACCGGCAAGGTCCGCTCCCGGGCCGGTGCCTTCACCGCGCCCGTACCCGACGTCGTCACCGTCCGCGAGACCGTCGAGAGCTGGGCGGGGGAGACCGCCACCCGCTCCGCGCGGATCCGGCTGCGCGCCGGCTGCGGCTACCCGCTGCGGGCCCGCGCCCAGTCCGTGGAGGTGGGCGACGACGGCTGGGACGAGCTGGAGATCCCGTACGGGCACGGGCTCGACGCCTGGCTGGTCGAGTTCGGCCCGGACGTCGTCGTACGGGAACCGGCCGATCTGCGGGCGGATGTACTGGACCGGCTGCGCGCCGTGGCCAAGGGCTGAGGGGGAGACGTACCGCATGGCTGCCAACGCGATCGACCAGACGAGGCGGATGCTGTCCCTCGTCACCTATCTCCGTGAGCGCCCCGGCGCCCACGTCGCCGACGTCGCGCGCGCCTTCGGGATCACCGAGGACGAGCTGATCTCCGACCTGGACGTGCTGCCCATGTGCGGCACCAGCTTCCGCGGCGGCGATCTGCTCGACATCGACACCGACGGCGACCGGATCTGGTGGCACAACCCCGACGACGTCGCGGCGCCGCTGCGGCTCGCCGCCGACGAGGCGACCGCCCTCCTGGTCGCCGCCCGTGCCGTCGCCACCCTGCCCGGTCTCCGCGAGAGCGACCGCGACGCGCTGGTCCGCGCGACCGCCAAGCTGGAGGCGGCGGCCGGCGAGGCCGCCGGGGCCAGCTCGCGGCTCTCGGTCACCTTCGAGTCCGAGGGCGGCGTCTTCGCCGAGGTCGACCGGGCGATCTCGGAGCGCAGGCGGCTGTGGGTGCGCTACTACTCGCCCGCGCGCGACGAGCTCACCGAGCGCGAGGTCGACCCGATCCGGCTCTTCGCCGTCGGCCACACGTACATGGAGGCGTGGTGCCGGCTCTCCGAGGCGCGCCGCACCTTCCGACTCGACCGGGTCGTCGAGATCCGGCTCCTCGACGAACACGCCGCGCCGCCCGAGCTGGAACTGCGCGACCTCTCCGAGGGGCTGGTCCAGCCCTCCGCCGACGACCCCGAGGTCGTGGTCGAGGTCGGCCCCGGCGGACGGTGGGTCGCCGAGTACTACCCGCACGACCGCGCCGACGAGCTGCCCGACGGCGGCCTGCGGATCACCCTGCGGACGCCGGACCCCGCCTCGCTGCGGAGGCTCGCCCTCCGGCTGGGCAGCGACGGGCGGATCGTCGCGCCGCGCGAGCTCGCCGACAGCGCCCGGGAGGCGGCGACCGCCGCGCTCGCCGCGTACGAGGGCGTGTGACGTCCTCCGCTGCGAGGACGCTGTTGCTGACGTAGTTGCCGAACCGGTCGTCGCCTGACCGGTCGTCGCCGAACCGGTTCCCGCCGAGCCGGTTGTCGCCGTAGGGAAACGAGGGAGATGTCCGTCATGCCTGGTCTTGCTGCGACGATGGCCCCGGTCCTCTTCAAGGCCGCCTGCCCCGACTGCCGCTCCCGCTTCGAGCTCTCCGCCAGCGCCCTGCGCCTCGCCATCGGCGCCAGCCGGCGGACCACCTTCTACTCCTTCACCTGCCCCGAATGCGGCAGCTCCGTCCGCAAACCCGCGGGCGAACGCATCATCGAACTCCTCACCGGCGGCGGCGTCCGCACCCTGCGCCTCCACACCACCGTCTGAACGACCCCCACCCGCTCAAGGTCTAGGCTCTGCCCATGTTCTGGCCCATGCTCGCCATCGCCCTCGGCTTCCTCGGCATCGCCGTCCTCGGCGTCCTCGGCATCAAGGTCTTTCTGGAGGTCCAGCGCCTCGGCCGGCAAGTGGCCCGCACCACAGAACGGATCACCCAGGCCGCCGAAGAGCTCGAAACGGCCGCCGTGGGACTGGCCCGAACCGGCGAGACACTGCGCTGAGTCGGTGCCGTACGCTGCACGAAGCGGCCTCGGCCCGGGGGCGCGGGACGCAATCGGGAGTATGCACGGGCATTGCCTCGCGTTTACTCCTGCGGGTTACGATCGCAGGCAGCGCGGTGGCCGGACGCATGTCCGACCCGCCGGGCACGCACTCCAATGTCGCCTCGGTGAAGAAGGTAAAAGCTATGGGTAGGCTCGGCCCCACCGAGATCATTCTCATCCTCGTCGTCATCATCCTGCTGTTCGGTGCCAAGAAGCTTCCGGACATGGCCCGCTCGCTGGGCAAGTCGGCCCGCATCCTCAAGAGCGAGGCCAAGGCGATGAAGTCGGACGACCAGCAGAGCGCCCCCGCCGACCCGCCGCACGCCGGAACCGGAGCGCAGGACGCGCAGCCCGCGCCGCGCACGATCCAGGCCGCTCCCGGCGACGTGACCAGCTCGCGTCCCGTGACCGAGCCCTCGGACACGACCAAGCGCTGACCCGGTCCGCCGCGGCCGCCGCACTGTGCGGCGGCTGCCGCACGAGATGAGGACGTGGGTTGCCCAAGTCTGCCCGCAAGCAGGAGAAGGATCCCGAGGGTCGGATGCCCCTCGTGGAGCACCTGCGTGAACTCCGCAACCGACTGGCGAAAGGTCTCCTCGCCGTCGCTGCGGTGACGATCGTGGCCCTCGTGTACAGCGAGGAGCTCATGCAGTTCCTGACGCAATCGGTGCCCACCTGCGCCAAGGGCGTCACCAGTGACGGCGGAAACTGCGCGATCGTCTCCTTCAACACGCTGATGGCCCCCTTCAGCACGACGATCCAGCTGTCCCTGACGGTGGGTCTCGTCGTCGCGAGCCCGGTCTGGCTGTACCAGTTGTGGGCGTTCGTCGCGCCCGGCCTCCACAAGAGCGAGAAGAAGTACACGTACGCGTTCGTCGGCGCGGCCGTGCCGCTCTTCTCCGCCGGCGCCTACCTCGCGTACCTGATCCTCCCGATCAGCGTGAAGGTCCTCATCAGCCTCACGCCTAGTGGTTCCGCGAACATCCTCTCGCTCGGCGACGTCCTCGACTTCACCCTGCGCATGGTGCTCGTCTTCGGCCTCGCCTTCGAGCTTCCGCTCGTCCTGGTGATGCTGAACCTCACCGGTGTCCTCACCGGTCGCCGCATGGCCGGCTGGTGGCGCGGCGTGATCATGGGCGTCTTCGTCTTCGGCGCCGTCATCACCCCCACGACCGACCCGATCGGCATGATCGCCCTCGCGGGGCCCATCACGATCCTGTACTTCGGGGCCGTCGGCTTCTCGCTGCTCAACGACCGGCGACGCAAGCGCAACAACCCCGACGCCGCTCTCGACGACGACGAGGCCTCCGAACTCGACCTCACCCCCGAGGCCGTCGGCGCCATCGAACCCGTCGGCGCCGCGCGGGCCCTGCCCGAGCAGGCCACCGGGCCGGGGGAGACCGGCGGATCCGCCGCCCACCGGGTCAACGGTTACGACGACATCACCTGATCTTGTAGGGTCCCCCCAGACTCCGTCCGGGGGGACCCCCACATGACCAGCGACATCACCCTCTTCGTCAACCCCACCGCAGGCCGCGGCCGCGGCGCCCACGCCGCGCAACCCGCCGCACAGGCCCTCAGGGACGCCGGATTCTCCGTCCGTACCCTCCTCGGGCACGACGCCGACGACGCCCTGCGGCGCGCCCGCGAGGCCGTCGACGCGGGGACCGGAGCCCTCGTCGCCGTCGGCGGCGACGGCATGATCTCGCTCGCGCTCCAGGCGGTCGCGGGGACCCGGACGCCGCTCGGAGTCATCGCCGTCGGCACCGGCAACGACTTCGCCCGCACCCTCGGCCTGCCGGTCCGCGCCCCGGCCGCGGCGGCCCGCGTCACCGCCGATCTGCTCAAGGGCGCCGGCGGCCACGCGATGGACCTCGGGCGGATCACGGGCGGGGACCTTGGGCAGGCGACGGGCGGGGACCCGGGACAGGCGGCAGGCGAGGGCCCCGGGCAGGCGGCGGGCGGGGCGGGCACCCGCTGGTTCGGCACCGTCCTCGCCTCCGGCTTCGACTCCCGCGTGAACGACCGCGGCAACCGCATGCGCCTCCCCGCCGGACGCTTCAAGTACGACCTCGCCATCCTCGCCGAACTCGCGGCCTTCCGGCCCGTCCCCTACCGGCTGACCCTCGACGACGGGCGGGTCGTCGAGACCGACGCGACCCTCGTCGCCGTCGGCAACGGCACGTCCTACGGTGGCGGCATGCGCATCTGCGCCGACGCCCGTACCGACGACGGATTCCTCGACGTCACCGTCGTCGGCGACTGCTCCCGCACGACGCTGATCAAGGTGTTCCCCCGCGTCTACCGCGGCACCCACCTCGACCACCCGAAGGTCACCACGTACCGGGTCCGCTCCCTCACGCTCGACGCACCGGGCATCACCGGCTACGCCGACGGCGAGCCCCTCGGCCAGCTGCCCCTCACGGTGGAGTGCGTCCCCGGCGCCCTGCGCGTCCTGGCGCCTCCCGTGCCCCCGGGAGCATTGCCCCGATAAAGATCGCGTCACTGTCAGAGGCGGCGGGTAGGCTCGATGACAAGATGACAGAGGACCTCACACCAGCCGAAGCGTACGCAGCCGCTCTCGCCCGCAACGCCGAGCAGCGGACCGCGCTGGCCCCCTTCCGCGAGATGTACGACTTCGACCTGGACCCCTTCCAGATCGAGGCGTGCCAGGCCCTCGAGTCGGGCAAGGGCGTGCTCGTCGCCGCGCCAACGGGCTCCGGGAAGACCATCGTCGGCGAGTTCGCCGTCCATCTCGCCCTCAGCCAGGGCCGCAAGTGCTTCTACACGACGCCCATCAAGGCGCTGTCGAACCAGAAGTACGCCGACCTCGTCAAGCGGTACGGCGCGGACAGGGTCGGCCTGCTCACCGGCGACAACAGCGTCAACGGCGACGCGCCGATCGTCGTCATGACCACCGAAGTCCTCCGCAACATGCTGTACGCGGGGTCACAGGCCCTCTCCGGCCTCGGCTACGTCGTGATGGACGAGGTGCACTACCTCTCCGACCGCTTCCGCGGCGCCGTCTGGGAGGAAGTGATCATCCACCTCCCCGAATCCGTCACCCTCGTGTCACTCTCCGCGACCGTGTCCAACGCCGAGGAGTTCGGCGACTGGCTCGACACCGTCCGCGGCGACACCGAGGTCATCGTCTCCGAGAGCCGACCCGTACCCCTCTGGCAGCACGTCCTGGCCGGACGCCGGATGTACGACCTCTTCGAGGAGGAGACCGACCACGGAGGCCGCGGCTCCGCGCGCCGCGAGGTCAACCCCGACCTCGTCCGCCTGGCCCGCACCGAGAACTCGACGTACAACCCGCGTGACCGGCGCCGCGGCAAGATGATCCGTGAGGCCGACCGCGAGCGCGAGCGCCGCCAGCGCTCCCGCATCTGGACCCCCGGCCGCCCCGAGGTCATCGAGCGCCTCGACGCCGAGGGGCTTCTGCCCGCCATCACCTTCATCTTCAGCCGCGCCGGCTGCGAGGCCGCCGTCCAGCAGTGCCTTCACGCCGGACTCCGCCTCAACAACGAAGAGGGACGTCTGCGCGTCCGCGAGATCGTCGAGGAGCGGACCGCCTCCATCCCCACCGAGGACCTCCACGTCCTCGGCTACTACGAGTGGCTCGAAGCGCTGGAGCGGGGCATCGCCGCCCACCACGCCGGCATGCTCCCCACCTTCAAGGAGGTCGTCGAAGAGCTCTTCGTCCGCGGCCTCGTGAAGGCCGTCTTCGCCACCGAGACCCTCGCCCTCGGCATCAACATGCCCGCGCGGTCCGTCGTCCTGGAGAAGCTCGTCAAGTGGAACGGCGAGCAGCACGCCGACATCACACCCGGCGAGTACACCCAGCTCACCGGCCGCGCCGGCCGCCGTGGCATCGACGTCGAGGGCCACGCCGTGGTGCTCTGGCAGCGCGGCTTCGACCCGGGCCACCTCGCCGGGCTCGCGGGCACGCGCACGTACCCGCTGCGGTCCAGCTTCCGGCCCTCGTACAACATGGCGGTCAACCTCGTCGACCAGTTCGGCCGCCACCGCTCCCGCGAGCTCCTCGAAACCTCCTTCGCCCAGTTCCAGGCCGACCGCTCCGTCGTGGGCATCTCGCGCCAGGTGCAGAAGAACGAGGAGGGGCTCGAGGGCTACCGCGAGGGCATGACCTGCCACCTCGGCGACTTCGAGGAGTACGCGCGGCTCCGCCGCGACCTCAAGGACCGCGAGACGGAACTGGCCCGGCAGGGCGCCGCCCAGCGGCGTGCCCAGGCCGCCGGCTCGCTGGAGAAGCTCAAGCCGGGCGACATCATCCACGTCCCCACCGGCAAGTTCGCGGGACTCGCCCTCGTCCTCGACCCCGGGATCCCCGCGGGGCGGACCAACGGCCACCGGGGCTTCGAGCAGCACGACGGACCGCGTCCCCTCGTCCTCACCGCCGAGCGGCAGGTCAAGAGGCTCGCCTCCATCGACTTCCCGGTCCCCGTCGAGGCGCTCGACCGCATGAGGATCCCCAAGTCCTTCAACCCGCGCTCGCCGCAGTCCCGCAGGGATCTCGCCTCCGCGCTGCGGACCAAGGCCGGGCACGTCCATCCCGAGCGTCACCACAAGCAGCGCGCGGCCGCCGCCGACGACCGCGAGATCGCCCGGCTGCGCACCGCGCTCCGCGCCCATCCCTGCCACGGCTGCGACGAGCGCGAGGACCACGCCCGCTGGGCCGAGCGCTACCACCGCCTCCAGCGCGACACGCACCAGCTGGAGCGGCGCATCGAGGGCCGTACCAACACGATCGCCCGGACCTTCGACCGGATCGTCGCGCTCCTCACCGAGCTCGACTACCTGCGGGCCGACGAGGTCACGGACAACGGCAAGCGGCTGGCCCGGCTCTACGGCGAGCTCGACCTGCTGGCGAGCGAATGCCTCCGGGACGGTGTCTGGGAGGGTCTCACCCCGCCCGAACTCGCGGCCTGTGTCTCGGCGTTGGTGTTCGAGTCGCGCCAGGCCGACGACGCCGTCGCACCGAAGCTGCCCACGGGCAACGCCAAGGCGGCGCTCGGCGAGATGGTCCGGATCTGGGGCCGCCTCGACGCCCTCGAGGAGGAGTTCAAGATCAACCAGGCGGAGGGGGTCGGCCAGCGCGAGCCCGACCTCGGCTTCGCCTGGGCCGCCTACCAGTGGGCCTCCGACAAGAGCCTCGACGAGGTGCTCCGCGAGGCGGAGATGCCCGCCGGTGACTTCGTCCGCTGGTGCAAGCAGGTCATCGACGTCCTCGGGCAGATCGCCGCCGCGGCGCCCAAGGAGAACAGCACGGTCTCCAAGAACGCCCGCAAGGCCGTCGAGTCGCTGCTGCGGGGTGTCGTCGCCTACAGCTCGGTGGGCTGACGGCTCCGGTTCCTTCAGGCCAGTGCCCGTGGCGATCACGCCACGGGCACCGGTCGTTCCGTCCCCTGTGCGCATGGTTGTCCACAGGGCGTTGTCCACAGGGGTGGCGCTCGGGTCGACCCTTCCGCTTGCATGGACTCGCACACGGGGAAGGCCAGTTGGGGAGGGGACGCACATGACCACGCAAGCCGGTCAGGACGCCGGGACACTCGGCGACACGGCACAGCCGACACCGGACAACCGTCGCCCGGCCATTGTCGAAGGCCCCCGAGGGCTGCCCCTCCTCGGGAACCTGCCCGCCTTCGGCAAGGACCCCCTCGCCTTCTTCGAACAGCTGCGGGAGCGCGGCGACTTCGTTCGCTGGCGCTTCGGCCGCGGCCCCGCCCTCTTCATCGCCCACCCCGACACCGTCGGCGAACTCCTCACCGAGGTCGAGCGCACCTTCGACCAGCCCGACCTCGGCATCGCCTTCCGCACCCTCCTCGGCAACGGGGTCGTGGTCGCCAAGGGCGCCGACTGGCGGCGCAAGCGCTCCCTCGTCCAGCCCTCCGTCCGCCCCAAGCAGGTCCGCTCCTACGCGGCGACGATGGCGGAATGCGCCGTCGCGCTCGCCGACCGCTGGACCGACGGACAGCACATCGACATCAAGAAGGAGATGGCGGCCCTCACCCAACTCATCGCCGTCCGCACCATCTTCGGCGTCGACACCGCCGCCGACGCCGAGGCAATCGGCCGGGCCATGGACATCGCCCAGCAGGAGATCGGCGCCGAGTTCAGCGGCATCGGAGCGCTCCTGCCCGACTGGGTTCCCACGCCCGGGCGCGCCCGCATCAAGCGCGCCACCGCCGTCATCGACGCCGAGGTCTCCCGCGTCGTCTCCCGGCACCGCGACGGCGACACCGAGCGCCCCGATCTCCTCAGCCGCCTCCTCGCCGCCCGGGACGAGACCGGTGCCCGTCTCTCCGACCAGGAGATCCGGGACGAGACCGTCACCCTCTACATCGGGGGCCACGAGACGACCAGTTCGACGCTCGTCTGGGCCTGGCACCTGCTCTCCCGCAACCCGCGCGTCCGCGACGCCCTCGCCGAGGAGCTCGACCGGGTCCTCGCCGACCACGAGCCCGGCTACGACGACTACGCCTCCCTCCCCTACACCCAGGCCGTGGTCAAGGAGACCCTGCGTCTCTACCCGACGATCTGGCTCATCACCGGCATTGCCAAGGAAGGTGCCACCCTCGGCGGCGAGCCGGTCCCCGTCGGCACCCGCGTCTGGTCCAGCCAGTGGGCCACGCAGCGCGATCCCCGCTGGTACGGCGACGCCGACGCGTTCCGCCCCGAGCGGTGGCTCACCACCGAGGACGGCGAACCCGCCGAGGAGATACCCGAGTACGCCTGGTTCCCCTTCGGCGGCGGCCCCCGCGTCTGCCTCGGCACCCGCTTCGCGCTCGTCGAGGCCGTCCTGGTGCTGGCCGTTCTCGCCCGCCGCTACCACCTGGACCTCACCACCGACGACATACGCCCGGTCCCGAGCCTCACCCTCCAACCGGACCGCGAGGTCCTCGCCACGGTCCGCGCCCGGAGCTGACGTCCCGACGGGTCCGGGGGCGGGCGGCGCCGCCATCGGCACCGGATGCCTGAAGACTCCGAGAAGTTCGACACCGCGATGGGTGCCTGGAAGGAGTGGCAGGAGGCTCCCTGGGGGCCGCCTCCGTCTGGTCGTCGGAGCGCGTTTGATCCGGACGCCGGCCGGCCGACCTGGCCGGACCCCTCCACCTCACCGATGGGGAGGTTCCGGCCGCTGCTCCTCCCATCCGCCTTGCTCTGTCAGCGCCTTCGCCAGATCCCGCAGATCGTCGGCGCGCAGGATCCGGCCGCCTGAGCCGGGGAGCGGAACGTGCAGGGTGGAGGTCCAGCGGGTGGGGAGGGCGTCGGGGCCGTACACCGCGCCCGCGAGCATGCCGGTCACGGCCGCCACCGTGTCGGTGTCGCCTCCCAGGTCCACCGCTGCGGCGAGGGCCTCCTCGAAGGAGCCCGTGGTGCGCAGTGCCCACACCGCCGAGCCCAGGCAGGGCCACACCGCGCCGTTGAACTCGGTGGCGTCGCCCGGGTGCCAGGCGGGAGCGAGGACCGTCGCCCAGCGCTCCCGGTGCTTGGGGGCAACTTCGGCAAGGGTGGCGGGGAGCGCGGTGACGGGGTCCTCGCCGAGGAGGGCGACCCGAACCAGCTCGTGGAGGATCGCCGTCCCCTCCCAGGCCGCGCCGTCCCCGTGCGTCAGCGCCGCGATCCGCCGACCGGCGTCCATCGTCTCCGCCCGGCCCCGCGCGGCGAAGTAGACGGCGGAGGTCGACGCCCGCATCAGCGAACCGTTTCCCGCGGCACGCCCGTTGATCTGGAAGTGCATCGACGCCGCGCGGTCCCACGGGTCGCCGCCGAGCAGGACTTGCTCTGTCTGGAGACCGATGTCCTTCGGGTCGGCCGCCGCCCACCGGCGGAACCGGTGGAAGACGTCCGGTAGATCGAGACCGCCGTGCTCGAGGAGCGACTCCCCGACGAGAACGGCCATCTGTGTGTCGTCGGTCGCCTCACCCGGGTCCCAGCCACCGCCTCCGCACAGCTCTCCGATGCCGTCCGGGAAGCGTTCGCGGAAGACGCCGGCAAGCCCGAACTCGAAGGGTGCGCCCAGCGCGTCGCCCATCGCGGAGCCCAGGACGACGCCCACGGCGCGGTCGGTGTGTCGCATGAGGGGAGATTAGTCCGCGCTCCGGGCCTTCCAGGCTCGGGCCGCCAGGAAGAGCGGGAGGGCGATGGGGGAGAGGAGGATCGTCAGGAGGAGGAGGGGAGCCATCAGGAAGGGGGAGAGGGCGAGGCGGCGGGCCTCGCGGTACATCCATTGGCCGAGGAGCAGGTCCCACGCGAGGATCTGTGCCCAGATCGCGCCGGCGCCGTTCGCGAGGGCTGTCAGGTCGCGGAAGGTGTCGATGTCGGGGCTGCTGACCGCCGTCCACAGTTCCGGAAAGACGGGGGCGGCCAGGATCGCCCAGACCGCGAGGAGCGGGAGGACGGTCAGCGGAGAGGCGGCGACGCGTTCGGTGACCCGCCAGCTCGGCGCGAAGATCATCAGCAGCCAGACGGGCGCCGCGAGGAGGAACGTCAGCTCGAAGAGGAAGGCGGTCATGCCGGGAGCTCCTCGGAGTCGGAGTCGGAGTCGGAAGGGGAGGGGGCGGGGGCGCGTAGGGAGAGTGCGGCGGCGCCGAGCAGGGCGATCGCTCCCGCGGCGGCGAGCGTCACGCCGTCCGGCGCGAACAGGGCCTGGCCGCGCAGCGCCTGCCAGGTCAGGAGGGCGAAGGTCGCCGCGTACATTCCCGCGGCGGTGAGGGTGACCCGCAGGCGGAACCGCTCGTCGGCGAGGCGGGCGAAGCGCGGTGCGAGGGCGGTCAGGACGAGCAGGAGCAGCGGGAGCAGCTGGAGCGCGTGCATGCCGAAGAAGTGCGGCACGCGCAGGTCGCCGCCTGTGGTCGACCAGCCGGTCAGCGGCATCGAGGGGCCGCCGTCCGACACTCCGACGCTGTGGGCGCCGACGATGGGGGAGTCGTCGACCGCCAGCTGTTCCGGGGTCGGACTCACCATCAGGAAGCCCACGGCGGCGCCCGCGAGGGCGATGAGCGAGGAGAGGCGGACGGCCCAGGCGGTGGCTCGGTCGAGGATCCGGGCGCGCAGCAGGAGCACCGCGATGGCGAGGGCCCCGAACCACAGGATGGCGACGGTGGCTCCCATGAGCCGGAAGACGGCCGCGTCGAAGGGGGTCGCCTCGTTGAAGTGGCTCTGGGTGCCGCGGACCACCTGGAGGACGATGAGCGCCATCTCGGCCGTGCCGGCGACGGCGACCACGGTCCCGGCCCACCAGCCGACGCGGTGGGCGCGGGGGAGCGGGGCGAGGAGGGACAGCATCCAGGCGAGCGAGAGCCCGTAGGCGACGAACGAGACCGAGAACTTGAACGGCTTGGTCCAGATCGGCACACCCACCAGGATCCGGTCGTCGACGACCAGGCCGACGGCGGAGACGAGCGCGACGGCGACCATCGAGCCGGCGAACCAGACCAGCGGTCGGTGCAGCCGGGCGAGTGGGCTGAGCGAGGACATGCTGAGTGAGGACATACGGATCCCCCCGTGGGAAGAATATAGATAGTGGCACTCGCCGCTATCTGATAGCCCCACTATCTATGATGGGGGTGTCGGTCGGCAAGGCCGTTGAGGATCGGAGAGGTGAACACGCGGTGCGCATCGGAGAGTTGAGTCGGAGGACCGGGGTGTCCGTGCCGACGATCAAGTTCTACGTACGGGAAGGGCTGTTGCCGGCCGGCGAGCTGACGAGCCCGAACCAGGCCTTGTACGGGGAGACGCACATGCAGCGCCTCCGCCTGATCCGGGCGCTCCTGGACGTGGGCGGCCTGTCGGTCGCCGCGATCCGTGACGTGATCGTGGCGGTCGACGATCCCGAGAAGTCGGTCCACAAGGTGCTGGGCGTCGCGGCGAACCGCATGGTGCCGCGCTACGAGCGTGAGCCGGACGACGGAATCGAGGAGGCACGGAAGAAGGTCGCTGACCTGGTCGCCGCCCGCGGCTGGCACGCCTATCCGGACAACCCGGCAGCGGAGGCGCTGGCGGCCGCCCTCGCGGCCCTCGAGGACGTCGGCCACGGCAGCTTCGCCGAGGTCCTGGACGCGTACGCGGACGCGGCGGAGCGGGTGGCGGGCGCGGACCTGGAGTACGTGGCGCGCCATGTGGCGCGCGAGGAGCTCGTGGAGAGCGTGGTCGTCGGCACGGCCCTCGGTGACGCGATCTTCGCGGCGATGCGACGGCTGGCCCAGGTGGACGCCTCGAACCGCATCTTCGGCGGCGCCACGTAACGCGGAGGGGGGTGAGGGCCTCGGCCCCCACCCCCCCCTCGCACGCACTCAGCGGCTCACTTCTCCTGCTCGCGCTCCACCTGGTCGTTCCACTCGCGCTTGATCGCGCGCCAGGCCTCGTCCGTCTTCCCCAGGCGCCAGTACCCCGAGATCGACAGGCGCTCGCGCGTCACCCCGCGCTCCATCCGCAGGTGGCGGCGGAGGTCCTTCACGAAGCCCGCCTCGCCGTGGACGAACGCGTGGACGTCGCCCGCCGGGAATTCAAGGGCCCGCACGGCCTCGACGACGGCGGCGCCCGCCGGACGGTCGCCCCGGTGCAGCCAGGTGACGTCCACGCCCGCGGCCGTCGCGAACTTCTGCTCCTCCGCGGCGTCCGAGACCTCCACGAAGGCGTGCACCCGCGCCCCCGCCGGCAGCCGCTCCAGCGCCACCGCGATTGCCGGCAGCGCGCTCTCGTCGCCCGCGAGCAGGTGCCAGTCCGCCGCCGGGTCCGGCGCGTAGCCGCCGCCCGGGCCGAGGAAGCGCACGGTCTCGCCCGGCTGGGCCCGCGCCGCCCAGGGGCCCGCGAGGCCCTCGTCGCCGTGGACCACGAAGTCGACGGTCAGCTCGCGGTGGACCGGGTCCCAGGCCCGTACCGTGTACGTCCGCGTCGTCGGCCACTGCTCCCGGGGGAACTCCTCCCGGATCCGCTCCATGTCGAACGGCTCGGGGTAGGCGACCCCCTCGGGGGCGAACAGCAGCTTCACGTAGTGGTCGGTGTACTCGCCGACCTCGAAGGCTTCGAGACCGGGGCCTCCCAGGACGACCCGCACCATGTGCGGGGTGATCCGCTCGGTGCGCACCACGCGCGCTTCGGTGGCCTTCGGTGTCTTGCGGGCCGGCTGCTCTGCCACGAGGGGCTCTCCTGACTCGACGAACTTAGGTATGCCTAAGCTAGCACCCCGGTGTGATGCCGCCCAGGGCGGATCAGCGCGGATCAGCGCGGAGTGGGGTGGATCAAGACGATCAGCGGGCGAGCACCGGCAGCAGGCGCCCCACCGCCCCGCCCAGACCCCAGCGCTTCACCAGCGCGTCCAGCGCCGCCGGATCGCGGGGCTCCGACGGCAGGGCCGCGTCGAACTCCGGCAGCGGTACGTCCCCGGCGACCCGCACCACCGTCGGTGCCACGTCCAGATACGCGGCCGCCTCCACGATGCCGCGCCGCTTGGCCGGCGTCAGCTTCGACGTCCGGTCCTCGGCCGCCGCCCGCACCCCGGCCAGATCCCCGTACTCCGTGATCAGCTGCGTGGCCGTCTTCTCGCCGATGCCCTTCACCCCGGGCAGCCCGTCGCTCGCGTCGCCGCGCAGCGCCGCGAAGTCCGCGTACTGGTCGGGGCGCACGCCGTACTTCGTACGGATCAGTTCGTCGTCCACCAGGTCGCAGTCGCCGACGCCCTTGCGCGGGTACAGCACGCGCACCGCGCGCGCGTCGTCCACCAGCTGGAACAGGTCCCGGTCACCCGTGACGATGTCCACCGGCCCGGCGGCGCGTCCCGCCAGCGTCCCGATGACGTCGTCCGCCTCGTACCCCGCGGACCCGATCCGGGCGATGCCGAGCGCCGCGAGGACCTCCTCGATCACCGGCACCTGCGGGGAGAGCGTGTCCGGGATCTCCTCCTCGTCCGGGCCGGTCTCCGTCTCGGCCGCCACCCGGTGCGCCTTGTACGAGGGGATCAGGTCCACCCGCCACTGCGGCCGCCAGTCCTCGTCCCAGCAGGCCACCAGGTCGTCGGGGCGGTGGTCCTGGACGAGCCGGGTGATGAAGTCGAGAAGGCCGCGGACGGCGTTCACGGGCGTGCCGTCGGGGGCCCGGACCGAGTCCGGCACACCGAAGTAGGCGCGGAAGTAGAGGCTTGCGGTGTCGAGGAGCATCAGGCGTCGCGTCACCCGGCCGATCTTAGGCTCGGTTCGCCTCCGGGGCGCTCCAGCCGGGCTCACGGCCCCGACCGTGCTCGACCCCTCCTCCGTCGGGGCCTCCGCGCGCTCGGGACCGTTCCCCCGGCCGCGCCCCTTCGGCTCACTCGCCGGTCCCGGAGGCGAACGTTCCCGAGTCTCAGCGCGAGCGCTCCCGAGCCCCTGTGCAAGCGTTCCCGGGCCCCAATGCCAGGCCCGCACGTGACCCCCGTCACCTTTGCGTTTGCACCCTGTGAAGCCGGGCAGGCGCGAGCCCGGAGCGGAACCCGGTACGGGATTCAACAACGGAATCCCCGTACGCGACGGGTCGCGGGCGGATCCCGCACCGCTCCACGGCCCGGCCGCGCGGGGGTGGCAGGGCCGTTCTCATTGCTACCCGTGAGGTTTATGTGTCCAGGCTCCAGGCCGATCATCTGTACAAGGTGTTCGGCAGACGACCCGACGAAGCCGTCCGGCGCCTCGCCGACGGCGCCGACCGCGACGAACTGCGCGCCGAAGGGACGACGGCCGCCGTCGTCGACGCCGGCTTCGTCGTCGAACCCGGTCAGATCTTCGTCGTGATGGGCCTGTCCGGCTCCGGGAAGTCCACCCTCCTCCGCATGCTCAACGGCCTGCTCGAACCCACCGCCGGCCGGGTCCTCTTCGACGGCCGCGACCTCACCGCACTCTCCCCCCGCGAGCTGCGCGCCGTCCGGGCCACCAAGATCAGCATGGTCTTCCAGCACTTCGCGCTCTTCCCGCACCGGAACGTCCTGGAGAACGCCGCCTACGGCCTGGAGGTCCAGGGCATCCCGCGCGCCGCGCGCGAGACCCGCGCCGCCGAGGCCCTCGAACTGTGCGGACTCGCCGGCTGGGAGAAGTCCTGGCCCGACGAGCTCTCCGGTGGCATGCAGCAGCGCGTCGGCCTCGCCCGCGCCCTCGCCACCGACGCCGACCTGCTCCTCATGGACGAGTCCTTCAGCGCGCTCGACCCGCTCATCCGCCGCGACATGCAGGACCAGCTCCTCGTGCTCCAGCAGCGGCTGAACAAGACCATCGTCTTCATCACCCACGACCTCAACGAGGCCATGCGCATCGGCGACCGGATCGCCGTCATGCGCGACGGCCGGATCGTGCAGCTCGGCACCGCCGAGGACATCCTCGTCCGCCCCGCCGACGACTACGTCGCCTCCTTCATCCAGGACGTCGACCGCTCCCGCGTGCTCACCGCCGCCGCCGTCATGGCCGGGGGCGCCGTCCCTGCCGACTGCCCAGAGGGGTGCGCCTGCCGGCCCGTCGGACCCGACACCCTCGTCGCCGACCTGTGCGCCGTCGCCGCCCTGGCCCCGCACCCCGTGACCGTCCAGGACTCCGACGGCACCGTCCTCGGCGTCGTACCGACCGAACGCCTCCTCGGCGTCATGGGCGGCCTCGCCGCGAAGGACATCGAGGAGCAGGAGGTGACCGCCCGTGCCTAGGCTCCCCCTCGGCGAGTGGGTCGACAGCTCCGTCGACTGGCTCCAGGCCCAGTTCTCCTGGCTCTTCGACGCCGTCAGCACCGGCGTCACCGGCCTCTACGACGGCATCGACGCCGTCCTGTCCGCACCGCAGCCGCTGCTCTTCGCCGGCATCCTCGCCGTCGTCGCCTGGTGGCTGCGCGGCCTCGCCGCCGGTGTCCTCGCCTTCGCGGGCTTCGCGCTCGTCGACTCGGTGCAGCTGTGGGACGAGGCCATGGCGACGCTCTCCCTCGTCCTCGTCGCCACCCTCGTCACCCTGGTGATCGCCGTCCCGCTCGGCATCTGGGCGGCCCGCTCCACGACGGTCAGCGCCGTGCTGCGCCCCGTCCTCGACTTCATGCAGACCATGCCGGCGATGGTCTACCTCATCCCCGGCATCATCTTCTTCGGCGTCGGAGTCGTCCCCGGCATCATCGCCACCATCGTCTTCGCGCTGCCCCCGGGCGTCCGGATGACCGAGCTCGGCATCCGCCAGGTCGACGGCGAACTCGTCGAGGCCGCCGAGGCCTTCGGCACCACCCCGCGCGACACCCTCCTGCGCGTGCAGCTCCCGCTCGCCCTGCCGACGATCATGGCGGGCGTCAACCAGGTCATCATGCTCGGCCTGTCCATGGTCGTCATCGCGGGCATGGTCGGCGGCGGCGGCCTCGGCGGCGCGGTCTACCGCGCCATCGGCAATGTCGACATCGGCCTCGGCTTCGAGGCCGGCGTCTCCATCGTCGTGCTCGCCATGTACCTGGACCGGATGACCGGCGCCCTCGGCCGCCAGGTCTCCCCGCTGGGCCGCCGCGCCGCCGCCAAGGCCCGCGCCGCGCTGAGCGCGAAGCGGCCCGGGGCGAAGATCTGGGCCCACCGCCCGCAGCCCGTCGCCGCCCTCGTCGGCGTCGTCGTCCTCGCCCTCGTGGCCGGTGGCATGGGCTTCCTCGGCGGCTCCGGCGGCGCGACCTCCACCGCCGCCGGCAAGAACAGCGGCCACGGCAAGAAGATCACCATCGGCTACATCCCCTGGGACGAGGGCATCGCCTCCACGTACCTCTGGAAGGAGCTCCTGGAGCGCCGCGGCTACGAGGTCGACACCAAGCAGCTGGAGGCCGGCGCCCTCTACACCGGCCTGGCCGGCGGGCAGCTCGACTTCCAGACCGACTCCTGGCTCCCCGTCACCCACGCCCAGTACTGGGAGAAGTACAAGAACAAGCTCGAAGACCTCGGCTCCTGGTACGGCCCCACCTCCCTGGAGCTCGCCGTCCCCTCGTACGTGAAGGGCGTCGACTCGCTCGCCGACCTCAAGGGCAAGGCGGGACAGTTCAAGGGCCGGATCATCGGCATCGAGCCCAGCGCCGGCATGATGGGCATCCTCAAGGACAAGGTGCTCAAGGAGTACGGCCTGGAGGGCGAGTACAAGGTCGTCGACGGCTCCACGCCCGGCATGCTGGCCGAGCTGAAGCGCGCGTACGAGCGCAAGGAACCCGTCGTCGTCACCCTCTGGTCCCCGCACTGGGCCTACTCCGCCCACGACCTGAAGAAGCTCACCGACCCCAAGGGCACCTGGGGCAAGGGCGACGGCGTCCACACCCTCGCCCGCAAGGGCTTCGCCGCCGAGAACCCCGAGGTCGGCGCCTGGCTGAAGAACTTCGAGCTCACCGAGAAGCAGCTCACGGACCTCGAAGCCGTCATCCAGGAGACCGGCAAGGGCAAGGAACAGCAGGCCGTCCGCGTCTGGCTGGACCGCAACCCCGGCCTCGCGGAGAAGCTCGCCCCGCAGTAGCACCCGGTGGACCGGGATTCGTTCCTGTCCGAAAAGGGGTGGTCGCCGAGCGTGTTCGGCGACCACCCCTTTTCGTCACGACGCGAAACCCGGAGCCAAAGCTGCGTAAGGTTCAGGTAACCGACCGGTACGCGGTCCGAGGGGAACGCGACGCGACGAGGCACACCAGGACAGAGGGAGGGAGCCGACATGGACGAGAAGGAATCACCCCGCGTGGGCGCGGCCGTCAAGAGGCGCCGCAGAGCGCTCCAGCTCACCCTGGCCGTCGTCGCCTCCCGCAGCGGCCTCTCCGTCCCCTTCCTCAGCCAGGTCGAGAACGAGCGCGCCCGGCCCAGCCGCCGCTCCCTCGAACTCGTCGCCGAGGCCCTGGAGACCACCGCGGGAGAGCTCCTCGCCGTCGCCGAAGCCTCCCGCACCGTCGACGTCGTACGGGCGGACGAGCGGTCCGCGACGCTCCCCGACGGAGTCCGCCGCCTCGTCCGTGGCCGCCACCAGCTGCACGCCCTGGAGTTCACCGGCGAGCAGGACGCGGGCCGTGAATTCCAGCACCGCAACGACGAGTTGCTGTACGTCGCCGACGGCGCCGCCGAGGTCGAGGCCGAGGGCCGCGCCCACCGCCTCGGCCGCGGCGACACGCTCTACCTCTCCGGAGGCGTACGGCACCGCTGGCGCGCCACCGAGCCCGGCACCCGCCTCCTCGTCGTCGCCGTCGCCGACCACGTCGAGGTCGAGGAGGAGTGAGGACCGCCGGCGTCGGACCGAGAGTCGTCTCCCTCGTCCCCTCCCTCACGGAGGCGGTCGCCGTCTCCGCACCCGGTGTCCTCGTCGGTGCGACGGAGTGGTGCAGTCATCCCGCCGGCCTCGACGTCGTACGGATCGGCGGCACCAAGAACCCCGACGTCGTCGCGATCACCGCGCTCCGGCCCGATGTCGTCCTCGCCAACGAGGAGGAGAACCGCGCCCCGGACCTCGCCGCCCTGCGGGCCGCCGGGCTCGACGTCCTCGTCACCGAGATCCGCACCCTCGACCAGGGCCTGCGCGAGCTGGAGCGGGTCCTCGCCGCCTGCGGCGCGCCGCGCCGGCCGCGCTGGCTGGACGAGGCCGAGGCGGCCTGGGAGTCCGTGACGCCCCTGGAGCCCGCGCCGGACGGAAGGCCGCTCACCGCCGTCGTCCCGATCTGGCGCCGGCCCTGGATGGTCCTCGGCAGCGACACCTTCGCCGGCGACCTGCTCGCCCGCCTCGGCGTCCGCAACGCGTACGAAGACCATCCCGAGCGCTATCCGCGGATCCCGATCGACGAGCTCCGAGCCACCGCCCCCGACCTCGTCGTCCTGCCCGACGAGCCCTACCGCTTCACGCCGGACGACGGCCCCGAGGCCTTCCCCGGGACCGCCGCCGCCCTCGTCGACGGGCGCCTGCTCACCTGGTACGGGCCGTCGCTGACACAGGCGCCGCAGGCGCTGTCCCGGGCCCTGCGAGCAGCGCGCCGCTGAGCAGCCCGCGCACGGTGTGGAAGCCGGCCACCAGCCAGGCCGCCACGAGGAACACGTACAGCGCGACGGCGAGCCACCGGAAGACGTCGAGACCGGTGTGCTGGGCGAGGCCTTCGGAGCCGGTCACGCAGGTCCCGACCGGGAAGGTGAACGCCCAGAACGTCATCGCGAAGCCCATGCCCCGCCGCCGCGCCCGCAGCACCATCGCCCCGGCGAGCGCCAGCCACAGCAGCGCGAAGCCCATCACGGGCACCCCGTAGAGGACGGCGAAGGCGGCGAAGCCGTGCGCGTACGGGGCGGGCAGCACGCCCGGGGCCACGTCGGCGAACTTGTTCGCGGCGGTCGTCGACTGGCCCAGCGGGCCGAGGACGAGGAAGAGCGTGGGGGTGAGCGCGAGAGGCAGCGGGCCACCGGTCACGAGCCGGCCGAAGACCAGGGGCAGCATGACCAGGGTGGCGAGCAGGCTGATCCCGAACATCGCGTAGCAGGCGATGAGGAGCGTCTGCTGGGCCTGCCCGGCGGGCAGGTGCGGCACGAGCAGCGGGCCGAGCGCGGCGGAGACCATGGGGGCGACGACCGGCAGCAGCCACACCGGGGACGCGCTCTCGATCCGGTGGTGCACCACCATGAGGTACGGGACGGCCACGGCCGCCGCGAGACCGATCACCGTGCCGGCGGTGAACAGGACCGTGTCGAGCGCCAGGGCCGCGGGGAGCCCGATCCAGTCCTGGCCCACGATCATCGCGCCGCCGCCCACGGCGAGCAGCGCCATCGAGAGGCAGCCGTAGAACGGCGCCATCGCGGGGTCCAGGAGATGGGCCCGGGCCTGGTCGCGGTGGTGGATCCAGTGCAGCGCGCGGGCGGAGACGAGGGTGAGCAGCATCGCGAGCGACAGCGCCCAGACCGCCGCGCAGACGGTACGGAGGCCGGGGACGTCCACGGGGAGGGCCGCGCCCGCGTTGGCGACGATGGCGGTCCCCATGACGGAGGCGTACCAGTTGGGTCCGAGGTGACGGACGGAACGGGCCGGGGAGGCTGTGGTGGCCTGGGCGGCTGTGGTGCCCGTGGTGGTGGCGGGGTGCGCGCCGGGGGTGGTGGCGCGGGAGGCCGGACGAGGGGCCGAGCGGGGTGTTGCGAGGCTTGCCATGACCCCACCGTCGCCCCCTTTCACCGCACCCACCAGGGATCTTGTGACTATGACGTCATAAGCTGGGTTTATGAGCAGGGAGATGGCGGGGCGGCACGGGACACAGGGCGACGAGCCGAGGCCGCACCTGTCCCACCGGGTGCCGGATCTCGGCGCGCTCGAACTCCTCATCGCCGTCGCCCGGCACGGCAGCCTCGGCGCGGCCGCCCGCGAGGTCGGGATCACCCAGCCCGCCGCGAGCAGCCGGATCCGCTCGATGGAGCGGCAGCTCGGGGTGGCCCTCGTCGACCGCTCGCCGCGCGGTTCGCGGCTCACCGACGCGGGCGCGCTCGTGACGGACTGGGCGCGGCGGATCGTCGAGGCCGCGGAGGCCTTCGACGCGGGCGCCCAGGCCCTGCGCGGGCGACGCGACTCGCGGCTGCGGGTGGCCGCGTCCATGACCATCGCCGAGTACCTGCTGCCGGGCTGGCTGATCGCGCTGCGCGCCGAGCGCCCCGACACGGCCGTGTCGCTCCAGGCGGGGAACTCCGCGGCGGTCGCGCAACGGCTCTTCGCGGGCGACGCCGACGTCGGCTTCGTGGAGGGGCTCGCCGTGCCGGACGGCCTCGACGGGGTCGTCGTCGCGCACGACCGGCTCGCGCTCGTCGCCGCGCCCTCGCATCCCTGGGCCCGGCGCCGCGGCCCCCTGGACCCGGCGGAACTGGCCGCGACCCCGCTGATCCTGCGGGAGCGCGGCTCGGGCACCCGGCAGGTCCTGGACGCGGCGCTCGCCGGCCACGGCGGTCTCGCCGAGCCGCTCCTCGAACTCGCCTCCACGACGGCCGTGAAGGCCGCCGTCGTCAGCGGCGCGGGCCCGGCCGTCCTCAGCGAACTCGCCATCACCGAGGAACTGGCCTCCCGCCGCCTGGTCGCCATCCCCGTCGAGGGCGTCCTGCTCCGCCGCGACCTGCGCGCGGTCTGGCCCGCCGGACACCGCCCGACGGGTCCGGCCCGCGACCTGCTCTCCCTGACGCGCGCCCGCCCGACGGGCTGAGACGGAGCCGGAAGCGTCAGACGCCCGCCGCGCGGTGGGTGATCCGGCCGTCCAGGACCGTGAGGAGGACCGGCAGGTCCGGGAGCTCGGTCGCCGCCGTGGTGACCGGGCTGTCCGCGAAGACCGCGAGGTCGGCGCGGTGGCCGAGGGCGAGCCGGCCCGCCTCGTGCTCCTCGCCCGCCGCGTACGCCGGTCCCGTCGTCATGCCCCGCAGCGCCTCCAGCGCCGTCAGCGCCTGCTCGGGCCCGTGCGGCGCCTGGCCGAGGTCGCGGCTCGGGCGGCGGTGCCGGGCCCCGGCCAGCACACCGAGCGGCGGGAACGGCGCGATGGGCCAGTCGGAGCCGAGGACGACGGTCGCCCCGGAGTCCAGCAGGTCGCGGCAGCGCCAGGCGCGCGAGGCCCGCTCCTCGCCGAGGCGGCGCGACCAGTTGTCGGTGTGGTCGGCGCGGGTGAAGTCGCAGCAGTGGGTGGGCTGCATGGACGCGACGACCCCGAGCTCGGCGAAGCGGCGCAGCGTGTCGTCCGGCACCGTCTCGATGTGCTCCACCCGGTGGCGTACCCGGACCGTGTCGGCGGCCTGGGCCTTCTCTACGGAGTCGAGGACGTGCCGTACGGCCGCGTCCCCGATCGCGTGCGTCGCGGTGGCCACGCCCGCCCGGTGCAGTTCCCCGACGATGTGCGTGTACGCGGCGGGATCCGGCCAGAACGCGGCCGTTGACTCGCCGTGGCAGTCGGGCCGCTCCAGCCACGCGGTGCCGTTGTCGATGGTCCCGTCCATGAAGAGCTTCACGCCCGCGACCCGCCACAGCGCGCCGCCCGTGCCCTGCTGCTCGATCAGGGCGCGTACCCCGTCCGCGTCGGTGCCGGGCTGGCACCAGGGCGCGACGCGCAGCCGCAGCGGCAGCTCGCCGGCGGCGTCGAGCTCCCCGTACAGCGCGAGGCTCTCGCCGTTGGCGTCCATGACGTGGCCGCCGGTCAGACCGGCCGCCGCCATCGACCGCAGGGCGGCGGCGAGCCCCTCCCGGCGCTCCTCGCGCGTCGGCTGCGGGGCGATCCGCTCGACCAGCTCGCAGGCCGCGTCCTCCAGGAGCAGCCCGGTCGGGCGGCCGTCCGCGTCGCAGACGACCTCGGCGGAGCCCTGCGCGAACGTACGCGGCCCGTCGACCCCGGCGAGTTCGAGCGCCCGGCGGCTGGCCAGCGCCGAGTGGGCGTCGAAGAGCAGCAGGAAGGCGGGCACCCCGTCGAGTACGGAGTCGAAGGGGGCGATCCCGACGGGGCGGTCGCCGAAGACGTTCGGGTCGAGCCCCCAGGCGAACAGCCACTCGCCGCGGGCGAGGCGGCGGACTTCCCGGGCGAGCGCCTCCCGTACGTCGTCGAGGCCGGCGCAGTGCGACAGGTCGAGGCCGCCGGTCAGTTCGGCGCCGGTGACCGGGTGGACGTGGCCGTCCACGAGACCGGGCGTGACGACGGCGCCCTTGAGGTCGACGACGGTGGTGTCGGGACCGGCGAGGGCGCGGATCTCACGGTCGTCGCCCAGGGCGGAGATCCGGCCGTCGCCGGAGACGGCGAGCGCGGACTGCGGCAGGAACGCCCCCGTGCCGGGGTCGAGCAGTCGGGCGGAGAGCAGGGCGAGTCGGGTGGTGCGCACGGGTGGCTCCAGGGGAGGAGGGGGCGGTACGGAGGGTGCGGGATGCGGGGGTGGCTGCGGGGCCGGTGAGCCCGGTAAATCCGGTGGGGCGGGGGTCAGCGGGGAGGGGCCGCGGAAGCGGGCTCATCGGGTTCGACGGGCTCGGCCGGCTCCGCGAGCGGCGGTACGTCGGTCAGGGCGCCGTGCGCCAGGCCGAGTTCCCGCTCCGCCGTCGTGACGGCCATCCGCGTCACGGCCTCGGGCCGGTTGCTCCGGTCGGTGTTGGCGTGGGCGCCCAGGCCGTCGAGCACCACCAGGATCTGGATGGCCGCCGTCCGCGGGTCGTCCGTGCGGAACTCGCCCCGCGCGACGCCCTCGCGGATGAGTGTTTCGAGCCGGTCGTCGGAGGCGAGCTCCTGCTCGGCGACCCGGTCGCGCAGGACGGGCCGGTAGCGGCTCAGGTGGCGGGCGTTGATCCAGAGACGGCTGATGTCGTCGTACGCCTCTCCCGCCGAGAGGGCGAAGTAGCGCGCGAGGTACTGCGTGGGCGTCCCGTGCGGCCGGTCCGCGGGCAGCAGCGCGTCGAGCTCGCCCGTGGAGGCGACGCTGAAGGCCTCGCCCACCAGATCCTCCGCCGAGGGGAAGTAGTGGCTGATCAGACCGGGCCGTACGGCGAGCTCATCGGCGATCCGCCGCAGGGTGACGCACTCCAGGCCCTCGGTCAGGGCGACCCGGGCCGCGGTCTCCACGATCTCCGCCCGCCGGGCTTCCGGGGATTTCCGAACGCGCTTGCGCTGAACGCTTGACGACATACCCCGGATGCTATTGAGTGTGCGACCAATAAGCAACCAGGGGCAACCAGGTGGACACCGAACGGTCGCCTGGTGGGCACCACCCGCACCCGGAGGGCCGCATGGCTTCCACGATCCCCGACCCGATCCCCCGCTCCCAGGGCGTCGAGGTCACCCCGTCGGCCGCCGCCGACAGGCCCGGCCGCATCGAGGCCCACGGCATCGATCACATCCCCGACGGCGAACGCCACGGGCACCCCCGCGAGCTCTTCTCCGTGTGGGCCGCGGCCAACGTCAACTACCTCAGCCTCGTCATCGGCGGAGCCCTCGTACTCATGGGCCTGACGCTCTGGCAGGCCGTCGCCGTGATCGTCGTCGGCAACCTCTTCTGGCTGCTCACCGGACTCCTCGCCACCTCGGGACCGGCCGCCGGCGCGCCCAGCGAGGTGATCACCCGGGCCGTCTACGGCGTCCTCGGCAACCGTGTGAACAACGCGGTCGGCGGCTGGCTCGTCTCCGTCTGCTACTTCGCCCTCAACCTCGCCGCCGCGGCGACCGCCGCCTTCGCGCTCGTCGAGAAGACCGGCATCACGGCGAACACCCCCGTCAAGGTGGCCGTCATCGTGGTCATCGCCGCGCTCACCCTGGCCATCAGCGTCTACGGCCACGCCCTGATCATCAAGCTGTACCTGCCGATCACCCTCGCCCTGACCGCGGCCTTCGCCGTCGTCGCGTTCGCCGTCCTGCGCCACGCCGACTTCTCGTACGCCCCCGCCGAACGGCTCGGCGGCACCTCGCTCTGGGCCCTCCTCATCGCGGGCACCACGATGATCGCCTCGGGCCCGCTCTCGTACACCACGAGCGCCGACTTCTCCCGCTACCTGCCCCGCACGGCCTCGAAGAAGGCGATCGTCGGCTGGACCGCCCTCGGCGCCTTCCTGCCCAGCGTCGTCGTCTGTTCGCTCGGCGCGTTCGCCGCGACCGCCGTCGACATGGGCGACCCGCAGAACGCCCTCCAGACGATCCTGCCCGGCTGGTTCACCCCCGTCTTCCTGCTCGCCCTCGTCCTCGGCACGATCTCCATCAACGCCCTGACCGCGTACAGCGCCGGTCTCGCCCTCCAGGCCGTCGGCCTCCGCATCCGCCGTACCGTCAGCGTCCTCTTCGACGGCGCCGTCGCCGTGGCCCTGACCCTCTACGGGCTGCTCGTCTCCGACTTCCTCGACACCGTCAGCAACGCCCTCCAGCTGATCGTGGTCCTGAGCGGCCCCCTGATGGCCGTCTACGCGACCGACATCGTGCTGCGCCGGTGCCGCTACGACGGCCCCGCGCTCTCCGACGAGACCCCTCGCGGCCCCTTCTGGTACACCGGCGGCGTCAACCTCGCGGGCGCGCTCGCCCTCACGGCGGGCGTCACCTCGGCGGCCCTCTGCGTGGACACCCTCTACACGGGCCCCGTCGCCGCGGCCCTGGGCGGCCTGGACCTCTCCCTCCCCGTCGGCATGACCGTCGCCGCGGCCCTCTACGCCCTCCTGATGCGGAACGACTCCACCGTGCGTGCCGCCCGGGCGCGCGCGTGAATGCCCGTACCCACCTCCGGATCGGCGGGGACTCGCCGAGGCGCCGGGGCGAGGACCGGGGCCGGCAGGCCCGCGAGGGCATCACGCGCGCGTGGAGGGTCTACGAGGAACTCTTCGCGACCGTCGCCGCGGGCGCGTCGAGAAGCGCCCAGGACCTCGACGTCCCCGCCCTCGCCCGCCGTACCGTCGACGCGACCCGGTCCTGGGCGCCCGAGCTCGTCGAGGAGATGGAGGGAGTCGCCGAGGGCGCAGGGATGCCGTTCTGGACGATCGCCGCGCTCAACGCGCGCACCGAGATCCTCGCCGAGGCCGGTGCGCCGAGGGCGGGGGAGTGCTCCACCCTCGTCCGTACCGACGGCGCCGGGAGCGCGGGCGGGCAGTGCTGGGACTGGCACCAGGAGCTGGCCGACGCCTGGCACCTCCAGACCGTGACCGGCGACGTCCGCGGCTTCGCGGGGATCACCGAGCACGGCATCCTCGCAAAGATCGGCGTCAACGACGCCGGTGTGGGCGTGCTCTTCAACATCCTCGGCCACACCGGCGACGCCGCCACCGGCGTCCCGGTCCACCTTGTGGCCCGTCAGGTGCTCGGCGCGGCCGGTTCGTTCGAGGAGGCGGTCGCTCTGCTCACGGCCGCACCGGTCTCGGCCTCCACGGTCATCACCGTGGTGACGGCGGACCGCGCCGCTTCTGTCGAACTCGCCCCGGGCGGCTCGGCGATCGTCACCCCGGACGACCGGGGCTGGCTGGTCCGCACGAACCACTTCCTCGATCCGGCCCTCGCCGCCGGCGAACTGCGCGGGCGCCGGGAGCCGGAGACGTACGACCGCCACCGGCTGCTCACCGCCCGCATCCGCGAACACACCGGCCCGCTCGGTACCGACACGCTCGTGGACCTGCTCACCGCGCACGGGGACGACGGCGCCGAGGTCTGCTGCCACGCCCCCGCCGAGGGGACCCTCGGCGGCAGGTGGGCGACGCTGGCCACGGTCGCGGTCGACCCGGCGGAGCGGCGCCTCCTGGTGCACGACGGCGGGCCGTGCACGGCGAGCCCCGCGAGCTGGACGCCGCTCACGGCGCCCACCCGCTGAACGAACGACCCGGTTACCGCCGGGCCGCCCCCGCCGCCTCGACGAGCCCCCGCATCACGCGCAGGTCCTCGCCCATCTCCGGATGCCACTGCACGCCGAGGGCCCAGACGGGGGCGGCCAGTTCCACCGCCTCCACCGTGCCGTCCTCGGCGTGGGCCGAGACCGTGAGCCCCGCACCCAGCCGGTCCACGGCCTGGTGGTGGTAGGTCGGGACCTCGGTCAGCTCGGGCACCAGGGACGCGTACCGCGTGTGCGGCACCGGCTTGACCGCATGCCGGCCGATCACCCCGACCGCCTCCACATGCCCGTCCAGGTGCTGGACCAGCGTCCCGCCGAGGGCCACGTTCAGCAGCTGCATCCCACGGCAGATCCCGAGGAGCGGCGTGCCGGAGGCCAGGGCCGCGTCGATCAGGGCCAGTTCCCAGGAGTCCCGGGCGCGGGCCGGCGGGCCGGTACGGGGGTCGGGCTCGGCCCCGTACCGTACGGGCTCGACGTCCGCCCCGCCCGCGACGACCAGCCCGTCGAGCCGGGCCACGACCTCCGCCGCGGCGGTCGGCTCATCCGGCGGCAGCATCACGGCGAGCCCCCCGCTCTCCCGGACGAGCCGCGGGTACGGCGCGGGGAGCAGCGCGGCCTGCATGTCCCACACCCCCCAGCGGGCCTGGTCCAGATAGGTGGTCACGCCGATGAGCGGCTTGGACACGTGCGTCCTCCAGAGCTGCTGAGTGTCGGTGAATCAGTCGCGTGCGAGCTCGGCCTCGGCCGCGGCGAGCGCCGCGAACTCCTCCTCCGGCGCGCCGGCCACCAGATGGTGCCGACTGTAGAACGCGAAGTAGGCGAGAGCGATCACGTACACCCCGAGCGCCATGAACGCCGCCGTCCGGTCCACCAGGAAGGTCGCGACGAGCGCCGAGAGGGCCAGGACGAAGGCGACGGACGAGGTGACGATTCCGCCGGGCGTCCGGTACGGCCGGTGCAGGCCGGGCTCGCGGCGCCGCAGCACGATGTGCGAGAGCGCCATGAGGGCGTACGAGATGGTGGCGCCGAAGACCGCGATGTTCAGCATCCGCGCCCCGTTGCCGGTGCCGGCGGCGAGGGCGAAGCCGATCGCGCCCGGGATGAGCAGCCCCAGGTACGGCGACTTGCGGCGGCTGGTGAGGGAGAGGAAACGGGGCAGGTAGCCGGCCCGGGAGAGGGCGAACAGCTGGCGTGATCCGGCGTAGATGAGGGAGAAGAAGGAGGCGACCAGGCCCGCGAGGCCCGCGTAGTTCACGAAGCGGCTGAGCGCCGTCGGCTCCCCGCCGCCCTGGAGCGCCACGACGAGCGGGTTCCCGGCCTCCTGGACGGCGGCCGAGCCGCGCGCGCCGGTGGCGGCGAGGAAGGTCACGACGGCGAGGAGCACCAGGATCCCCATCGAGATCGCGAGCGCCCTCGGCATCGACCGCACCGGGTCCTTCGCCTCCTCGGCGGCGAGCGGCACGCCCTCCACCCCGAGGAAGAACCACATGCCGAAGGGGAACGCGGCCCAGATCCCGAGCAGTCCGAAGGGCAGCCAGGAGTTCGACCCGAAGGCCTCGCCGTCGACCGGGATGTCGTTCAGGCCGTCGACGTGGAAGTCGGTGAACGCGCCGAGCGCGAAGACGACGAGCGCCGCGACCGCGATGGCCGTGACGATCAGGCTGAACCGCAGCGCCTCGCCCACGCCCCACAGGTGGATGCCGATGAAGAGCGCGAAGCAGACGAGGTAGACCGGCCAGCCGGACTCCAGGCCGAAGAGGCCGAGCGACTCGACGTAGTCGCCGATGAAGATGGAGATCGCGGCGGGGGCGAGGACGTACTCGATGAGGATCGCGGTGCCGGTGAGGAACCCGCCCCAGGTGCCGAGCGCCCGCCGGGCGAAGCCGTAGCCGCCGCCCGCCGTGGGCAGGATGGCGGAGAGCTCGGCGAGTGCGAAGACCAGACAGGCGTACATCGCGCCCATGAGGACGGTGGCGATGGCGAGTCC
Organism: Streptomyces sp. NBC_01255; assembly: GCF_036226445.1. Classification (NCBI taxonomy): domain Bacteria; kingdom Bacillati; phylum Actinomycetota; class Actinomycetes; order Kitasatosporales; family Streptomycetaceae; genus Streptomyces; species Streptomyces sp. NBC_01255. Next base: position 7,052,781 of record NZ_CP108474.1, read on the forward strand.
GCCGAAGCCGCCCTTCGACAGGCCGATGTTCCAGCCGGAGAAGTCCCCGGAGACGACGTAGGCGACGCCGAGGCCGGTGAGCAGCAGCCAGCCGGCGCTGCCGCGGCGCAGCGCGCGGCGCTCCAGGTAGTCGTCCTTCGGTGGGGTGGTGCCGCCGGAGGCGTTCCCGGTCGTTTCTTCGAGCGTCATGGCAGCGTCAGCTCCCCGCAACGGGCCCAATGGATTGGAGCCATACCTTTGCGGCGCCGTGCGGGATGCGCAACCCCCGTGCGTTACTTTCGGGTTACGCGTGCCCTTTCCCTACGTCAGGAAACCCCGCAGCAGCGCCGCCGTGCCCGCGCAGTGCTCGCGCATCACCTCGCGCGCCGCGTCCGCGTCCCCGTCGAGGACCGCCTCCACCAGCGCGGTGTGCTGGTGCTGCGAGTGCTCCAGATTGCGTACGAGCAGGGGGATGCAGTCGAGGAGGTCGTTCACCGTCGCCCGGACGGCGGCGTACTGGGCGGTCAGCGTCGGCGAGCCGGAGAGCTCGGCGAGCGTCAGGTGGAGCAGGGTGTCCTGGCGGCGGTATTCGGCCAAGGGGGCGTCATGGGTCGCCGCCACGGCGGCCCGCAGCCGCTCGGCGCCCGCCGCGTCGAGCCCGTGGGCCGCGCAGAGCCCGGCGGCCCCCACCTCCAGGACCTCACGGAAGCGCAGGGTGTCCTCCATGTCGACCGAGGCGATCCGGCGGCGCAGCTCGTCCTCGTCGGCGGTCTGGACGCGGGGCAGCACGAACGTCCCGCCGTACCGGCCGCGCCGGCTCTCGACGAGGCCCTGCTCCTGGAGGACCTTGAGGACCTCGCGCAGCGTCACCCGGCTGATCCCCATCCGCTCGGCCAGCTCCCGCTCGGCGGGCAGCCGCTCCCCGCCCGGCACGAGACCGAGCCGTACCACCTGGAGGATCTGCTGCAGCGCCTCCTCGAAGCCGTTGCCCGCCCGTACCGGCCGCAGCACGGGCGTCAGCCGGTCCGCCGGTTCACTCGTACTGGCCACGTTCCTCGTTTCCCTTTCTCCAGGACTTCCCAAGCAATGGTCTTCGGCAATACCTTATGGCTCCCGGCAGGCCGAAGGAGGAGCAATCCCGTGGCAGACCGCACACCCCCGCTCACCGTCGAGGAGCTGCGCGCCCTCGTCGCGAGCGGTGAGATCGACACCGTCGTCCTGGCCTTCCCCGACATGCAGGGACGGCTCCAGGGCAAGCGGTTCGCCGCACAGTTCTTCCTGGACGACGTCCTCGGCCACGGCACCGAGGGCTGCAACTATCTTCTGGCCGTCGACACCGAGATGAACACCGTCGAGGGCTACGAGATGTCCTCCTGGGACCGCGGCTACGGCGACTTCGCGATGCACCCCGACCTCGCCACCCTCCGCCACCTCCCCTGGAACGAGGCCACCGCCATGGTGACGGCCGACCTCGCCTGGGCCGACGGCAGCCCGGTCGTCGCGGCCCCCCGCCAGATCCTCCGCCGCCAGCTGGAGCGCCTCGCCGAGCACGGCTTCACCGCCCACGTCGGCACCGAGCTCGAGTTCATCGTCTTCAACGACAGCTACGAGCAGGCCTGGGACGCGAACTACCGCGGCCTCACCCCCGCCAACCAGTACAACATCGACTACTCCGTCCTCGGTACCGGTCGCATCGAACCCCTCCTGCGCCGCATCCGCAACGAGATGACCGCCGCCGGACTCACCGTCGAGTCCGCCAAGGGCGAGTGCAACCCCGGCCAGCACGAGATCGCCTTCAAGTACGACGAGGCCCTCGTCACCTGCGACCGGCACGCCGTCTACAAGACGGGCGCCAAGGAGATCGCCTCCCAGGAGGGCTACTCGCTCACCTTCATGGCGAAGTACAACGAGCGCGAGGGCAACTCCTGCCACATCCACCTCTCCCTCCAGAACGCCGGCGGAGAGAACGTGATGGCCGGGGACGACCGGCACGGCATGTCCGAGACGATGCGGCACTTCCTCGCCGGACAGCTCGCCGCCCTCCGCGACTTCTCCCTGCTCTACGCCCCCAACATCAACTCCTACAAACGGTTCCAGCCCGGCTCCTTCGCGCCCACCGCCGTCGCCTGGGGCCACGACAACCGCACCTGCTCGCTCCGGGTCGTCGGCCACGGCCGCTCCACCCGCTTCGAGAACCGCCTCCCCGGCGGCGACGTCAACCCCTACCTCGCCGTCGCGGGCCTGGTCGCCGCCGGCCTGTACGGGATCGAGCAGAAGCTCGAACTCCCGGAGCCCTGCACCGGGAACGCCTACACCGGCGAGTACGCGCACGTCCCCACCACGCTGCGCGAGGCCGCCGAACTCTGGGAGACCAGCGAGATCGCCAAGGCCGCCTTCGGCGCCGAGGTCGTCGCCCACTACCGCAACATGGCCCGCGTCGAACTCGACGCCTTCGACGCCGCGGTGACCGACTGGGAGCTGCGCCGCTCCTTCGAACGCCTCTGACCGGCTGACCGGCACTTGTGACAAGAGAGAGGAACGAGTTGCTCCAGGTACTGAACCCGGCGACGGAGGAGCTGGTCGCCACCGTCCCCGCCGCCACCCCGGCCGAGGTCGACGCCGCCGTCGCACGGGCCACCGCCGCCCAGCGCGGCTGGGCCGCCGCCGCGCCCGCCGACCGCGCCCGGCTCCTCCGCCGCTTCGCCGCCGTCGTCGACGCGCACACCGAGGAACTCGCCCGGCTGGAGGTCACCGAGGCCGGGCACACCATCGGCAACGCCCGCTGGGAGGCCGGCAACGTCCGCGACCTGCTCGACTTCGCCGCCGGGGGAGTGGAGCGCCTCAACGGACGCCAGATCCCGGTGGCCGGCGGACTCGACGTCACGATCCTCGAACCCCTCGGGGTCGTCGGCGTCATCGCTCCGTGGAACTTCCCCATGCCGATCGCCGCCTGGGCCACCGCACCCGCCCTCGCCGCCGGCAACGCGGTCGTCCTCAAGCCCGCCGAGACCACCCCCCTCACCGCGCTCCGCCTCGCCGAGCTCGCCCTGGAGGCAGGCCTGCCCGAAGGCCTCTTCCAGGTCCTCCCCGGCACGGGACCGGTCGCGGGCAACGCCCTCGTCGAGCACCCCGGCATCGCGAAGATCGTCTTCACCGGCTCCACCAGGGTCGGAAAATCGATCATGGCCAAGTGCGCCGACCAGGTGAAGCGGCTCACCCTCGAACTCGGCGGCAAGAGCCCCAACATCGTCTTCGCCGACGCGGACATCGAAGCGGCGGCCGCGGCGGCGCCGATGGCCTTCCTCGACAACAGCGGCCAGGACTGCTGCGCCCGCACCCGCATCCTCGTGCAGCGGAGCGCGTACGACCGCTTCCTGGAACTCCTCACCCCCGCGATCGAGGAGATCGTCGTCGGCGACCCGCTCGACGAGCGCACGCAGATGGGCCCGCTCATCTCCCGCGCCCAGCTCGACCGCGTCCGCTCGTACGTCACCGAGGACCTCCAGGGCATCCGCGGCAAGGCCCCCGAAGGCCCCGGCTTCTGGTTCCCGCCGACCGTCCTCACCGACGTACCCGAGGACGCCCCCTGCTCCGTCGAGGAGATCTTCGGCCCGGTCGCCGTCGTCCTGCCCTTCGACGACGAGGCCGACGCGATCCGGCTCGCCAACGCCACCGAGTACGGCCTCTCCGGCTCGATCTGGACCCGGGACGTCGGCCGCGCCCTGCGCGCGTCCCGCGCCGTCCGGGCCGGCAACCTCTCCGTCAACTCCCACTCCAGCGTCCGCTACTGGACCCCGTTCGGCGGCTACCGGCAGTCCGGCCTCGGCCGCGAACTGGGCCCCGACGCCCTGACCGCCTTCACCGAAACCAAGAACGTCTTCATCAGCACGGAGGCCTGACCACCATGACCAGCACCGAAGAGATCATCTGCCGCCGCCTGGTCGGCCGTACCGCCGTCATCACCGGAGCCGGCAGCGGCATCGGACTCGCCACCGCCCGGCGGCTCGCCTCCGAGGGCGCGAACGTCGTCTGCGGCGACATCGACGAGGTGGCCGGCAAGGCCGCTGCCGAGGCCGTCGGCGGCACCTTCGTGAAGGTCGACGTCACCGACCCGGAGGAGGTCGAGGCGCTGTTCCGCACCGCCTTCGAGACCTACGGATCCGTCGACATCGCCTTCAACAACGCCGGCATCTCGCCGCCCGACGACGACTCCATCCTGGAGACGGGCCTGGAGGCCTGGAAGCGCGTCCAGGACGTCAACCTCACCTCCGTCTTCCTGTGCTGCAAGGCCGCCCTCCCCTACATGCGCCGCCAGGGCAGGGGCTCCATCATCAACACCGCCTCCTTCGTCGCGATCATGGGCGCGGCCACCAGCCAGATCTCGTACACGGCGTCCAAGGGCGGCGTCCTCGCCATGTCCCGCGAGCTGGGCGTCCAGTTCGCCCGCGAGGGCATCCGGGTCAACGCGCTCTGCCCCGGACCGGTCAACACGCCCCTCCTCCGGGAGCTGTTCGCCAAGGACCCGGAGCGGGCCGCGCGCCGCCTCGTGCACATCCCGGTCGGGCGCTTCGCCGAGGCCGAGGAGATCGCCGCCGCCGTGGCGTTCCTCGCGAGCGACGACTCCTCCTTCGTCAACGCCAGCGACTTCCTCGTCGACGGTGGAATCTCGGGCGCGTACGTGACCCCGCTCTAGGCGCAACGCATCCCCCACATCCCCCCACCCGGCAGCCGGGCGTCGCAAGGCGCCCGGCTGTTCCGCGTCCGGAACAGTCCCGACCACCGTCCCGATCACCGTCCCGACAGGAGAGCGATCATGAACCACCGACTCCGTCTCCGTACGTCCGCGGCCGCCGCCGCCCTCGCCCTCGCGACGACTGGCCTCGCCTCCGCCACCCACGCCGAGGCCAAGCCCGCCGGATGCCCCGCTCTGAAGGTCTCCGAGGGCTGGTACGGCGACAACAAGGCGCGCATCGACGCGCTGATCGCCGACCACTGCGACGACAGAGGAAAGAAGCCCGTCGCGGTCTTCGACTGGGACAACACCGTCATCAAGAACGACGTCGGCGACGCCACCTTCTACTGGCTCCTCCGCAACGACCGCATACGCCCGCCCCGGAACGGCGACTGGTCCACCACCAGCCGCCACCTCACCCCCGAGGCCGCCGCCGCCCTCGGCGAGGCGTGTCCCACCGGCGTACGCACCCTCCCCACGGCCACCGACACCCGCTGCGCCGACGAACTCCTCGCCGTGTACGGCGAAGGCGCCACCACAAGGGGCGAGGGGGCTTTCGCGGGCTACGACCACCGCCGCATGGAACCCCAGTACGCCTGGCTGGCCCAGCTCCTGCGCGGCTGGACCACCCGCCAGGTCGAGTCCTTCGCCGCCGCCGCCCGCGCCGAGAACCTCGCCGCGCCGCAGGGCGCCACCCAGCAGGTCGGCACGGCCCAGGTCACCGGCTGGGTCCGCTACTACGACCAGCAGCGCGACCTCATCCGTACGCTCAAGGCCGCGGGCTTCGACGTCTGGGTCGTCTCCGCCTCGCCCGAACCGGTCGTCGACGTCTGGGCGAAGGGCGTGGGCGTCGACCCCTCCCACACCCTCGGCATCCGCAACACCACCGAGCACGGCCGGCTCACCGCCCACCTCAAGGGCTGCGGCACCGTCCGGGACGGGGAGGACGAGATGATCACCTACATCGACGGCAAACGCTGCTGGATCAACCAGGAGATCCTCGGTGTGCGCGGCCCCGCCGCCGAGCGCGTCCAGCCGGCCTCACGGCGGCAGGTCTTCGCCGCCGGGGACTCCGACACGGACATCTCGTTCCTGCGGGACGCCACCGGCCTGCGGCTGGTCCTCAACCGCAACAAGAACGAACTCATGTGCCGGGCGTACGAGAACGGCGACGGCCGCTGGATCGTCAACCCCATGTTCATCGAGCCGAAGCGACAGAAGGCCGGCCCGTACCCCTGCGCCACGACGGGCTACACGGCGGGCGACGGCACGGCGGAACCGGTCCGCCGCCCGGACGGCACCGTGATCCCGGACCAGCGGGACACGGTCTTCTAGCAGCCTCTAGAGGAAGGTCCGCCCTTCCCCCCGGTAGGTCGGCACGGTGGCCGTGATCCGGTCGCCCTCCACCAGCCGGAGGCTCTCGAACCGCTCGCACAGCTCGCCGGCCTTCGCGTGCCGGAACCACACCTTGTCGCCGATCCGCAGGTCGTCGGCCGGCGAGCCGAGGAGCGGGGTCTGGACCTCGCCAGGACCCTCCTGCGGGTCGTACCGCAGGCCCTCCGGCAGATACGGCACGGGCAGCCGGTCGGGGCCCGCCACCCCGGACGCCGGATAGCCGCCGCCCAGCACCGTCACCACGCCCACACCGGGGCGGCGGACGACGGGCTGCGCGAACAGCGCGGCCGGACGCCCGCTGAAGGACGTGTAGTTGTCGAAGAGACGCGGCACGAACAGCCCCGAACCGGCGGCGATCTCCGTCACCGCGTCCTCGGCGGCCGTGTGCTGCACGCTCCCGGTGCCGCCGCCGTTCACGAACTCCAGGTCCGGCGCCACCGCCCTCACCGCACGGACGACGGCGGCCCGGCGCTCCGCCAGCTCCCGGCGGGCGGCGGACTGCATCAGCCTGATCGCCCGCGAGCGCAGCGGCCGCCCCGCGACCGCGTCGCCGACACCGGCGACGTGCCCCTCGTACGCCATGATCCCGACCAGCCGGAAGCCCGGGCGCCGCACCACGGAACGGGCCACCTCGGCCAGCTCGGCGGGGGTGCGCAGCGGCGAGCGCCGCGCCCCGATCCGTACCCGCCCCCCGAGGAGCTGGAGCGCCGTGTCCAGCTCCAGACAGACCCGGACCTCCTCCGCCCCGCCCGCGCGGGAGGCGTCGATCAGATCGAGCTGGGCCACGTCGTCGACCATCACCGTCACGGTGGCGGCGAGCTTCGGATCCCGCGCGAGCTCGGCGAAGCCGGCGCGGTCCGCCGACGGGTACGCGAGCAGCACGTCGTCGAACCCGGCACGCGCCAGCCACAGTGACTCGTCGAGCGTGAACGACATGATCCCGGCGAACCCGTCCCGCGCGAGCACCCGCTCCAGGAGCGCGCGGCAGCGCACGGACTTGCTCGCGACGCGGATCGGCTTGCCGGCGGCCCGGCGGACGAGATCCGCCGCGTTGTCGTCGAAGGCCTCCAGGTCGACGATCGCCACGGGCGCGTCGAGGTGAGCGGTGGCACGGTCGTATCGGGCCCGGTCGGCGGCGCGGGGAGTCATGGCCCGAGCTTGCCAGACAGGTATACGGGTGGGTAGCCCCCGACCCCGGTCCGCCCGGTTCCCCCACGGCGGGGAACAGCCCGTAGAGTGGCGGGCATTGTCGACACGAGCAGGGGGACGGGGATGACTGCCGAACACCCACGTCCCACGTCCCGCATCACCGACGCCCTCCTCCCGACCCCACCCGCACCCCCGGCCCCGGAGGCCGCGGCGGCGCGCTCCGGTACCCCGCAGCCCCCCGCACCTCTCGCGGCGTCGAGTGCCCGGATCCTCTCCGAGCGCCCGACGGCGGCCGGCGATCCGCCGCCCCCGACAGCCCCGCCCCGCTCGGCCGCCCCGGTGCACTCCACGCCGAGGACCACCCCGGCCCCCGCGCCCCTCGCGCCACCGGCCGCCCAGGTCGGAACCGAGCGACCCACGGCAACGCCGGGCAGCCCACTGCCCGCTGGAAGACCCCTGCCCCCGATGGCGCCGCCGCGCCCCGCGTCGGCCGTGCCGGCGGCTCCCGAGCCGCCCGCGACTTCGGTCACCCGGGCGCCCGCGTACCCGCCCGCCCCGACCCACCCGGCCCCCGAGGCGCCCGCGCCCGCGGCCACCCCGCCGACGGCTCCTCAGCGCCCGGCCGCCCCCGAGGCGCTCCGATCGGCCACGGCCGGCGGCGCCCTGCGGCAGCCGCGCCCGGCGAGCCCGCCGGCGTCGTCCGTGCCCGCCCGCCCCGCCTCCCCGCCCGCCGCCGGCGGCCCGGCGGTCCCTCCGGCCGCCTCGGCTCCCGGGCCGTCCGGCCGGACCTCGGTTCCGCACCACGTTCCGGACACCTCCGAGGCGCGGCGCGGATCCGCGTCCCCGCGCCCTGCCGCCGACTCCGCCTCCGCGCCGCTGTCGCCCCGTCAGGCGCCCGCGCCCGCCCGCGCCTGGGCGTCGCCGAACGGAGCGGGCGACCTGCCGGCGGTGGAGACCACCACCCGGCTGCGGCCGATCCGTGACACGCCGCGCACGGCTCACCCGACGCGACCCGTGACCGCGCCCGTGTCCGCGCCCGTGACCGCGTACGGATACGGGCTCGCCGGCGCCCTGCCGCCCGAGGCGCCCGCCGAGACCACGACCCGGCTGCGCCCCGTACGCGAGCGCCGCACCGGGCGCGTGGTCGCGGTCACGGCCTGCGTCGTCCTCGGGGTCGGACTCATCGGCGGGGCCCTCGCCGGGATATGGCTGGCCTCCGCCGACCCCGCGCGCCCCGCCGAACCCGCCGGGTACACCGAGGCGAAGGACCTCTGGCACAACGCCCCCGTGGACACCCTCTTCCCCCGCACCCTCGCGGGCCCCGGCGCGGGCCCCGGTGCCGCCGCACGCACCTGGACCCGGATCGTCGTCGCCCCGGACACGCCCTGCTCGCCCGTCGTCCTGGCCAAGGGCCTGCTCGCCACCCTCACGCCGCTCGGCTGCGAGCGCGTCCTGCGTGCCACGTACACCGACGCCACCGCCAGCAGCGTGATCACCGTCGGCCTGGTCTTCACCCGAGCCGACGCCGAGGCGCAGCGCACGCTCGGCCAGGGCGGCCTCACCGCCCGCCTCGGCCCGGACGTCCCCCCGGCCCTCTCCGGGCCCTCCACCGTCGCGGCCCGCTTCGGCGCCCGGCAGCGCGCGAGCTGGTGGGCGAGTGCCCCCGCCGACCTCCCCGTCGTCGTCACCGCCGTCTCCGGCTTCGCCGACGGCCGGGCCGTCGACCGCCCGCTCCCCGCCGACCAGGCCATGGCCCGGGGCCGTACCGACGCTACCGCCCAGTCCGGCCTCGGCCACGAGGCCAAGGGCATCACCGCCCGCTTCGAAGCGCTGCTGCGCAAGACCGTCGCCGCGACCGTCAAGGAGAAGGAGAACGCCCGGTGACCCGCCCGACCTGCCCCCGGGCGATGACCTCCGCCCGGGCGATCACCTCCACCCGGGCGGCCACGTCCACCCGGGCGACCGCCGTCGTCCTCCTCGCCGCCGCCTTCTCCGTGCTGCCCGCGACCACCGCCCCCGCCCACGCCGACACCATCCGGGCCCGGCAGTGGGGCCTGGAGGCCATGCACACCACCGAGGCCTGGCGCACCACCAAGGGCGAGGGCATCAAGGTCGCCGTCCTCGACACCGGCGTCGACGCCGACCACCCGGACCTGGCCGGCTCCGTCCTCCCCGGCCGCGACCTCATCGGATTCGGCGCCTCCAAGGGTGACCGCGCCTGGGCCCGTCACGGCACCGCGATGGCCGGCATCATCGCCGGGCACGGCCACGGCCCCGGCGACGAGAGCGGCGTCCTCGGCGTCGCCCCCGACGTCGAGATCCTGCCCGTCCGGGTCATTCTGGAAAGCAGCGACAAGGCCCGCGACAAGGCCCGCAAGACCCGCGGCACCGCCCTCGCCGAGGGCATCCGCTGGGCCGCCGACCACGGCGCCGACGTCATCAACCTCTCCCTCGGCGACGACTCCAAGTCCGCCCACCCCGACGCGGGCGAGGACGCCGCCGTCCAGTACGCCCTCGCCAAGGGCGTCTCCGTCGTCGCCTCCGCCGGCAACGGCGGCGAGAAGGGCGACCACATCTCGTACCCCGCCGCCTACCCCGGCGTCATCGCCGTCACCGCCGTCGACCGCTACGGCACCCACGCCTCGTTCTCCACCCGCCGCTGGTACGCCACGGTCAGCGCCCCCGGCCTCGAGATCGTCATCGCCGACCCCGACCGCCGCTACTACGAGGGCTGGGGCACCAGCGCCGCCGCCGCGTTCGTCTCCGGCGCCGTCGCGCTCGTCAGGTCCGCCCACCCCGACCTCACCCCGGCCCAGATCAAGCAGCTGCTCATCGACACCGCCCGCAACCGCCCCAAGGGTGGCCGCAGCGACGCCAAGGGGTACGGGACGGTCGACCCGGCCGCCGCCATCAAGGCCGGGGCCACGCGCAAGGGCGGCGACCCCAAGAACACCACCACCGGCTACCGGGGGCAGTACTTCGGCCCCGGCCCGACCCCCGCCGTCGAGGAGAGCCGCCCCGTCGGCCTCCTCGCCCCCGCCGCCGGCGGACTCGGCGTCCTGCTGCTCCTGGCCGCGATCGCCCTCGGGCGTACGAGGCGCACCCGCTGACGACCCGGCGGACAGGACTGCCCGCGTAGCCCGTTAGGCTCGGTGCGTGGCGCTCAAGAACATTCCGGACCCTGGTTTCTCCGACGACGACGGCACCGCCGACCCGCGGCTCGCCGCGGCCCTCGCGGCCTGGGCGGAGGACAGGACCGCCCACGGCCCGGTCCTCGAAGCGCTCAAGGGCGCCCGGCTGCTCGTCCCCGTGGTCGCCCTCCTCGGCGAGGTGGAGACCGACGAGAACGGCCTGCGCCGTGAGAAGACCAGCGACATGGCGGTCCCCACCCTCACCGCGGGCGACCGCCGGGCCCTGCCCGCCTTCACCTCGATCGCCTCGCTCGCCCTGTGGGACCCGGAGGCCCGGCCCGTGGCCGTACCGCTCCACCAGGCGCTCCAGGCCGCCGCCCACGAGAAGGCCGACACCGTCGTCCTGGACCTCGCGGGCCCCGTCCCGTACCAGCTCACGGGACCGGCGCTGCTCGCCCTCGCCGAGGGCCGCTCCAGCACCGACCCGCTCGACGACCCGGCCGTACGGGAGGCCGTACGGGCCGCCGTCGCCGCCGAGCCCGCGGTCCTCCGCGCCCACCTGGGCCCCGGCAGCGCCGACGGCACCCTCGCCCTGGTCCTCGGCGGGGACGCCGCCCCGGCGGAGGCCGCCCAGCGCGTCGCCCGCGCCCTCGCGGCCGACGAAACACTGAGGGCCCGCCTGGTGCGGGGCCTCGACCTGGCACTGCTGCCGGCCTCGGCCACGCCTCCCGGCGAGCCCTTCTACGTCAAGCGGTAGTAACGGAGAGACGTCCTAGCCGTACACCGACTCCTAGCCGTACACCGGACCGGTGTACTTCTCGCCAGGACCCTGGCCCGGCTCGTCCGGGATCAGGGACGCCTCGCGGAAGGCGAGCTGAAGGGACTTCAGGCCGTCCCGCAGGGGAGCGGCGTGGAAGGAGGAGATCTCCGTCGCGCCGGCGTCCAGCAGGCCCGCGAGCGCGTGCACCAGCTTGCGGGCCTCGTCGAGGTCCTTGTACTTGTCGCCCTCCTCGGTGAGCCCGAGCTTCACCGCGGCGGCGCTCATCAGGTTGACGGCGACCGTCACGATCACCTCGACGGCCGGGACCTCCGCGATGTCGCGGGTCATGGCGTCGAAGTCGGGGTTTTCGGGGGAGTCCGCGGACTCGTTCTGGGGGGTCTCGCTCATGCCTCATACGATAGGCCGGTCCTCGGTTAGCGGAGACCGCCGGGTCCTGCTAACCTTGTGTAACGACCGGCCGGACACCTATGTGCCCGGCCCACAAGTGGAGGCTCCGTACTCCCACCTGACCACCCTCGCGGGTGGCGGGTCACCGGTCAGGTGGTCCCCATCGTTCCGTACGGACGATGGAACCGCCCGATTCTGCGCCCCGCGGTTGACTGCGGCGGTGCTCCGGTATTTCCGTGGAGCCCCGCCTGTGTCCCGTCCGGGGCGTTTTTTGTGCGCCGGCTCGGTTGGTCTCAGTGAAACAGACGTTGCGCGTCCGTCCGCCAGGCGGTCGCGTGGTGCTACCGAGGAGGATCCATCAGCGCCGAGCCCCGCATCAACGACAGGATTCGCGTTCCCGAGGTGCGACTTGTCGGACCCAGCGGCGAGCAGGTCGGGATTGTTCCGCTTGCCAAGGCCCTGGAGCTCGCACAGGAGTACGACCTCGATCTGGTCGAGGTCGCGGCGACCGCCCGTCCGCCCGTGTGCAAGCTCATGGACTACGGGAAGTTCAAGTACGAGTCGGCCATGAAGGCCCGTGAGGCGCGCAAGAACCAGGCGCACACGGTCATCAAGGAGATGAAGCTCCGGCCGAAGATCGACCCGCACGACTACGACACCAAGAAGGGTCACGTCGTCCGGTTCCTCAAGCAGGGCGACAAGGTCAAGATCACGATCATGTTCCGTGGTCGTGAGCAGTCCCGCCCCGAGCTTGGTTTCCGGCTGCTTCAGCGGCTGGCGTCGGACGTCGAGGAGCTTGGCTTCATCGAGTCCAACCCGAAGCAGGACGGCCGGAACATGATCATGGTTCTCGGCCCGCACAAGAAGAAGACCGAGGCCATGGCCGAGGCGCGTGAGGCCCAGGCCGCACGCAAGGCCGAGCGCCAGGGCGTCGCCGCCGACGAGGCGTCCGACGCTCCGGTCGAGGAGGCTCAGGTCGAGGAGACCGAGGCCGCCGAGGCTCCGGTCGCCGAGGCCGAGGCCGACGCTCCGGTCGAGAACCCCGAGGCGTGACCCGACGGGCTGCCATCCAGGCAGCCCCGGGCCCCGCCCGGAACCACCACACTAAGAATTGACGCTCCCGGCAGTCCGGTCTCCACACCGGGGGAGCGCCACTGACGAGGAGATACGGCGCGATGCCGAAGAACAAGACGCACTCCGGTGCCAAGAAGCGCTTCAAGGTCACCGGCACCGGCAAGATCATGCGCGAGCGCGCCGGCAAGCGCCACCTGCTCGAGCACAAGTCGTCCAAGCTGACGCGTCGCCTCACCGGCAACGCCGAGATGGCCCCGGGTGACGCCGCCAAGATCAAGAAGATGCTGGGCATCTGATCTGATCTCCCGCCCTCGGCGACGGGGGCATCCGGCTCAGACCGGGATCCATTCGTTTTTCGGGTCGTGTGAGGACCACCACGACCCCGCTACAAGGAGTTAACAAGTGGCACGCGTCAAGCGGGCAGTCAACGCCCACAAGAAGCGCCGGGCAATCCTCGAGGCGGCCTCCGGCTACCGCGGTCAGCGTTCGCGCCTGTACCGCAAGGCCAAGGAGCAGGTCACCCACTCGCTGGTCTACAACTACAACGACCGCAAGAAGCGCAAGGGCGACTTCCGCCGTCTGTGGATCCAGCGCATCAACGCCGCTGCCCGTCAGAACGGCATGACGTACAACCGCCTCATCCAGGGTCTGAACGCCGCCAACATCGAGGTGGACCGCAAGATCCTCGCCGAGCTGGCCGTCAACGACATCAACGCGTTCGCCGCGCTGGTCGAGGTCGCGCAGAAGGCTCTGCCGGCTGACGTCAACGCCCCGAAGGCCGCCGCCTGATCTTCCAGGCCGCAGTACCTCTGCCCGGACCCGCAGGCGCGTGCGCCTGCGGGTCCGGGTGCGTCGGCCCCGAAGTCGCCGTCCCCCTCGAAGACCTCGAAGACTCGAAGAGAGAACCGCCGCACCTCATGGTCACCCCCGAGCTGATCTCCCCGCGTTCCCCGCGCGTCGTCGCCGCCCGGCGGCTCGCCAAGCGCAACTTCCGGGGCAAGGACCGCCTCTTCATCGCCGAGGGCCCGCAGGCCGTCCGTGAGGCCGTCGAGCACCGCGGGGCGAGCGGGGAACCGACCCTCGTCGAGCTCTTCACCACCGTCGAGGCCGCCGAGCGGTACGCCCCGATCATCGAGGCCGCGCTCGCCTCCGGAGCCCGTGTCCACCACGCCTCCGACGCCGTCCTCGCCGAGGTCTCCCAGACCGTCACCCCGCAGGGGATCGTCGGCGTCTGCCGCTTCCTGGACTCGCCCTTCGAGGAGATCGTCGCCGCCCGGCCCAAGCTGGTCGCCGTCCTCGCCCACGTCCGGGACCCCGGGAACGCCGGCACCGTACTGCGCTGCGCCGACGCCGCCGGCGCCGACGCCGTAGTCCTCACCGACGCCTCCGTCGACCTGTACAACCCCAAGTCCGTCCGCGCCTCCGTCGGCTCCCTCTTCCACCTGCCGGTCGCCGTCGGCGTCCCCGTGGAGCAGGCCGTCGCCGGGCTCAAGAGCGCCGGCGTACGGATCCTCGCCGCCGACGGAGCGGGCCAGGACGACCTCGACGCCGAACTGGACGCCGGCACCATGGGCGGGCCCACCGCCTGGATCTTCGGCAACGAGGCCTGGGGCCTGCCCGAGGAGACCAGGGCCCTCGCCGACGCCGTCGTCCGCGTCCCCATCCACGGCAAGGCCGAGAGCCTCAACCTCGCGACCGCGGCCGCCGTCTGCCTGTACGCCTCCGCCCGCGCCCAGCGCCCCCGAACCTCCGCCTGAAGGGTCCATTCCGGCGCCCCCGCCCAGTAGAGTGACCCTTTCGGGGGCCCACTGCGCTACACGGAGGGGTGGGATACGGGGATGACGGTCGGCACGGACAGTCCCGCACAGGCACGGAGCGCCGCACCGCACGCCCCGGAGGAGCCCGGAGCCGCCGGGACACCCGCGGACGACACGGCCTCCACCGCCGACACCACCACCGCCTTCGCCGGGGTCCACCCCGACGACCTGCCCGACGGCCTCGTCATCGCCGACGAGAGCGGTCGGGTCGTCTGCTTCAACGCCGCCGCCGGCCGCATCACCGCCGTACCCGCCGACCGTGCCCTCGGCCTCCCCCTCGACCAGGCCCTCCCCCTTGAGGACCTCAAGGGGCGCCGCTGGTGGACCCTGACCGACCCGTACGGCGGACTCGCCACCCGCCGCGGCCAGCCCGAGCGCAATCTGCTGCTCCCCGGCGGCCGCGAGGTCCTCGTCTCCGCCCGGTACGTCCGCGAGTACCCCACAGGCCCCGTCCGCCGCGTCGTGGTCTCCCTGCGCGGCACCGACGCCCGCCGCCGCACCGAGCGCAGCCACGCCGAGCTCATCGCCACCGTCGCCCACGAGCTGCGTTCCCCGCTCACCTCCGTCAAGGGCTTCACGGCGACCCTCCTCGACAAGTGGGAGCGGTTCACCGACGAGCAGAAGCGGCTGATGCTGGAGACCGTCGACGCCGACGCGGGCCGCATCAAGCGCCTCATCGCCGAGCTCCTCGACATCTCCCGGATCGACTCCGGCCGCCTCGAGGTACGCCGCCAGCCCGTCGACCTCGCCGCCGCCATCGGCCGCCACATCCAGGTCCACACCACCGGCGGCCAGTCCCCGGACCGCTTCTTCGTACGGATCAGGCCGCAGCTGCCCGCGCTCTGGGCCGACCCCGACAAGATCGACCAGATCCTCGGCAACCTCCTGGAAAACGCGGTGCGCCACGGCGACGGAACCGTCACCATCGAGGTGGCACCCGGTACGGCGGGCGACGACGGAGAAGAGGGGACGGAGGTCACCGTGAGCGACGAGGGCCCCGGCATCCCCGAAGCGTCGATGAGCCGCGTCTTCACCCGCTTCTGGCGGGGCAGCAAACGCGGTGGCACCGGCCTCGGCCTCTACATCGTCAAGGGCATCGTCGAGGCCCACGGCGGCACCATCACCGTCGGACGGGGCCCCCGCGGCGGGGCCGAGTTCCGATTTACCCTGCCCGTCGGCACCCCGGCCCATCTCATCTGACGAGATCCGACCAGTTTCGGACAAGATCCAGACGAGATCAGAGGCCGCCCGGCCTGCCCACGGGCTCATCACCGTCCGAGCGCCCCGTTAGACTCGACCTTTGGCACGTTTGCGCCCTTGTCGTCGAGCGGGGCCGCGCCCAGCCAGCCAAACGGAAGCACGGGAAGAGATGTCGGCACCGAATAAGTCGTACGACCCGGTCGAGGTCGAGGCCTTGAAACCGGAAGAGATCGAGCGCATGCGGGACGAGGCGCTCGCCGCCTTCGCGGCCGCCGGCGACCTCGACGCGCTCGCGCACGCGAAGACCGCGCATACCGGCGGCACCTCGCCGCTGGCGCTCGCCAATCGCGAGATCGGCGCCCTGCCCCCGCAGGCCAAGGCCGCCGCCGGAAAGGTCGTGGGCCAGGCCCGCGGCGCGGTCTCCAAGGCGCTCGCCGCCCGCCAGACCGAGCTGGAGGCCGAGCGGGACGCCCGCGTCCTCGTCGAGGAGGCCGTCGACGTCACCCTGCCGTACGACCGTGTCCCGGCCGGCGCCCGGCACCCGCTGACGACGCTCATGGAGCGCGTCGCGGACGTCTTCGTCTCCATGGGGTACGAGGTCGCCGAGGGCCCCGAGGTCGAGGCGGAGTGGTTCAACTTCGACGCCCTCAACTTCGTCCCGGACCACCCGGCGCGCCAGATGCAGGACACGTTCTTCATCCAGGGCCCAGAGGGCACCACGGGTGACGAGTCCGGCGTCGTGCTGCGCACGCACACCTCGCCGGTCCAGGCCCGCACCCTCCTCGACCGGGAGCCCCCGGTCTACGTGGTGTGCCCCGGCCGCGTCTACCGCACCGACGAGCTCGACGCCACGCACACCCCGGTCTTCCACCAGATCGAGCTGCTCGCCGTCGACGAGGGCCTGACCATGGCCGACCTCAAGGGCACCCTGGACCACATGGTCCAGGCGCTCTTCGGCCCGGACATGAAGACCCGGCTCCGCCCGAACTTCTTCCCCTTCACCGAGCCGTCCGCCGAGATGGACATGCTCTGCTACGTCTGCCGCGGCGAGTCCGTCGGCAACCCGGACCGTCCCTGCCGCACCTGCGGCAGCGAGGGCTGGATCGAGCTCGGCGGCTGCGGCATGGTCAACCCGAAGGTGCTCGTCGCCTGCGGTGTGGACCCCGAGAAGTACAGCGGATTCGCCTTCGGGTTCGGCATCGAGCGGATGCTGATGTTCCGCCACAACGTCGACGACATGCGAGACATGGTCGAGGGTGACGTCCGGTTCACCCGGCCGTTCGGGATGGAGATCTGATGCGGGTCCCGCTTTCTTGGCTGCGGGAGTACGTCGACCTGCCGGCGACGGAGACCGGCCGAGACGTCCAGGCCAAACTCATTTCGGCAGGCCTCGAGGTCGAGACCGTCGAGCAGCTCGGCACCGGCCTGACCGGCCCGCTGGTGGTCGGCAAGGTCCTCACCATCGAGGAACTGACGGAGTTCAAGAAGCCCATCCGCTTCTGCACCGTCGACGTCGGCCAGGCCAACGGCACCGGCGAGCCGCAGGAGATCATCTGCGGCGCCCGGAACTTCGCCGTCGGCGACAAGGTCGTCGTGGCCCTGCCCGGCGCCGTCCTCCCCGGTGACTTCCGGATCGCCGAGCGCAAGACGTACGGCCGGGTGTCCCGCGGCATGATCTGCTCCGGCGACGAGCTGGGCATGGGCGACGACGGCACGCACGGCATCATCGTGCTCCCGCCGGAGTACGAGATCGGCATCGACGCCACGGTCCTCCTGGAGCTGTACGACGAGGTCCTCGACATCGCCGTCACCCCGGACCGCGGCTACTGCCTCTCCCTGCGCGGCATCGCCCGCGAGCTCGCCATCGCGTACGGCCTGCCGCTGCGCGACCCGGCGCTCCTCGACGTGCCCGCGCCGAACGCGTACGGCTACCCGGTCCAGGTCTCCGACCCGATCGGCTGCGACCGCTTCACCGCGCGCACCGTCGTCGGCCTCGCGCCCGAGGCGCGCTCCCCGATCTGGCTGCAGCGCCGCCTGCAGAAGGCCGGCATGCGCCCGATCTCGCTGGCCGTGGACGTCACCAACTACGTGATGCTGGAACTCGGTCAGCCGCTGCACGCCTACGACCGGAGCCGTCTCGACGGCCCCATCGGGGTGCGCCGCGCCGAGGCCGGCGAGAAGATCACGACCCTCGACGGCACCGTCCGCGTCCTGGACGCGGCGGACCTGGTCATCACCGACAACCGCGGTCCGATCGGCATCGCCGGCGTCATGGGCGGCGCGAACACGGAGATCGCCGACCCGGTGACCGACCCGGAGACCGGCTTCGTCACCGGCACCTCCGAGGTCGTCATCGAGGCCGCGCACTTCGACGCGATCTCGATCGCGCGCACCGCCCGCCGCCACAAGCTGTCCTCCGAGGCGTCCAAGCGCTTCGAGCGTGGCGTCGACCCGCAGGCCGCCGCCGCTGCCGCGCAGCGCACCGTCGACCTGCTCGTGCTGCTCGCGGGCGGCACGGCCGAGGCCGGCGTCACCGAGATCAGCGCCTCGTCCGCGCCGCGCACGATCACCATGCCGGCGAACCACCCGGACAAGGTCGCGGGCGTCGACTACGGCCGTGAGACCGTCGTCCGCCGCCTCCAGGAGGTCGGCTGCGACGTCTACGGCCAGGACGAGATCGTCGTCACGGTGCCCTCGTGGCGCCCCGACCTCAGCGAGCCGAACGACCTCGCCGAAGAGGTCATCCGTCTGGAGGGCTACGAGAACCTGCCCTCCACGCTGCCGAAGCCCCCGGCCGGCCGCGGGCTCACCGAGCGCCAGCGCACCCACCGCCGGGTGGGCCGCGCCCTGGCCGGCGCCGGCTACGTCGAGGCGCTCAGCTACCCGTTCATCGGCGAGCAGGCCCTCGACAACCTCGGTCTCGACGCGGACGACGCCCGTCGTCGGCTCGTGACCCTGGTCAACCCGCTCTCGGACGAGGAGCCCGCGCTCCGTACGACGCTGCTCCCGGGCCTGCTCGGCGCGCTCCGTCGCAACGACAGTCGCGGCAGCCACGACCTGGCGCTCTTCGAGACCGGTCTCGTCTTCCGGCCCGAGGGACAGCCCGGCGTCGCCGTCCGGCTGCCCGTCGACCGCCGTCCCACCGACGAGGAGGTCGCCGTCGTCAACGCCGCGCTGCCCGCGCAGCCGCGTCGCGCCGCCGTCGTCCTCGCCGGTGCGCGCGAGCAGGCCGGCTGGTGGGGCAAGGGCCGTCCGTCCGACTGGGCGGACGCGGTCGAGGCCGGCCGGACCGTGGCCGTCGAGGCCGGGGTCGAGCTGATCATCAGCGCCGATCAGCACGCCCCGTGGCACCCGGGCCGCTGCGCCGCGTTCCACGCCGAGATCGACGGCGAGAAGGTCCTCGTCGGCCACGCCGGCGAGCTCCACCCGCGCGTCGTGAAGGCGTTCGGCCTCCCGGCCCGCAGCTGCGCGATGGAGATCGACCTGGACCTCCTGGAGAAGGCGAACGAGGGCCCGCTCAAGGCCCCCCGGATCTCCTCCTTCCCGGTCGCCACCCAGGACGTCGCCCTGGTCGTCGCCACCGAGGTCCCGGCCGCCGAGGTCGAGGCCGCCCTCACCGAGGGCGCGGGTGAGCTCCTGGAGTCCATCCGCCTGTTCGACGTCTACACCGGCGATCAGCTGGACGAGGGCACCAAGTCCCTGGCGTACGCGCTGAAGTTCCGCGCCACGGACCGCACCCTCACGGTCGACGAGGCCACCGCGGCCCGCGACGCGGCGGTCGCCCTGGCGTCCGAGCGCACGGGGGCCGTCCTGCGCGGCGCCTGACGCGCACGAGCACGACACGGAGGGCCGCCCCGGGTACGCACCCGGGGCGGCCCTCCGCCGTTCTGATCGGTCGTCTGCTCGTGGTTCGTCCGCCCGTGCGCGTGGCGGAGGCCTGGCGAAAGGCGGCGCGCCGGGGGCGCTCACTCCTTCGGGTGAGATCGCCGAGGGGTGTTCCCCCGTGGCCCGTACGGTCGGCAGAATCGACGCGGCCGCAGGGGCGGACCTGTGGGCCGCAGGGCCTTCGGGCGCTGTCGGGGCTCGGGAAGGGCCGTGCATGATCCGTTCCAGGTCGTTGGTCTCCGCTGGCTCCCGGCTCCGCCGGCTGGCCCCGCTCGCTCTTCCCACCGCCTGGGGCGCGGTGGCCGTGGTGTGGAAGTTCGGCTGTCCGCTGGCCCGGCAGCCGGGGCTGCCCATGCGGATCGCCACCAGCGTCGTCTTCCTCACCGTCGGCACCGGGCTCGTCCTCGGCGTCCGGCGGGGGCTCGCCCGCGAGTTGGCCCGGGTCCGGGCCGTCGCCGACGCCGCGCAGCAGGTGCTGTTGCGGCCGCCGCCCGCCCGACTCGACGGACTGGCGCTCGCCGCCGGGCAGTTGTCGGCCTCGCGGGGCGCCTCCGTCGGCGGGGACCTGTACGAGGCGGTGGCCACCCCGTACGGCGTGCGGATCGTCGTCGGGGACGTGCGGGGGCACGGGCTCGCCGCGCTCGGTGCCGTGGTGGCCGTGCTGGGGAGTTTTCGCGAGGCCGCACATGACGAAGCGGAACTCGGCGGTGTCCTGCGGCGGTTGGAGCGGGCCCTCGAACGGCATCTGCGGGAGCGGGCGCGCGACGAGCATCCGGCGCGGAGCGGGGTGGAGCCGGAGCATCCGGTGGCCGAGGAGTTCGTGACCCTGCTGCTCCTGGAGGTCGCGGCCGACGGGCGGCTTTCGGTGCTCAACTGCGGTCACCCGGGCCCGTACCGCCTCGGACGGCGGGTGGAGCGGCTGCCGCTCGGCGATCCGCTTCCCCCGCTCGGGGTCCTTCCGCTGCCCGCCGTGCTCGCGCCGTACGCCGGCTCCCGGCTGCTTCCCGGCGAGACGCTGGTCCTGTACACCGACGGGGCGGAGGAGGCCCGTGATCACCGCGGCCGGTTCTTCGCCCTCGACGACGCCCTGGCCAGGATGGCCGGCGAAGCGCCCGCGATGCTGGTCCGCCGGGTCCACGCGGCACTCCTCGACCACACGGGCGGTCGCCTCTCCGACGACATCGCGCTCCTCGTCGTCCGCAACGACCGTGTCCGGGTGCCGGCGCAGCCCGCCGAACCCGGGCTGCGCCGCCCCCGGCCCGCCCCCTCCTCCCACTGTTGAGCGGAGGGGCCGGCGCCGGCGTCGCCCGCCCCGCCACGGAGTGTCGGGCAGATCAGCGGGGCGGGCGACGCGGACCGGGCGGCCGCACTGTAAGAGGGGGGAGCCGGCGGCCCGGTCGTCGCCTTGCGGCGAGAAGCACAGTCAAGCGGTGCGGGGCCGGGCGGGGCAGAGTACGCGGACCGGAAGAACGGGTACTTCGTTCACACCCCGTGCGAAATCGCCCGTAGGGATTCGGCCACGGGCCGCGTCCGACACCCCTAGGCTGAGTTCACCGAGCGACCGGAGGGGGCATGCAGCCCAACACCCTGCTCGACGCCCTGCTCGACGAAGCGGGCGTCTCCCACGCCGGGCTCGCCGCCCGCGTGAACCGGGCCGGCCGGGCCAGGGGCATCCCCCTGCGCTACGAACACACCGCCGTGGCCCGCTGGTTGAAGGGCCAGCGGCCGCGTGGCCAGGTGCCCGACCTGATCTGCGAGGTGCTCGCCGCCCGGCTGCACCGGCAGGTGACCCTGGACGACATCGGCCTCGGAGTGCCGGGCGGACCGCCGCCCGCCTTCGGTACGCCGCTCTCCGGCTTCGTCGACCGCGCGTCGGCCCTGTGGCGATCCGACGAGCAGCAGCGCCCGCACATGGTCGGCGCGCAGGCCGTGACGGGCACCCCTGCGGTGATGCCGGTGTGGGAGTGGGAGAACCCGCCGGAGGACATGGACGTCTCCCGCGACGGCCGGGGGACCACGGTGTCCGCGACCGACATCGCCGTACTGAGCGCCGCTCGCTCCCACTACGAGCAGATGTACCGCAAGGCGGGGGGCATCGCGACGCGCGCCCGCATCGTCGGCTTCCTCACCACCGAGACCGCGCCGCTCCTCCGCGGCGCGTACAGCGACGCGCTCGGCCGGCGACTGCACCGGGCCACCGGCGGCCTGGTGGCGGTGGCCGGAATCTGCGCGTACGACGCGGACGCGCACGGTCTCGCCCAGCACTACTTCCATCAGGCGCTGCGGCTCGCGAAGGCCAGTGGCGACCGGGGCCTCGGCGCCTATGTCATCGCGCTCCTGGTCAACCAGTCGCTGTTCATGGGGGAGTACCGGCAGGCGGTGGCGTTCGCGGAGGCGGCGCTGCGGGCCGCCGGGCGCCGGATCACCCCGGCGCTCGCCGCCGATCTGACGGCGATGCAGGCGAAGGCGTACGCGCATCTGGGCGACGGGGCGGCCGCGCTGGCCTGCATCCGGCGGGCGGAGACGGAGGCGGAGCGGATCAGTCCGGGCGCGGAACCGGCGGAGACGGGGTACGTACAGCCGGGTTTCGTCAACGTGCAGGTGGCGGAGGCCCTGCTCAGCCTGGGTGATCTCCCCGCGGCCCACGAGCACGCCTCGGCGGCGGTCCTGACTCCCTCGCACGACCGGGGCCGGGTGCACCGGCTGGCCATGCTGTGCCAGATCGAACTGCGGCGGGGCGAGGTCGACGGGGCGGCGCGCACGGCGGTGGAGATGACCGAGCGGGCCCGGGGGATGGAGTCGCGGCGGCTGCGGGACCGCCTGCGGCAGGTGCGGGAGCATCTCCTCGCGAGCGGCGGAGGGGACGCCCGGGAGGCGGCGGATCTCATCGACGGGACTCTGCGCGTTCCCCTGTAGCCCCGTAGACCTCCAACTGCTGCGATATTGCCACCAAACAAGCACCGACCAGTCGGAAGGTGGCAAGAACGTGCAGTGGACGAAACTGAGCGAACACTCTGTCTATGAGAATCACTGGTTCCAGGTGAACCTCGCGGACGTCGAACTTCCGGACGGCCGCCACCTCGACCACTATCTGATCCGGCTCCGCCCGGTCGCCGTCGCGACCGCCGTCAACGAGGCCGACGAAGTCCTGATGCTCTGGCGCCACCGCTTCATCACCGACAGCTGGGGCTGGGAACTGGCCGCCGGTATCGTCGAGGACGGGGAGGACATCGAGACCGCCGCCGCGCGCGAGATGGAGGAGGAGACCGGCTGGCGGCCGGGGCCGCTGCGCCATCTCCTCACCGTCGAGCCGTCGAACGGTCTCACCGACGCCCGCCATCACCTCTACTGGGCGGAACGGGCCACGTACACCGGTCCGCCCGAGGACGCGTTCGAGTCCTCACGGCGGGCCTGGATCCCGCTCAAACAGATCCCCGACATGATCGCCCGCGGCGAGATACCGGCCGCCAACATGGTCGCCGGGCTGCTCATGCTCCACCACCTGCGTCTCGGCTGAGACAGCGGGAAATGCCGGACGGCCCGTACCTGTGCGTGAGTGCGGGCCGTCCGGTGTTCAGGGGAGGTCAGGAGTACGGGTAGAAGCCCGAGCCCGTCTTCCGGCCGAGCCGGCCCGCGTCCACCATGCGCTGGAGCAGCGGGGGAGCGGCGTACAGCGGCTCCTTGAACTCGGCGTACATCGAGTCGGCGATCGAGGCGATCGTGTCCAGACCGATGAGGTCGGAGAGCTTCAGCGGGCCCATCGGGTGGGCGCAGCCGTACTCCATGCCGTTGTCGATGTCCTCGCGGCTCGCGATGCCCGACTCGAACATCCGGATCGCGGAGAGCAGGTACGGCACGAGCAGGGCGTTGACGACGAAGCCGGAGCGGTCCTGCGCGCGGATCGCGTGCTTGCCGAGCGCCTTCTCGGCGAAGGCCTGCGCACGGCTGATCGTGCCCTCGGAGGTGGTGAGGGCCGGGATCAGCTCGACGAGCTTCTGCACCGGGGCCGGGTTGAAGAAGTGGATGCCGATGACGTGGTCGGGGCGGGAGGTCGCCACGGCCAGCTTGACGAGCGGGATGGAGGAGGTGTTCGAGGCCAGGATGGCGTCGGGCCGGGTCATCACCTGGTCGAGCACCTGGAAGATCTCGGTCTTGACCTGCTCGTTCTCCACGACCGCCTCGATCACGAGGTCGCGGTCGGCGAACTCGCCGAGGTCCGTGGTGAAGCTGAGGCGGGCGAGCGTCGCGTCCCGCTCCTCCTCGCTGATCTTGCCGCGTTCGGCGGCCTTCGCCAGCGAGTTGTAGAGCCGCGTGCGACCGAATTCCAGCGCCTCGCCGGTGGTCTCGGCGACCTTCACCTCAAGGCCGCTCCGGGCACACACCTCTGCGATGCCCGCGCCCATCTGGCCGCAACCCACCACTCCGACGCGCTCAATGTCGGCCATGGAGTCCGTCACCTCGTGCCTTTCGCTCTTCTCTGGCGGCGGGCCCCGTGTGATTCCGGTGCGTCCGCCTCGACCCCCACGACGTTACCGCTCATTAACCGATGATCGATCGTCCGGGGCGGGCATGCTGTCCGGGTGGGTGTGACGTATCCGACAGAAGAGGGGTACAAGTGCGGCCTATCGGCAGAAGAGGGTTCGTGGCCGGCGCCACCGGGGCGGCGCTCATGGTGACGGGAGCGACAACGGGAACGGCAGGGGGGACGGCGCCGGCCTCCGCCGCGTCCCCGGACCGGGGGAAAGGGCCTCACCGCAAGCGCGAGTTCCGGGGCATGTGGGTGGCCACGGTCGCCAACCGCGACTGGCCCTCCCGGTCCGGCCTGACCGCCGAGGAACAGCGCGCCGAGCTCCTCGCCCATCTCGACACGGCCGTCGAGCGCCACCTCAACGCGGTGGTCCTCCAGGTCCGCCCGACCGCCGATGCGCTGTGGCCCTCGCCGTACGAGCCGTGGGCCCAGTGCCTGACCGGTGTACAGGGTCGCGATCCGGGCTGGGACCCGCTGGGCACGGCGGTCGAGGAGGCCCACGCGCGCGGGCTCGAACTGCACGCCTGGTTCAACCCGTACCGAGTGGCGAATCACACGGATCCGACCCGGCTCGTCACCGACCACCCGGCCCGGCTCCATCCGGAGTGGGTCCTGCCCTACGGCGGAAAGCTGTACTACAACCCCGGCCTGCCCGAGGTCCGCCGCTTCGTCCAGGACGCGATGCTGGACGCGCTGCGCCGCTACGACATCGACGCCGTGCACTGGGACGACTACTTCTATCCGTACCCGGTGGCCGGGCAGGTCTTCGCCGACGACGAGGCGTACGCGCGGTACGGGGCGGACTTCCCCGACAAGGCGTCCTGGCGGCGGAACAACACCGACCTGCTGGTCTCCGAGATGGCCGCCCGGATCAAGGACACCAAGAAGCACGTGGCATTCGGGATAAGCCCCTTCGGTGTGTGGCGGAACATCGCCACCGACCCCGAAGGCTCGGACACCCGCGCCGGAGTCCAGACGTACGACGATCTGTACGCCGACACCCGCAAGTGGATCCGGGAGGGCTGGATCGACCACGTCGTCCCGCAGCTGTACTGGAACATCGGCCTGCCGGCCGCCGACTACGCGAAGCTGCTGCCCTGGTGGGACGCGGTCGTCCGCGGGACCGGCGTCGGCCTGTACATCGGCGAGGCGCTCTACAAGGCGGGCGATCCCGCCCAGCCGACGGCCTGGCAGGACCCGAAGGAGCTGTCACGCCACCTGGGGCTCGCCGCCACGTACCGGTCGGTCGGCGGGCACTGCTTCTTCGCGGCGAAAGAGGTCGCCGCGGACCGGGCCGGGGCGATGGCCGCCGTGGTGGCCGATCACTACCCGACCAGGGTCCGTCCGCCGAAGGAGAGGGCTCAGCGGGCCTCCGCCCCCGGGTGATGGCGTACGACGGTGTCGGGGCCCGGCGACATCAGGGCCTCGTGACCGTCGTCGTCGAACTTCACGCGGTACGGGGGAGTGCCGTTCTCCCCGAGTACCTGCAGAACCTCGGCCGTACGGTCGTGCTGACCGACGGTGCGGCCGTGCATCAGCAACTTGTCTCCCACGCTCGCCTGCATCGGGGTGACCTCCTCGCGAACGCGCCAGTCCTACTCGGAGTCTCTGACTGCCATTGTGACCCGCGCCACCCCGATCCGTCGCGTCAGCTCTTCGCCCGCTGGGTGACCGCGATGCAGACGAGGACGCCCACGGCGGCGAGCGGGGCGGCGAGAGGCAGCGACTCGCCGAGCAGGAACACCGACCAGATCAGGGTGAGGAGCGGCTGCGAGAGCTGGAGCTGGCTGGCCTTGGGGATGCCGATCTCGGCCATGCCCCGGTACCAGACGTACAGGCCGAAGAAGGTGGAACCGGCGGCCACCCACACCAGGCCGATGACGCCGTGGGCGGTGAGGTGGACCGGCTCGATCGACAGCGTGACCGCCGAGGCGACCGCCATCAGCGGCAGGCAGAAGACCAGGGCCCAGCCGATGACCTGCCAGCCCGGCATGAGCGACGCGAGCCGGCCGCCCTCCGTGTAGCCGGCGGCGCACACGAGCAGCGCCCCGAAGAGGTACACGTCGCTCGTGGACACCGCGCCGCCGCTCTGCTGGAGCGTGAAGCCGAGCACCACGACGGCTCCGGCGACGGCGGCGCACCAGAAGGTACGGGACGGACGCCGGCCCGTCCGGATCGCGGCGAGCGTCGCCGTGGTGAGCGGCAGCAGGCCCACGACGACGGCGGCGTGCGAGGTGGTGGAGGTCTGCAGGGCCAGCGTCGTCAGGAGCGGGAAGCCGATGACGACACCACCGGCGACGACGGCGAGACCGGCCCAGTGGCGGCGCTCCGGCAGCGGCACCCGGCCGGCGAGGAGGAAGGCGCCCGCGATGAGTGCGGCGAGGGTGGAGCGCACGGCCACCAAGGACCAGGGCCCGAAGCTCTCCAGGCCCCACACGGTCGACGGGAAGGTCAGCGAGAAGGAGACCACGCCGAGGAGGGCGAGCAGGGTGCCGCGCGTCGGGGGAGCGGGCGTCTCAGCTCCGGAGGCCGGCCCTGCGGAGGTGGTCGGAGTGCTTCCCTCGGTGGCGGTGACCGCTATCGTCGCGGTGGCAGTAGCGCTATCCTGTGGTCTCATGCATGAGCGTAGCAGTGTCGCGGAACTGGCAGAATCCCTGAGAGCGGAGCTCAACCGCTACTCTCCAGGTGGAAAACTGCCGTCGAGTCGGGCACTCGTCGAGCGCTACCGCGTCTCCCCGGTCACCGTGACCCGGGCCCTCGCCCAGCTCGCCGCCGAAGGGCTCGTCGTCACCCGCCCCGGCGCCGGCGTCTTCCGCGCCGAGCCGCGTGCCACCCCGGTCGCCGGGGACACCTCCTGGCAAGAACTCGCGCTCAGCGCGGACACCGCCACCGAACTCGTCCCCCGGGCCGTCGACGCCTCCGGCGTCCTCGTCACTCTCTCCGTGCCGCCGCCGGGAGTGATCGAGTTCAACGGCGGCTACCTCCACCACTCCCTCCAGCCCGAGCGGGCCCTCGCCGCCGCCCTCGCCCGCGCCGGCCGCCGCCCCGGCGCCTGGGGACGACCGCCCACGGACGGCCTGCCCGAACTGCGCGAGTGGTTCGCCCGCGAGATCGGCGGCAGCGTCACCGCCGCCGAGGTGCTGATCACCGCGGGCGGCCAGTCCGCCATCAGCACCGCCCTGCGCGCCCTCGCCCCGCCCGGCACCCCCGTGCTCGTCGAATCGCCCACCTACCCGGGCATGCTCGCCGTCGCCCGCGCCGCCGGACTCCGGCCCGTCCCCGTACCGGGCGACGCCGACGGGGTCCGCCCCGAACTCCTCGAAGCCGCCTTCCGGGCCACCGGGGCCAGGGTCTTCGTCTGCCAGCCGCTCTTCCAGAACCCGACCGGCACCGCGCTCGCCCCGGAACGGCGCCGGGAGGTCGTCCGCATCGCCCGCGCCGCCGGAGCCTTCGTCGTCGAGGACGACTTCGCCCGCCGTCTCGTCCACGAGGACGCGGGGCCGCTCCCCGCCACGCTCGCCGCCGAGGACCCCGACGGCGTCGTCGTCCACGTCTGCTCGCTCACCAAGCCGACTTCGCCCAGCCTCCGCGTCGGCGCCCTCGCCGCCCGCGGCCCCGTCCTGGAACGCCTGCGCGCCATCCAGGTCGTCGACAGCTTCTTCGTCCCCCGGCCCCTCCAGGAGGCCGCCCTCGAACTCGTCGGCGCCCCGGCCTGGCACCGACACCTCCGGGCCGTCTCCCAGGAGCTCAGGAGCCGCAGGGAGGCCATGACCGCGGCCGTCGCCCTCCACCTCCCCGAGTTCGCCCTGCCGCGCGTCCCCTCCGGCGGCTACCACCTCTGGATCCGACTCCCCGACACGCTGCCCGAGGCCTCGCTCCTCGCCACGGCCCTGCGCACCGGCGTCGCCGTCGCTCCGGGCCGCCCCTACTTCTGCGCCGAACCCCCCGCAGGCCACATCCGGCTGAGTTTCGCGGGTGTGGCGGGCCCCACCGAGATCGCGGAAGGAGTGCGCCGCCTGAGGACGGCCGTCGACGAACTCGCCGCCTGAGCGGCGGCCCGGTCCGGGCGAGGGGCCCGGACCGGGCGGCACGGCGATGCCCGGGCGTGGCAAATTCACCTGACAAGAGCCCGCGCCCCTGGGACCCTGCGGCCATGAACTCCAGCACCACCCCCGCCCCCTCCGGCACCGCCGTCATGCACGGGGCGTACGAGATCTCAGCCGATCCCGCACGGATCGACGCGGCCCGCGTCCACCACTGGCTCTCCTCGGACGCCTACTGGGCCCTCGGCCGACCTCGGGAGAAGCAGGACGCGGCCATCGCGGGATCGCTCAACTTCGGCGCCTATCACGGCGAGACCGGCGCGATGGCCGCGTACGCGCGCATCGTCACCGACTACGCCACCTTCGCCTGGCTCTGCGACGTCTACGTCGACCCGGGGGCCCGCGGCACCGGCCTCGGCACCGCGCTCGTCGCCGCCGTCCGCGACCACCTCGCGCCGCACGGACTGCGCCGCATCCTGCTCGCCACCGCCGACGCGCACGGTGTGTACGAGAAGGTCGGTTTCACGCCACTGCAGAATCCGGACAAGTGGATGGCTCTCGGGCAGCAGTGACCCGGCGGCCCTCCGGTCCCGGGAAATGACCCCTTGACCTGGGCGCCCACCGGCCTCACGATCGCGGCCATGGGTCTTCGGGTGACGCTCGTCGCGGCGGCACGCAGCTCCTCCCTGCTCGCCGAACGTTTCGACGACGACCGGCCGCTCGACGAGGCCGGCTGGTACGAGGTGCAGGTCGCCGCGCCCGCGCTCATCCCGCTCGGCGCGGCCGAACTGCGCTACTGCTCCCCGACCCCGCGCAGCCGCGCCACCGGCACCGCCCTCGGCTACGCCCCCCTCGCCCAGCCCGCGCTGCGCGAGTGCGACATGGGCCGCTGGCGCGGCCTCACCCTCGCCGAGGTCGCCGCCCTCGAACCGGCCGCCGTCGACGCCTGGCTCACCGACGCCCGCACCGCCCCGCACGGCGGGGAACCGCTCCTCGCCTTCATCACCCGCATAGGGAACTGGCTCGACACCCGTCCCGCCGAGGACTGCTCCATCGTCGCCGTCGCCGAACCCTCTGTCGTCCGGGCCGCCCTCGTGTACGCCCTGAAGGCGCCGCCCTCCACGTACTGGAACGTCGACGTCCGCCCGCTCTCCACCGTCACGCTCACCGGCCGCCCCGGCCTCCGGCACCTCCATCTCGACGCCGCCCTGCGCTGAACGACGGGCCGTGTGCCCTCGTAGCGGACGGGGGTACGGACACGCCGACGGTACGGAGCGCGGTCCAGCACAATCAGGCGACGGCCGGCCTCCTCACCGGCCCTGCCGCCGGCCCGCCTTTCCCGGGGCCCCGGACGCCCGAAGCCTCTTCGCCGCGCTCCGGCAGGGGCGCACCGCCGCCACCGGCGAGCAGGCGGAGGGGGAGCGGAAGGCCGCGACCGGCTAGCCTGAGAGCACGATGAACCGTTTGACCACGTCATGGGGCGCCTTCACGCTGACCCGCCACCCCGAGGACCCGCGCGATCCGCTGCGGGCCTGGGACGCGTCCGACGAGTACCTCCTGGGCCACCTGGCCGAGAGCGGTACCGACCTGTCCGGCTCCGTCGCCGTGCTCGGCGACCGCTGGGGAGCCCTCGTCACCGCACTCCAGGCCGCCGGGGCCGGCGAGCTCGTCCAGATCTCCGACTCCTACCTCGGCCGGCAGGCCACGCGGGCCAACCTCGCGCGCGCCGGGGCCGCTCCGGACGCCGTCCGGCTGCTGACCACGCAGGACCCGCCACCCGAGCGGATCGACGTCCTCCTCGTCCGCGTCCCCAAGAGCCTCGCGCTCCTGGAGGACCAGCTGCACCGGCTCGCCCCCGCCGTGCACGAGGACACCGTGATCGTCGGCACCGGCATGGTCAAGGACATCCACACCTCCACACTCCGCCTCTTCGAGCGGATCCTGGGGACCACCCGCACCTCGCTCGCGGTGAAGAAGGCCCGGCTGATCCACACCACGCGCGAGCCCGGCATCGCCCCGCGCCCGAACCCCTGGCCGCACCGGTACGCCCTCCCGGCGGACACCCCCGCGCCCGGCCTCCCCGGCCTGACCGTCACCAACCACGCCGGGGTCTTCTGCGCCGACCGCCTCGACATCGGCACCCGCTTCCTGCTCGCGAACCTGCCCGGTGACCTCGGCCGGGCCCGGGTCGCCGACCTCGGCTGCGGCAACGGCGTGGTGGGTCTCGCCATCGCCCTCCACGAACCCGACGCGGAACTGGTCTTCACCGACGAGTCGTACCAGGCGGTCGCCTCGGCCGAGGAGAACTTCCGCACCCACGTGGGCGAAGGACGCAAGGCCGAGTTCATCGTCGGCGACGGGCTCTCGGACCTGCCCGCCGGCTCGGTCGACCTCGTCCTCAACAACCCGCCGTTCCACAGCCACCAGGCCACCACCGACCGCACGGCCCGCCGCATGTTCACGGAAGCACGGCGCGCACTGCGGCCGGGCGGCGAACTGTGGGTCGTCGGCAACCGCCACCTCGGCTACCACGTGACCCTCCGCCGCATCTTCGGGAACAGCGAGCTCGTCGCGAGCGACCCGAAGTTCGTGGTCATCCGGGCCGTACGTCAGCCCGATCGCGAGGACACCGCCTGAGGCATCGGCCTCAGGTTCAGCCCCAGGAACGGGAGCACAGGACGAGCTGGTAGCCGTCGGGGTCGGCGACGGTGACGCCGTACTCGTCCCAGTACGGGTTGTGCGCGGGTATCCGCGTACCGCCCGCCGCGATCAGCCGCTCGACCTGCTCCTCCTCGACGGGCGCGCCGAGGTAGACGACGAACAGGTCCTCGACGGTGGGGGTGGGCTCCACCGGGTGCTCGGGGTCGCGCGTCAGCTCGAAGTGCCAGCCTCCGCCGGCCGGGCCGACCATGAGGAGGTCGTGCTTGCCGGGCTCCCGCGTGGGGGTCCGCCACTGCACGACGAGGCCGAGCCCGTCGACGTAGAACCGCTCGGCGGCGGCGAGGTCCCGCGAGGGACGGGCGATCCGTACGTGGGTCTGCGCATCGATGATCATGCCCTCCAGGTTACGAGGGCACGGGGCACCGGGCCCTCAGGGGTCTCCCCCTCGTGCCCCGGATTCGACCCTGACCCGCGGGTCGGGGTTCAGGGTCCCGGCGCCCCGATCATCCCTCCCCGTCACGCCAGGGTGACGAGCTCCCGGTACTCCTCGCTCCACAGGTCCTCGTCCGCGTCCGGGAGCAGCAGGACCCGCTCCGGGCGCAGCGCGTCGATGGCGCCCTCGTCGTGCGTGACCATCACGATCGCGCCCGGGTAGGTGCCCACGGCCGTCAGGACCTCGTCGCGGGAGGCGGGGTCCAGATTGTTCGTGGGCTCGTCGAGGAGCAGCACGTTGGCGCCGGAGTGGACGAGGGCGGCCAGCGCCAGCCTGGTCTTCTCGCCGCCGGACAGCACTCCGGCCGGCTTGTCGGCGTCGTCGCCCCGGAACAGGAAGGCGCCCAGCACCGCCCGTACCTCACCGTCCGTCAGGTGCGGTGCGGCCGCCGCGAGGTTCTCCCGGACCGTGCGGTCCCGGTCCAGCGTGTCGTGCTCCTGGGCGAAGTACCCGAGGCGCAGGCCGTGGCCGCGTACGACCCGTCCCGCGTCGGGCGTCTCCGCCCCGGCGAGGAGCCGCAGCAGCGTCGTCTTCCCGGCTCCGTTGAGCCCGAGGACGACCAGCCGGCTGCCCCGGTCCACCGCCAGGTCCACCCCGCCGAGGACGGGGCGTTCCCCGTAGGCCTTGGTTAGCGAGACCGCACCCAGCGGCGTACGACCGCAGGGCGCGGGCTCGGGCAGCCGGATGCGGGCGACCCGCTCGGCCCGGCGCGCGGGGTCGAGCCCGGCGAGCATCCGGTCGGCCCGGCGCGCCATGCTGCGGGCCGTCGTCGCCGTCGCCACCCGGGACTTCATGCGGTCCGCCTGCGCGTGCAGCGTGGCCGCCTTCCGCTCGGCGTTGGCGCGCTCGCGCACCCGGCGCCGCTCGTCGGCGTCCCGCTGCGCGAGGTAGACCTGCCAGCCGGTGTTGTGGACGTCGAGCGCGGCGCGCCCCGGATCGAGGTGGAAGACCCGGTTGACGGTGTCGGTGAGGAGCCGGACGTCGTGGCTGATCAGCACCAGGCCGCCCCGGTGGGCGGTCAGGAAGCCGCGCAGCCAGCCGATCGAGTCGGCGTCCAGGTGGTTGGTCGGCTCGTCGAGGAGCAGGGTGTCCTCCGGGCCGTGACCGGCGAAGAGGATCCGGGCCAGCTCGACCCGGCGCTTCTGCCCGCCGGACAGCCGGCCGACGGGCCGGTCCATCACCTCGGCGGGCAGGCCCAGCCCGGCGGCGACCCGGGCCGCCTCCGCCTCGGCCGCGTACCCGCCGCCCGTCTCGAACGCGGCCTCCGCCCGGTCGTACGCGGCGAGCGCCCGCGCGTCGGGCGCCTCGCCGAGCCGGCGGGCCGCCTCCGCGAGCCGCCGGACGGCCAGGTCGAGACCGCGCGCGGAGAGGATCCGGTCGGTGACGGACACGGTCGGGTCGGCGGCCCGCGAGTCCTGCGCGAGATGGCCGACGGAGCCGGTACGGGTGACGGTGCCGGCAGCCGGGGCACGCAGCCCGGCCAGGGTGTCGAGCAGGGTGGTCTTGCCGGCGCCGTTGCGGCCGACGAGGCCGATCCGGTCGCCGGGGGCGATGTGGAAGGAGACGCCGGACAGCAGGAGCCGGGCGCCGACGCGCACGTCGGCACCACGAAAGGTGATCATGGGATAACGCTCCGAAACAGCTGAGGGACACACGGGTGGCGTGGGCGTGGGTCCGCAGCTAGGAGATTCGGGGCGTGGACATGACGCCGAGGCTAACGGAGTGGGCACCCCGACGCACCGGAATTCCGCCCCGCCGCGGGCCCGCCCCCTTGCCGTCCCGCCCGCTCACCCGTCGGGGAAGGCCAGATCCAGGGCGCGTACCCGGTCCTCCCCTGTGACGATGTCGAGGGCGACGATCCGGTCGTGCCGGAGCGCGAACGCCACCGCGGAGACCGGGACGCCAGCCACGAAGGCGACGAGCCCGACGGACCCGTCGACCAGGGCGGGCCTCGCCGCGTCGGCGAGGCGGGCGAAGGCGGCGGCCGCCTCCGCGACGGCCGGGGCGCCGTGGACCGGCCCGCGCGCGGAGTACGCCACGACGTCCGGGGTGAGGACGGCGGCCAGTGCGCGCGCGTCACGCGCGCGTGCGGCCGCGAGAAACCGGTCCGCCACCGCGCGCTGCCGGCCCGGTACGCCGTCGGTCCGCGCGGTCCCGCCGCCCCGTAGCCGCTCCCGGGCGCGCCGGGCGAGCCGCGCCGCGTCCACGGGAGAGCCGCCGGTGACCCGGGCGGTCTCGTCCGGCGGCAGTCCGAAGAGGTCGTGCAGGACGTAGGCGAGCCGCTCCTCGGTCCCGAGGGTCTCCAGGGCCACGAGCAGCGCGAGCCACACGGAGTCCACCCCGCCCGCGCCCCTGGCGCCGACCCCGTCCAGATCTCCGACCCCGTCCGGATCTCCGCCCCCAGGCCCCGGCCGTCCCGCGGCCGCCCGTTCCCGGAGTCCGCGGACGCACGCCTGCCCCACGTGGGCCGCCAGCCAGGCCCGTACGGCGGCCGTGCTGTCCCGCGCGAGCTCCGCCCGTGCCGTCGCGAGCACGTCCTCGGCCTCGGCCCGCGACCCCATCATGCGCAGGGCCACGCCCCGGAGCTGCTCCTGATCGGCGTCGAAGCGCCTGGTCAGAGCGGTGAGCAATGTGTCGTCGTGCATGGGGCCTCACTCCTCGTCGGTTCCGTCACCGCCTTGACGCGAGGACACCCCCCGATGTGACACGAGGTGGGTTCCTCGGGCTTCGGACGGTCGGTCGTTGCATAAAACTGCGGACGCACGTATAGTCATGCCATCCACGAGGAGGGTTTCGATGAAGGTACGAGCAGCGGTCGCCGGCGCGAGCGGATACGCGGGCGGAGAGCTCCTGCGCCTCCTTCTCGCCCACCCCCACGTCGAGATCGGCACCCTGACGGGCCACTCCAACGCGGGCCAGAAGCTCGGCGCCCTCCAGCCCCACCTGCTCCCGCTCGCCGACCGTGTCCTCGCGCCGACCGCGCCCGAGGAGCTCGCCGGGCACGACGTCGTGTTCCTGGCGCTGCCGCACGGGCAGTCGGCCGCCGTCGCCGAGCAGCTCGGTCCCGACGTCCTCGTCGTGGACATGGGCGCCGACTTCCGGCTGGAGAACCCCGCCGACTGGGAGACGTACTACGGCTCCCCGCACGCCGGGACCTGGCCCTACGGCCTGCCCGAACTGCCGGGCGCCCGCGCCGCGCTCGAAGGGTCCAAGCGCATCGCGGTGCCGGGCTGCTACCCCACCGCCGTCTCGCTCGCGCTCTTCCCTGCGTACGCGAACGGCCTCGCCGAGCCCGAAGCCGTGATCGTCGCCGCATCCGGGACCTCCGGCGCGGGCAAGGCCGCCAAGCCCCACCTCCTCGGCAGCGAGGTCATGGGCAGCATGTCGCCGTACGGCGTCGGCGGCGGTCACCGCCACACCCCCGAGATGATCCAGAATCTCAGCGGTCCTGCGGGGGAGCGGGTCACCGTCTCCTTCACGCCCACCCTGGCCCCGATGCCCCGCGGCATCCTCGCCACCTGCACGGCCACCGCGAAGCCGGGCGTCACCGCCGGATCCGTACGGGACGCGTACGAGAAGGCCTTCGCCGACGAGCCCTTCGTCCACCTGCTCCCCGAGGGGCAGTGGCCGGCGACGGCGTCCGTCTACGGTTCCAACGCCGTTCAGGTGCAGGTCACGTACGACGCGGCCGCGAACCGGATCATCGCCATCAGCGCCATCGACAACCTCACCAAGGGCACCGCAGGCGGTGCGGTGCAGAGCATGAACATCGCCCTGGGCCTCCCCGAGGACACCGGACTTTCCACGATTGGAGTTGCGCCGTGAGCGTGACCGCAGCGAAGGGATTCACGGCAGCGGGCATCGCCGCCGGAATCAAGCAGAACGGCAACCCGGACCTGGCCCTCGTGGTCAACACCGGGCCCCGCCGCGCCGCCGCGGGAGTCTTCACCTCCAACCGCGTCAAGGCCGCGCCGGTCCTCTGGTCCCAGCAGGTCCTCGCCGACGGCGAACTGACCGCCGTCGTCCTCAACTCCGGCGGCGCCAACGCCTGCACCGGCCCCCAGGGCTTCCAGGACACCCACGCCACCGCTGAGAAGGTCGCCGAGGTCCTGAGCGCCAAGGGCCCGGAAGTCGGCGCCGGCGACGTCGCCGTCGCCTCCACCGGCCTCATCGGCATCCTGCTCCCCATGGACAAGCTCCTCCCCGGCGTCGAGAAGGCCGCGGACGAACTCTCCGCGCACGGCGGCGAGAAGGCCGCCATCGCCATCAAGACCACCGACACCGTCCACAAGACCTCCGTGGTCACCAAGGGAGGGTGGACGGTCGGCGGAATGGCCAAGGGCGCCGGCATGCTCGCCCCCGGCCTCGCCACCATGCTCGTCGTCCTCACCACCGACGCCGACGTCGACACCAAGGGCCTGGACAGCGCCCTCCGGGGCGCCACCCGCGTCACCTTCGACCGGGTCGACTCCGACGGCTGCATGTCCACCAACGACACCGTGCTCCTCCTCGCCTCCGGCGCCTCCGGCATCACCCCCGCGCAGGACGAGTTCACCGAGGCCGTACGGGCCGTCTGCGACGACCTCGCCCGCCAGCTCATCGGCGACGCCGAGGGCGCCAGCAAGGACATCCGCATCGAGGTGATCAACGCCGCGACCGAGGACGACGCCGTCGAGGTGGGCCGGTCCATCGCCCGGAACAACCTCCTCAAGTGCGCCATCCACGGCGAGGACCCCAACTGGGGCCGGGTGCTCTCCGCCATCGGCACCACGAGGGCGGCCTTCGACCCGGACCGGCTCAACGTCGCCATCAACGGCGTGTGGGTCTGCAGGAACGGCTCCGTCGGCGAGGACCGCGAGCTCGTCGACATGCGCTACCGGGAGGTCACCATCACCGCCGACCTGGCCGCCGGCTCCGAGTCCGCCGTCATCTGGGCGAACGACCTCACCGCCGACTACGTCCACGAGAACAGCGCGTACTCGTCGTGAACAAGGCCGACAACCCCAACACGCCCGCGCGGAAGCACACCGCCCTCCCGAAGGCTCAGATCCTCATCGAGGCCCTGCCCTGGCTCACCCGCCACCACGGCAAGACCGTCGTCATCAAGTTCGGCGGAAACGCCATGATCGACGAGGACCTGAAGGCCGCCTTCGCCCAGGACGTCGTCTTCCTGCGCCACGCCGGTCTCAAGCCGGTCGTCGTGCACGGCGGCGGCCCCCAGATCAGCGCCGCGCTCGACAAGCACGGCATCGTCAGCGAGTTCAAGGCCGGCCTGCGCGTCACCACCGAGGACGCCATGGACGTCGTACGGATGGTCCTCGCCGGGCAGGTCCAGCGCGAGCTCGTCGGGCTGCTCAACCAGCACGGCCCGTTCGCCATCGGCATGACGGGCGAGGACGCCCACACCATCACGGCCACCAAGCACCGGCCGGTCATCGAGGGCGAACAGGTCGACATCGGCCGGGTCGGCGAGATCACCGCCATCGACACCGGCGCCATCGAGGCGCTCCTGGAGGACGGCCGCATCCCGGTCATCTCCTCCATCGCCCGCTCCCAGGACGACGGACATGTCTACAACGTCAATGCTGATACGGCGGCTGCGGCACTCGCTGCGGCGCTGGGTGCCGAGACGCTGATGGTCCTGACCGACGTCGAGGGCCTCTACGAGGACTGGCCGAACAGCGACGAGGTCATCAGCAGGCTCACCGCGAGCCAGCTGGAGAAGCTGCTGCCCGAGCTCTCCAGCGGCATGGTCCCCAAGATGGAGGGCTGCCTGCACGCCGTACGGAACGGGGTCACCACGGCCCGCGTGATCGACGGCCGGGTCCAGCACTCGATCCTGCTGGAGATCTTCACCGACGAGGGCATCGGCACGATGGTCGTGCCCGACGGACAGGGGGACTGAACCGATGAGCAGCACCGGCAACGAGCAGCTGACCCAGCGGTGGCAGGGCTCGCTCATGAACAACTACGGCACCCCCCGGCTGCCCCTCGTCCGCGGTGAGGGCGCCAAGGTCTGGGACGCCGACGGCAAGGAGTACCTCGACTTCGTCGGCGGCATCGCCGTCAACGCCCTCGGCCACGGACACCCGGCGATCGTCGAGGCCGTGACCCGGCAGGTCCAGAGCCTCGGGCACGTGTCCAACCTCTTCGTCGCCGAGCCGCCCGTCGCCCTCGCCGAGCGGCTGCTCGGCCTCTTCGGCCGGCCCGGCAAGGTCTTCTTCTGCAACTCGGGCGCCGAGGCCAACGAGGCCGCGTTCAAGATCGGCCGGCTCACCGGCCGGACGCACATGGTCGCCACCGACGGCGGCTTCCACGGCCGGACCATGGGCTCCCTCGCGCTCACCGGCCAGCCCGGCAAGCAGACC
The DNA here is from genome assembly GCF_036226445.1 of Streptomyces sp. NBC_01255. Taxonomy (NCBI): domain Bacteria; kingdom Bacillati; phylum Actinomycetota; class Actinomycetes; order Kitasatosporales; family Streptomycetaceae; genus Streptomyces; species Streptomyces sp. NBC_01255. The sequence goes on from NZ_CP108474.1 coordinate 7,090,404, forward strand.
CCCTTCCTGCCGCTGCCCGGTGACGTCACCCACGTCCCGTACGGCGACGTCGAGGCACTGCGCGCCGCGGTCACCGAGGACACGGCCTTCGTGATCATCGAGCCGATCCAGGGCGAGAACGGCGTCGTCGTCCCGCCCCCCGGCTACCTCAAGGCCGCCCGGGAGATCACCCGCGCCACCGGCACCCTCCTCGTCCTCGACGAGGTCCAGACCGGCATCGGCCGCTGCGGCCACTGGTTCGAGTACCAGGCCCACGAGGGCGTCGAGCCGGATGTCGTGACCCTGGCCAAGGGGCTCGGCGGCGGCCTCCCGCTCGGCGCGACCGTCGCCTTCGGCCCGGCCGCGGACCTCTTCGGCCCCGGCCACCACGGCACCACCTTCGGCGGCAACCCGATCGCCTGCGCCGCCGGACTCGCCGTCCTGGACACCCTCGGGGCCGACGCGGCCCTCGACCACGTGAAGGCGGTCGGGGAGCGGCTGAGGCAGGGAATCGAAGGTCTGAACCACCCGCTGGTCTCCCACGTCCGTGGAGCGGGCCTCCTGCTGGGTATCGTGCTCACCGGGCCCCTCGCACCCCAGGTGCAGCAGGCGGCCCAGGACGCCGGCCTCCTGGTGAACGCGCCCGCCCCCGATGTCGTCAGGATCATGCCTCCGCTGGTCCTCACCGACGCCGAGGCGGACACCTTCCTCCGGGCCCTCCCCGGAGTCCTCGACGTGGCGAACGGGCAAGGACGAACCGGAGAATGAGACGACGATGACCGACGCGCAGGAGAACGAGCACGGCGGGCCGTCCGTTCCGCAGACCCGCACCGCACGCCACCGCAGGATCGTCGACATCCTCAACCGCCAGCCGGTGCGCTCGCAGAGCCAGCTCGCCAAGCTCCTCGCGGACGACGGGCTGAGCGTCACTCAGGCGACGCTCTCCCGCGACCTCGACGAGCTGGGCGCGGTGAAGATCCGCAACACCGGTGGAGAGCTGATCTACGCGGTGCCCAGCGAGGGCGGCTTCCGCACGCCGCAGGCCCCGCTCGGCGAGTCCGCCAAGGAGGAGCGCATGCGGCGCCTCTCCGGCGAACTCCTGATCTCCGCCGAGGCGTCCGCCAACCTGGTGGTGCTGAGGACCCCGCCGGGCGCGGCCCAGTTCCTCGCGTCGGCCATCGACCAGGCCGAACTCCACGCGATCCTCGGCACGATCGCGGGCGACGACACCCTCCTGCTGATCAGCCGGGACCCGACGGGCGGCCAGGGACTCGCCGACCACCTGCTGCGCCTGGCGCAGAAGGGCTGACCTGACGTAGTACCCCGCCAGTACGGGCTGATCGCCGTCGGACCGCTCCGCGTCCGACGGCGATGTGCTGTCGGCGCGGAGCCACGACCGGCCGTCGCCCCGCCGCCGTTGACGCGCGGAAAGATCCCGGCCCCACGCCCGCGCCTCACGTCCCGGGTGTCCGAGTGCGATCCCGCCCGCGGACGAGGCGGAGCACCCGGAGCACCCACGCGCCCGCGTCGGCCCCCTCCAGGGCCCGGGCCAGGTGGTCCGTGGCGTCCACGTGCGCGCTGCTCGACATGGCCGGAGCCTAGGACTCAGGACGGCAGGACCGCCCCTGATTGTCGGGATCCCCTGGATCGCCGGGCCGGCTGCCGGCCTGCCCGGCATCGCGTTGACAAAACATACGGTGCACCGCATAGTTATGCCTAGTAGAGGGTGTGCGATCGGCGCCCGGCATGACCTGGCGCGACCCGCACACGTACACCCACCCTCCTGAGGAGTAGCAGCTGTGAGCAGCAACAACGGTGACGTCCGGCTCTGGGGCGGCCGGTTCGCCGACGGCCCCGCCGAGGCCCTCGCGAAGCTGTCCGCGTCGGTCCACTTCGACTGGCGTCTCGCGCCGTACGACATCGCCGGCTCCCGCGCCCACGCGCGCGTGCTGCACAAGGCGGGCCTGCTCACCGAGGACGAGCTGACGCGCATGCTCGCGGGCCTCGACCTGCTGGAGGCGGACGTCGCCGACGGCTCCTTCGTCGGCACCATCGCCGACGAGGACGTCCACACCGCCCTGGAGCGCGGCCTCCTGGAGCGCCTCGGCCCCGACCTCGGCGGCAAGCTGCGCGCCGGCCGGTCCCGGAACGACCAGGTCGCCACCCTCTTCCGGATGTACCTCAGGGACCACGCCCGCGTCATCGGCGGCCTCATCGCCGACCTCCAGGACGCCCTGGTCGGCCTCGCCGAGGCGCACGCGGACGTCGCCATGCCCGGCCGTACGCATCTCCAGCACGCCCAGCCGGTGCTCTTCGCCCACCACGTCCTGGCCCACGCCCAGTCCCTGTCCCGGGACGGCGAGCGACTGCGCCAGTGGGACACCCGGACGGCCGTCTCCCCGTACGGCTCCGGCGCCCTCGCGGGCTCCTCGCTCGGGCTCGACCCGGAGGCGGTCGCCAAGGACCTCGGCTTCGAGCGCGGCTCGGTCGGCAACTCGATCGACGGCACGGCCTCCCGTGACTTCGTGGCGGAGTTCGCCTTCATCACGGCGATGATCGGGGTGAACCTCTCCCGGATCGCGGAGGAGATCATCATCTGGAACACGAAGGAGTTCTCCTTCGTGACCCTGCACGACGCCTTCTCCACGGGCTCGTCGATCATGCCGCAGAAGAAGAACCCGGACATCGCCGAGCTGGCGCGGGGCAAGTCGGGCCGTCTCATCGGCAACCTGACGGGCCTGCTCGCCACCCTCAAGGCCCTCCCGCTCGCGTACAACCGCGACCTCCAGGAGGACAAGGAGCCGGTCTTCGACTCCTGCGACCAGCTGGAGGTCCTGCTGCCCGCCTTCACCGGCATGATGGCCACGCTCACGGTCCACCGCGAGCGCATGGAGGAGCTGGCCCCGGCGGGCTTCTCGCTCGCGACGGACATCGCGGAGTGGCTGGTCAAGCAGGGCGTGCCGTTCCGGGTGGCGCACGAGGTCGCCGGCGAGTGCGTGAAGGTCGCCGAGGCCGAGGGCAAGGAGCTGGACGAGCTCACGGACGAGCAGTTCGCCAAGATCTCCGAGCACCTCACCCCCGAGGTCCGCACGGTCCTCAACGTCCCCGGCGCCCTCGCCTCCCGCGACGGCCGCGGCGGCACCGCCCCCTCGGCGGTCGCCACCCAGCTCGTCGAGGTCAAGGCCGACCTGGTGATCCAGCACGCCTGGGCCAACGCCAAGAAGTAGCCCTCAGGACGTCACAGCGCCGCCGCCCACTCCGCGAGCGCGTCGAAGTCCGGCCGGAGCAGTCCGAGCCGGGGGTCGACGTGCAGCAACAGGGCGGCGGCGAGGTGGTTCTGCTCCACGTACTCGTGGTCGTACGACGTGATGTCGTCGTCGACCCAGGCGAACGGCCGCCCCTCCGCGTACTCCAGGATGTACTGCGTCTTCCAGAAGGTCCCGCGAGGGGCCTTTCCGTGCATCCGGGGCCAGTCGATGAACGGCAGCTCGGGCAGCCCGAGGCGAGGTCCGATCCAATCGTTCGCCTCGCCCTTCCACGTCGTCGCCCACACCAGCTCGTACGCCTCGGCGAGCGCGAGCAGCTCACCCCCGTGCGCCGGATTCAGCCACACCCGCAGCGGCTTCGTCTCGAACCAGCCGCCCGGCCGCATGCGGTGCGTCGTGTACCCCTGCGGGCGCCGCTCGCGCTGCGCCGCGTACGGATTCAGCGGCCCGTCCACATCGATCAGCAGTAGTGGCTTCGTCATGTTCACAGCATTCCGTCCCCGACGCGGTGAGGCATCGAAATATCGAATGAGACAATGATGTCTCATTCGGTGTATGGTCGTCTCATGTCAGTCGATCGCACCCAGGTGCTCCACAGCGCCGCCGCCCTGCTCTCCCGCAAGGCGACCGCCACCATGGACGAGGTCGCGCGGGCCGCCGGGATCGGTCGGGCCACGCTGCACCGGCACTTCGCCGGGCGCGACGCCCTGGTCAGGGCTCTGGAGGAGCTCGGGATCCAGGAGCTGGAGGCGGCCCTCGACCGGGCCCGTCTCGACGAGGGGACCGCCGACGAGGCCGTACGCCGGCTCGTCGCCGGGATGGAGCCGATGGCACCCCTGCTGTCGTTCCTCGTGACCGAGAACCAGCTCTTCGAGGGCGACCAGCAGAACGAAGGCTGGGCCCGCCTCGACGCCCGGGTCTCCGACCTCTTCAAGCGCGGCCAGGAAGAGGGCACCTTCCGGATCGATCTGACCCCCGCCTGGCTCACCGAGGCCCTCTACGGGCTCATCGGTTCGGCCGCCTGGGCCGTGCAGGACGGCCGGGTCGCCGCCAAGGACTTCCAGTACATGATCGTCGAGCTGTTGCTCGGCGGAGCGCGCAGGAGCGTGGAGAAGTGAGCATCAGTACCCTCAAGCACCCCGACCATATCGAGGGCGTCCGCCGCCCCGGCCGGTGGCTCGCCCTTTCCGTCCTCGTCCTGGCCGTCCTGCTCGTGGCGGTGGACGCGACGGTCCTCGGCCTCGCCACCCCCTTCCTCTCAGAGGACCTCAAGCCCTCCGGCTCCCAGCTGCTCTGGATCGGCGACGTCTACTCGTTCGTCATCGCCGGACTCCTGGTCTCCATGGGCAGCCTCGGCGACCGCATCGGCCGCAAGAAGCTGCTGCTCATCGGCGCCACGGCCTTCGGTGCGGTCTCCGTCCTGAACGCCTACGCGACCAGCCCCGAGATGATGATCGTGGCCCGCGCGCTGCTCGGCGTCGCCGGCGCCACCCTGATGCCGTCCACCCTGGCGCTCATCCGGAACCTCTTCCACGACCCGCGCGAGCGCAGCCTCGCCATCGGCATCTGGGGCGCCATGGCCTCGGCCGGTGCCGCCGTCGGACCGGTCGTCGGCGGATTCCTCCTGGAGCACTTCTGGTGGGGCTCGGTCTTCCTCATCAACCTGCCCGTCATGGCGGTCCTCGTCCTCGTCGGCATCAAGATGATCCCCGAGTCGAAGAACCCGAACCCGGGCCCCTGGGACCTCGCCAGCGTCGGCCTCTCCCTCGTCGGCGTGATCGCCGTCGTGTACGCGATCAAGGAACTGGCCTCCCACGGCCTCTCCCTCGACGCGGCCGTCGGCGCCCTCATCGGTGCCGCCGCCCTGACCTGGTTCGTCCGCAGGCAGCTGACCCTGCCCGCGCCGCTCCTGGACATGCGCCTCTTCCGCAACCGCGGATTCTCCGGCGCCGTCCTCGCCGACCTGCTGACCATCCTGGGCCTCTCCGGCCTGGTGTTCTTCCTGTCCCAGTTCTTCCAGCTGGTCCAGGGCCGGCAGCCCCTGGAGGCCGGTCTCGCCGAGCTCCCCGCGGCGATCGGCGCCGTCACGGCCGGTCTCGTCGCCGGTGTCGTCGCCCGACGGTTCTCCGTGCGGTCCGTCGTGGCGGGCGGTCTCGCGGCCGTCGGCCTCTCCCTCGCCGTCCTGACGACGATCGACGGAAACACCGGCTATCCGCTGCTCGGCGCGAGCCTGCTCGTCGTCGGTGTGGGCGCCGGCTTCGCCTTCACCGTCACCGCCGACGTGATCCTCTCCAGCGTCCCGAAGGACCAGGCGGGCTCCGCCTCCGCCGTCTCCGAGACCGCGTACGAGCTCGGCGCCGCGCTCGGCATCGCCGTACTCGGCTCGATCGTGACCGGCGTCTACCGGAACTTCGCCACCCCGACCGGTGTCCCCACCGACATCGCCTCGGCCGCCCACGAGTCGCTCGGCGGCGCGGTGGAGGCCTCCGGCGCCCTCGCCCCGGAGACGGCGACGGCCCTGGTGTCGGCCGCCCAGCTGGCCTTCGTCGACGGTCTGCGGATCGCGGCCGGTGTCGGCGCGGCGGTCCTCCTCGCGGCCTCGGTCGCGGCCTGGTTCCTGCTCAGGGGCCAGAAGCTGGAGGACGGCGTCGAGCACTGACGGCAGGGGAACGCGACGGGGCCCCGTACAGCCGAGCTGTACGGGGCCCCGTCACACGCGCACGAGCGTTACGCGGCCTTCGCCTTCGTGGCGTACATGTCCACGTACTCCTGACCGGACAGCCGCATCACCTCGGCCATCACCGAGTCCGTCACCGCCCGCAGGACATAGCGGTCGCGGTCCATCCCGTCGTACCGCGAGAACTCCATCGGCTCGCCGAAGCGGACCGTGACCTTGCCCGGCCGCGGCACCCCCGCCCCGCCCGGCTGGATCTTGTCGGTGCCGATCATCGCGAACGGCACCACCGGCGCACCGGTCATCAGGGTGAGGCGCGCGATGCCCGTACGGCCCCGGTACAGCCGGCCGTCGGGGGAGCGGGTGCCCTCCGGGTAGATCGAGAAGATCTTGCCCTCCTCCAGGACCCGCCGCCCGGTCATCAGCGCCGCCACACCGCCGCGCCCGCCGTCCCGGTCCACCGGGATCATGCCGACGCTGGTGAAGAACCAGGCCATCGCCCGGCCCTTGACGCCCTTGCCCGTCACGTACTCGTCCTTGCCGATGAAGAAGACCTGACGGTCCAGGCAGATCGGCATGATCATCGAGTCGATGAAGGTCAGGTGGTTGCCCGCGAGGATGACGGGACCGGTCCCCGGGATGTTCTCGGCGCCCTCCACGCGGGGGCGGAACATCAGGCGCATGACCGGCCCGAGCACTGCCTTGATGATCGCGAGACGGGACAACGGTTCCTCCGGGTGACGCGCGGGCGGGGGTCGGGCCAGCTGACGGTGCAGCTGGCGACGATACTCGCGGGTCACCGCCGTACGCACATCGGGTTCACCGAGTGGATACGCAGTGTTGACGTGTGTTTCCGCCATGTTCGGCAGAGGTCTGCCGTCCGTAGGGCCTTCTTGCCTAGCGTCGGAGCTCCCCGTTGACAGGTGCGGGGCATCACACACGAGGAGCCTTCATGACCCAGGGCGAGCGCCGGACCCCGGCACGACGGACCGTTCTCGGAGCGGCCGGAGCGGCGGCGGTACTGGGGGCCTCGACGGCCCTCCCCACGGGCACCGCCCACGCCGACGAGGCCCGGGGCGACAGCCGCGGCCACGGCCACGGCTACCGCTCCCTCCCCGTCCCCACCGTCATCGCCCACCGCGGCGCCAGCGGCTACCGCCCCGAGCACACCCTCGGCTCCTACCGGCACGCCCTCGACCTCGGCGCCCACGTCATCGAGCAGGACCTCGTCCCCACCCGGGACGGCCACCTCGTCTGCCGCCACGAGAACGACATCACCGGCACCACCGACGTCGCCGACCACCCCGAATTCGCCTCCCGGAAGACCACCAAGAGCGTCGACGGCACCTCGTACACCGGCTGGTTCACCGAGGACTTCACCCTCGCGGAGCTCAAGACCCTGCGGGCGAAGGAGCGCATCCCCGGCACCCGCCAGGAGAACACCCTCTACGACGGCCGCTGGACGATCCCCACCTTCGAGGAGGTGCTCCGCTGGGCCGAGGAGGAGGGCCGCCGCCGGGGCCGCGACGTCTGGCTGCACGTCGAGACCAAGCACCCCACCTACTTCCGCTCCCTCGGCCTCGGCCTGGAGGAGCGGCTCGCCAAGCTCCTGCGCCGCTACGGACGCCACCGCGCGAACTCCCCGGTCTTCCTCCAGTCCTTCGAGCCCAGCAGCATCCAGCGCCTGGCGAAGCTGGTCGACTCCCCGGGAGTGGTCCTGCTCTCCGCCGCGAGCAGCCGCCCCTGGGACTTCGTCCAGGCCGGTGACCCGCGCACCGTCGCCGACCTGGTCACGCCCGAGGGCCTGCGCTGGATCGCCTCGTACGCGCAGGGCATCGGCCCCACGCTCGACCTGGTGATCCCGAAGGACGCGGCCGGCCGCCTCGGCACCCCGACCACCCTCGTCCGCGACGCGCACGCCGAGGGGCTGCTCCTCCACCCGTACACGCACCGCAACGAGAACAGCTTCCTGCCCGCCGACTTCCGCCGGGGCACGGACCCGACGGCCTACGGCGACGCCTTCGGGGCGCTGAAGCGGTACCTGGAGACGGGGATCGACGGCATCTTCTCCGACAATCCCGACACCGCGCTGCTCGCCGCCGCGGACCTCACGGCCGCCCGCGGCTGACTGGCTCGGGAGCTCGGGAGGAGGCCGTCCGGCCCCGCGGCCGTTCGGGCCGGCACGACCTCCTCCCGGGTGGTTTACGCCCCGTACCGCAACCGCATCCGCGCACCCCGACATCGTGCCGGTCATGACCTCCCCCGAGACCACGACGTACGCGGACCCGGCCCCCGCCCCCGCTTCCGACTCCCTCGCGACCCCCGACTCCCCTGCGACCCCCGGCCTCCTCGCCGCCCTCGCCCCGCTGCTCGCCGCCGAGTCGGACGCCGAGGCCCCGGCAGCCGGCATCGACCCCGGCGACCTCGAACAGGCCGTCTGGCTCCGTCTCCTGGAGCGCCTCCAGGAGGCGGGTGCCCCCGAGCGCCCCGCCGACTGGCTGCGCCGCGCCGTCCGCGCCGAGGCCCGCCGAGCCCGCCGGACCACCGACCGGGAGCGCCCGTACCAGGGCGAGCCGGCCCCGCCGCCGGACACCGAAGGAGGACCGGAAGGCTCCCCGGAGACCTCGCTCCTCGTCGCCGAACGCCACCGCACCCTGCGCGCCGCCGTCACTCGAACGCCCGGCCGGTGCCCGCGCCTGCTCACCGCGATGCTCGATCCGCAAGACCCCACCTACCGGGAAATCGCAGGAGAGTTGGGTATCTCACAAGGCAGTTTGGGGCCGATGCGTTCCCGTTGCCTGGGATGCCTGCGCAGAATGCTGGCTGCAGAGGTTCCCGCCCCCGGCCGACGGGGAAGGGTGCGATAAACCGACGGCGAACCACATGAGCGGGAGGCGTGCACACATGGGCCTGAGTGTGACCATCTCAGCAGCGGACGCGCAGGACGCGGAGCACATCCTGAAGCTGCAGTACCTCTGCTACCAGAGCGAGGCGGAGCTGTACGGAGACTGGTCCATCGAACCGCTCACCCAGTCGCTCGACGCCCTGCGCGCCGAACTGGACGAGGGATACGGCCTGGTGGCCCGGCTCGGCGACGAGGTCGTCGCCTCGGTGCGGGCCCGCCTCGACGAGGACGGCACGGTACGGATCGCCAAGCTGATCGTCCACCCGCGCATGCAGCGCCACGGCCTGGGCGGCCGTCTCCTCGACGGCATCGAGCGCCACTTCGCCGCCGAGACCGCACCGGCCGAGCCCGCCGCCAAGCGCTTCCAGCTCTTCACCGGCCACCGCAGCGAGGGCAATCTGCGGCTCTACCGCAGCAAGGGGTACGCACAGGTGGCGGCCCGCGAACTGGGCCCCAAACTCACCCTGGTGACCCTGGAGAAGGACGCCGCCTGACTCAGGTGGCGACGGCTCAGGAGGCCACCGCGCGCGACCGGCGCAGCCACCAGATGCCGGTCAGCGGCAACAGCACCGGAATGAAGAGGTAGCCGTAGCCGTAGTCCGACCAGACCGTCGCGTCCGGGAAGGCGGACGGCTCCACCAGCGTCCAGGTCCCCACGATCAGCACGCCCGCGAGCTCGGCGGCGCAGCAGACCAGCGCCGCCCTGCGAGCCGTCTCCCCGCCCCGTACCAGGGTGTAGGTGATGAAGGCGTAGACCACGGCCGCCACCGCCGACAGGCCGTACGCGAGCGGCGCCCGGTCGAACTCGGTCGCGATCTGGTAGATCGAGCGGGAGACCGCGCCGACCGACATCACGCCGTACAGCCAGACGAGCAGGATGCCCGGGCCCGAGACGAGACGGGTCCTCGCGCCCTGTGCCGCCTTCTCCTGCGTCTCGGTCATGGTCAGCCCACCGTCCAGATGTCGTAGAGACGCACTTCGAGAACGGCCAGGACCACCGCACCGGCGGCCACCGTCGCCGAGCCCCACCGGCTGCGCTCCGCGAGCGACATGAACCCGGCGATCGGCACCGCGCACAGCGCACCCAGCAGATAGGCGACGAAGATCGTCGTGCCCTCCTCGGCCTTCTCGCCGCGCACGAGCTGCACGATGCCGACGATCAGCTGGGCCAGGACCAGGAAGGTCACCACGGCCATGCCGATGAAGTGCCAGTCCTTGGTCGGCTGGTCCCGGAAGGCGGCGAAGCCGCACCAGGCGGCGAGGGCGAGCGCGGCCACGGAGACCGTGACCGTCATGGCGTCGAGCATGCGCCCGAGGGTATTACGGTCCGAAAGGCCCGATGCGCTCGCCCCCCGCCTCCCCGGCGCTCACCCCTGCCACTCCGGCGCTCACCCCCGCCTCCCCACTTCCGCACCCGGTAGGTGGCGGACGCACCGACCGTGGCCTTGGCCACACCTGCGGCCCGCTCCCGGTCCGGAGCCGCGCCGTCGGCCCCGCCCGCCCGGGCCCGTCCTCGCAGGCCACGCACCGGGCAGCGCCCCACGTACGACCCGCCGGCGGGTGTCCGCATGGCATCTCAACGACGTCCGCTATTCGGACGCCCCCCTTTCGTTCGCGAGTGCGCATGCTTTACTTGCAGACATGACCACGACGAGCAGCCGCACCCTTGCGACCGAGGCGATCACGACGCCCGGTGCTCGTTGTATGTGTCGAATGTGCGCCTTCTGAGGGCCCCCGCAGCGTCTCGCGCCCCGAAGCGAGACCAGACGGCCGAGCCGATCCTCCCGCCATCCGGCGATGGACCGTGCCTGCCCCGCGCGCACACCGCCTCCGGCCACCAGCCGGACCGGCCTCCGTGCGCCTGACTGTCCGAACGACGAATGCCCCGTGCCCGGCGGACCCCGCGCCGCGCACTCGACAGTGACGGAAACCCTGTGATCACCACTTCGGGCCTGACCAAGGTCTACGAGTCGCGCGGCCGCCAGGTCACCGCTCTGGACGGCGTCGACCTGCACGTCCGCGAGGGCGAGGTCTTCGGCGTGATCGGCCAGAGCGGCGCCGGCAAGTCCTCGCTCATCCGCTGCGTCAACCTCCTGGAGCGCCCCACCTCCGGCACCGTGACCGTCGACGGAGTCGACCTCACCGCCCTCGCCGGAAAGGGCCGCCGCGCCGGGAAGAACCTGCGCCGGGCGCGCAGCAGCATCGGCATGGTCTTCCAGCACTTCAACCTGCTGTCCTCCCGCACGGTCAAGGACAACATCGAGCTCCCGCTGGAGATCCTCGGCGTCTCCGGCGCCGAGCGCTCCCGCCGTGCCCTCGAACTCCTCGACCTCGTCGGCCTCGCCGACAAGGCCAAGTCCTACCCGGGCCAGCTCTCCGGCGGCCAGAAGCAGCGCGTCGGCATCGCCCGCGCCCTCGCAGGCGAGCCCAAGGTCCTCCTCTCCGACGAGGCCACCAGCGCCCTCGACCCGGAGACCACCCGCTCCATCCTCCAGCTCCTGCGCGACCTCAACCGGCAGCTCGGTCTCACCGTCCTGCTCATCACGCACGAGATGGACGTCGTCAAGACGATCTGCGACTCCGCCGCCCTGATGCAGCACGGCCGCGTGATCGAGTCCGGCACCGTCACCGGACTGCTCGCCACCCCCGGCTCCCAGCTGGCGGCCGAGCTCTTCCCGGTCAGCGGTGCCCCGACGGGCCCCGACCGCACGGTCGTCGACGTCACCTTCCACGGCGAGTCCGCGACCCAGCCGGTCATCTCCCAGCTCTCCCGCACGTACAACATCGACATCTCGATCCTCGGGGCGGCGATGGACACCGTGGGCGGCAAGCAGATCGGCCGGATGCGGATCGAGCTCCCCGGACGGTACGAGGACAACGTCGTCCCGGTCGGCTTCCTGCGCGAGCAGGGCCTCCAGGTCGAACCCGTCGACCCCGATGAAGCCGCCGAAGCGGTCACCGCACCGGCCGACGCCGTGCCCGTACTGGCCAAGGAAGGTGCCAAGTGACCTGGTCCGAGATGCAGCCGCTGCTGGAGCAGGGCACCGTCGACACGCTCTACATGGTCCTCTGGGCCACCGTCGTCACCGTGCTCGGCGGCCTGCCGCTCGGCATCCTCCTCGTCCTCACGGACAAGGGCGGACTGCTGCAGAACCGGCCGGTGAACAAGATCGTCGGTGCGATCGTGAACATCGGGCGTTCGCTGCCCTTCATCATCCTGCTGATCGCCCTGATCCCGTTCACCACCTTCGTCGTCGGCACCTTCATCGGCCCCACCGCGATGATCGTGCCGCTCGCCATCGGTGCCATCCCCTTCTTCGCGCGCCTCGTCGAGACGGCGATCCGCGAGGTCGACCACGGGCTCGTCGAGGCCGTCCAGGCCATGGGCGGCGGCATCCCGACCATCGTCCGCAAGGTGCTGCTCCCGCAGGCCCTGCCCTCGCTCGTCTCGGGCGTCACCACCACGGTGATCGTGCTCATCGGCTACTCGGCGATGGCCGGCGCGGTCGGCGGCGAGGGCCTCGGCTCCAAGGCCGTCACCTACGGATACCAGCGCTTCGACACGACGTTCATGCTCGTCACCGTCGTCGTCCTGGTCCTCATCGTGACCGTCGTCCAGCTCGTCGGCGACGGAGTCGTCCGGCTCCTCGCCCGCCGGGGCCGCACGGCCTGAGCCGTACCGCCCCACCCCCCAAGGCTTCGTTTTTCGAAGAACAGCCCGGACTTGTTGTCCAGGCGTCCACCGCACCACCGGAAAGAGGCACTCTTCGTGCGTAAGAACATCAAGCTCACCGCCGGTATCGCCGCCACCGCCGCCCTCGCCCTCGGCCTCACCGCCTGCGGCACCTCCTCGGACCCGTCCTCCTCCAAGGACTCGGCCGGCTCCGGCGACGCCTCCAAGCCGCTCGTCGTCGCCGCGTCCCCGACGCCGCACGCCGACATCCTCAACTACGTCAAGGACAACCTGGCCGAGAAGGCGGGCCTGAAGCTGGAGGTGAAGGAGTTCACGGACTACGTCCTGCCGAACACCGCCACCCAGTCCGGCCAGGTCGACGCCAACTTCTTCCAGCACAAGCCGTACCTCGACGACTTCAACCAGAAGAACAAGACCACCATCGTCCCGGTGGTCAACGTCCACCTGGAGCCGCTGGGCCTCTACTCCAAGAGCCTCAAGTCGGTGAAGGACATCAAGGCGGGCCAGACGATCGCCGTCCCCAACGACACCACCAACGGCGGCCGCGCGCTCCAGCTGCTCGCCGAGAACGGCCTGATCACCATCAAGCCGGGTGTCGGCACCAACGCCAAGCTCTCCGACATCACCGACAAGAAGGGCCTGGAGTTCAAGGAGCTGGAGGCCGCCACCGTGCCCCGCGCCCTGAACGACGTGGACGCCGCCGTCATCAACGGCAACTACGCCATCGAGGCCAAGCTCCAGCCGGCGAAGGACGCCCTCGTCCTGGAGAAGGCCGACGGCAACCCGTACGCCAACTTCCTCGCCGTCAAGGAGGGCAACGAGAAGGACGCCCGCGTGCAGAAGCTCGCCGAGCTCCTCAACTCGCCCGAGGTGAAGAAGTACATCGAGGACACCTACAAGGGCTCGGTCATCCCGGCCTTCGGCGCCGTCGCCAAGTAGGACCCGGCGTCCGAGGAACCGTCAGACCGGTTTCCCCGTACAGTCCTTGTGACGAAGGCCCCCGCATCCCGTCCGATGCGCGGGCCTTCGCCACACCCCCACCCGGCCATGCGCGCCGACGGCCGCATGCTGCATGCTGTGCGTTCACGGTCGATTCGGACGGTCCACGGCATGGAGCTGAGCATGACTACCACCTTTCCGGACATCTCCATCAACACGGACCGGTTGGTGCTGCGCGCGCTCGAAGAGGCCGACGCCCCGGCTCTGGCCGAGATGATGAACGACGAGATGGTCGGGGCATGGACGGCCGTACCCCAGCCGTACACCGAGGACGCCGCCCGCCGCTGGATCACCGAGTACGCCCCCACCGAACGCGCCGCCGGCCGAGGCCTCGACCTCGCCGTCACCGAGTTCCTCACCCAGCGGCTCGTGGGCATCGTCCAGCTGGGCAACACCAATTGGCGTGTGCGCTCCACCGAGCTCTCCTACATCATCGCCCCGTGGGCCCGCGGTGAGGGGTACGCCTCCGAAGCCGCGCTCGCCACCGCCCAGTGGCTCTTCGGCGACCAGAAGTTCGAGCGCCTCGAACTGCGTACGGCGGCGGACAACACCGCCTCCCAGCAGGTCGCCCAGAAGATCGGCTGCATCAGCGAAGGCGTCCTCCGCAACGCCTGCATAGCGCGCACCCGTACCGAGGACGGCGGCTGGACCGACCTGCGCACCGACTTCATCGTCTGGGGCCTGCTCCCCGAGGACCTCGACGGCGTCGCCGACCAGATGGCCGAGGCCGGATACTCCTCGTACACCGACTGGAGCTGAGCCCCGCAGACCAACCCGGGGTACGCTCGGCACGCCCCCGACCTGCGACAACACCACAGGAGACAGACGACGATGGCGGACCGCGTCACGGTGATCGGCTGGGACGGCTCGCCCCTCACCTCGGCGGCCACGTCCGCGCTCTCCGCCGCCACCCTCGTGGCCGGCGCGGCCCACCACCTGGCGCTGCCCGAGGTACCCCCCGCGGCCGAACGCGTCCGCCTCGGCAGCGTCGACCTCGCCGCCCGCCGCATCGCGGGCCACCGCGGCACCGCCGTCGTCCTCGCCGACGGCGACCCCGGCTTCTTCGGCGTCGTCCGCACCCTGCGCGCCCCCGAGCACGGCCTGGAGGTCGAGGTCGTCCCTGCGGTCTCCTCCGTCGCCGCCGCCTTCGCCCGCGCCGGGATGCCCTGGGAGGACGCCCGGATCGTCGTCGCCCACCAGCGCACCCTGCGGCGCGCCGTGAACGTCTGCCGCGCCCACCCCAAGGTCGCCGTCCTCACCTCGCCGGGCGCGGGACCGGCCGAACTGGCCCTCCTCCTCGACGGGGTCCACCGCACCTTCGTCGTCTGCGAGGAACTCGGCACCGACCGTGAACGGGTCTCCGTCCTCACCTCCGACAGCGCCGCCGACCACGCCTGGCGCGACCCCAACGTCGTCCTCGTCATCGGGGGAGTGGGCGGCGCGGGCAGCCACACCCCGGCCGTCCCCTGGCTGATGGGCCAGGACCCGGCCGTGCGGTCCGTACGGGGCTGGGGCCTGCCCGCCGAGGAGTACGCCCCCGGGGGGTACGACCCGCGGGGGTACGGCCCCGGCACCACCGGCGCCACCCCGCCGGCCCGGCCCGGAGCCGGCGAGGACCCGGCCCTGCGCGCCGCCCAGCTCGCCCGGCTCGGCCCCCGCGTCGGCGACCTCGTCTGGGACATCGGCTGCGCGGGCGGCGCCTTCGCCGTCGAGGCCGCCCGCTTCGGCGCCGCCGTCATCGCCGTGGACACCGACCCGGCCGCCTGCGCCCGCACCGAAGCGGCCGCCCGCCGCCACGGCGTACCACTCCAGACCGTCCCCGGCCGCGCCCCGCACGTCCTGGAAGACCTGCCCGAACCCGATGTCGTACGCATCGCGGCCGGCGGTGTCCCCGTCGTCACCGCCTGCACCGACCGGCGCCCCGAGCGCATCGTCGCCCACGCCTCCACCCGCGACGAGGCGGAGGCCATCGGCACCGCCCTCGCCGACGGCGGCTACACCGTCGAGAGCCTCCTCCTCCAGACCGTCGGGCTCGACCCGGACGACTGGTCGGAGCGCGAGCGTTCGGTCGTCTTCCTGCTGGCCGGACGCAGGAGCGACAGCGCCCCGTGACCCTGCCGCCCCGCGGGGGCAGGTAGGCTGGCCGATTGTTGTACCGCACCGGGACGTTCGGCATTTAGTTCTCGTATGTCTTGAATTGGCGGCCCTTCCGGCTTGCTGATGTGGTACGGAGCATGGGGGGACCGCGCGACGTGGCGCAGTCCACAGCACGCCGTGGCGGATCTGCCTGCCACGACGGCCGAGGGCCGCGACAATGAGTGGGTGTCCGCGCGTCCTTCGTGCCGCGCGGCGCGTGCGCTCGTTGTTCTCGACGGGCGCAGGTCTGAAGGAAGCACAAGCGATGGGCGAGGGGTACGCATGACGGACACCGGCCAGGTCTCGGGCGAGGGACTGCCGGAGAACGCAGGCATGGTCGAGCAGCCGGGCATCCCCGCACCGGGCGCGTACACCTTCCTGGACCCCTCCGAGCACGCAGCCGAAGACGACGACATCCTTCTCATGCCGGGCGCCCAGGGCGCCTGGAGCGAGCACCCGCCGGGCGTCGCGCCCGCGCCGCCGGTCGCCGTACCGGCCCCCCAGGTGCCCCCCGTGGTCCCGCACCAGGGCGGGCTGCCCGTGACCGCCGCCGCGTCGGCGGCCCCGGAGACGGCCGCCCCGATGGGCGACCCGCTCACCGACCCCCTCACGGGCCCGCTCCCGGACTCCTTCGTCCTCGCCGACGTACTGACCGCTCCTCAGGCCCAGACGCAGGCGCAGGCAATCGGCACGCCGGCACACGGCACCCCGATGCACGGCACTCCGGCGCACGGCACGCCCGCCCAGGCCACCCCGGCGCACGGCGTCCCCGTCGCCGCGCAGGAGCCCGTCCTCGCCGACCACGGCTACGAGCCCGGCATTCTCGACACCGGCGCGCACGAGGCCGCGGGCCGCGACACCGGGTCGGTCGACCTCGGCGGCGTCCGCGTGCCGCCGCCCGCCGGCGCACCGACCCCGCCGCCCGCCCGGCGCCCCCTGCACATGGGTCCGCCCGTGCCCGAGGTCACCGGTGGCGTCGTGCTCTCGCTCGCCGACCGAGGCCCGGCCGCCGCGCCCGCCCAGGTCCCGCAGCCCGCGCCGGTCGCGGCCACCGCGCCCGCGCAGATGCCCGTACGGAACCCGGGACCGCCGACGACGGGCCCCGAGTACTTCGACATCCCGCAGGACCGGCAGCTCGCGCCGCAGGGCGCCGAGCCGTGGGCCGCGCAGCCGCAGGAGGCCGTGGCCCCCCAGCCGGTCGCCCCCGCAGAAACGGTCGTCCCGACGACCGGCCAGTTCGTCCAGGTGGAGGGCTCCGTCCCGACGGCCCCGCACCTGGCCCCCATCCCGGCCGCCGAGGCCGAGGAGCCGGCCGAGGCTCCCGTGGCCGTCGCACCCGAGGCGCCGGCGGAGGAGCCCGCCGAGGCCGTCGTGGCTGTCGCCCCGGAGCCCGTCGAGCCCCAGGCCACCGTGCCGGCCCCGCGCGAGGCCGAGCCCGCCGCGGAGGCACCCGCGCCCGCCCCCGAGGCGGAACAGGCGCCGGAGCCGGAGCCCGCCGAGGAGCCGGTGCAGGCGGCCGAGCCCGTCGTGCAGATCCCGGCAGAGCCGATCGCCGAGCCCGTCGTCGTGCCCGAGGCTCCCGTGGAGCAGGCACCGGTGGAGACGCTCGTCGTCGCGGAGGCCACCCCCGAGCCCCTGCCCGAGCAGGCACCGGAGGCGCAGGCAGAGATCCAGGCCGAGGCCGCGCCGCAAGAACAGCCGGAGCATCCGGAGCAGCCCACCCCTGCCGAGCCCACGGACACGGCGGCGGCGCAGCCCGAGGCCGTCGCGGCCGAGGCCGCGGCCCTGGCCCCGGAGCCGGAGGCGACCCCCGAGGTAGAGGCGGACACCGACCTCGAAGGCTTCGTGGACGCCGCGGACCTGGTGGAAGCGGACGAACTCCCCGCGGCCGAACAGCTCACCGCCACGGACGAGCCGACCGTCACCGAGCAGCTCACGGCCGCCGAAGAGCTCACCGTCACCGACGAACTTCCCGTCACCGAAGAGCTGACCGCCACGGCCGAAGCCGCCGCCACGGCCGAAGCCGCCGCCACGGCCGACGTCATCGCCGTGGACGACGACATCGCCACCGGCGAGGAGCAGGCCGTGGCCCCCGGCGCCCCGGCGCCCGGCTACGACGACGCCGAGCGCGAGGCGGTCCTGCGCGTGATGCGCGAGCGTCGCGACATCCGCAACGGCTTCCGCTCCGACCCGATCCCGCACGAGGTGCTGCTCCGCGTCCTGGAGGCCGCCCACACGGCCCCCAGCGTCGGCCACTCGCAGCCCTGGGACTTCGTCGTCATCCGCTCCGCCGAGACCCGGCAGACGATGCACGAGCTGGCCCAGCGGCAGCGCGACGCGTACGCCAAGTCGCTGCCGAAGGCCCGGGCCAAGCAGTTCAAGGAACTGAAGATCGAGGCCATCCTCGACACCCCGGTCAACATCGTCGTGACCGCCGACCCCACCCGGGGCGGCCGCCACACCCTGGGCCGCTACACGCAGCCGCAGATGGCCCCGTACTCCTCGGCGCTCGCCGTCGAGAACCTCTGGCTCGCCGCCCGCGCCGAGGGCCTCGGCGTCGGCTGGGTCAGCTTCTTCGACGAGCGCGAGATGGTCCGTACGCTCGGCCTGCCCGAGCACCTCGAAGTCGTCGCGTACCTCTGCGTGGGATACGTCGACGAGTTCCCCGAGGAGCCCGAGCTGATGCAGGCGGGCTGGTCCAAGCGCCGTCCGCTGGCCTGGGTCGTCCACGAGGAGACGTACGGCCGCCGCGCCCTGCCCGGCGAGGAGCCGCACGACCTGCTCCAGGAGACCGTCGCCAACATCCGCCCGCTGGACGCCAAGGCGCTCGGCGAGGCCTGGGAGCGCCAGAAGCGCATGACCAAGCCCGCGGGGGCCCTGGGCATGCTGGAGATCATCTCGGCGCAGCTCGCCGGCCTCTCCCGCATCTGCCCTCCCCCGATCCCGGAGCCGGCGGCCGTCGCGATCTTCGCCGGCGACCACGGGGTCCACGCCCAGGGCGTCACGCCCTGGCCGCAGGAGGTCACCGGCCAGATGGTGGCCAACTTCCTCGGCGGGGGAGCGGTCTGCAACGCCTTCGCCAACCAGGTGGGTGCCGAGGTCTGCGTCATCGACGTGGGCGTGGCATCCGAACTCCCGGCGACCCCCGGTCTCCTTCCCCGCAAGGTCCGCGCGGGCACCGGCGACTTCACGACGGGTCTCGCGATGACCCACGAGGAAGTACTCGCCGCGATCGAGGTGGGCATCGAAACGGCCCGCGACCTCGTGGCCGCGGGCAACAAGGCGATCCTCACCGGCGAGATGGGCATCGCGAACACGACCGCGTCCGCCGCACTGATCTCGGTCTACACCGGGGTCGACGCCGCCGAGGTCACGGGCCGCGGCACCGGCATCAACGACGAGACGCACGCCCGCAAGGTGGACGTGGTCCGCCGCGCCCTCGACCTGCACAAGCCGGACCCGGCGGACCCGATCGGCGTCCTCTCGGCGATCGGCGGCCTGGAGCACGCGGCCCTCGTCGGCCTGATCCTGGGCGCGGCCTCGCTCCGTACCCCGGTGATCCTCGACGGCGTCTCGACCGGCGCGGCGGCCCTCGTGGCCCGCGCGATCGCCCCGGAGTCGCTCGCGGCCTGCATCGCAGGACACCGCAGCGCGGAGCCGGGCCACGTGGCGGCCCTGAACAAGCTGGGCCTGCGCCCGCTGGTCGACCTGGACCTCCGCCTGGGCGAAGGCACGGGAGCCCTCCTGGCGCTCCCCCTGGTCCAGAGCGCGGCCCGAGCGATGCACGAGGTGGCCACGTTCGACTCGGCGGGAGTCACCGAGAAGTAGCACCACGGCGCGTCTCCCACCCACAGAGGGGAGTGGGGGACGCGCAGGGGGCGTGTTCGGGACGTAGAGCGTGTTTTGTGGCGCATGGGAGCCTCCGGCCCTCATGCGCCCGCAGGCGCCGTAAAACATGCAGTCCCGAACACGCTCCCGGAGCGTCCCCCACGCACGGACGCACCACGGGGAGATCCGTCACAGCGTGACGGCCCCTCACCCCGGATATCGTGGGGCACCGGGGAGGTCCCCACCCCCCACCCCACCAGCCGCTTCACCGCAGCAGCGGCCCGCACACGCACAGCCTCTCCGAGGAGCCGCTCACCCATGGCCGAGCACACCGAGAACGCGACGCACCCCGCCTACCCCGTCGGACTGCGCCTCGCCGGCCGCCGCGTCGTCGTTCTCGGCGGCGGCCAGGTGGCCCAGCGCCGCCTGCCCGCGCTGATCGCCGCGGGCGCCGACATCACGCTGATCTCCCCGTCCGCAACCCCCTCCGTAGAGGCGATGGCCGAGGCGGGCGAGATCGCGTGGGTGAAGCGGCGGTACGAGGACGGTGACCTCGCCGACACCTGGTACGCGCTGGTGGCCACCACCGACGCGACCGCCAACGCCACGGCCTCCGCCGAGGCCGAGCGGACCCGTACCTGGTGCGTGCGCTCCGACGACGCCGAGTCGGCCACCGCCTGGACCCCGGCCACCGGCCGCGACGCGGGCATCACCGTCGCGGTGCTCACCGGCCACGACCCCCGCCGCTCCGCCGCCGTGCGCGACGCGATCGTCGAGGGCCTCCGTGACGGTTCCCTCGCCGCCCCCGCACACCGCACCCGTACGCCCTTCGTCGCCCTGGTCGGCGGCGGCCCGGGCGACCCGGACCTGATCACCGTCCGCGGACGCCGGCTGCTCGCCGAAGCCGACGTGGTGATCGCCGACCGGCTCGGCCCCCGTGACCTCCTCGACGAACTGCCCCCGCACGTCGAGGTGATCGACGCGGCGAAGATCCCGTACGGGCGCTTCATGGCCCAGGAGGCCATCAACAACGCGCTGATCGAGCACGCGAAGGCCGGAAAGTCGGTCGTCCGCCTCAAGGGCGGCGACCCCTTCGTCTTCGGCCGTGGCATGGAAGAGGCCCAGGCGCTCGCCGTCGAAGGCATCGCCTGCACGGTGGTCCCCGGCATCTCCAGCTCGATCTCGGTCCCGGGCGCGGCCGGCATCCCGGTCACGCACCGCGGGGTGGCCCACGAGTTCACGGTGGTGAGCGGGCACGTCGCTCCCGACGACCCGCGCTCGCTCGTCGACTGGGCGTCCCTCGCGAAGCTCACCGGCACCCTCGTCATCCTCATGGGCGTCGACAAGATCGGAAAGATCGCCGAGGCGCTCATCGCCCACGGCAAGAGCCCGGAGACCCCGCTGGCGCTCGTCCAGGAGGGCACCACGGCGACCCAGCGCCGGGTGGACGCCACGCTCGCGACGGTCGCCGAGACCGTCAAGGCCGAGGAGGTCCGTCCGCCGGCGGTCATCGTCATCGGTGACGTCGTCACCGAGGGTCCCGGCAAGCTGGTGAAGTGACCAGGGGTAACTGAAACCTGTCACCACCCGCCGCACACCATTGGCACCACACCCCGGACAAGGCAGTATCACCCCGTGGCCGAACTCATCACGATCGACGACCCCGACGACCCGCGCCTGCGCGACTACACCGGCCTGACCGACGTCGAGCTCCGACGCAGACGCGAGCCCGCCGAGGGCCTGTTCATCGCGGAGGGCGAGAAGGTCATCCGCCGCGCCAGGCAGGCGGGGTACGAGATGCGGTCGATGCTGCTCTCCGCCAAGTGGGTCGACGTCATGCGCGACGTCATCGACGAGGTCCCGGCGCCGGTGTACGCGGTCCAGCCGGACCTCGCCGAACGCGTCACCGGGTACCACGTGCACCGCGGCGCGCTCGCCTCGATGCAGCGCAAGCCGCTCCCGGACGCGACGGAGCTGCTCGCCGGCGCGCGCCGGGTGGTGATCATGGAGTCGGTCAACGACCACACCAACATCGGCGCGATCTTCCGCAGCGCGGCCGCCCTGGGCATGGACGCCGTCCTGCTCTCCCCGGACTGCGCGGACCCGCTCTACCGACGCTCCGTCAAGGTCTCGATGGGCGCGGTCTTCTCCGTCCCGTACGCCCGCCTGGACACCTGGCCCCGCGGCCTGGAGGCGGTACGGGAAGCGGGGTTCAAGCTGCTCGCGCTGACCCCGGCGGAGAAGGCGACGTCGATCGACGAAGCGGCCCCGCACCGGCTGGAGCGGGTGGCGCTGATGCTCGGAGCGGAGGGCGACGGCCTCTCCACGCAGGCGCTGCGCGCGGCAGACGAATGGGTCCGGATCCCGATGGCCCACGGAGTCGACTCGCTGAACGTGGGCGCGGCGGCGGCGGTCGCGTTCTACGCGGTGGCGACGGGCCGCCCGGAGTCCTGACAGAAGCCGACGGAGGTCAGACGCCCTCCCGACAGCGAAGAGCCGACCGAGGCCAGACGACCTCCCGGCAGCGAAGAGAGCCGACCGCGGTCCGACGACCCTCCGGTCGGCTTTCCGCCGTTCTAGCCCTGCAAGGCCTGCGCGGCGGCGATGCCCAGGGCCACGACCAGGGTCACGACCACGAAGACGAAGAGCCGCTGGCGCAGCAGACGGGGGTTGGCGGGACGCCGTCCCGTCGACGTCGAGCGGGCGCCCGGCCGGGTGCCGGGACGTGACTGGGGGGCCCGGGAGCCGCCGGTCCGCGGCCCGGCGGAGGGCCGTGAGGCCGGGCCCGTCCCCCGCGCCTGCCCCCGCTGCTCGCGCTCCGCGTCCCGCTCGGGACCGTGACCGCGGGTGTCCCGCTCCGTGTACCGCTCGGTCGGCCGTGCGGTGTTCCGCTCCTCGGCCCGCTCCCGCTGGACGGGCGGACGCGAGACCGGCAGGCCCTGCGCCTCGCGGGCGGCGATCTCCTTGAGCCGCATCGACAGCTGGAGCGTGCTGGGACGTTCCTCCGGGTCCTTCGCCAGACAGGCCCGGATCAGCGGGGCCAGCGCGTCGGGGACGCCGTGGAGCTGCGGTTCCTCGTGCACGACCCGGTAGAGCATGACCTCCGAACTCCCGTGCCCGAAAGGGGAGTCGGCCATTGCCGCGTACGCGAGGGTGGCGCCGAGCGAGAACACGTCCGTGGCGGGGGTGACGGCCGCGCCGCGCACCTGCTCCGGGGCGAGGAAGCCGGGCGAGCCCACGGCCGTCCCCACGTGGGTGAGCGTGCTGGCTCCCGTGGCCCAGGCGATCCCGAAGTCGATGATCCGGGGACCCTTGGGGGAGAGCAGGATGTTCGAGGGCTTCAGGTCGCGGTGGACGACCCCGGCCTCGTGGACGGCGACGAGGCCCTCCGAGAGCGCGGCCCCGATGGAGGCCACATCGGCGGCGCGCAGGCCGCCCTCCTCGGCGACCCGGTCGTGCAGTGAGGGGCCGGGCACGTACTGGGTGGCGAACCAGGGGCGCTCGGCCTCCAGGTCGGCGGCGACCAGCCGGGCCGTGCAGCCGCCGCGGATCCGCCGGGCCGCGGAGACCTCGCGGGCGAAGCGGGACCGGAACTCCTGGTCCTCGGCCAGGTCGGGGCGGATCACCTTGAGCGCCACGCGCTGACCGCGCCGGTCGGACCCGAGGTACACGACCCCCATCCCGCCGGCCCCCAGCCTGCGGTGGAGCCGGAACGACCCGACGATCCGCGGATCCTCGCGCCGGAGCCGCATCATCGCCATGTCCGTCCCCTCGTCCGTTCGACGTGGCACAGCTTACGTAGTGGCGCCCGAACGTGCTCATAGGCCGCGCCCTCGCACCGGGATCGATTGTCAGTGCTGAGGGGGACGGCAAGACCGAGCATGAACCCGACCGCCGCCTCAACCACCTTGCTCAGCAGATCACTTGACGGAGGGTCGCGAGAGCCCCGGCACGGCTCGGACGGCGGCTCCCCGGGCTCCGGGACCCCGAGATCCGGACAGGCCCCGGCGAAGTGAGCGATGTCACGCCCGGTGACCTGCCCGACACCCGCCGAAGCGCGCGCGGCGGCACGCCCGTCCGGCCGGCCGCACCGGCTCCCGGACGGCCGACCCCTCCGGGAAGACCCCCACTTCCGGACGCCCGTCTCCACCCAGGGGAGTACTCCGCGCGGCCGGGCGTCATCCTCCGGGAGGCCCGCAAGTCGGTACGCGGGCATGACGTCCTGGCGCCTCCCGCTCCCTAGTGTTGTTGTCAGCGGCGGGTGCAGCACTCGTCCCCCGAGGTCACGTACCCGCCGCGCCAGACACGACAGGAGAGGAACCATGGCGTACACGGCACCGCGGTCGACCACCAGCCCTTCGGGCCGTCGTCACCCCTTGGTGGCCACGGCCATGGTCCTCCCTCTCGCGGCCCTGCTCGTGGTCGTCTTCGGCGGCTGGGAAGCAGTGGTCACACAGGCGTCGTCCGTGGGCGTGATGTTGGGGCGCTGAACAGCGCCCGGACCAGGGAGAGCGGCCCGGGTCAGGGACATCCGGCCATCAACCCCGTGGGGACGGGGGTGTGGCGGACGGCAGCGTGAGGCCGGTCAGCTGGGGAGCTGACCGGCCTTCGCGCATCCCCGGGACCCGTCCCCGTGGCCGTCGTACGGGGGAGCGGCGCGTACGCTCCCCGCGTGGACCCCGCCGCCCAGCCCTCACGGCCTTCACCGACCGCCCCGCCCTCACCCACCCCGACGCCGCCCGACCGGCCCGACCGGCTCGCTCCGCCCGCACACCTCACCCGGCTCGCCGCCGTGGCGCGCGCGGCCGCTCACCGCCCCGGTACGCCATGCCACTGCGCGAGCGATTCCGTCGGGGTACTCGCCGACCGGGACGACGGCACCGTCGTACGCCACGGGCCGCTCGTCGCCAAGGCGCACGCCCCGGACACGGACCCCGAGGCGCACCGTGCGCGGCTGGCGCTGGCCGCCCACCCCGACGTCGACGGCATCCTCCTGCCGCCGCTCCCGCTCCCGGTCCCGGCACAGGGAGGCGGCGGCGCCGCACTCGAAGGCCGTCCCGTCACCGTGTGGCCGTACGGGCCGCCCGTCGCCCCGGACGACCCCGACGCCGCCCCTTGGGAGGACGCGGCACGGCTCCTCGCGCTGCTCCACCGCACGCCGCCCCCGCCGGCACCGGCCCCGCGGCTCCCGGCGATGCGGGCCCCGCTCAAGGTGGCGCTCGCCGTGGACCGGATGCGCCGGACGGCGCCGGACCATCCGGCCGCCGGCATCGTGCTGAGTGCCTGGCGGACGATCCCCGACGCCGGCCCGTCGGGCCCCCGGCTGCTGTGTCACGGCGACTTCCACCTCGGCCAACTGGTGCGCGAGCCCCGGCCGGTGGGCGACGGGCCCTGGCGGCTCATCGACATCGACGACCTCGGCCTCGGCGATCCCGCGTGGGATCTGGCCCGCCCCGCCGCCTGGTTCGCCGCCGGCATCCTGCCGCCGGAGGTGTGGTCCCGTTTCCTCGGCGCGTACCAGGAGGCGGCCGGTCCGGCCGTCGGCGCCGATCCGTGGGTCCAACTCGACGTCCCGGCCCGGGCCCTGACGGTCCAGACGGCGGCTCTGGCCCTCGCCAAGTCCGTGGCCGAGCGCCGGCCGCTCGACGAGGTCGAGGACGTGATGATCGACACCTGCGCGCGGATAGCCGGACACCGAACCGATCCGGCCGCTTCGGCGTCCACGTAAAGTGAAAGGCACCATTCGAACGGCAATGTCAGGGAGTTGAGCCGAGCATGCAGTGTCCCAAGTGCCATGCGGCCATGCACACGTACAACCGCAACGGCGTCCAGATCGAGCAGTGCAGCGGCTGCCGCGGGATATTCCTGGACTTCGGCGAGCTGGAGGCCCTGACTCGCCTGGAGTCCCAGTGGTCCCAGCAGGCGCCGCCGGCCCCGCAGGCCTACCCGGCGCAGCCCGCCCCCGCGGCCCCCGCCTGGGGAGCCCCGCACCAGGGCGGCCACCACGGCGGTCACTACCGCCAGCGCGGCTTCGGCCGGATGCTCTTCTCCTCCTGAGGGTCCTGAGCACGAAGAAGCCCCCGGCGCGAGATGCGGCCGGGGGCTTCGTCAGGTGGTGCGCGATACTGGGATTGAACCAGTGACCTCTTCCGTGTCAGGGAAGCGCTCTCCCGCTGAGCTAATCGCGCGGGATGGTGCACATGTCGTATCCGAAGATACTCCATACTGCGTGCGCGATACTGGGATTGAACCAGTGACCTCTTCCGTGTCAGGGAAGCGCTCTCCCGCTGAGCTAATCGCGCGGGATGGTGCACACGTCGTGATCGACGGTGCGGGGTGCTGTGTGCGCGATACTGGGATTGAACCAGTGACCTCTTCCGTGTCAGGGAAGCGCTCTCCCGCTGAGCTAATC
Organism: Streptomyces sp. NBC_01255; assembly: GCF_036226445.1. Classification (NCBI taxonomy): domain Bacteria; kingdom Bacillati; phylum Actinomycetota; class Actinomycetes; order Kitasatosporales; family Streptomycetaceae; genus Streptomyces; species Streptomyces sp. NBC_01255. The sequence continues at coordinate 7,116,297 of NZ_CP108474.1, forward strand.
GCGCGGGGGATCCGGAGATCCAGGATCCGAAGATCCAGTGGACGATACTGGGATTGAACCAGTGACCCCTTCCGTGTCAGGGAAGTGCTCTCCCGCTGAGCTAATCGTCCTTGGAGGTGGAGACGGGATTTGAACCCGTGTAGACGGCTTTGCAGGCCGTTGCCTCGCCTCTCGGCCACTCCACCAGGAGTGATAACAGGGGTTCGGGAAGATCCCCCACATCGAGCGGACGACGAGATTCGAACTCGCGACCCTCACCTTGGCAAGGTGATGCTCTACCAACTGAGCCACGTCCGCTTGTCGTTTCCGTTCCGCTTGCGCGTCCCGGCGACGTGTTGAACTCTAGCGGATTCCTGGGCCAGTACAAAAACGCGTTTCCGCAGCGTGCTGACCTGCGCGCCGATCGGGGTGCCCGTCGCGGCGCCCCGGAGGGTTCGCGTGGCGTTCACTCGCCGTGTCGCCCGAGTGGCGCGCAGCCCCGCGCGCACGAGGCCGCACACACGAACCCGGGGACCCGGTCCACCCGACCTAGACTCGATGCGTGCACGACTTTGCTCCTCTGGCCCGCTTCGGCGGCCTCGTCGCGACCGATCTCCGGGACGTCACCCATGACCCCGAGGCCCTGGACTCCACCGGCTTCTGGGCCGTCTGCGCGGACTTCGAAGGCCGTCTGACCTGCGCCCGCTTCGGCGACGTGCGGCCCGACCCGGTGCCCACGCCCGTGCCGGGAGCCTGGCGAGGACCGGGGGCCGGTGACTGGGCGTCCTCGCTCGACCGCGCCGCGTACACCGCGGGCGTCCGGCGCGTGCGCGAGCACATCGCGCGCGGCGAGGTCTACCAGGCGAACCTCTGCCGGGTCCTGACCGCGCCGCTGCCGGACCCGGCCGCCGCCGACGTCGACGCCCTGACCGCGCTGCTCGCCCGGGGCAACCCGGCTCCCTACGCCGGAACGATCCGCCTCCCCGCCCACGGTGTGGAGATCGCCACCGCTTCTCCCGAGCTCTACCTCCGTCGCGAAGGGGCCCTGATCACCTCGGGCCCCATCAAGGGCACCGGCCGCACCACCGCCGACCTCCTCCCCAAGGACCACGCCGAGAACGTGATGATCGTCGACCTGGTCCGCAACGACCTGGGACGCGTCAGCGCGACCGGCACCGTCGCCGTCCCCGCCCTCTGCGCGGTCGAGGAGCACCCCGGCCTCGTCCATCTCGTCTCCACCGTCACCGGCCTCCTGCGCGAGGACGCGGGCTGGCCCGAGCTCCTCGACGCGACCTTCCCGCCCGGCTCCGTCACCGGCGCGCCCAAGTCCAGCGCCCTGCGGATCATCGAGGCCCTGGAGACCGCCCCCCGCGGCCCGTACTGCGGAGGCATCGGCTGGGTGGACGCCGACGCGGACACCGCAGAGCTGGCCGTCGGCATACGCACCTTCTGGATCGACCGTCCCGAGGGCGTGCTCCGCTTCGGCACCGGCGCCGGGATCACCTGGGGTTCTGACCCGGAGCGCGAGTGGGAGGAGACCGAGCTGAAGGCGTCCCGGCTGGTCGCGATAGCGTCGGGCGCCTACGAGTCGGACGCCTGCGAGGCGAGCGGAAAGGCCATCTCTCGATGAAACTCTGGGTCAACGGCGGGCTGCACGACGCGGAGACCGCCCTGGTCTCCGTCCTGGACCACGGGCTGACCGTCGGCGACGGCGTCTTCGAGACGGTCAAGGCCGAGCGCGGAGAAACGTTTGCTCTCACCCTCCACCTGGACCGCCTCACCCGCTCCGCCCGCGGACTCGGCCTGCCCGACCCGGACCTCGACGAGGTCCGCCGCGCCTGCGCCGCCGTCCTCGCCGCCAACCCGATGGAGCTCGGCCGGCTGCGGATCACGTACACCGGCGGTCTCTCGCCGCTCGGCTCGGAGCGCGGCGACGCCGGCGGCAGCCTCGTCGTCGGCCTCGGCGAGACCGCCCGCCGCGCCGACTCCACCGCGGTGATCACCGTGCCCTGGACCCGTAACGAGCGCAGCGCCCTCGTCGGCCTGAAGACCACCTCGTACGCGGAGAACGTCGTCGCCCTCGCCAGGGCGCGCGAGCAGGGTGCCTCCGAGGCGCTCTTCGCCAACACCCTGGGGCGGCTCTGCGAGGGCACCGGCTCCAATGTCTTCGTCGTGCTCGACGGCACGATCCACACCCCGCCCGTCGCCTCCGGCTGCCTGGCGGGCATCACCCGGGCCCTCGCCGTGGAGTGGACCGGCGCCGAGGAGACCGATCTGCCGCTGGACGTGCTGGAGAGCGCCGAGGAGATCTTCCTGACCTCGACCCTCCGCGACGTCCAGGCCGTGCACCGCGTCGACGGGCGCGCGCTCACCGGCGCCCCCGGGCCGGTCACCGCCAAGGCCATGCGGATCTTCGACGAGCGCGCGGCACAGGACCGGGACCCGCGCCTCGCGTGAGCCCGTTCGCGCGTAAATCGGGATGACGGACGGCCCGGGGGTGGGTAGAACACCCATGATGACCACCACCCTGCGGCCGGCCGGGCCGCTTCAGCAGACGCCCGACGGCGGCCGCTCCCGTACCTACGACGTGTGCGTGAACAGTCGCCGCGTCGGCTCCGTCCACCTTTCGACCGATCCCGGCTTCGGCGCCGCCTCGGGCGTGATCCAGGGACTCAGGGTCGACGAGCCGGACCGGCGGCGGGGCCGTGGCACGGTCGCCGCGCTCGCCTCCGAGGAGGTGCTGCGGAGCTGGGGCTGCGCCGAGGTGCAGATATCGGTGCCCGCCGACGCGGAGGCGGCGCTCCGGATGGCCCGCTCGCTGGGCTACGGCGAGCGCAGCCGGAACATGGTCAAGGAACTGGCCGCCGAGCCGCCGGCCCTGCCGGACGGCGTCGAGGTCAGGCCCATGACCGGGAGCGAGTTCACCGAGTGGGAGGCGCGGGCCAAGGAGGGCTTCGCGCAGAGCTGGATCGACCGCGGGGTCCCCGAGGACCAGGCCCGCGCCAAGGCCGACGACAGCCACCGCAGGTACCTCCCGCAGGGCCTGGCCACCCCCGGCATCGCGATCCACGTGGTCGTCCGGGACGGGCGGCCCGCCGGCTTCCTGTGGACCGGCCGCATCGAGCTCGAACCGGGACGGTGGGCCGCTTTCGTGTACGACATCGAGGTCGCGGAGGAGCAGCGCGGGCGCGGCTACGGCCGGGCCCTCATGCTGCTCGCCGAGCGGGTCGCACGGGAGACCGGGGAGGAACTGCTCGGACTCCACGTCTTCGCGGGCAACACCCCGGCCATCCGGCTCTACGAGTCCCTCGGCTACCGCACCACCTACGTGAACAGCGCCAAGGCGCTCCTGTAGGGGGTGCTCAGCCCTTCAGGAGACGGTCGGCGATCTCCTCGATGCGCTGCCGCAGGCCGTCCTGGCTCTGGCCGCCGTCGAGGCGCTCGCCGCCGATCACGTACGTCGGGGTGCCGGTGACCTTGATCGCCTTGCCCTCGGCCTCGTCCGCGTCGACGGTCAGCAGGTGCCGGCCGTCGATCAGGGCGGTGTCGAACTCCTCGGCGTCCAGCCCCAGTTCGGTCGCCACCTCCAGGAGCACCGGCTCGCCCCGGTCGCCGAGGTCGGCGGTCCTGGCCAGCAGCGCCTCCACGTACGGCCAGCCCTTGCCCTGCTCGACGGCCTCCTCGGCGGCCTGGGCGGCGGCGTAGGCGTGCTTGTGCTTCGCCAGCGGGAAGTGGCGCAGCTGTACGTCGAGGCGGTCGCCGTAGGTCTCGCGCAGCGCGCGGACGTCGTCGAGGGCCACGAAGCAGTCGGGGCACTGGAGGTCGAACCAGGCCTCCAGGACGACGGGGGAGGCGGGTGCGGTGGTGGAGTCGTTCATGGCAGCAGTGTCCCTCACCACCCCCTGGGGAGGAGATCCGGCCGCCGCGACCCCGAGATCTCCCTGAGAAGGGTCCCGGGACGTGGCCCCGGGAGCCCTCGGCGGTGCAGGATGGAAGGGACGCATCACCCGGACCTGGAGGATCGCATGATCGCCGAGACCATTTTCTCCGCGGCGGCCGTGGCGGGCCTGGGTATCGCCGGAGTCACGGCGTACCGGAAGCGCTTCCTGTCCGCCGCCCGGATCGCCGCCTACTCGCTGGTGCCGCTGGGTCTCGTGATGACCGGCGCCGTGGAATGGATCGCCGACACGGCCTTCAGCCCGGTGGCCTGGGCGGGATTCGGCGTGCTCGGTGCCGCCTGGCTGCTCTTCTCGTCCACGCGGGCCATCGAGCGGCGCCGCGGCGGCCGTAAGGAGACCACCGGTGGAGCGGAGCCGAGTGCCGTGGCCCCGGCCGCGTCCTCGCCCTCGCGCGCCGTGGCGCCGAAGCCGCAGGCCGGCAAGTCCGCCGGGGAGGACTTCAGCGACATCGAGGCGATTCTGAAGAAGCACGGAATCTGATCACTTCTGGCGATTCCCGTTCCCGTGATCCACGGGAAGGGGTGAACAGCCCTTGCGGTGAGGCGTGTTGCGGGATTTCCCGGGCGTGGCGTGCGTCATCATCCCCCCGAGATGCTCGATACCTCGCGGGAGCCCGTCCCCGCCGCCCCTGATGCCGCCGGACCCGTCGACATGCCCGCGGAGGAACCGCGCGGCTGTCTGTTCGCGCTCTCCCAGCCGCCGCTGATGATCTTCCTTGCGGTGATCGGCTGCCTGCTGCTGACGGCCGCCGTGCACGATCTCTTCGTGCTGTGACGGGGGGCGGGGCCGGCGGTCAGCCCGCCGCTTCCTTGCGGCGCGCCCGGTATGCGGCCACGTGCAGGCGGTTGCCGCAGGTGCGGCTGTCGCAGTAGCGGCGTGAGCGGTTGCGGGACAGGTCGACGAAGGCCCGGCCGCAGTCCGGTGCCTCGCAGCGGCGCAGCCGCTCCTGCTCGCCCGCCACCACGATGAACGCGAGGGCCATGCCGCAGTCGGCGGCGAGATGGTCCGCCACCGAGGCGCCCGGCGCGAAGTAGTGCACGTGCAGGTCGTAGCCGTCGTGGTCGGTGAGCTGCGGGGTGGTGCCCGCCGCCGCCACCAGCTGGTTGATCAGCGGGGCCGCGATCCGGGGTTGGGGGGCCGAGAACACCGCGGTGAACTTCTCGCGGACGTCGCGGACGGCCTTCAGATCGCCGGCTCCGAGCTCGCCCACGTCGCTGATCTTGTGCGCCCGTACGAAGGTCCGCAGCCCTTCGAGGTCCGCGAGCTCGTCCGGGCGGTCGCCCTGGGGGGCCGTGTTCATCAGATCGACGACGGTGTCGAGGGCGATCCGGGTGTCGTGGGGGATCAGCACGATTCGCTCCCTGGCCGGCCGCGGGCGGGCGCCCGCGGAATGGCGCTGACTCTAGCGCGGCCGGGAAAGGGACAACGGCGCCCACCACCGCGCCGGCTGCGCGGTGGGGAACGCCGTCGTCGTGCCTATGTGACTGCCCACGCGGCGCCGTCGCCCCGAGTCGGACGGCGCCGTGCGGCTCTCGGCCTGGCTCAGCTGTCCGCCAGGATGTGGGAGAGCTCCGTATCGAGATCGAAGTGCCGGTGCTCGGTGCCCGGTGGCACGGCGGCGTCGGTCCGCTTCAGGAACGACTCCAGGGCCCTCGCCGGGGCCTCGAGCAGGGCTTCTCCCTCGGGTGAGCTCAACGCGATGCAGACGACTCCCTGGCCGTGACTACGGGATGGCCAGACGCGGACGTCGCCCGTGCCGGTGGGCCGGTGCAGCCCCTCGGCGAGAAGGTCGCGGGCGAAGACCCACTCGACCGTCTCTTCGGCTCCGGTGTGGAAGGTGGCGTGCACGGCATACGGATCGGCCGTGTCATACCGCAGGCCCGCGGGTACAGGCAGTGAGGACTCGCTCGACACAACGAGGCGCAGGTGCAGCTCGCAGCTGACCGTGGTGTTCATAAGCGCCAGGGCCTTTCGCTCAGTGTGCGCTCGGGGATTCGCACGTCGGCGAAATCGACATGCCACCTCCAGTGCCGTTGTAAACCCCTCTGTCGGTTTTGTGATCGTTCAGGTAGCTCGGATGGCGGTATGTAACCACGAGTAATACCGCCATACCGGTAGGCCCCTCGCGTCCGGTAAGTTGGGGGGTATGAATGCGGAGAGTGACGAGCGCACAGGGGATTCCGCAGCCGGCCAGGAAGCCGAATTGGGATCCCGCGCACCGGAGTTCATCAAGTCCCGACGAGGCCTGCATCTGAGCTGGCAGGTCGGCGTCTTCATCGTGGGACTGGCCGTGGTCGGCGCGGGCGTCGTGATGCTGCCGCTGCCCGGACCCGGCTGGCTGGTCATCTTCGGCGGCATGGCGATCTGGGCGACCGAGTTCGTCTGGGCACAGCTCGTGCTCCGCTGGACCAAGCGGAAGGTCACCGAGGCCGCCCAGCGCGCCCTCGATCCCAAGGTCCGTCGCAGGAACATCATCCTCACCACCGTCGGCCTGGTGATCATCGGCGCCCTGCTCGGCGTCTACCTCTGGAAGTTCGGCATCGTCATGCCGTGGAAGATCGACGAGTGACCCTCAGGCGGTTCGGGAGCCCCGCTGACATGGGGTAATGTTTGCGGTGCGCCCGGGCGATTAGCTCAGTGGGAGAGCACTTCGTTCACACCGAAGGGGTCACTGGTTCGAACCCAGTATCGCCCACCACCCGGCCCGAAGGCCCGGAGACGGAACACCGTCTCCGGGCCTTCGGCGTTCGTCGGTGGTGCGTCACCGCATCCGCGCCAGCCGCTCCCGCAACCGCCGGGCATCCCGCAGCCGCTGCTCGTACGTGGCGCCCACCGCGAGCAGCAGGAGCCCGGCCAGGGCCGGCGGCAGCCAGCGCGGCAGTGCACCTACCGCCTGCACGACGTACGGGGCCAGCTCGTGCAGCCCGTCCAGGGCCAGCACCCCACCGCCGAGCACGAGCAGCGCCTGGAGCCGGAACCGCGCGCCGAGGAGCGTCACGACGAGCGCAGCGACCCCCAGGAGCAGCGGGCGCATCCAGTCCGGGTCCACCCAGGCCGCGACGAGGCTCGGCAGCAGGGTCGCCGCGAGACCGGGGCCGTACGCCGTCCAGGACGAGGCCTCCGGGTCCCGGCGCCGCCGCAGGAACCCGACGACCAGCGCGGGCACGGTCACCGGCAGCGTGTACGCCTCCGGGGTCGTCACATCCGAGACCGCGAGCCGGACCCAGGTGGCGAGCAGGAACAGGGCCGCCGCCGTCCACGAGCCGAACCGCCGCCGCTCCGGCCGGACCGCCGTCGCCGCCGCGATCACCCCGCCGGCGGCCAGCGCGAGCGCGAGGAACGCGGGCCGGGACGTGGCGACCCCCAGGGCGAGCAGCCCCACGGAGGCGCCGGTGATCTCGACCGCCAGGGTCACCGGGCCCGTACGCGTCCGGGCGGCGAGCGCCGCGGTGGCCGCCGGGACCAGGAGCAGCGCCAGGGCCGTCCAGTGGTCCTCGAACCCGGCCGTGGCCGCCACCGCCAGGACGAGCCCCGTCGCCGTGAGGACGGCGACGCAGGCGGAGACCACCCGGCGCGCGCCCTCCCCGAGCACGGCGACGCCCGCGAAGAGGCCGAGCAGCACCCCCAGCGAGACGAAGGTGGCCCCACGGACGTCCAGCGCCGACGCGACCGTGCTCACGGCGGACGCGAGTCCGCCGGCGTACGCGCACCAGCCGAGCGCGGTACGGGGCTCCAGGACGGTCACCCGCGCCTGGGGCCGCAGGGGTGCCCAGGTGCCCCAGGGAGTCCCGGGGCCGGGAACCGGCGGCAGGGCCGTCGTGACCGGTGCCTCGGCGCGCCGCAGGCCGCGCAGGAGCGGGCCGGGGCGGACGGCGATCCAGAGGGTGGCCGCCGTCGTGAGGAGCTGGAGGACGAGCGTCGCCGCGTACGGCAGGTCCAGGGCGACGGGCAGGGCCGTGAGCAGCGCCCAGACCACCGCGAGCGCGCCGCAGCGGGCCCAGAGCCGGGGGACTGCCGCGAGCGCGGCGGCGGCCACCAGGAGGACCAGGCCGGCGGTCGCGGGGTACGAGGTCAGGGCACGCTCGGCGTGCTCGCCGGACCACACCTCCGTCGTCCGGGCCAACGGGCCCAGCAGCCCCACGGCCGCGGGCGGCAGCGCCCACAGCGCGCCGAGCGCCATGACCCCGGCACCGGCGCCGGCGAGCCCGAGCCGGACGCCAGGCGGCAGCCACGCGGGCGTGGCCGGCCGGACCGTGGCCCCCGCGCCGGTCGTCGTGCCCGCGCCGGTCGTGCCCGCGCCGGTCGTGGCGGCGTCGGCCGTGCCGGCGTCCGCCCCGGGCGCCGTCCCGGAGTCCGCGCCGAGGAGCGGCCCGCCCGCGCGCCACAGCGACGCCAGGGCGAGGCCGCACAGCACGTACCCCGGGACCGTCCAGTCCGCCGGGAGCGCCGCCCGGAGGAGGCCGCCGAGGGCCGCCACCGCCGACAGACCCGCGAGCGCCGAGGCCGCCGCCGCGAGCGGAGGCCGGCGCCAGGCCACGTACAGCGTCAGTGCCGCGCTCGCCAGGATGAGCGGAGCGCCGCTCCACGGCGCGGACAGGGAGAGCCACGCACCCGTCAGGAGCGACCAGCCGCCCAGCGCCGTCGCCCCGGCGACCGCCGTGATCCGGACCGCCGTCGGGCGGGTCCACAGCGCCACCGCCACGTCCGCCGCGACCGTGACCAGCGCCGCCCAGGCGAAGGCCGTCGGCCCGCCCCCGGCCGCGAGCACGCCCAGCGGCAGCGGCAGCTGGGCCGCGACGACGGCCACCGGCAGCGGGATCCGCAGCCGGGGCAGCGCCGAGCCGTACGCCGTCCACGCGCCCGCGAGGACCGCGGACGCCACCGCCGTGTAGCCCAGGCCGTCCGTCTCCGCCAGCGCCACCCGGTGCAGCGCGTACGCGTCGAGGACCATCAGGACGAGGCCCAGCGCCGCCACCGACTCGGCCGTCGAGACCAGCCCCTTCCGCAGCAGCGCCACCGGCGCGGCCAGGGCCGCCGAGGTCACCACGAGCAGCACCGCCGCGCGGCCGCCGATCCCCATCGAGCCCCAGCTCACCAGGGTGAAGGCGACCGCGGCGATCGTCAGGAGCGTCCCGCCGAGCGTCAGCAGCACGTTCTGCGCGCTCCGCGGGGTCGAGTCCGCGACCGCCCTGCCCCCCGGCCACGGCGCCGCCACCGGGGCCGCCGGGACCGGCGAGTACAGCGCGCGGATCAGCCAGGCCCGGCGGGCCAGCAACTGGGTCCGGCGCGCTTCGAGTTGCGCCAGCTCGCGGTCGACGAGCACCAGCTCGTCCGCGGGCGGCAGGGAAGTGTCCATGACCGGAGTGTGGCCCCGGCCACACGCGACGGGAATGCGTCACCGTACTCAGATTCCGGCCTGAGTACCCCAGACTGGGGGCATGGACTGGTGCCGGTACCGCTTCCGGAGCGTCTGGCGGCTCGCCGCCCCGCCCGACGCCGTCTACGCCGTACTCGAACGTGCCGAGGAGTACCCCCGCTGGTGGCCCCAGGTCCGCGAGGTCGTCCCCGTCGACGACACCACCGGCACCGCCCGCTTCCGCTCCCTCCTCCCGTACGAGATCGTCGTCACCGCCCGCTCCCTGCGCCGCGACCCCGCCGCCCGGATCCTGGAGGTCGGCCTCGGCGGGGACCTGGAGGGGTGGGCCCGCTGGACTCTCGTGGCGGAAGGGGCCGGCACCCGCGCCGTGTACGAGCAGGAAGTGGAGGTCCGCGCCCGGCTCCTGCGGGTCCTCGCCGTCCCGGGACGACCCGTCTTCCGGGCCAATCACGCCCTGATGATGCGGGGCGGACGGCGTGGACTCGCCGCCCATATGAAGGGGCCGCTCGAAGAGCGTCGATGAGGGGCGGTGGTCGGGTGACGGGTGGGCGGTTTGAACGAAACCCGTACGGGCCTGTATGGTTCAACCCGTTCCCGGGCGATTAGCTCAGCGGGAGAGCACTTCGTTCACACCGAAGGGGTCACTGGTTCGATCCCAGTATCGCCCACCGGGAAAAGCCGGTCCGTCGAAAGACGGACCGGCTTTTGTCATTCCGTGGCCTCATCCGTCAGGCCGCCGTGCGCAGTTCCGGTCGCAGCGGCCAGGCCGGGTCCACCGTCTCCGGTGTCCCCTGCCGCGTGAACCACGCCTGGAGCCCGCGCGCCTGGGCCGCGTGCCACACCGCCTGGAGCGTGTGCAGCTCCGCCGGGGACAGCCGCTCGAGACGGGACGAGAAACGCCGCGCCAGCGCCCGTACGAGGTCCATCGACGCGGTCGCGTCCGCCGCCGCGTCGTGCGCCCCGGCCAGCTCCACCTCGTAGTGCGCGCAGAGGTCGGTGAGCGTGCGGCGGCCCTTGCGGTAGCGGTCCAGATGCTTGTCCAGGACCCGCGGGTCGAGCACGCACAGCGGCGAACTCGCCAGGTAGGTCCCCAGCGACGACGCCCGGTGCCGGCGCAGCTCCCGGTCCAGGATCGTCAGGTCGAACGGTGCGTTCATGACCACGAGCGGCCGCCCCGAGGTGATCTGCTCGGCGAGCGCCCGTGCCAGCTCCTCCATCACCGGAGCCGGCCACCGGCCGTTCCGCTGAAGGTGATCGTCCGTCAGTCCGTGTACGGCCGTGGCCCCCTCCGGTACGGGTATGCCCGGATTGACCAGCCAGCGCGTCACCCGCGGGCGCGCCCCGGCCGTGTCCTGCACGACGAGGGCGGCCGAGACGATCCGGTCCTCCTCGACGTCGACTCCCGTGGTCTCCGTGTCGAAAGCGGCCATGGGCCCTTCGTACCAGTGCGTCGTCATCCCCGAACTCCTCGCACCCCAGCGGCAGATGGCCAACCCCCTGCCCGAAACGGTGATACCCGCACTGTTTGCGCCGTACGCGGACCGGTCACAACACCAGGGACGGGGAAGGAAATCGACATGGCGCTCGCCCAGCCCGAGTCGGGAGGGCTGCCGCCTCAGCGGGCAGCATCGACGCGCGGCTCACTCGCCACCACCGCCTGCATGGAGACCCTCCAGGTGGGCTACCTCCACGCGGTCGCCGCGGCGGCCGGCTGTTCGCTGTCCCAGCCCTTTCCGGACAACGGCATCGACTGGCACGTCAGCCACGGCTCTCCCGCGCACACCGTCGACGACGAAGTGACCATCAAGGTGCAGCTCAAGTGCACCTACCAGATACCGCCGCACCCGCCGGGGAACTCCTTCTCGTTCACGCTCGACAACGACCATCTGGTGAAGCTCGCCCGGACGCCCGTGTCCGTGCACAAGATCCTGGTCGTGATGATCGTCCCGAGGACGCAGGAGGACTGGCTGAGGGCGAGCCACGACCGGCTCGACCTGCGGCACTGCTGCTACTGGATCAACCTGGCCGGACACCCGGTCACGGGACGCCGCCGGACCACGGTGCGCATCCCGACGGCGCGGATCTTCGACGACCGGGCGCTCTGCGAGATCATGACCCGGGTCGGCGTGGGAGGGAGACCTTGATGCACCGACCGATCGACGACCCGGACGGCGGGTACGGAGCCGGTGGTGACGGCGGCGGGCGCGGTTCCGGCTCCGTACCGCCGCCCTACCGGCCCCATCCGGCGCCCGGCGACACCCCCGGGCCCTGGACCGGGATCCCCGCACCGCCCGCGGGACCCTGGGCCGACACACAGGGCCCGCCCGACCCCGGGCGGGTCGACCCGCGCGTCCTCGGCGCCCTCCTCGCCCGCCACGGCTGGCGGCGGCGCGGCGGGGCGGCCGGGCGCTACAGCCGCTGGACCCCGCCCGGCGGCCCGGGCGGCGGCACGGGAAGCGGCGGCACGAGCCTGCTCGTCCCCGAGAGCCGGGCCTTCCCCGACTGCGAGGACCTCCTCGGCGAGGCGCTCGCCGCCCTCGCCCACAGCGGCACGCCCTCCGCGCGCGAGGTCCTCACCGGCCTCTCCGTCCCCAGCGACGAGATCCGCTGGTGGCGCGACGTACCGCCGGGCCCGGCCGGCACGGTCCCGTGGACCGTGCAGGAACAGCTCAGGTCGGCGGCCCGCCAGCTGCTCCTCGCGGGCGCCCTCGCCGTACGCGGACGGGCCGGCTACCACGGCGCCCGCCACCGCCGGCCCGCCCAGGCCTCCCTGGAGACCGTCGTCGTGGGCGCCGCCCCCGGCGGACGCGGCCTGACCGCCTTCCTGCCGGTCGAACCGGGCCGCCCCATCGCCGTCCGGCTCTACCACGCGCTCTACGCGGCCCGGGAGGCCACCGACTACCAGCGGGCCACCGGCGGCATGGAGGCCTTCGACGCCGCCGTCGAGGCGGGCGTCAGCCGCGAGCTCACCGAGGCCCTCGTCGCCCTGGTCCGGGGCACGGAAGGGGCCCGGGTCGCCCTCGAATGGGCTCCGGCCGCCGGAGCCCCCGAGGGGTGCGCCGCCCGCCCCGAACCCGTCGAGTTCTCGCCCGGCGACCTGCCCGCCCTGCGCGAGGCGAGCGCCCGCTATCTGACCGACGAGCCGTCCGTGCCGGTACGCATCACCGGGGCAGTCGTCCGCATGCGCCGCTCGGGGGCGCGCGGCGACGGCACCGTCCGGCTGCGGGTGCTCGGCGGGGCGGAGGTCCCGCACGTCCGTGTCACCCTCGGGGAAGAGGCGTACCGCACCGCCGTCCACGCCCATCTCGTCGGGCTGCCGATCAGCGTCGTGGGCCGCCTGGAGAGCAGGGGCGGTTTCCGGCGCCTGACCGACGCCTCCGGGGTCGTCCCCGTCCAGGTCGACGAGGCGGAGCGGGACCGGCTGATGAAGTCGCTCCACGAGAACCTCGACTTCTTCGAGGAGGCGTGCGGCCCGGACGAGGCGTGACGGGTGGGGCGAAGGCGGGGCGCGGGGCGGGAGAAACGGGTGCGCGGGCGGGCCGGTCGGCTCGGTAGGATCGGCGTGATGCGGCACCTCGTCTCTGTCGCGCACCGTCGGCGCCGGCACCTCGTGCCTGCCTGCGCCCCAAAGGAAGAAGAACACCAGTGTCTGAAGTCCGTGTGACCGTCCAGTCCGCCTCGGAAGCAGAGGAGAGGGCGGTGAGCGCGGGCACCACCGCCGGTGCCCTCTTCGCCGACGACCGCACCGTCATCGCCGCCCGCGTCGCCGGCGAGCTGAAGGACCTCTCGTACGAGCTCGCCGAGGGCGATGTCGTCGAGGGCGTCGAGATCTCGTCCCCGGACGGTCTCGACATCCTGCGCCACTCCACCGCGCACGTCATGGCCCAGGCCGTGCAGGAGCTCTTTCCCGAGGCCAAGCTGGGCATCGGCCCGCCGGTCCGGGACGGCTTCTACTACGACTTCGACGTCGAAAAGCCCTTCACTCCCGAGGACCTCAAGGTCATCGAGAAGAAGATGCAGGAGATCCAGAAGCGCGGCCAGCGCTTCTCCCGCCGCGTGGTGACCGACGAGGCCGCCCGCGAGGAGCTCGCCGACGAGCCGTACAAGCTGGAGCTCATCGGCATCAAGGGCTCCGCGTCCACCGACGACGGGGCCGACGTCGAGGTGGGCGGCGCCGAGCTGAGCATCTACGACAACCTCGACGCCAAGACCGGCGAGCTGTGCTGGAAGGACCTCTGCCGCGGTCCGCACCTGCCGACCACCCGGAACATCCCGGCGTTCAAGCTCATGCGCAACGCGGCCGCCTACTGGCGCGGCAGCGAGAAGAACCCGATGCTCCAGCGCATCTACGGCACCGCCTGGCCGTCGAAGGACGAGCTGAAGGCCCACCTCGACTTCCTGGCCGAGGCCGAGAAGCGCGACCACCGCAAGCTCGGCAACGAGCTCGACCTCTTCTCCGTCCCGGACGAGATCGGCTCCGGCCTCGCGGTCTTCCACCCCAAGGGCGGCATCATCCGCCGGGTCATGGAGGACTACTCGCGCAAGCGCCACGAGGAGGAGGGCTACGAGTTCGTCTACTCGCCGCACGCCACCAAGGGCAAGCTGTTCGAGAAGTCGGGCCACCTGGACTGGTACGCCGAGGGCATGTACCCGCCCATGCAGCTCGACGAGGGCGTGGACTACTACCTCAAGCCCATGAACTGCCCGATGCACAACCTGATCTTCGACGCGCGCGGGCGCTCCTACCGTGAGCTGCCGCTGCGCCTGTTCGAGTTCGGCACCGTGTACCGGTACGAGAAGTCCGGCGTCGTCCACGGTCTGACCCGGGCGCGCGGCTTCACCCAGGACGACGCGCACATCTACTGCACCCGCGAGCAGATGGCGGAGGAGCTGGACAAGACCCTCACCTTCGTCCTCAACCTGCTCCGCGACTACGGCCTGAACGACTTCTACCTGGAGCTGTCCACCAAGGACCCGGAGAAGTTCGTCGGCTCGGACGAGGCGTGGGAGGAGGCCACCGCGGTCCTCCAGCAGGTCGCCGAGAAGCAGGGCCTCCCGCTGACCCCCGACCCGGGCGGCGCCGCGTTCTACGGCCCGAAGATCTCGGTGCAGGCGCGGGACGCCATCGGCCGTACCTGGCAGATGTCGACCGTGCAGCTCGACTTCAACCTGCCGGAGCGCTTCGACCTGGAGTACACCTCCCCGGACGGCACCAAGCAGCGCCCGGTCATGATCCACCGCGCGCTCTTCGGTTCCATCGAGCGTTTCTTCGCGGTGCTCCTGGAGCACTACGCGGGTGCGATGCCGCCGTGGCTGGCGCCGGTGCAGGCGACCGGTATCCCGATCGGCGACGCGCACGTCGACTACCTGCACGAGTTCGCCGCCAAGGCGAAGAAGCAGGGCCTGCGCGTGGACGTCGACTCGTCCTCGGACCGGATGCAGAAGAAGATCCGGAACGCGCAGAAGCAGAAGGTCCCGTTCATGATCATCGCGGGTGACGACGACATGGCCGCCGGCGCCGTCTCCTTCCGCTACCGCGACGGTTCGCAGGAGAACGGCATCCCCGTCGACGAGGCCATCGCCAAGATCGCCAAGATCGTCGAGGACCGCGTCCAGGTCTGACGGCCGCACGCGTGATCAGGCCCCCGGGGATTCCCCCGGGGGCCTCTTCTCGTCCTCCCGCGTGAACGCCTGGATCAGCCAGGACGAGAACGAACCCGTCACCGCGCCGAGCAGCGCGAGCCCGCAGGCCATCACGCCCACCGCCGTCACCCGGCCGCCCGTGGTCACCGGGGTGACGTCCCCGTACCCCACCGTGGCGAGCGTGGCGCAGGCCCACCACACCGCGTCGCCGAAGGTGCGGATCGTGGCGCCCGGGGCATCCACCTCGTACTGGTAGACGGTGAGCGCTCCCGCGAAGCCCAGCAGGGTCGTGGTGAGGCCGGCGTAGACCATCACGCGCGCGTAGAGGCTGAGCCGCGGCTTCTCCTGGCGGCGCTGCACCCGGTCGTAGATGGTGACCATCCGCACCGGCCGCAGCAGGGGCAGCATCAGGACCACCGTGTCGAGGAGGTGGGTGCGGACGAAGCGCAGCGGGCCGAGGCCGCTGAGGCGGAGCCGTACCGCGTAGTCCGCGATGAAGACCGCCCAGGCGGCCAGGGTGACGGCGAGGCACAGGTCGAGCCAGACCTGGGCGAGACCGTGGTGGCCGAGGACCCGGACCGCGTAGCCCGTCAGATAGGCGAGCGAGGCCACGGCGAGCGGGGTCTCCATGCGGCGGTCCCAGCGTTCCTGGCGGGGCGGTTTCGGTGGCCTGTCGATCATCGGATCAGCATGGCGTCTGCATGGATCTTCCGCCCCGGCGACACGTTCCGAACGGGCGACGCAATATGCTGCACAGCATGACGACTGAGCCGGAGCAGCAGATCGGAGTCGGGACGCGGGACGCGTTCCAGCGCCTGTGGACGCCTCACCGGATGGCGTACATCCAGGGCGAGAACAAGCCGACCGGGCCGGGGGCCGACGACGGCTGTCCGTTCTGCTCGATTCCGGCGAAGTCCGACGAGGACGGTCTGGTGATCGCCCGCGGCGAGAGCGTGTACGCGGTCCTCAACCTGTACCCGTACAACGGCGGACACCTCATGGTCGTCCCCTACCGGCACGTCGCCGACTACACGGACCTGGACGTGGCGGAGACGGCGGAGCTCGCCGACCTCACCAAGCGCGCGATGGTCGCGCTGCGGACGGCGTCGGGTGCGCACGGCTTCAACATCGGCATGAACCAGGGCGCCGTCGCCGGCGCGGGGATCGCCGCGCACCTGCACCAGCACGTGGTGCCGCGCTGGGGCGGCGACACCAACTTCATGCCGGTCGTCGGGCACACCAAGGTGCTTCCGCAGCTGCTCGCCGACACCCGGAAGATGCTCGCCGACGCCTGGCCGGCCACCATCTGATCCGTACGCGGGGCGATTCGTACGCGTGTTGATTCGTACGCGCGCGAAAGGCCCGGGCCGAGTGGCCCGGGCCTTTTCCCGTTCGTCCCGTCAGGCGTCGTAGGCGTCGGCCTTCCTCGGGCCCGGGTCCTGGACGGCTCCGCCGAGGAACATCGAGCGGTTGGTGAAGCGCTCCGTGTCCACACCGTGGTCGTCGAGCATCTTGACGGTCGCGGCGTGGACGGCCCGCAGCACCGGCGTCGCCATGCGGATCGCGTCGTCGGCCATGAAGCGGTTCTTCCAGAGCGGGCCCGCCCAGGCGTGACGCAGGCCGAAGGGCTCGGGCAGGACGAGCTTGCCGCCGAGGAAGTCCAGGAGCGGCGGGTACCAGGAGAGCGGGGCGCGGACCGCGAGCCGGACCACCTCGTCCGTCTCCATCAGCGGCTGCTGGATCTCCCTCGTCTCCCAGAAGCGGACGGCCTTCGAGACCTCCTTGGTCTTCGCCTTGGGCTTCGTCGTGAAGAGGGAGTGCACGGGCCCCAGGGCGTGGCCGGTGACCTCGACCCGGAGCGTGTGGTGGAGCGAGGTGACGGTGACCAGCATCGTGAGGACGAGGTTTCCGTCCCACAGGATGAACTGCACGCCGAGGTAGTGGCGGTTGCCGGCGCCGAACTGCTGGTCGTTGCAGATGCGCTGTATCTCGTGCGGCTTCACCTGGTAGTGGACGATGCTGTCGCCCTCGGGGCGGCTGACCTCGTCAGCGCCCTCGCCGACCGGGGAGACGACCCAGTGCTTGACGGTCGGCTTGGGGAAGCCCGTCTTGAGGGAGCCGCGCTCCAGCAGCGCGAGCTGGTCGTGGATCTTCCGTATGACGTCCCAGGCGCGGAAGTCGTGGATCTCCCGGCCGGGCTGCGGGACGAGCTCCTCGGCGAGGGTCCAGCTGCCCCAGCGGGTGCCCATGCCGAGGATGCCCTTCGTGCCCGCGTAGAAGACGATGTTGGACTGCTGCTCGGCGGAGAGCTTCTCCAGGTTCAGCCGGAGGGCCTCGGCGGCCTTCTCGCCCGGATCCTGCGGCACGGCCTCGGGGATCTTCGGACCGGCGCCGCCGCCGCTGAGCAGGGAGGTCCACTGCTCGCGCAGGGCGACCGCGGTCTTCTCGCAGATCTGGCGCGCGAGGAACCAGCCGACGACCGGAGCCACGATCATGGCGCGCAGGTAGTTCGGCAGGATCCCGTCGAAGGGCAGCTTGATCAGCACGAGCAGGGCGAACAGGCCGGCGGCGACGAGGAGTGCGGTGCCGACGGCGCTGGTGCGCTTGTTCGCGGAGCCCGCGGCGATCCTGCGGAGCTGGATGACGCCGAGCCAGAGGAGCAGACCGGGCAGGAAGAGGACGCCGCAGAAGAACGTGACCAGGGTCAGCCTGCTGTCGCGCTGCCTGCGGATCCGGGAGGCGGCGAGGCAGTGCTCGACGACCGGCTGGGGCTCCGCGCCGAAGGACTGGATGAGGGCCTTGCGGCCGCCGCCGAGCATGCGTACCTGGACCGCGCGGGAGAAGGCCTCGCCGAGGTCGGGGTGGAAGAGCTTGTTCCATCTCCCTTCCTTGACCGTCGACTTGTGCAGGTCGTTGTCGGCGTCCAGGATCACCTCGACCGGGCTGTCGCGGTACGCGACGGAGGCGAGGGCATGGGTCGCCGCCGTGCGTCCGTCCGACCCCTGGAGGGGAACCTGTGCCCCGGGTCCGAATCCGTCGAAAGCCACTGCCGCCCCCATCGCCGCGAGTACCTGTGCGGGCTGTTCCCAACTGCCGCGCCCCGCACACCTTCTGAGCTGGGCACCACAGCGTAACCGGGTAGCGGCTGATGCGTCACCGGAGCGCACGGTCCCGGCCGAATGCCGCCCGCCGGTTCGGTGCCGGCCGGGCGGCAGCGGCTCTCGCCCCGTCAACTGCGAGTGTCAGGAACCCTTTTCGGCCTCGCCGCGGATCCTGTCCGCGAGGTGCGGGGGCATCGGTTCGTGCCGGGCGTACGCGCGGTCGAAGCGGCCCGTGCCGTGCGAGACGGAGCGAAGGTCGATCGCGTACCGGCCGATCTCGATCTCCGGAACCTCGGCCCTGACCAGCGTCCGTCCCGGCCCCGCCTGCTCGGTGCCGACGACCCGGCCGCGCCGCCCCGACAGATCGCTCATGACAGGGCCGACGTACTCGTCGGGGACGAGGACCTGGACCTCGGCGACCGGCTCCAGGAGATGCACGGCGACGTCGGCGGCCGCCTCGCGCAGCGCGAGCGCCCCGGCCGTCTGGAAGGCGGCGTCGGAGGAGTCGACCGAGTGGGCCTTGCCGTCCCGCAGGGTGATCCGGACGTCGACGAGCGGGTAGCCGGCGGCGACGCCCCGGGCGGCCTGGGCCCGCACCCCCTTCTCGACGGAGGCGATGAACTGGCGCGGGACCGCTCCGCCGACCACCTTGTCGACGAACTCGATGCCGCTGCCCGCCGGCAGCGGCTCCACGTCGAGCTCGCAGATCGCGAACTGGCCGTGGCCGCCGGACTGCTTGACGTGCCGGCCCCGGCCGGCCGACGCGCCGCCGAAGGTCTCGCGCAGCGACACCTTGTATGGTACGGCGTCCACCCGGACCCCGTACCGTCCCTGGAGCCGTTCCAGGACGACGTCCTGGTGGGCCTCGCCCAGGCACCACAGCACCACCTGGCGGGTGTCCTGGTTCTGTTCGAGGCGCATGGTCGGGTCCTCGGCGACCAGCCGGGCCAGGCCCTGCGAGAGCTTGTCCTCGTCGGCCTTGCCGTGCGCCTCGACGGCGAGCGGCAGCAGGGGCTCCGGCATGCTCCACGGCTCCATCAGGAGCGGGTCGTCCTTCGCGGAGATCGTGTCGCCGGTCTCGGCGCGGCCCAGCCGGGCGACACAGGCGAGGTCCCCGGCGATGCAGTGCGCCATGGGCCGCTGCTGCTTGCCGAAGGGAGAAGTGAGTCCCCCGATCCGCTCGTCGACGTCGTGGTCCTCGTGGCCCCGGTCGGCCAGGCCGTGGCCGGAGACGTGCACCGTCTCGTCGGGTCGCAGCGTCCCGGAGAAGACCCGCACCAGGGAGATCCGGCCGACGTACGGGTCGGCGGCGGTCTTGACGACCTCGGCGACCAGCGGGCCGTCGGGGTCGCAGGTGACCGGTGGCCGGGGCTGCCCGTCGGGCGTGGTGACGGCGGGCGGCTCGTGCTCCAGGGGGGAGGGGAAGCCGCCGGTGATCAGCTCCAGGAGTTCGAGGGTGCCGAGGCCCTGCGTCCCGCCGTCGACGGCGGGGGCGGCCGCGAGGACCGGGTGGAAGCCGCCCCGGGCGACGGCCTTCTCCAGGTCGTCGACGAGCGTCTTCACGTCGATCTCCTCGCCGCCGAGATAGCGGTCCATGAGGGTCTCGTCCTCGCTCTCCGCGATGATCCCCTCGATGAGCCGGGCGCGGGCCTCCGCGATCAGCTCCCGCTGGCCCTCGTCGGGCTCCTCCTCGCGTCGTACGCCCGTCGAGTAGTCGAGGATCCGCTCCGAGAGCAGACCGACGAGTCCCGTGGCGGGCGCGTGCCCGTCGGCGCCCTCGGTGCCGCGCACCGGCAGATAGAGGGGGAGGACGGCGTCCGGGTCGTCGCGCCCGAAGAGGTCGGCGCAGACGGCGGTGAGCTCGGTGAAGTCGGTGCGGGCGGTGTCGAGGTGGGTGACGACGATGGCGCGGGGCATGCCGACGGCGGCGCACTCCTCCCAGACCATGCGGGTGGAGGCGGCGACGGCATCGGCCTCCTGCGCGGCCGAGACGACGAAGAGGGCCGCGTCCGCCGCCCGCAGACCGGCCCTCAGCTCCCCGACGAAGTCGGCGTACCCGGGTGTGTCGAGGAGATTGATCTTGAACCCGTCCCAGCCGACCGGGACGAGGGAGAGCTGTACGGAGCGATGCTGGCGGTGCTCGATCTCGTCGTAGTCGGAGACCGTCCCGCCGTCCTCGACGCGCCCCGCCCGGTTGACCGCCCCGGCGGCCTGGGCGAGCGCCTCGACGAGGGTCGTCTTGCCCGATCCACTGTGGCCGACCAGCACCACGTTCCGTACGGACGCGGGCCGGTCGGCCGTCAAAGCCCTGCCGGCGGCTCCGGCGGCCGTGTTCGCCTTGTCACCCATGATGTGTTCCTCCCGACTGCTCGCACGGTGCGGCGGGACGCGGGCGCGGGGGAGTGGCGTGTCGCGGTGCGGCTCCTGCGCGTGCCCGCGGTGGTCCTTCGAGCTTTGCACCGGCTTCGGGAAGCGTCCATACGTCGTACACGCACGGACCCGCGAGGGGACGTCGACGCGGCGGGGACGGGTGCCCGCCGCGTCGACGGCGCGCGCGTGGCTACGATGGGTGAGCCGGTGGTCATAGGGGCCGCGCGGCCCACCGAACCTCGGGAAGGCCATGCTGAACAAGTACGCGCGTGCCTTTTTTACGCGTGTCCTCACACCGTTCGCCGCGTTTCTGCTCCGCCGGGGCGTCAGCCCCGACGCGGTCACGCTCATCGGCACGGCGGGAGTGATGGCCGGTGCGCTGGTCTTCTTCCCCCGGGGAGAGTTCTTCTGGGGCACGATCGTCATCACCCTCTTCGTCTTCTCCGACCTCGTCGACGGCAACATGGCCCGGCAGGCGGGGATCTCCAGCCGTTGGGGGGCGTTCCTCGACTCGACGCTCGACCGGGTCGCGGACGGCGCCATCTTCGGCGGCTTCGCGCTCTGGTACGCGGGCACGGGCGACGACAACGTGCTGTGCGCCGTCGCCATCTTCTGCCTCGCGAGCGGCCAGGTCGTCTCGTACACCAAGGCCCGTGGCGAATCGATTGGCCTGCCGGTAGCGGTGAACGGTCTCATCGAGCGCGCCGAGCGCCTCGTCATCTCGCTGGTCGCCGCCGGTCTCGCCGGACTGCACGCCTTCGGCGTGCCCGGCGTCCAGGTGCTGCTCCCGATCGCCCTGTGGATCGTGGCGGTCGGCAGCGCGGTGACGCTGGGACAGCGCGTGGTGACGGTACGACGGGAGTCGGCCGAGGCGGACGCCGCGGCCAGGGGGAGCGAGGCGGCGTCGTGAGCGCACTGAAGGACAAGCTGACCGACGGGCTGTACGGCCTCGGCTGGTCGACCGTGAAGAAGCTGCCGGAGCCGGTGGCGACCGGCCTCGGCCGGCGGATCGCCGACTTCGCCTGGAAGCGGCGCGGCAAGAGCGTCCTGCGCCTGGAGTCCAACCTCGCGCGCGTGGTGCCGGACGCCACGCCCGAGCGCCTCGCCGAGCTGTCGAAGGCCGGCATGCGCTCGTACATGCGGTACTGGATGGAGTCCTTCCGGCTGCCGACCTGGAGCAAGGAGCGGGTCGAGAGCGACGTCGACATCAAGGGCGCCCACTACCTGCTCGAAGGTGTCGCCGCCGGGCGGGGCGTCATCATCGCGCTGCCGCACCTGGCCAACTGGGACCTCGCGGGTGTGTGGGTGACCCGCGCGCTCGGCCTGCCGTTCACGACGGTCGCGGAGCGGCTCAAGCCGGAGACCCTGTACGACCGCTTCGTCGCCTACCGCGAGTCCCTCGGCATGGAGGTCCTCCCGCACACCGGGGGGTCCGCCTTCGGGACGCTCGCGCGGCGGCTGCGGGCCGGCGGCCTGGTCTGCCTGGTCGCCGACCGCGACCTGTCGGCGTCCGGCATCGAGGTCACGTTCTTCGGCGACACGGCACGGATGCCGGCCGGCCCGGCGATCCTCGCGCAGCAGACGGGCGCGCTGCTGCTGCCGGTGACGCTCTGGTACGACGACACGGCCGTCATGCGTGGGCGGATCCACCCGCCCGTCGACGTACCGGAGTCAGGTACGCGGGCCGAGCGGACGTCTGTGACGACACAGGCGCTGGCCGACGCCTTCGCCGCCGGCATCGCGGACCACCCGGAGGACTGGCACATGCTGCAACGACTGTGGCTCGCGGACCTGGACGAACGCCCTGAGGGCCCGCAGGGCCCGGACCGGGAAGGGGAGCGGACCGCGTGAGGATCGGGATCGTCTGCCCGTACTCCTGGGACGTGCCGGGCGGCGTCCAGTTCCACATCCGCGACCTCGCCGAACACCTCATCCGGCTCGGGCACGAGGTCTCCGTCCTCGCGCCCGCCGACGACGAGACCCCGCTGCCGCCGTACGTGGTGTCGGCGGGCCGCGCCGTGGCCGTGTCGTACAACGGCTCGGTGGCGCGGCTCAGCTTCGGCTTCCTCTCCGCCGCCCGCGTGCGCCGCTGGCTGCACGACGGCACCTTCGACGTCGTCCACATCCACGAGCCGACGTCGCCCTCGCTGGGGCTGCTCACCTGCTGGGCGGCTTCGGGGCCGATCGTCGCGACCTTCCACACGTCGAACCCGCGCTCGCGGGCGATGATCGCCGCGTACCCGATCCTCCAGCCCGCCCTGGAGAAGATCAGCGCCCGGATCGCGGTGAGCGAGTACGCGCGCCGGACCCTCGTCGAGCACCTCGGCGGCGACGCCGTCCTCATCCCCAACGGCGTCGACGTGGACTTCTTCGCCCGCGCCGAGCCGAAGAAGGAGTGGCAGGGCGAGACGCTCGGCTTCATCGGGCGGATCGACGAACCGCGCAAGGGTCTGCCCGTCCTCATGCGGGCCCTGCCCAGGATCCTCACCGAGCGTCCGGGGGCCCGGCTGCTGGTCGCCGGCCGCGGCGACGAGGAGGAGGCGGTGGCCGCGCTGCCGCGCGAGATGCGCTCCCGGGTGGAGTTCCTCGGCATGATCAGCGACGAGGACAAGGCGCGGCTGCTGCGCAGCGTCGACGTGTACGTGGCACCCAACACCGGCGGCGAGAGCTTCGGCATCATCCTCGTCGAGGCGATGTCGGCCGGCGCGCCGGTGCTCGCCGCCGACCTCGACGCCTTCGCCCAGGTCCTCGACCAGGGCGGCGCGGGCGAGCTCTTCGCCAACGAGGACGCGGACGCGCTCGCGGAGGCGGCGATCCGGCTCCTGGGCGACGAGACGCGGCGCGCGGAGCTGAGCGCCCGGGGCTCGTCGCACGTCCGGCGCTTCGACTGGAGCACGGTCGGCGCGGACATCCTCGCCGTCTACGAGACGGTCACGGACGGCGCGGCGGCGGTGGACACGGACGAGCGGGTCGGCCTGCGGGCACGGCTGGGGCTGTAGGCGCGCCCACTCTTCGGCTGAGGCGGGGCGGCCCCGCCTCAGCCGTCGCGCACGTGTCCTGTTCGCCCATGACCGTGACCTTTGGGGAGGGGTGCTCCCGCCGCCCCGGTAGCCTGTGCGCCCGTGACCGAAACCCTGATCTGGACCGTTGTCGCGCTGATCCTCATCGGCGTCTATCTCAGCTGGACCGCCGGACGGCTCGACCGGCTGCACTCCCGTATCGACGCCGCCCGCGCCGCCCTGGACGCCCAGCTGCTCCGCCGGGCCTCGGTCACCCAGGAGCTGGCCACCTCCGGCGTCCTCGACCCCGCCGCCTCGATCGTGCTGTACGAGGCCGCGCACGCCGCCCGGCAGGCCGAGGAGGACCACCGGGAGGTCGCCGAGAGCGAACTCAGCCAGGCGCTGCGGGCCGTCTTCGGCGAGCCCGAGCAGGTGGAGCTCGTACGGGAGGCGCCCGGCGGCCCCGAGGCCGCGGGGGAGCTGGCCCAGGCCGTGCGCCGGGTGCCGATGGCGCGCCGCTTCCACAACGACGCCGTACGGGCCGCCCGCGCCCTGCGCCGCCACCGCAAGGTGCGCTGGTTCCGGCTCGCAGGCCACGCACCCTTCCCGCTGGCCTTCGAAATGGACGACGAGCCGCCCGTGGCCCTTGCCGATCGCCCGGCCTGAGCCCGCGTCACCTGGGAAAACGATCCACCGGGTCCACATTGGCCCTTGATGTGGACCCCATGTGGCCTGTTTCCTCATCTTGTCGTCAACCCCTGTTGTCACGAGTGAGGTATCCGTGTCCACCACGCCTTCCACCACCTTCCAGTCCCCCGAGACCGGCACCGCGCGCGTCAAGCGCGGCATGGCCGAGCAGCTCAAGGGCGGCGTGATCATGGACGTGGTCAACGCCGAGCAGGCGAAGATCGCCGAGGACGCCGGCGCCGTGGCCGTCATGGCCCTGGAGCGGGTCCCCGCGGACATCCGCAAGGACGGCGGCGTGGCCCGCATGTCCGACCCGAACATGATCGAAGAGATCATCGGCGCGGTTTCCATCCCGGTCATGGCCAAGTCCCGCATCGGCCACTTCGTCGAGGCGCAGATCCTGCAGTCCCTCGGCGTCGACTACATCGACGAGTCCGAGGTCCTGACCCCGGCCGACGAGGTCAACCACTCCGACAAGTGGGCCTTCACGACCCCCTTCGTCTGTGGTGCCACCAACCTGGGCGAGGCCCTCCGCCGCATCGCCGAGGGCGCGGCCATGATCCGCTCCAAGGGCGAGGCCGGCACCGGCAACGTCGTCGAGGCCGTCCG
The DNA here is from genome assembly GCF_036226445.1 of Streptomyces sp. NBC_01255. Taxonomy (NCBI): domain Bacteria; kingdom Bacillati; phylum Actinomycetota; class Actinomycetes; order Kitasatosporales; family Streptomycetaceae; genus Streptomyces; species Streptomyces sp. NBC_01255. The sequence goes on from NZ_CP108474.1 coordinate 7,141,021, forward strand.
CCACCTGCGCCAGATCAAGAACGAGATCGCCAGGCTGCGCGGCTACGACAACAACGAGCTGTTCGCCGCCGCCAAGGAGCTGCGCGCCCCGTACGAGCTCGTCAAGGAGGTCGCCGAGCTCGGCAAGCTGCCGGTCGTGCTGTTCTCCGCCGGTGGTGTCGCCACCCCCGCCGACGCCGCGCTCATGCGCCAGCTCGGTGCCGAGGGCGTCTTCGTCGGCTCCGGCATCTTCAAGTCGGGCGACCCGGCCAAGCGTGCCGCCGCCATCGTGAAGGCCACCACGTTCTTCGACGACCCGAAGGTCATCGCGGACGCCTCCCGCAACCTGGGCGAGGCCATGGTCGGCATCAACTGCGACACCCTCCCCGAGTCCGAGCGCTACGCCAACCGGGGCTGGTAAGCACCGATGAACCCCACTCCCGTCATTGGTGTCCTGGCCCTCCAGGGCGACGTACGGGAGCACCTGATCGCCCTGGCCTCGGCTGACGCCGTGGCCAGGCCGGTCCGGCGCCCCGAGGAGCTCGCCGAGGTCGACGGCCTGGTCATCCCCGGTGGTGAGTCCACCACCATCTCCAAGCTGGCCGTGCTCTTCGGCCTCATGGAGCCGCTCCGCGAGCGCATCGCCGCGGGTATGCCGGTCTACGGCACCTGCGCCGGGCTGATCATGCTCGCCGACAAGATCCTCGACCCGCGCTCGGGCCAGGAGACCTTCGGCGGCATCGACATGATCGTCCGCCGTAACGCCTTCGGGCGGCAGAACGAGTCCTTCGAGGCCGGCGTCGCCGTCACGGGCATCGAGGACGGCCCCGTCGAGGGCGTCTTCATCCGCGCCCCGTGGGTCGAATCCGTCGGCGCCCAGGTAGAGGTCCTCGCCGAGCACGGCGGCCACATCGTGGCCGTACGGCAGGGGAACGCCCTCGCCACTTCGTTCCACCCCGAGCTCACCGGGGATCACCGACTGCACGGCCTGTTCGTCGACATGGTGCGCGCCGCACGGTGACTCGATCCCGGTAGGATCTCTGGGGTTCGTTCAGAAATGGGTTACGCGAAGGAGACAGGCAGATGTCCGGCCACTCTAAATGGGCTACGACGAAGCACAAGAAGGCCGTGATCGACGCCAAGCGCGGCAAGCTCTTCGCGAAGCTGATCAAGAACATCGAGGTCGCGGCCCGTACCGGCGGTGCCGACCTGGACGGTAACCCGACGCTGTTCGACGCCGTCCAGAAGGCGAAGAAGAGCTCGGTCCCGAACAAGAACATCGACTCGGCGATCAAGCGCGGCGGCGGCCTCGAGGCCGGCGGCGTCGACTACGCGACGATCATGTACGAGGGCTACGGCCCGAACGGTGTCGCGGTGCTCATCGAGTGCCTCACCGACAACCGCAACCGTGCCGCCTCCGACGTCCGCGTCGCCATGACCCGCAACGGCGGCTCCATGGCCGACCCCGGCTCGGTCTCGTACCTGTTCAACCGCAAGGGCGTCGTCGTGCTCCCCAAGGGCGAGCTGTCCGAGGACGACGTCCTGGAGTCGGTGCTCGAAGCCGGCGCCGAGGAGGTCAACGACCTCGGTGAGTCCTTCGAGATCATCAGCGAGGCCACCGACCTGGTCGCGGTCCGTACCGCCCTCCAGGAGGCCGGCATCGACTACGACTCGGCCGACTCCAGCTTCGTCCCGACCATGCAGGTCGAGCTCGACGAAGAGGGCGCGCGCAAGATGTTCAAGCTGATCGACGCGCTGGAGGACAGCGACGACGTGCAGAACGTCTTCGCCAACTTCGACGTCAGCGACGAGGTCATGGAGAAGGTCGACGCCTGACGGTGTCGGATCACGCCTGATCACGGCTGTTTCAACAGCGGGCCGACGGGGACACACCCCCGTCGGCCCGCTGCGTTGTCAGTGCCAGCCGATAGCCTGCACAAACAGTTGAGCGACAGCGGTCCAGGGAGGGGCACAGTGCGCGTTCTCGGGGTGGACCCCGGGCTGACCCGGTGCGGCGTCGGCGTCGTCGAGGGCGTCGCCGGCCGGCCCCTGACCATGCTCGGGGTGGGCGTGGTCCGGACGGCGGCCGACGACGACATCGGTGTGCGCCTGGTCGGTATCGAACGGGGCATCGAGGAGTGGCTCGACCGCTTCTCACCCGAACTGGTCGCCGTGGAGCGGGTGTTCAGCCAGCACAACGTGCGTACGGTGATGGGCACGGCCCAGGCCAGCGCGGTCGCCATGCTGTGCGCCTCACGCCGCGGCATCCCCGTCGCCCTGCACACCCCGAGCGAGGTGAAGGCCGCCGTCACGGGCAGCGGGCGGGCCGACAAGGCCCAGGTCGGGGCCATGGTGACGCGGCTCCTGCGGCTCTCCGCACCGCCCAAGCCGGCCGACGCCGCCGACGCCCTCGCGCTCGCCATCTGCCACATCTGGCGGGCGCCCGCCCAGAACCGGCTCCAGCAGGCCGTCGCCCAGAACCGCCTCCAGCAGGCGGTCGCCAAGCAGCAGGCGACCGCCGCACAGCAGGTCCCCGGCCCGCAGCAGGCAACCGCTCCACACCAGACATCCGCCGTGAAAGGCCGAACCCGATGATCGCCTTCGTCAGCGGCCCGGTCGCCGCGCTCGCCCCCACCACCGCCGTGATCGAGGTCGGTGGCGTGGGCATGGCCGTCCAGTGCACGCCGAACACCCTCTCCGCCCTGAGGATCGGTCAGGAAGCCCGGCTCGCCACCTCCCTGGTCGTGCGCGAGGACTCGCTCACGCTGTACGGCTTCGCCGACGACGACGAGCGGCAGGTCTTCGAGCTGCTCCAGACCGCCAGCGGTGTCGGCCCCCGGCTCGCGCAGGCGATGCTCGGCGTGCACAGCCCCGACGCGCTGCGCGTCGCCGTCTCCACCGGCGACGAGAAGGCGCTCACCGCCGTCCCCGGCATCGGCAAGAAGGGCGCGCAGAAGCTCCTCCTCGAACTGAAGGACAAGCTCGGCGCCCCCCTGGGCAGCAGCGGCCTGGTCGGCGCCCAGCGCGCCGCGGCCTCCGGGCCCGCGCCCTGGACTGAGCAGCTGTCCGCCGCGCTGATCGGGCTCGGCTACGCGAGCCGCGAGGCCGACGAGGCCGTCAGCGCCGTCACCCCGCAGGCCGAGGCCGCCCTCGCCGAGACCGGCAGCGCGCCCGTACCGCAGCTGCTCCGCGCCGCCCTGCAGACCCTCAACCGCGCGCGCTGACCTCCCCGCCCGGCCCCGGCGGGCCGGGCGCCACCACCGACCGTACGAACGAGAAGGCATCCACCGTGAACTGGGACGACGACATCACCGCCGAGGCAGCCGAGGCCGAGGCGCGGATCGTCGACGCCGCAGCCGAGGGGGACGACCAGGCCGTCGAGGCCGCCCTGCGCCCGAAGGACCTCAGCGAGTTCGTCGGCCAGGAGAAGGTCCGCCAGCAGCTCGACCTGGTCCTCAAGGCGGCCCGCCAGCGCGGCGCCACCGCCGACCACGTGCTGCTCTCCGGCGCCCCCGGCCTCGGCAAGACCACCCTCTCGATGATCATCGCCGCCGAGATGAACGCGCCGATCCGCATCACCTCCGGCCCTGCCATCCAGCACGCCGGCGACCTCGCGGCGATCCTCTCCTCCCTCCAGGAGGGCGAGATCCTCTTCCTCGACGAGATCCACCGGATGTCCCGGCCCGCCGAGGAGATGCTGTACATGGCGATGGAGGACTTCCGCGTCGACGTCATCGTCGGCAAGGGCCCGGGTGCCACCGCAATCCCCCTGGAACTCCCGCCCTTCACGCTGGTCGGCGCCACCACCCGGGCCGGACTCCTGCCGCCCCCGCTGCGCGACCGCTTCGGCTTCACCGCCCACATGGAGTTCTACGACCCGGGCGAGCTCCAGCGCGTGATCCACCGCTCCGCCGGCCTCCTCGACGTCGAGATCGACCCCGCCGGCGCCGCCGAGATCGCCGGCCGCTCCCGCGGCACCCCCCGCATCGCCAACCGCCTCCTGCGCCGGGTCCGCGACTACGCGCAGGTCAGGGCCGACGGAGTGATCACCCGCGACATCTCCGAGGCCGCCCTCCGGGTGTACGAGGTGGACAGCCGGGGCCTCGACCGGCTCGACCGCGCCGTCCTGGAGGCGCTCCTCAAGCTGTTCGGCGGCGGCCCGGTCGGCCTGTCCACCCTCGCGGTCGCCGTGGGGGAGGAGCGCGAGACCGTCGAAGAGGTCGCCGAACCCTTCCTCGTACGCGAAGGCCTGCTGGCCCGTACGCCCCGTGGTCGGGTCGCCACTCCCGCGGCATGGGCCCACCTCGGACTCGTTCCGCCGCAGGCAGCGGGCCCGGGGACGTCCGGAAGCGGACAACAGGGGCTCTTCGGGGCGTGACGGTGGCGACACTCGCCTGGACCGGAACCAGGGTGCGATGCTGGACGTTGTTCCATCGATGCGGACTCGCCTAGACTCCGCCGATGCCGCCCTTTCTGGTCGGCGCGCCCACCCCCGAAGATCAGGCCGCGGGTTCTCCGCGACCGTGCGAAGGAAACCCGTCCCGTGAGCATCGTGACCCTCCTCCCCTTCATCGTCCTCATCGGGGCCATGTTCCTGATGACCCGCTCTGCGAAGAAGAAGCAGCAGGCGGCCGCGCAGATGCGCAATGAGATGCAGCCCGGCACCGGTGTGCGGACGATCGGGGGGATGTACGCCACCGTCAAGGAGATCGGCGACGAGACCGTCCTCCTCGAGGTCGCGCCCGGCGTCCACGCCGTCTACGCCAAGAACTCGATCGGCGCGGTCCTCGAGGACTCCGAGTACAACCGCATCGTCCACGGCGACGACCCGGAGTCGGACACCGACGCCGTCGTCCCCGACGACGCCTCCTCGCTCACCGAGACCGCCGAGGCCACGGAGAAGGACGCGGAGAAGGACGCGGTGACCGCCGAGTCCGAGGACGCGGCGCCGAAGGCCGACCTGACGAAGAAGGCGGACGCGGCCGAGGCCGGGACCGAGGGGCAGAAGGACGGCAAGGCCGACGGCGAGACCGACGCGAAGTAGTCGCGGCCGGGGACCCCGCGCACGCCCACCGGCGTGCGCGGTCTCCGGAACGGTTGCACGTCTGCGGGGGCAGGTCCCCACACACACTTCGTGGCCGTCTCACGCATACCCGGCGGGAGACGGTTGGACAGGGAGATACGACAGGTGGCAGCACCGAAGAAGGGCCGAGGGGCGGCGGGGGGACAGAGCCGTCCGGGCCGCGCCCTGGCATTCATCCTGATCGCCATGGTCGCGCTCACCGGCGGAATGTTCTGGTCGGGGCACACCACCCCGCGCCTCGGCATCGACCTCGCCGGCGGAACGTCGATCACGCTCAAGGCGAAGGCCGAGCCCGGCCAGGAGTCGGCGGTCAACGAGACCAACATGAACACCGCGGTCGGCATCATCGAGCGCCGTGTCAACGGTCTGGGTGTCTCCGAGGCAGAGGTCCAGACGCAGGGCCGTGAGAACATCATGGTCAACATCCCCCGGGGTACGAACGAGAAGCAGGCCCGCGAGCAGGTCGGCACCACCGCCCAGCTCTACTTCCGGCCCGTTCTCACCGTCGCCGACGGCGCGCCCCCGGCGGCGCCGAGCGCCACCCCCTCGGGCTCCGCCTCGGGAACTCCCTCGGCCAAGCCGTCCTCCTCCGCCTCCGGCGCGAGCGTCGGCGAGAAGTCGGCCACCCCGACGGCCACCGCCACCACGCAGGGCCGCGCGGTCAGCGAGGCCCTCAAGGCCCCGAGCCCGACGCCCACCGCGAGCTCCTCGACCTCCGCGAAGCCGCAGGCCACCGGGACCCCGCAGGCGACCCCTTCGGCCGACGCCGCCACCGTGGCGCTGCAGCAGAAGTTCGCCACCCTGAACTGCCTCGACCCCAAGCAGCGCGCCGCCGCCGGCCAGGGCGTCAAGCCGACCGAGCCCACCGTGGCCTGCGGCGAGGACAACCCGGGCGTGTGGGCGAAGTACCTGCTCGGTCCCGCCGAGGTCGAGGGCAAGGACGTCGACGACGCCAAGGGCCAGTTCGACCAGCAGCGCGGTATGTGGATCGTCACCATGGACTTCACGGACGAGGGTTCGAAGAAGTTCCAGTCGATCACCGGCAAGCTCTCGCAGCAGGCCGACCCGCAGAACCGGTTCGCGATCGTCCTCGACGGCCAGGTCGTCTCGGCGCCCTCCGTGCGCCAGACGCTCAGCGCCAGCGCGGAGATCTCCGGCAACTTCAACCAGGAGTCCGCCCAGGACCTGGGCAACATCCTGTCCTACGGTGCGCTGCCGCTCACCTTCGAGACCCAGAGCGTCGACACCGTCACCGCCGCCCTCGGCGGTGACCAGCTGGAAGCCGGCCTCATCGCCGGTGCCATCGGTCTCGCCCTGGTCATCATCTACCTGGTCGCCTACTACCGCGGTCTGTCGCTGGTCGCCATCCTCAGCCTCGGCGTCTCGGCGGTCCTCACCTACGTGATCATGGCCCTGCTCGGCCCGGCCATCGGCTTCGCGCTGAACCTGCCGGCCGTCTGCGGCGCCATCGTCGCCATCGGTATCACCGCGGACTCGTTCATCGTCTACTTCGAGCGCATCCGCGACGAACTCCGCGAGGGCCGCACGCTCCGCCCGGCCGTCGAGCGCGCCTGGCCGCGTGCCCGCCGCACCATCATGGTCTCCGACTTCGTGTCGTTCCTGGCCGCGGCAGTGCTCTTCATCGTCACCGTCGGCAAGGTCCAGGGCTTCGCGTTCACGCTCGGCCTCACCACCCTGCTCGACATCGTCGTGGTGTTCCTCTTCACCAAGCCGATCATGACGATGCTCGCGAAGACCAAGTTCTTCGGCAACGGTCACCCGTGGTCGGGTCTCGACCCGAAGCGTCTCGGCGCCAAGCCGCCGCTGCGCCGCACCCGCCGTGCCACTGCCCCTGCCGCTGCCGACCCGAAGGAGGCGTGAGATGTCGAAGCTCGGCGATCTCGGCGCCCGGCTCCACCGCGGTGAGGTCGGTTACGACTTCATCGGCAACCGCAAGATCTGGTATGGCCTGTCCATCCTGATCACCATCACCGCCATCGTCGCCCTGGCCGTCCGCGGCCTCAACATGGGCATCGAGTTCCAGGGCGGCGCGGTCTTCACCACCCCGAAGAGCGAGGTCTCCGTCAGCCAGGCGCAGGAGTACGCGGAAGAGGCCTCGGGCCACGACGCGATCGTCCAGCAGCTCGGCAACGGCTCCCTCCGCATCCAGGTCGGCGGCCTCGACACCGCCCAGTCCGACCAGGTCCGCGAGGAGCTCGCCAAGGACCTGAACGTCCCCGAGGACAAGATCGCGGCGGAGCTCGTCGGCCCCAGCTGGGGTGAACAGATCGCCACCAAGGCCTGGACGGGTCTGGGGATCTTCATGATCCTCGTGGTGATCTATCTGGCGATCGCCTTCGAGTGGAGAATGGCGGTCGCGGCACTCATCGCCCTCATCCACGACCTCACGATCACCGTGGGCATCTACTCACTGGTCGGCTTCGAGGTCACCGTCGGTACCGTCATCGGTCTGCTGACGATCCTCGGCTATTCGCTGTACGACACAGTCGTCGTCTTCGACTCCCTCAAGGAACAGACGAAGGACATCACGAAGCAGACCCGCTTCACCTACAGCGAGCTGGCCAACCGCTCGATCAACGGCACCCTGGTCCGTTCGATCAACACCACCGTGGTCGCGCTGCTGCCCGTCGCCGGCCTGCTCTTCATCGGTGGCGGCGTCCTCGGCGCGGGCATGCTGAACGACATCTCGCTGTCGCTGTTCGTGGGTCTCGCCGCCGGCGCGTACTCCTCGATCTTCATCGCCACCCCGCTCGTCGCCGACCTCAAGGAGCGCGAGCCGTCGATCAAGGCGCTCAAGAAGCGCATCATGGTCAAGCGGGCCGCCGCAGCCGCCAAGGGCGAGCCGCTGGACGCCGCGGACGACCTGCCCGGCGAGGCCGCCGTCGTGGGCCCGCGCGCGAGCCGTCACGGCGCCCAGGAGCACCGCGGATGACCACAGGAACGCAGGACGTCAACGGGCTGCTGCTCAGCCGCATCCGCGACGTCCCCGACTACCCGAAGCCGGGCGTGCTGTTCAAGGACATCACGCCGCTGCTCGCCGACCCGGAGGCCTTCACCGCCCTCACCGACGCCCTCGCCGCACTGTGCACCGCGCACGGCGCGACGAAGATCGTCGGCCTGGAGGCCCGCGGCTTCATCCTGGCCGCCCCGGTCGCCATCCGCGCGGGCCTGGGCTTCATCCCGGTCCGCAAGGCAGGCAAGCTCCCCGGGGCCACGCTCCGCCAGGCCTACGAGCTGGAGTACGGCACCGCCGAGATCGAGGTGCACGCCGAGGACCTCGCCGCGGGCGACCGCGTCATGGTCATCGACGACGTCCTCGCCACCGGCGGCACGGCCGAGGCCTCGATCGAGCTCGTCCGCCGGGCCGGCGCCGAGGTCGCGGGTGTCGCGGTCCTTATGGAGCTCGGCTTCCTCCCGGGCCGCGCCCGTCTGGAACCGGTCCTGAACGGCGCCCCGCTCACGGCGCTGATCACGGTCTGACCCCAGGGTCCGACAGCACGGCCCACAGCAAGGCCCACAGGGGCGCTCCGGGGAATCCCCGGGGCGCCCCCGCTGTTTTCCCGGTATGTCCCCGTACGGGGCCCGAATGGAGCGCTTCCCCGGCGCCCGTGCCGTCCGCGCCCCGGGCGCGTGAGCAGGGCGGGTCGTGGCTCGATACCATGGCCTCTCCGGGCCTGACCGGGGGACCCGGAACCGCACGAGGAGCGCTCTTGCCAGACGAGGCCCAGTCACTCTCCGCCGCGCAGCCCGACCCGAAGGCCGAAAAGGCCGCGCCGGGGACCGGCACGCCCCAGGACAAGCCCGCGGAGACCGGGCCCGCGCCCGAGACGCCCGCCCCGGCGCCCACTCCGGCCCCCGCCGCCCGGCCCGCGCCGGCCGCGCCCGCCCGCTCGGGCGGCTCGTCCAACCGCGTCCGCGCCCGCCTCGCCCGCCTCGGCGTCCAGCGCTCCTCCCCGTACAACCCGGTCCTCGAACCACTGCTGCGGATCGTCCGGTCCAACGATCCCAAGATCGAGACGGCGACCCTCCGCCAGATCGAGCGCGCCTACCAGGTCGCCGAGCGCTGGCACCGCGGCCAGAAGCGCAAGAGCGGCGACCCGTACATCACGCACCCGCTCGCCGTCACGACGATCCTCGCCGAGCTCGGCATGGACCCGGCGACGCTGATGGCCGGTCTCCTGCACGACACCGTCGAGGACACCGAGTACGGCCTCGACACCCTCCGCCGCGACTTCGGCGACCAGGTCGCCCTGCTCGTCGACGGCGTCACCAAGCTCGACAAGGTCAAGTTCGGCGAGGCCGCGCAGGCCGAGACCGTCCGCAAGATGGTCGTCGCCATGGCCAAGGACCCGCGCGTCCTGGTCATCAAGCTCGCCGACCGCCTGCACAACATGCGCACCATGCGCTACCTCAAGCGGGAGAAGCAGGAGAAGAAGGCCCGCGAGACCCTCGAGATCTACGCGCCCCTGGCCCACCGCCTGGGCATGAACACCATCAAGTGGGAGCTGGAGGACCTCGCCTTCGCGATCCTCTATCCCAAGATGTACGACGAGATCGTCCGGCTCGTCGCCGAGCGCGCCCCCAAGCGGGACGAATACCTCGCCATAGTGACCGACGAGGTCCAGACCGACCTGCGCGCCGCCCGTATCAAGGCCACCGTCACCGGCCGCCCCAAGCACTACTACAGCGTCTACCAGAAGATGATCGTCCGCGGCCGTGACTTCGCGGAGATCTACGACCTGGTCGGCATCCGCGTCCTCGTGGACACCGTCCGCGACTGCTACGCGGCGCTCGGCACCGTCCACGCGCGATGGAACCCGGTCCCCGGCCGGTTCAAGGACTACATCGCGATGCCGAAGTTCAACATGTACCAGTCGCTGCACACGACGGTCATCGGACCCAACGGCAAGCCCGTCGAGCTCCAGATCCGCACCTTCGACATGCACCGGCGCGCCGAGTACGGCATCGCCGCGCACTGGAAGTACAAGCAGGATCCTTCCGCCGGCGCCTCCAAGGTACGTACCGACGTGCCGAAGAAGACCGGCAAGGACGACCACCTCAACGACATGGCGTGGCTGCGCCAACTCCTCGACTGGCAGAAGGAGACCGAGGACCCCAGCGAGTTCCTGGAGTCCCTGCGCTTCGACCTCTCGCGCAACGAGGTCTTCGTCTTCACGCCCAAGGGCGACGTCATCGCGCTGCCCGCCGGGGCCACCCCCGTCGACTTCTCCTACGCGGTCCACACGGAGGTCGGACACCGCACGATAGGAGCACGGGTCAACGGGCGGCTCGTCCCGCTCGAATCGACCCTCGACAACGGCGACCTGGTGGAGGTCTTCACCTCCAAGGCCGCCGGCGCCGGACCCTCCCGCGACTGGCTCGGCTTCGTCAAGTCCCCGCGCGCCCGCAACAAGATCCGCGCCTGGTTCTCCAAGGAGCGCCGCGACGAGGCCATCGAGCAGGGCAAGGACGCCATCGCGCGGGCCATGCGCAAGCAGAACCTGCCGATCCAGCGGATCCTCACCGGCGACTCGCTCGTCACCCTCGCCCACGAGATGCGCTACAGCGACATCTCCTCGCTGTACGCGGCGATCGGCGAGGGCCACGTCACCGCCCAGTCCATCGTCCAGAAGCTGGTCCAGGCGCTCGGCGGCGAAGAGGCGGCCACCGAGGACATCGACGAGGCCGCCCCGCCGACCCGCGGCCGCTCCAAGCGCCGCTCCAGCGCCGACCCGGGCGTCGTCGTCAAGGGCGTCGAGGACGTCTGGGTGAAGCTGGCGCGCTGCTGTACGCCCGTCCCCGGCGACCCGATCATCGGGTTCGTCACCCGGGGCAGTGGCGTATCGGTTCACCGCAGCGACTGCGTGAACGTCGAGTCGCTCTCCCGTGAGCCGGAGCGCATCCTCGAGGTCGAGTGGGCGCCCACCCAGTCCTCGGTCTTCCTGGTCGCCATCCAGGTCGAGGCCCTGGACCGGTCCCGGCTCCTCTCGGACGTCACCCGGGTCCTCTCGGACCAGCACGTCAACATCCTCTCGGCGGCCGTCCAGACGTCCCGCGACCGGGTGGCCACCTCGCGCTTCACCTTCGAGATGGGCGACCCCAAGCACCTGGGCCACGTCCTGAAGGCGGTCAGGGGCGTGGAGGGCGTCTACGACGTCTACCGCGTGACCTCGGCGCGCAGGCCGTAGTGACGCCCATGAGGAAGGCCCCCCGGCTCGCTGCCGGGGGGCTTTCCTCGTACGGTCACGGCTTCCGCGTCAGCCGCCGAACTCCTCCAGGCCCTTCATGGCCTGGTCGAGCAGGGCCTGACGGCCCTCCAGCTCACGGGCGAGCTTGTCGGCCTTGGCGTCGTTCCCGGCGGCGCGGGCCGCGTCGATCTGCTTGCGCAGCTTCTCGACGGCGTCCTGGAGCTGACCGGTCAGACCCGCGGCACGCGCGCGTGCCTCCGGGTTCGTCCGGCGCCACTCGGCCTCCTCGGTCTCCTGGAGCGCCCGCTCCACCGTGTGCATCCGGCCCTCGACCTTCGGGCGGGCGTCACGCGGCACGTGGCCGATGGCCTCCCAGCGCTCGTTGAGGGAGCGGAAGGCCGCACGGGCCGCCTTCAGGTCCGTCACCGGCAGCAGCTTCTCGGCCTCGGTCGCGAGCTCCTCCTTGAGCTTGAGGTTCTCGGTCTGCTCCGCGTCCCGCTCGGCGAAGACCTCGCCGCGCGCCGCGAAGAAGACGTCCTGGGCGCCGCGGAAGCGGTTCCACAGGTCGTCCTCGTGCTCGCGCTGCGCCCGGCCGGCGGCCTTCCACTCCGTCATCAGCTCGCGGTAGCGGGCCGCCGTGTTCCCCCAGTCGGTGGAGCTGGACAGCGACTCCGCCTCGGCGACCAGACGCTCCTTCGCCTTGCGGGCGTCCTCGCGCTGGGCGTCCAGCGAGGCGAAGTGGGCCTTGCGGCGCTTCGAGAACGCCGAGCGGGCGTGCGAGAAGCGGTGCCACAGCTCGTCGTCGGACTTGCGGTCCAGCCGGGGGAGACCCTTCCAGGTGTCCACGAGCGCCCGGAGCCGCTCGCCCGCGGAGCGCCACTGCTCGCTCTGGGCCAGCTCCTCGGCCTCGGTGACGAGCGCCTCCTTGGCGGCCCGCGCCTCGTCGGTCTGCTTGGCCTTCTGGGCCTTGCGCTCCTCGCGGCGCGAGTCGACCGACGCCACGAGCTTGTCCAGCCGGACGCCGAGCGCCGCCAGGTCGCCGACGGCGTGGTGCTCGTCGATCTGCTGGCGGATGTGCTCGATCGCCGTGGTGGCGTCCTTCGCCGAGAGGTCGGTGGTCCTCACACGCTTCTCGAGGAGGCCGATCTCGACCACCAAGCCCTCGTACTTGCGCTCGAAGTAGGCCAGAGCCTCCTCAGGGGTGCCGGCCTGCCACGATCCGACGACCTTCTCACCCTCGGCCGTCCGCACGTACACGGTGCCCGTCTCGTCGACGCGGCCCCACGGGTCGCTGCTCACAGCGCCTCCTCACCATGATGCCGTCGCGGGGTCGTACCCCCCGGGCATCGTCCACAGTTTCCCGGCGGGCCTCGCCCGCCTTCCGCAGCGCGGCCGACAGGCCCACGCTGCACAACGCCAATCTAGGCGAACGGCGGCCCGGCTGTCCGCACTCAGCGCGACCGAAATTCCACGGTCACGCATGTGTGCGGACACCCGGCTCACTTCTTCGTGACAGTGGCCTTCTCGATGGTGACGGGCTTCTTCGGGGCGCCGTCCGAGGCACCGTCCACGCCACCGGCCGCGGCCACGTCCTTGACTGCCTTGAGACCGGCCGCGTCCATCGTCCCGAAGCGGGTGTACTGCGGCGGCAGCTTGCTGTCCTTGTAGACGAGGAAGAACTGCGAACCGCCCGTGCCGGGCTGTCCGGTGTTGGCCATGGCGACCGTGCCGGCCGGGTAGGTCACCTTGCCGTCCGCGCCCGCCTTGCCCAGGGCGTCCAGGTCCTCGTCCGGGATGTTGTAGCCCGGGCCGCCGGTCCCCTCGCCCGTCGGGTCGCCGCACTGGAGGACGTAGATGCCGTCGGTCGTCAGGCGGTGGCACTTGCTCCCGTCGAAGTACTTCTTCGCGGCGAGGTGGTGGAAGGAGTTCACCGTGCGCGGGGTCTTCGCCGCGTCCATCGCGATCGCGATGTCGCCCTCGTTGGTCTTGAGGGACATGGTGTACGTGCCCTTGGCGTCCACGGCCATCTTCGGCTCGGGAGCCTTCGACTCGCTCTGCGTGGGCTCCGGGGTCGGCGTGGTGGGCGAGTCGCCCGAGGCGGCGTCCGAGCCCTTCGAGTCGCCCGTCAGCGCCACCGAGGCGTACACGGCACCGCCGGCCGCCAGCACCACGGCCAGGGAGGCCGCGATGACCGTATTGCGCCGCTTCGCCTTGCGCTGCTTCTCCTCCCGCCGCTGCTGCTGCCGCACGTACTTCTCCCTGGCAAGCTGCCGCCGCCGCTGATCGCTCGTGACCACCGGGTCCGCTCCTGTCGCTCGTCTGTTCCTGCCCTGGCCGGATGTGCCCGTACCGTATACGGGTTGGCTGTGGAACCGGCAGCGCCGGTAGGCTCTGATCTGCCGCATTCCGTGTTTTTCACGAGTTCCGCGCCCCCGTGCCGGACGACATCTAAGGACGAACGTGCTGATTGCCGGGTTCCCCGCCGGGGCCTGGGGGACCAATTGCTATCTGGTCGCCCCCGCCGCAGGCGAGGAGTGCGTGATCATCGACCCGGGCCACCAGGCCGCCCAGGGAGTCGAGGAGACGCTCAAGAAGCATCGGCTCAAGCCCGTCGCCGTCGTCCTCACCCACGGACACATCGACCACGTCGCCTCCGTCGTTCCGGTGTGCGGCGCCCATGACGTCCCCGCGTGGATCCACCCGTCCGACCGGTACATGATGAGCGACCCGGAGAAGGCCCTCGGCCGCTCCATCGGGATGCCGCTCATGGGCGAGCTGACCGTGGGGGAGCCCGACGACGTACGGGAGCTCACCGACGGCGCCGAGCTGAAGCTCGCCGGTCTGGACTTCTCCGTCGCCCACGCGCCCGGTCATACCAAGGGGTCGGTGACCTTCAGGATGCCGGAGACCACGGAGATCCCCTCCGTGTTCTTCTCCGGGGACCTGCTGTTCGCCGGCTCCATCGGACGCACCGACCTTCCCGGCGGTGACATGGACGAGATGCTCGCTTCGCTGGCCCGTGTGTGCCTGCCGCTCGACAACTCGACCGTGGTGCTGTCGGGACACGGTCCCCAGACGACCATCGGCCAGGAGCGCGCCACGAACCCCTATCTGCGGGACGTGGCCGCCGGTCTCGGGAGCACGGACGCTCCCCGACGAGGAATGTGACGAGACTTTCGTGAGCACCTTTCAGGCCCCCAAGGGCACGTACGACCTGATCCCGCCCCGCTCCGCCACGTTCCTGGCGGTCCGCGACGCGATCTCCACGCCGCTGAGGAACTCCGGCTACGGCTACATCGAGACGCCCGGTTTCGAGAACGTCGAGCTGTTCTCCCGCGGTGTCGGTGAGTCCACCGACATCGTGACCAAGGAGATGTACACCCTCACCACGAAGGGCAACGACCACCTCGCCCTCCGTCCGGAGGGCACCGCGTCCGTCCTGCGTGCGGCGCTCCAGGCCAACCTGCACAAGCAGGGCAACCTGCCGGTCAAGCTCTGGTACTCCGGCTCGTACTACCGCTACGAGCGGGCCCAGGCGGGCCGCTACCGCCACTTCTCGCAGGTCGGCGCCGAGGCGATCGGCGCCGAGGACCCGGCCCTCGACGCCGAGCTGATCATCCTCGCCGACCAGGCGTACCGCACGCTCGGCCTGCGGAACTTCCGCATCCTGCTGAACTCGCTGGGCGACAAGGAGTGCCGTCCCGTCTACCGCGAGGCGCTCCAGAGCTTCCTGCGTGGGCTCGACCTCGACGAGGAGACCCTGCGCCGGGCGGAGATCAACCCGCTGCGCGTCCTCGACGACAAGCGCGAGTCCGTGCAGAAGCAGCTCGTCGGCGCCCCGCTGCTCGGCGACTACCTCTGCGACGCGTGCAAGGCGTACCACGAGGAGGTGCGCGCCCTGATCACCGCGGCGGGCGTGGTCTTCGAGGACGACGCCAAGCTGGTGCGCGGCCTGGACTACTACACCCGCACGACCTTCGAGTTCGTCCACGGCGGCCTCGGCTCGCAGTCGGCGGTCGGCGGCGGCGGTCGCTACGACGGCCTCTCCGAGATGATCGGCGGCCCCGCGCTGCCGTCCGTCGGCTGGGCGCTCGGGGTGGACCGCACCGTCCTCGCCCTGGAGGCGGAGGGCATCGAGCTCGATCTCCCCGCTGTCACCAGCGTCTTCGCCGTGGCCATCGGCGAGGAGGCGCGCCGGACCCTCTTCGGCAAGGTCACCGAGCTGCGCAGGGAGGGCATCTCCGCGGACTTCTCGTTCGGCGGCAAGGGCCTCAAGGGCGCCATGAAGGACGCCAACCGCTCGGGTGCCCGCCTCGCCGTCGTCGCCGGTGAGCGCGACCTCGCCGACGGCGTCGTCCAGCTCAAGGACATGGAGTCCGGCGAGCAGCAGGCCGTCGCCGTCGACGCCCTGCTGGACGCGGTACGCGCCAAGCTCGCCTGACGGACCGTACGCACACAGGGCCCGGACCACGCACACGCGCTGGTCCGGGCCCCTGCGCGTTGCCCTTATGCCGGCCTCACTTATCCCCCGCGAACGGTGGGAGGGGTCCCCCGTACGGCAGAATGACCGTGCCCAGACGGTCCGCGAGCGAGGGAAACGGCGACATGACGAAGGCAGCGGTGGACGAAGCCGCGTCCAGCCGGAACGACGGCGGCAGGATCGGTGCGAGCAAGGCCTTCGCCTGGCTGCTCGTGATCACCGGAGCGGCCGGTCTGCTCGCCTCCTGGGTGATCACGATCGACAAGATCAAGCTCCTTGAGGACCCGAACTTCACGCCGGGCTGCAGCCTCAACCCGATCGTCTCCTGCGGCAACATCATGAAGAGCGAGCAGGCGGCGGTCTTCGGCTTCCCGAACCCGATGCTCGGCCTCGTGACGTTCGCCATGGTCATCGCGATCGGCGTCGGCCTGCTCGCGGGCGCCCGCTACCGCCGCTGGTACTGGCTCGGCCTCAACGCCGGCACGCTGTTCGGCGTCGGCTTCTGCACCTGGCTCATGTACCAGTCGCTGTACGAGATCAACTCGCTCTGCCTGTGGTGCTGCCTGGCCTGGGTCGCCACCATCGTCATGTTCTGGTACGTGACCTCGCACAACGTCCGGAGCGGTGTCATCCCCGCCCCCGGCGGCCTGAAGACCTTCTTCGACGAGTTCACCTGGCTCCTGCCCGTCCTGCACATCGGGATCATCGGGATGCTGATCCTGACCCGCTGGTGGGACTTCTGGACCAGCTGACAGCGGGCGGCGCTGTCAGTGGCGTGACCTAGGCTTCATGACTGTGGAGCCCGACCTCTTTACCGCAGCCGCCGAAGACCGCCAGGAGAAGGACCCGTCCAGCAGCCCGCTGGCGGTCCGGATGCGCCCGCGCACCCTCGACGAGGTGGTGGGGCAGAAGCACCTGCTCAAGCCCGGATCGCCGCTGCGCCGACTCGTGGGCGACGGCGACGGAGGCCCCGCCGGCGCCTCCTCCGTGATCCTCTGGGGCCCGCCCGGTATCGGGAAGACCACTCTCGCGTACGTGGTCTCCAAGGCGACCAACAAGCGGTTCGTGGAGCTGTCCGCGATCACCGCGGGCGTCAAGGAGGTCCGGGCCGTCATCGACGGCGCCCGCCGTGCGGTCGGCGGCTACGGCAAGGAGACCGTCCTCTTCCTCGACGAGATCCACCGTTTCTCCAAGGCCCAGCAGGACTCTCTGCTGCCCGCCGTCGAGAACCGCTGGGTGACGCTCATCGCGGCCACCACCGAGAACCCGTACTTCTCGATAATCTCCCCGCTCCTCTCCCGCTCGCTGCTCCTCACTCTGGAGCCGCTCACCGACGAGGACCTGCGCGGCCTGATGGCCCGGGCGCTCACCGACGAGCGGGGGCTCTCCGGGGCCGTGTCCCTCCCGGAGGACGCCGAGGCCCACCTCCTCCGGGTCGCCGGCGGCGACGCCCGGCGCGCCCTGACCGCCCTGGAGGCGGCGGCCGGCGCCGCCCTCGCCAAGCGCGAGCCGGAGATCACGCTCCAGACGGTCGAGGAGATCGTCGACCGCGCGGCCGTGAAGTACGACAAGGACGGCGACCAGCACTACGACGTGGCCAGCGCGCTCATCAAGTCGATCCGTGGCTCGGACGTGGACGCGGCCCTGCACTACCTGGCGCGGATGATCGAGGCGGGGGAGGACCCGCGGTTCATCGCCCGGCGCCTGATGATCTCCGCGAGCGAGGACATCGGCCTCGCCGATCCGAACGCGCTGCCGATCGCCGTGGCAGCCGCGCAGGCCGTCGCCATGATCGGCTTCCCGGAAGCCGCGCTCACCCTGAGCCACGCCACGATCGCCCTGGCCCTGGCCCCGAAGTCGAACGCGGCGACGACCGCGATCGGCGCCGCCCTGGCGGACGTACGGAACGGCCTCGCGGGCTCGGTCCCGCCGCACCTGCGCGACGGCCACTACAAGGGCGCGGCCAAGCTCGGCCACGCCCAGGGGTACGTGTACCCGCACGACGTGCCGGGCGGCATCGCGGCCCAGCAGTACGCGCCGGACACGATCCACGGCCGCCGGTACTACGAGCCCACGCGCTACGGCGCGGAGGCGCGCTACGCGGACGTGGTGGAGCGGGTGCGGGCCCGCCTGAAGGGCGACGAGTAGCACCCGCCGTTCGAGGCCGCCGGCCCCGGGGCGAGGGCGCCCCGGAGACCCGGTACACTGGTCGGGATTGCTGCGTCCCGTGCCCGGCTCCGGTCGGCACCACCAGAACGGGACAGTCAGCCGGAGACCCGGCCCTCGGGCGGGGTTTCCAGGAGTGTCGCGCACCTTCGAGGGTGTCGCGGGTCACCCACCACCACCCGGATCCCGGGAGCGGCGGTGGGTCGTTCGCGTGCTGCACGTATGTGCCCAGACCTGGGAGCGGCTGCCCGGCAGGTCCGTCCTGTACGGACCCGGCGGGTTTCCCGGCTGCGGATGCGACCTCCCTTAACCCTGGTGAAGCCGTTTTCGTTCAGATAGAGAGGTTGGTTCATGCCGAACCAGTCCCGTCCCAAGGTCAAGAAGTCGCGTGCGCTCGGTATCGCGCTGACCCCGAAGGCTGTCAAGTACTTCGAGGCCCGCCCCTACCCGCCGGGCGAGCACGGCCGTGGTCGCAAGCAGAACTCGGACTACAAGGTCCGTCTGCTCGAGAAGCAGCGTCTGCGCGCTCAGTACGACATCTCCGAGCGTCAGATGGCCCGCGCGTACGACCGCGCCAAGAAGGCCGAGGGCAAGACGGGCGAGGCGCTGGTCGTCGAGCTCGAGCGTCGCCTCGACGCCCTGGTCCTGCGTTCGGGCATCGCCCGCACCATCTACCAGGCCCGTCAGATGGTCGTCCACGGCCACATCCAGGTCAACGGTGGCAAGGTCGACAAGCCGTCGTTCCGCGTCCGTCCCGACGACGTCGTGATGGTCCGCGAGCGCAGCCGCACCAAGCCGCTGTTCGAGGTCGCCCGTGAGGGTGGCTTCGCCGCCGACGGTGAGACCCCGCGCTACCTGCAGGTCAACCTGAAGGCCCTGGCCTTCCGCCTCGACCGCGACCCGAACCGCAAGGAAATCCCGGTCATCTGCGACGAGCAGCTGGTCGTCGAGTACTACGCCCGCTGATCCGGGCCCCCGGCGACAGTCGGGGGACGTAGTACCACCCTCGCGGTGTTCAGCCCGCCGCTTCCCCACCCTTACCGGTGGGGGAGCCGGCGGGCTTCCGCGTTCCCGGGACCGTCGCCGCCCGCGCCGTCCGGAAGGGACGCGGAGCCACAGGACCGGCCACCCCCGCCGGCCCGCCGATGGCCGGATCCCGACGGTGCGCGAGCGCCCGCTCCACCGCCGCGTCCAAGGAGAGCCCCCGCCCCTCGCGGAACGCGGCGGCGTACGCCTCCGCCCCCAGCGCCGCGCCCGCGTGCTCCTCGCACAGCGCCCTCGGCCCGTTGAACGACGCGGAACCGAAGAGCCGGATCCCCACGGTGTCCCAGACCGGCACCGTCGCGCCCTGCAACACGGCCGCCTCCACCGGATCGCCCTCGCTCACCGTCACCAGCGCGAGCAGCTCGATCGCGAGGACGAGCCCCACCTGGTCACGGAAGGCGTGGTTGATCGTCACGCACTCGGCGAGCAGCTCCCGCGCCTCCCCGAACTCGCCCCGGGTCCACGCCGAGAACGCGAGCACGTAGAGGGCGTACGCCCGCGTCCAGAGCTCCCCACGCTCCTCGCAGACCTCCCGCACCTCGCGGCAGATCACGACCGCCGCCTCCAGATCGCCCGCGAAGGCCCGCGCCATCGCCAGCTCGACCTGCCCCATCAGCACGTTGCTGTTCAGCTCGCCGAGTTCCCGGTACCCGTCCAGGGCCCGCCCGATCAGCTCCTCCGCCCGCGGCATGTCGTCCGAGAGCAGCGCCAGACAGCCCATCCGGTGCGTCGCGTACGCCTCCGCCAGCGCGTTCCGGGAGGCCCGGGCCCCCTCCCCGCACTCGTGGAGCGCCGCCACCGCGGCCGTACCGTCGCCCTGGAGGATCGTCACGTAGCCGAGCACCCACAGCGCCTTCAGCCGGGCCTCCTCGTGCCCGGACTCCAGCGCGAGCGCCCGCTCCAGCCAGTGCCTGCCCTCCGAGAGTCGCCCGCAGCCCACCCAGGCGAACCAGAGCGTGCCCGCCAGGTGCTGCGCGAGATGCGCGTCCTCGGGGAGTTCGAGGCACAGGTCGAGGGCCGCCCGCAGATTCGGCAGCGCCGCGTCCGTCCGGGCCGCGACCTCCGCCTGGCGCGGGCTGAACCACTCCAGCTCGCACCAGGTCGCCAGCCCCATGTACCAGTCGCGGTGCCTGCGGCGCAGCCGCTCCGTGTCGCCGAGCGCGGCCAGCCACTCCGCCCCGTACGCGGCGACCGTGTCCAGGATCCGGTAGCCCGGACCGGCCGGCGTGTCCTCCCGCACCACCAGCGACTGCGCGAGCAGCCCGCCGAGCAGGTCCAGGATCCCGTCCGGCGGCAGCTCGGCGCCACCGCACACGTACTCCACCGCCTCCAGGTCGAAGGTGCCGGCGAACACGGAGAGCCGCGCCCACAGCAGGCGCTCCTCCGGGGTGCACAGCTCGTGGCTCCAGCCGATCGCCGTGCGCAGGGTCTGGTGGCGGGGGAGCGCCCCGCGCGCGCCGACCGTGAGCAGCCGGAAGCGGTCGTCGAGACGGCACAGCATCTGCTCGACGGAGAGAAGGGGCAGACGGCCGGCCGCGAGTTCGAGAGCGAGGGGGATCCCGTCGAGCCGACGGCAGAGCTCGCGCGTGGAGTCGTGCACCTGGACGACCGGTGCGCCCGCCTCCGCGGCCCGCTCGGCGAGGAGCGTCACCGCGTCCGCCTCGCTCATCGGTGCCAGCCGGAACACGGCCTCGCCCGCCACGCGCAGCGGGCGGCGGCCCACGGCGAGCACCGTGAGCCCGGGGGCGTGCGCGAGCAGTTCCCCGACCAGCGGCGCACAGCTCTCCACCAGGTGCTCGAAGCCGTCGAGGACCAGCAGGAGCCGCCGCTCCGCGAGATGCTCGATCAGCACCTCGCGCGGGCCCCGCAGTGTGTGGTCGGTCAGCCCGAGCGCCTCGACCAGCGCGTGATCCACCAGATCCGGATCACGGAGCGGTGCGAGCTCGGCGAGCCGCACCTCGTCGCCGTAGCGTTTCTGCGTCTCCGTGGCCGCACGCAGCGCGAGCCTCGTCTTGCCGACCCCACCCACCCCGACGACCGTGACGAGACGCGACTCCTCAAGGAGTCGCGTCAGTTCGGCCTGCTCGGCGGCCCGTCCGACGAACCGGTTCGGCTCCGCCGGGAGATTGCTCCGTCGCATGGGACACGGAGCGTACCCATCCGCACGCGCTCCGTACAATCGGATTCCGCAACTCCCTTCCCACGAGCGGTAATGCGGTACGGCGGGACAGCCCGGGCGCGATAGGGTCGGGTGACTACTTTTGGCAAGGGCCCCAAGGGCGAACGACAGCAGAGAGCGGTGCAGAGTGACCGGTGGAGAGGTTGCCGGGATCCTGGTGGCCGTCTTCTGGGCGATCCTGGTCTCCTTCCTCGCCGTGGTGCTGGTGAGGCTGGCGCAGACGCTCAGGGCGACCACCAAGCTAGTGGCGGACGTGACCGAGCAGGCCGTTCCCCTGCTCGCCGACGCCTCCGCGACCGTGCGCTCCGCGCAGACCCAGCTCGACCGGGTCGACGCCATCGCCTCGGACGTCCAGGAGGTCACCTCCAACGCGTCCGCGCTCTCCTCCACCGTCGCCTCCACCTTCGGCGGCCCGCTCGTCAAGGTGGCCGCGTTCGGCTACGGCGTGCGCAAGGCGCTCGGCCGCGGCCGGGACGGCGAGGACGTGCCGCGGGCCGGCGCGCGACGTACTGTGATCGTCGGCCGTACGGTGCCGTCCGCACGGCGCCGGAAGCAGAAGGGCTGAGCCACCATGTTCCGCCGCACGTTCTGGTTCACGGCCGGCGCAGCCGCCGGCGTGTGGGCCACCGCCAAGGTCAACCGGAAGCTGAAGCAGCTGACCCCCGAGAGCCTCGCCGCCCAGGCGGCGAACAAGGCCGTCGAGACCGGTCACCGGCTCAAGGACTTCGCCCTCGACGTGAGGGCGGGCATGGTCCAGCGGGAGGCCGAACTGGGCGAGGCACTCGGCCTGGACGCATCTGCGGACCAGGACCGCGAGCTTCCGCAGCCGCGCCGCAGGGCAGCGCTCGATCCCACCGCGCGCCCGACCACGACGTATTCAATCCCCACGATCTCGTACAACCGGAATGAGGACCACTGATGGAGTCGGCTGAAATCCGCCGCCGCTGGCTGAGCTTCTTCGAGGAGCGCGGGCACACCGTCGTCCCTTCGGCGTCGCTCATCGCGGACGACCCGACTCTGCTGCTCGTCCCCGCCGGCATGGTGCCCTTCAAGCCCTACTTCCTGGGTGAGGTCAAGCCGCCCTTCACGCGCGCCTCCAGCGTGCAGAAGTGCGTGCGGACGCCCGACATCGAGGAAGTCGGCAAGACCACCCGCCACGGCACGTTCTTCCAGATGTGCGGCAACTTCTCCTTCGGCGACTACTTCAAGGAAGGCGCCATCAAGCTCGCCTGGGAGCTGCTGACCTCCTCGGTGGAGCACGGCGGCTACGGGCTGGACCCGGAGAAGCTCTGGATCACCGTCTACCTGGAGGACGACGAGGCCGAGCGGATCTGGCGCGACGTCGTCGGCGTCCCCGCCGAGCGCATCCAGCGCCTCGGCAAGAAGGACAACTACTGGTCCATGGGCGTCCCGGGACCCTGTGGCCCGTGCTCCGAGATCAACTACGACCGGGGTCCCGACTTCGGCGTCGAGGGCGGCCCGGCCGTCAACGACGAGCGGTACGTGGAGATCTGGAACCTGGTCTTCATGCAGTACGAGCGCGGCGAGGGCTCCGGCAAGGACGACTTCCCGATCCTCGGCGAGCTGCCGTCGAAGAACATCGACACGGGCCTCGGCCTGGAGCGCCTGGCGATGATCCTCCAGGGCGTCCAGAACATGTACGAGACGGACACCCTCCAGGTCGTCATCGACAAGGCCACCGAGCTCACCGGCGTCGCCTACGGCAAGGCCCACGACAGCGACGTCTCGCTGCGCGTGGTCGCCGACCACATGCGTACGTCCGTCATGCTCATCGGCGACGGCGTCACCCCCGGCAACGAGGGCCGCGGCTACGTGCTGCGCCGCATCATGCGCCGCGCCGTCCGCAACATGCGCCTGCTCGGCGCCACCGGCCCGGTCGTCCAGGAGCTCGTGGACACCGTGATCGACACGATGGGCGAGCAGTACCCGGAGCTGGTCACCGACCGCAAGCGCATCGAGACGGTCGCCCTCGCCGAAGAGGCCGCCTTCCTGAAGGCCCTCAAGGGCGGCACGAACATCCTCGACACCGCCGTCACCGAGACCAAGGCCGCCGGCGGCACGATCCTCTCCGGCGACAAGGCGTTCCTGCTCCACGACACCTGGGGCTTCCCGATCGACCTCACCCTGGAGATGGCCTCCGAGCAGGGCCTCTCCGTGGACGAGGACGGCTTCCGCCGCCTGATGAAGGAGCAGCGGGAGCGCGCCAAGGCCGACGCCAAGGCCAAGAAGACCGGTCACGCCGACATGACCGCGTACCGGGAGATCGCCGACGGCAACGGCGCCACCCAGTTCACCGGCTACACCAACACCGAGGGCGAGACCACGGTCGTCGGCCTCCTCGTCAACGGCGTCCCCTCGCCGGCGGCCTCCGAGGGCGACGAGGTCGAGGTCGTCCTCGACCGCACCCCGTTCTACGCCGAGGGCGGCGGCCAGATCGCCGACCAGGGCCGGATCAAGCTGCACAGCGGCGCCGTCATCGACATCCGTGACGTCCAGCAGCCGGTCCCGGGCGTCTCCGTGCACAAGGGCTCCGTCCAGGTCGGCGAGGTGACCGTCGGCTCCACCGCCTACGCCACCATCGACGTCCGGCGCCGGACGGCCATCGCCCGCGCCCACTCGGCCACCCACCTCACCCACCAGGCGCTGCGCGACGCCCTCGGCCCGACGGCCGCCCAGGCCGGTTCCGAGAACCAGCCCGGCCGTTTCCGCTTCGACTTCGGTTCGCCGAACGCCGTCCCCGGCACGGTCCTCGTCGACGTCGAGCAGAAGATCAACGAGATCCTCTCGCGCGAGCTGGAGGTCCACGCCGAGGTCATGGCGATCGACGAGGCCAAGCGTCAGGGCGCCATCGCCGAGTTCGGCGAGAAGTACGGCGAGCAGGTCCGTGTCGTCACCATCGGCGACTTCTCCAAGGAGCTGTGCGGCGGCACGCACGTCCGCAACACCTCCCAGCTGGGTCTGGTGAAGCTGCTCGGCGAGTCGTCCATCGGCTCCGGCGTGCGCCGTATCGAGGCCCTCGTCGGTGTCGACGCGTACAACTTCCTCGCCAAGGAGCACACGGTCGTCGCCCAGCTCCAGGAGCTGGTCAAGGGCCGTCCCGAGGAGCTGCCGGAGAAGATCTCCGCCATGCTCGGCAAGCTGAAGGACGCCGAGAAGGAGATCGAGAAGTTCCGCGCGGAGAAGGTCCTCCAGGCCGCCGCCGGTCTTGTCGACTCCGCCAAGGACGTCCGCGGCGTCGCGCTCGTGACCGGTCAGGTCCCGGACGGCACCACCGCCGACGACCTGCGCAGGCTGGTCCTCGACGTCCGTGGCCGCATCTCCGGTGGCCGTCCGGCCGTCGTGGCCCTGTTCACCACGGCCAACGGCAAGCCGCTCACGGTCATCGCCACCAACGAGGCCGCCCGCGAGCGCGGCCTCAAGGCCGGCGAGCTGGTCCGCACGGCCGCCAAGACCCTCGGCGGCGGTGGCGGCGGCAAGCCGGACGTCGCCCAGGGCGGCGGTACGAACCCGGAGGCCGTCGGCGAGGCCATCGCCGCCGTCGAGCGTCTCGTGACGGAGACGGCGTGACGCTGCGTCGCGGCCGCCGGATCGCGGTCGACGTCGGGGACGCCCGGATCGGGGTCGCCTCGTGCGACCCCGACGGGATCCTCGCCACGCCGGTGGAGACCGTGCCGGGACGTGACGTCCCGGCCGCCCACCGGCGGCTCCGCCAGATCGTCGAGGAGTACGAGCCCATCGAGGTCGTCGTGGGCCTGCCCCGCTCGCTCAACGGGCGGGAGGGCCCGGCCGCGACCAAGGTCCGCGCCTTCGCCCGCGAGATGGCCAAGGGCATCGCGCCGGTGCCGGTCAGGCTGGTCGACGAGCGGATGACGACCGTCACGGCGACCCAGGGGCTGCGGGCCTCGGGAGTGAAGGCGAAGAAGGGGCGGTCCGTCATCGATCAGGCCGCCGCTGTGATCATCCTGCAAGCCGCTCTTGAGTCCGAACGGGTATCAGGTAATCCGCCCGGCGAGGGCGTCGAAGTGGTCATCTGATCGCGATACGGTAACGTTCCGCGCGATGCGGCGGTGTTCGAACAATTGCCGCACTACGTAGAGGCGGATCGTCCGGAAGCCTCGCGGCTGTTTGGGGATCGATGACTGAGTATGGACGGGGCCCCGGCTCCGAACCGTGGCACCCCACGGACCCGTTGTACGGGGACCAGGGGTGGGAAGGTCAGCAGCAGTACCAGCAGCCGCAGCAGGCGAGCCAGTACGGCCAGGGCGGCGGTCAGGGGTACGAGGACACCCCGTATCAGCAGCAGCAGTACCAGCAGCAGCCCCCGTACCAGGAGCAGCAGCAGTACCAAGGGCAGCAGTACCAGGACCCGCAGCAGTCCCAGGGCTACGTGGATCCGCAGTACCAGCAGCAGATGCAGCAGCAGTACCAGCAGCACCCGCAGCAACATCAGCAGCAGCAGTACGGGACGGGGTACCCGGGCGGTTACGACACGCCCGGGGACCTCGGACAGCAGTACGACGGCAACTGGGAGTCGGGCCAGGCGGCGATGGCGTACGGCGCGCCCCCGGCCGATCCGTACGGCGGCCAGAACCCCGACTTCTACGGCACCCCCGAGGCGTACCCGCCGCCCCAGCCTCCCGGCCACCGGCAGAACCCGCCGGAGCCGGTGATCGACTGGGCGCCGGAGGAAGAAGCGCGTCCGGAGCCGGAGGAGGAGCAGCACCCCTTCTTCACGGGTGCCGACGACGCGGACGACGACGAGTACGACGAGGAGTCGGCACCGGGCCGCGGCTCCCGCGGCGGCGACCGCGAACGCCGGAGCAAGTCGAAGAAACGCAAGGGCAAGAACGGCGTGGCCTGCCTCGTCGTCGCACTCGTCCTGGCGGGCGGCGTCGGCGGCATCGGCTACTTCGGCTACCAGTTCTGGCAGGGCCAGTTCGGTGCGGCGGAGGACTTCGCGGGCAGCGGCTCGGGCGAGGTCCAGGTCGAGATCCCGAAGGGCGCGCTCGGCAACGAGATCGGCAACATCCTGAAGAAGGCGGGCGTCGTCAAGAGCGTCGACGCCTTCATCTCCGCGCAGCAGAAGAACCCCAAGGGCATCTCGATCCAGGCCGGCGTCTACACGCTGAAGAAGGAGATGTCGGCCGAGAGCGCGGTCGCCCTCATGCTCAACCCGGCGAGCCAGGCCAACTTCGTCATCCCCGAGGGCAAGCGCAACACCTGGGTGTACGACCAGCTCGACAAGCGCCTCGACCTCAAGGAAGGCACCACCAAGGGCATCGCCCGCGCGAAGGCGGACTCCCTCGGGCTGCCCGACTGGGCCAAGAACCACAAGGACGTCAAGGACCCCCTGGAGGGCTTCCTCTTCCCGGCCAGCTACCCGGTCTCCAAGACGGCCAAGCCCGAGGAGGTGCTCCGCAAGATGGTGTCCCGCGCGAACGCGGAGTACACGAAGCTCGACTTGGACGCGAAGGCGAAGGAGCACGGCTTGGAAGGGCCGTGGGAGCTGCTGACGGTCGCGAGCCTCGTGCAGGTCGAAGGCAAGTACAAGCACGACTTCGACAAGGTCGCGCGGGTCGTCTACAACCGGCTCAAGCCGAACAACGTGGAGACCGTGGGCCGCCTGGAGTTCGACTCGACGGTGAACTACCTCAGGGGCACGACCACCCTCGACGTCGGCTCGGTCGAGAAGATGCGCAAGATCAAGGACCCGTACAACACATACGCGTTCGACGTGAAGGGCCTCATTCCCGGCCCCATCAGCAATCCCGGCGTCGAGGCGCTGAACTCGGCGATGAGCCCGGCCGACGGGCCGTGGTACTACTTCGTGTCGATCAACGAGAACAAGACCGTCTTCTCCGTGACCCTCAAGGAGCACAACCAGAACGTCGCGGAGTACGAGAAAGAACGGGAACAGGGCCAGTGAGCAAGCAGCACCGCGCGGCCGTCCTCGGTTCGCCGATCGCCCACTCGCTCTCCCCGGTCCTGCACCGGGCGGCTTACGCCGAGCTGGGCCTCGACGACTGGTCGTACGACCGGTTCGAGGTCGACGAGGCCGGACTGCCCGGCTTCGTCGGCGAGCTGGACGACAGCTGGGCCGGTCTGTCACTGACCATGCCGCTCAAGCGGGCGATCATCCCGCTGCTCGACGACATCAGCGACACGGCCGCGTCCGTGGAGGCCGTCAACACGGTCGTCTTCCGGGAGGACGGCCGCCGGGTCGGCGACAACACCGACATCCCCGGCATGATCGCCGCCCTGCGCGAGCGGGGCGTCGAGAAGGTGGAGTCGGCGGCGATCCTCGGCGCCGGCGCCACCGCCTCCTCCGCGCTGGCCGCGCTCGCCCGGGTCTGCGCGGGCCCCGTCACCGCGTACGTCCGCAGCGAGGCGCGCGCCGAGGAGATGCGCGGCTGGGGCGAGCGGCTCGGCGTGGACGTCCGTACCGCCGACTGGGAGCGCGCGGCCGAGGCCTTCGCCGCGCCGCTGGTCATCGCGACCACCCCGGCCGGCACCACGAACGCCCTCGCCACCGCCGTCCCCGACGCGGTCGGCACGCTCTTCGACGTCCTGTACGACCCCTGGCCGACCGCGCTCGCCGCGGCCTGGTCCGACCGCGGCGGCAAGGTGGTCGGCGGCCTCGACCTCCTCGTCCACCAGGCCGTCCTCCAGGTCGAGCAGATGACGGGCCGCACGCCCGCCCCGCTCGCGGCGATGCGGGCGGCGGGAGAGCGGGCGCTGGCCGCCAGGTAGGCTCGTCTGCGCCGGATCGATCGGCGTACAGGGGGGGAGTACGGGGGATATGGGCGAGGAACTGGTACTGGCGTCCAAGTGGGACATGGGCTTCGACGTGCTGCGCTTCTTGTGGGTGGGGTTCTTCAGCTCGCTGCCCCTCTGGGCGCGGTGCACCGTGCTCGCGCTGTTCGGCGCGACCTTGGTGTACGGCTTCGTCTCCTGGCTGCGGAGTCGTTCCGCCTCCTCCTCGGAGGCCGAGCAACCCGCACCGGAGACCCCTCCGGAGACCCCTTCGGAGACCGCTCCCGAGGTCGTGGAGACCACCCAGGAAGTTGAGACCCGCGTCCGATAGCTGGACCGGGGACCGGGCGACCCGCCCGGACGTGGGAGGATCGGATACGGCGGGCCCGGGCCGCGCACCCGGCCGCGCCGTCGCAGTGCCCAGGCGCGAGCATGAGGAGCATCGTTGAGCAGGTTGCGTTGGCTGACCGCTGGGGAATCCCACGGACCCGCGCTGGTCGCGACGCTGGAGGGTCTTCCCGCCGGCGTCCCCGTCACCACCGAGCTGGTGGCGGACCACCTCGCGCGGCGGCGACTCGGCTATGGGCGCGGCGCCCGGATGAAGTTCGAGCAGGACGAGATCACCTTCCTCGGCGGAGTCCGCCACGGGCTCTCCCTCGGTTCCCCGATCGCCGTCATGGTCGGCAACACCGAGTGGCCCAAGTGGGAGAAGGTCATGTCGGCCGACCCGGTCGACCCGGCCGAGCTGAAGGAGACGGGCCGCAACGCGCCCCTGACCCGGCCCCGGCCCGGCCACGCCGACCTCGCCGGCATGCAGAAGTACGGCTTCGACGAGGCCCGCCCGATCCTGGAGCGCGCCAGCGCCCGGGAGACCGCCGCCCGTGTCGCCCTCGGGGCCATCGCCCGCTCCTTCATCAAGGAGACCGCGGGCATCGAGATCGTCTCGCACGTCGTCGAACTGGCCGCCGCCAAGGCGCCGTACGGCGTCTACCCGACCCCCGCCGACGTCGAGCGGCTCGACGCCGACCCGGTCCGCTGCCTCGACGCCGACGCGTCGAAGGCGATGGTCGCCGAGATCGACCAGGCCCACAAGGACGGCGACACCCTCGGTGGAGTCGTCGAGGTCCTCGCCTACAGCGTGCCCGTCGGCCTCGGCTCGCACGTCCACTGGGACCGGCGCCTCGACGCCCGGCTCGCCGCCGCCCTCATGGGCATCCAGGCCATCAAGGGTGTCGAGGTCGGCGACGGCTTCGAGCTCGCCCGCGTGCCCGGCTCGAAGGCCCACGACGAGATCGTCCGCACCGAGGACGGCATCAAGCGCACCTCCGGCCGTTCCGGCGGCACCGAGGGCGGTCTGACCACCGGTGAGCTGCTGCGCGTCCGCGCCGCGATGAAGCCGATCGCGACCGTCCCGCGCGCCCTCGCCACGATCGACGTCGTCACCGGCGAGGCCACGGCCGCCCACCACCAGCGCTCCGACGTGTGTGCCGTCCCCGCCGCCGGCATCGTCGCCGAGGCCATGGTCGCGCTCGTCCTCGCGGACGCCGTCGTCGAGAAGTTCGGCGGCGACAGCGTCCCGGAGACCCGTCGCAACGTGCAGTCGTACCTCGACAACCTGCACATCCGGTGACCGCCGGACCGCTGGTCGTCCTCGTCGGACCCATGGGCTCCGGCAAGTCCACGGTGGGCGCGCTCCTGGCCGAACGGCTCGGCGCGCCCTACCGGGACACCGACGCCGACATCGTCGCCGCCGAGGGCCGGGAGATCTCCGACATCTTCGTCGAGGACGGCGAGGAGCACTTCCGCGCCCTGGAGCGGGCCGCCGTCCGCGCGGCCGTCGCCGCGCACGAGGGCGTCCTCGCCCTCGGCGGCGGCGCGATCCTCGACGCCGACACCCGCGCCCTGCTCGCCGGGCTGCCCGTCGCGTACCTCTCGATGGACGTCGAGGAGGCGGTCCGCCGCGTCGGCCTCAACACCGCGCGGCCGCTGCTCGCCGTCAACCCGCGCCGCCAGTGGCGCGAGCTGATGGAGGCGCGCCGCCATCTCTACACCGAAGTCGCACAGGTGGTCGTGACCACCGACGACCGCACCCCCGAAGAGGTCGCGGACGCGGTCCTCTCGGCACTGGATCTGAAGAAGGACGCATGACGACGGACCAGGAAGTGACCCGTATCCAGGTCGCGGGCAGCGCGGGCACGGAGCCGTACGAGGTGCTGGTCGGCCGGCAGCTGCTCGGCGAGCTCCCCGCCCTGATCGGCTCCCGGGCCAAGCGCGTCGCCGTGATCCACCCGGAGGCGCTCGCCGGCACCGGCGAGGCGCTCCGCGCGGACCTCGCCGACCAGGGCTTCGAGGCCGTCGCCATCCAGGTGCCGAACGCGGAGGAGGCGAAGACCGCCGAGGTCGCCGCCTACTGCTGGAAGGCGCTGGGCCAGACCGGCTTCACCCGGACCGACGTCATCGTCGGCGTCGGCGGCGGTGCGACCACCGACCTGGCGGGCTTCGTGGCCGCGACCTGGCTGCGGGGCGTGCGCTGGATCGCCGTACCGACCACGGTCCTGGCCATGGTCGACGCGGCCGTCGGCGGCAAGACGGGCATCAACACCGCCGAGGGCAAGAACCTCGTCGGCGCCTTCCACCCGCCGGCGGGGGTCATCTGCGACCTCGCCGCGCTCGACTCGCTGCCGGTGAACGACTACGTCAGCGGGCTCGCCGAGATCATCAAGGCCGGTTTCATCGCCGACCCCGTGATCCTGGACCTCGTCGAGGAGGACCCGGAGGCGGCCCGTACGCCCGCCGGCCCGCGCACCGCCGAGCTGATCGTGCGGTCGATCCGGGTCAAGGCCGACGTCGTCTCCGGTGACCTCAAGGAGTCCGGCCGCCGCGAGATCCTCAACTACGGCCACACGCTGGCCCACGCCATCGAGAAGAACGAGCGGTACAAGTGGCGGCACGGCGCCGCCGTCTCCGTCGGCATGGTGTTCGCCGCCGAGCTCGGCCGGCTCGCGGGGCGGCTCGACGACGCCACCGCCGACCGGCACCGCGCGGTCCTGGAGTCCGTCGGCCTGCCGCTCACGTACCGCGGCGACCAGTGGCCCAAGCTCCTGGAGACGATGAAGGTGGACAAGAAGTCCCGCGGCGACCTGCTGCGCTTCATCGTCCTCGACGGGCTCGGCAAGCCGGCCGTCCTGGAAGGGCCCGACCCGGCCGTGCTGTTCGCGGCGTACGGCGAGGTGGCGGTGTGACCGACCCCCGACCCGTACTGGTGCTGAACGGCCCGAATCTCGGGCGGCTCGGTTCCCGCGAGCCCGACATCTACGGCGCCACCTCGTACAAGGGGCTCGTCGAGTCCTGCCGGGCCCTCGGCGCGGAGCTCGGCTTCGACGTCGAGGTCCGGGAGACCAACGACGAGGGCGAGATGATCCGCTGGCTCCACGAGGCGGCGGACGGCTCGGTCCCGGTGGTGCTCAATCCGGGGGCGTTCACGCACTACTCGTACGGGATGCGGGACGCGGCCGCGCAGCGGACGGCCCCGCTGATCGAGGTGCACATCTCGAACCCGTACACCCGCGAGGAGTTCCGGCACACCTCGGTCGTCGCGGCCGTGGCGACCGGGACGGTGGCCGGCTTCGGGATCGGCTCCTACCGGCTGGCCCTGCGGGCGCTGGCCGAGGAACTGGCCGGCTGACACGGGAGTGGACACGGCCGGGGGCGGGCAGGGCACTACGCGCCGCCCCCGGCCGTTCCCCGTGTGGGGGGCAGGGGCGGTAACGTTCCGGCGTCCCTGATACATCATTCAGTCGTACGAGACGGAGTGGCACCGGATGCAGCACGCAGTGGGGGGCCCGCTGCCACCGCCCGAGCAGTCGCCGGGCCAGGCGCCCGGCACCGGACCCGTGGCAGGCGCCGCGCCAGGGCCCGTCGCGGGACCCGCCTCCGGGCAGGGGGGCGGCGCGCAGGGCGTGCACCCGCCCGTTCCGCCCGCGCCCCCGCAGACCGCCCCGTACCCCGTTCAGTCCGCCGGATCCCGGCTCGGCGTGCACCCCACCCTTCAGGCGGGCGCCCCCCGGCCCCCGCACCCCGCTCCGCTCCCGCACTCCGCGCCGCCCGCCCCGGGCCCCGGCGGACCGGGCTGGGGCGCCCCCGGAGCCGTACCGCAGCACTCGGCGGCCCCTCAGCACCCGGCGGCCCCGCAGCACTCGGCCCAGGCGCCGCTCCGGGCGGACCTCACCGGCCACGTCCCACTGCCTCCCGTGGGCGCGCCCGTCGCACCGCCCGTGGAGCACGGCGGGGGGACCGGCGGCGCGACCCTCGCCGTCCTGCTCATCGGCCCCGCGGGCGCGGGCAAGACGACCGTCGCCCGCCACTGGGCCCAGCGGCGCCGGGTGCCCACCGCGCACATCAGCCTCGACGACGTACGCGAGTGGGTCTGCTCCGGCTTCGCCGACCCGCAGTCCGGCTGGAACGAGCACTCCGAGGCGCAGTACCGGCTCGCCCGCCGCACCTGCGGCTTCGCCGCCCGCAACTTCCTCGCCAACGGCATCTCCTGCATCGTCGACGACGCGGTCTTCCCCGACCGGCCCGTCGTCGGCCTCGGCGGCTGGAAGCGGCACGTCGGCCCCGGCCTGCTGCCCGTCGTGCTCCTGCCGGGCCTGGAGATCGTCCTGGAGCGCAACGCCGAGCGCAGCGGCAACCGACGCCTCTCGGACGAGGAGGTCGCCGCCATCCACGGCCGGATGGCCGGCTGGTACGGCTCCGGCCTGCCGATCATCGACAACTCCACGTACGACGTCGAGACCACCGCGCGCGTCCTCGACGACGTCCTCGCCCGCGCGATAGCGAGCCCGCCCTCCTGGTGACCCGACGGGGACCCGGTCCCCGCACGGTCGGCCGCGCAGAACAGGCCACCGTGCCGAGCTCCTCGTAGGCTCGGAGCATGTCAGAGGTGTATGCGGACCGCCGTGTACGGCTGCGCGATCGGTGCGCGGCCGCGGGCAGCCCGGCGGCCCTGGTCTCCCGCCCCGCCAACGTCCGCTATCTCGCGGGCGGTTCGCCCGCGGGAGCCGTCCTGCTCATCGGCCCCGAGCCGGCCGCGGACGTCCTGCTCTGCCCCGTCGCGCCCGGCGGCGAGCCGGCCGACGGGCGGCTCGACGAGCTGCTCCGGCAACAGGTCCTGCCCGCCGGCGGGGGCGATCCGGCGGTCGCCGCCGTCGACCTCGCCCGCCGGGCGGGCGCCGACGCGCTCGCCGTCGAGGAACACGACCTGACCGTGGCCCGGCACCGCGCGATGGGCTCCGTCGCGCCCGGGCTCCACCTCGCCGACCTCGCCTGCGCCGTGGAACAGCTCAGGATCGTCAAGGACGAGGACGAGATCGCCTGCCTGCGGATCGCCGCCGAGATCGCCGACCAGGCCCTCGGCGAGCTTCTGGAGTCGATCCTGGTGGGGCGGACCGAGCGCCATCTCGCCCTGGAACTGGAGCGGCGGCTCGTCGACCACGGCGCTGACGGAGCGGCCTTCGCGACGTCGGTGGCGACCGGCCCGCACTCCGGGCGCCGAAGGCACCGGCCCACCGACCGCCGGGTCGAGGAGGGTGATTTCCTCTCCGTCTGCCTCGGCGCCGACTACCGCGGCTACCGGTGCGAGATCGGTCGCACCTTCGTCATCGGCACGACGCCCGCCGACTGGCAGATCGAGCTGTACGAGCTCGTCTTCGCCGCTCAGCGGGCCGGACGCGAGTCCCTCGCACCGGGCGCCGAGTACCGCGACGTGGACCGGGCGGCCCGCCAGATCCTGGACGCCGGAGGCCACGGGGAGGCCGCCGTGCCGCTCACCGGGCACGGGGTGGGGCTCGAAATCGACGAGGACCCGCAGCTCTCACCCTCGGCCATGGGTAAACTGGACGCTTGTGTGCCGGTCACCGTCGAACCGGGGGTCCACCTCCCGGGCCGGGGCGGGGTCCGGATCGATGACACGCTCGTCGTACGCCAGGAGGCGGACGGCGGACCCGAGCTACTCACCATCACGACCAAGGAGCTGCTCGCGCTGTAAGGCGCGTACGCCTCCACGGTCCTACGTCAGTCCAGGAGATTCCGCAACCGTGGCTTCCACGAACGACCTCAAGAACGGCATGGTGCTCAAGCTCGAAGGCGGCCAGCTCTGGGCCGTCGTCGAGTTCCAGCACGTCAAGCCCGGCAAGGGCCCGGCCTTCGTGCGCACCAAGCTCAAGAACGTGCTGTCCGGCAAGGTCGTCGACAAGACCTTCAACGCCGGTGTGAAGGTCGAGACGGCCACCATCGACCGCCGCGACATGCAGTTCTCCTACATGGACGGCGACTACTTCGTCTTCATGGACATGGAGACCTACGACCAGCTGCACGTCGACCGCAAGTCGGTGGGCGACGCCGCGAACTTCCTCATCGAGGGCTTCACCGCCTCGGTCGCGCAGCACGAGGGCTCGGTGCTCTACGTCGAGCTCCCCGCCGCCGTCGTGCTGACGATCGAGCACACCGACCCGGGCGTCCAGGGCGACCGCTCCACCGGTGGCACCAAGCCCGCCAAGCTGGTGACCGGTCACGAGATCCAGGTCCCGCTCTTCATCACCACCGGTGAGAAGGTCAAGGTCGACACCCGCACCAGCGACTACCTCGGCCGGGTGAACGACTAACCGTGGCCGCTCGGAGCAAGGCCCGCAAGCGCGCCTTCCAGATCCTCTTCGAGGCCGACCAGCGCGACGCCTCCGTCCAGGAGGTCCTCGCGGACCAGGTCCGGCTCGCGCGGTCGGACGACCGTCAGCCGCCGGTCACCGACTTCACCATGCAGCTGGTCGAGGGGTACGCGGCGCACATCCACCGCATCGACGAGCTCATCGCCACCTACGCGGTGGACTGGGACCTCGACCGGATGCCGGTCGCCGACCGGAACATCGTGCGCCTCGGTGCGTACGAGCTGATCTGGGAGGACGGGACGCCGGACGCGGTCGCGATCGACGAAGCGGTCCAGCTCGCCAAGGAGTTCTCCACCGACGAGTCCCCGAACTTCGTCAACGGCCTGCTGGCGCGCTTCAAGGACTTGAAGCCGCGCCTCCGCCGGGACGCGGACGTCTGAGTCCGCAGCCCGTCACCGGCCGCCGAAGGGGCCCGCAGCGCTCACGCTGCGGGCCCCTTCGGCGTGTCCGGGCACTCCGGGGCACCGGAGGGCTCCGGAGGCCCTGAGCGGCCCGTACAGGCCGGAGAAAGCACCGAGCCCGTGGACGTCGGATGACGTCCACGGGCCCGGCGGTACGTTTCTGCTGGTGCCTCGGAAGGGCAGCGGAAGGGTCAGTTCTCCTCGTGGGCGACCGCGCGGCGCGCGTCCGCGTCGAGGACGCCCCAGCTGATCAGCTGCTCGGTGAGGACCGAGGGGGACTGGTCGTAGATGACGGCCAGGGTGCGCAGGTCGTCCTGGCGGATCGACAGCACCTTGCCGTTGTAGTCGCCGCGCTGCGACTGGATCGTCGCCGCGTAGCGCTGGAGGGGGCCGGCCTTCTCCTGGGGGACGTGCGCGAGGCGCTCCAGGTCCAGGACCAGCTTCGGCGGCGGCTCGGCGGCCCCGCCCGGGGTCGTGCCCGGCAGGAGCTCCTGCACCGGCACCCCGTAGAAGTCGGCCAGCTCGGCGAGACGCTGCACGGTCACCGCGCGGTCACCACGCTCGTACGACCCGACGACCACGGCCTTCCAGCGGCCCTGGGACTTCTCCTCCACCCCGTGGAGGGAAAGACCCTGCTGGGTGCGGATGGCACGGAGTTTGGCCCCGAGCTGCTTTGCGTATTCGCTGGACATAACGCTCCCGGACGCTGTGACGACATGCGGCTGCGCCGCGCGGCTGGTAACTCACTGTGAGGTTACGCAGCGTTACGCTTGCCCGTCAAGCCGAAAGGTCCGTACCGCCCCCTCCCGGGGGACGTCGCCCGGGGTGACGGCGGGGGCGTCGGAGGCGCGACCGCTCGCCCCTGGTAGTGTGAGTCGCGCAAATCCGACGTCCTTTAAGAGCCGTCCCGTGAGGCGGAGAAGGAGGTCCGTTACCCATGGACGCTCAGCAGTACAGCGATGACGCCCGGCCCGTGCTCGAGGCCCCGGACATCGCGCGGGTTCTGACCCGCATCGCCCACGAGATCGTCGAGCGCGCCAAGGGCGCGGACGACGTGGTTCTCCTCGGTATCCCCACCCGCGGTGTCTTCCTCGCCCGCCGGCTGGCCGAGAAGCTCGAATCGATCACCGGCACCAAGATCCCGGTCGGTTCCCTCGACATCACGATGTACCGGGACGACCTGCGGCTGAAGCCGGCCCGCGCCCTCGGCCGCACCGACATCCCCGGCGACGGCATCGACGGCCGCCTCGTCGTCCTCGTCGACGACGTGCTCTTCTCCGGCCGCACCATCCGCGCCGCCCTCGACGCCCTCGGCGACATCGGCCGCCCGCGCGCCGTCCAGCTCGCGGTCCTCGTCGACCGCGGCCACCGCGAACTTCCGATCCGCGCCGACTACGTCGGCAAGAACCTCCCCACGTCGCTGCGGGAGACGGTCAAGGTCCAGCTCGCCGAGGAAGACGGTCGCGACACCGTCCTGCTCGGTTCCAAGACCTCCGCCTAGCCGGACCGGCTTCCCCGCGGGGCAGGGGCACACCCCTGCGCCCCCGCATGCCCTCGCACCTCCCCACCACGGAGAGAAACCCCGATGATGCGTCACCTCATCTCGGCCGCCGACCTCACCCGCGACGACGCCGTCCTGATCCTCGACACCGCCGAGGAGATGGCCCGGGTGGCCGACCGGCCCATCAAGAAGCTGCCGGCCCTGCGCGGCCGGACCATCTGCAACCTGTTCTTCGAGGACTCCACCCGGACCCGGATCTCCTTCGAGGCCGCCGAGAAGCGCCTCTCCGCCGACGTGATCAACTTCGCGGCCAAGGGCTCCAGCGTCTCGAAGGGCGAGTCCCTCAAGGACACCGCGCAGACCCTTGAGGCCATGGGCGTCGACGCGGTCGTCATCCGGCACGGCGCCTCCGGCGCCCCGTACCGCCTCGCCACCTCCGGCTGGATCGACGCCCCCGTCGTCAACGCCGGCGACGGCACCCACCAGCACCCCACCCAGGCCCTCCTGGACGCCTTCACCATGCGCCGCCGGCTGGTCGGCCGTGACGCGGGCCTCGGCAAGGACCTGGCCGGCCGGCGCATCACGATCGTCGGCGACGTCCTGCACAGCCGGGTCGCCCGCTCCAACGTCGACCTGCTGCACACCCTCGGCGCCGAGGTCACCCTGGTGGCCCCGCCGACCCTCGTCCCCGTCGGCGTCGAGACCTGGCCCTGCGAGATCTCGTACGACCTCGACCGGGTGCTGCCGAAGTCCGACGCGGTGATGATGCTGCGTGTGCAGCGAGAGCGGATGAACGCCGCCTTCTTCCCCACCGAGCGCGAGTACTCGCGCCGGTACGGGCTCGACGGCGACCGGATGGCGAAGATGCCCGAGCACGCCATCGTCATGCACCCCGGACCCATGGTCCGCGGCATGGAGATCACCGCCGAGGTCGCCGACTCCGACCGCTGCACGGTGATCGAGCAGGTCGCCAACGGCGTCTCGATCCGGATGGCCGTCCTCTACCTGCTGCTCGGCGGCAACGACTCCGCCGCCACCGCCCCCAGCACCACCCGCACCGAGGAGAGCAAGTAATCATGAGCAAGATCCTTATCCGTGGTGCGCAGGTGCTCGGCGGCGAGGCCCAGGACGTCCTGATCGACGGCGAGACCATCGCAGCGGTCGGTACGGGCCTGTCGGCCGAGGGCGCGACGGTCATCGAGGCCGAGGGGCAGATCCTGCTGCCCGGCCTGGTCGACCTCCACACCCACCTGCGCGAGCCCGGCCGCGAGGACTCCGAGACCGTCCTCACCGGCACCCGCGCCGCCGCCTCCGGCGGCTACACCGCCGTCTTCGCCATGGCCAACACCCACCCGGTCGCCGACACCGCCGGTGTCGTCGAGCAGGTCTACCGGCTCGGCAAGGAGTCCGGCTACTGCGACGTCCAGCCCATCGGCGCCGTCACCGTCGGCCTGGAGGGCAAGAAGCTCGCCGAGCTCGGCGCCATGCACGACTCCGCCGCCGGCGTCACCGTCTTCTCCGACGACGGCAAGTGCGTCGACGACGCCGTGATCATGCGCCGGGCCCTGGAGTACGTGAAGGCCTTCGGCGGCGTCGTCGCCCAGCACGCCCAGGAGCCCCGCCTCACCGAGGGCGCCCAGATGAACGAGGGCATCGTCTCCGCCGAGCTCGGCCTCGGCGGCTGGCCGGCCGTCGCCGAGGAGTCGATCATCGCGCGCGACGTCCTCCTCGCCGAGCACGTCGGCTCCCGCGTCCACATCTGCCACCTCTCCACCGCCGGCTCCGTCGAGATCGTCCGCTGGGCCAAGGCCCGCGGCATCGACGTCACCGCCGAGGTCACCCCGCACCACCTCCTCCTCACGGACGAGCTGGTCCGCTCGTACAACCCCGTCTACAAGGTCAACCCGCCGCTGCGCACCGAGAAGGACGTCCTCGCGCTGCGCGAGGCGCTGGCCGACGGCACGATCGACATCGTCGCCACCGACCACGCCCCGCACCCGCACGAGGACAAGGACTGCGAGTGGGCCGCCGCCGCCATGGGCATGGTCGGCCTGGAGACCGCCCTCTCCGTCGTCCAGCAGACGATGGTCGAGACCGGCCTCCTCGACTGGGCCGGCGTCGCCGACCGCATGTCCTTCGCCCCGGCCCGCATCGGACAGGCCAAGGGCCACGGACGCCCCGTCTCGGCTGGTGAGCCCGCGAACCTGACGCTGGTCGATCCGGCTTACCGTGGTGTCGTGGACCCCGCGGACTTCGCCTCCCGCAGCCGCAACACCCCCTACGAGGGCCGTGAGCTGCCGGGACGCGTCACCCACACCATCCTGCGGGGCCGGGCAACGGTCGTGGACGGGAAGCTGGCGTGACACCACTCATCGCAATCGCCGCAGAGGCAGCGGATCAGAAGTCGGCGGAAGTGACCGACTGGGCCGGCCGGATCGGCTGGGTCGCCGGACTGCTGCTCTTCGTCGTCCTCGTCTACTGGCTGATGCGCCAGGGCTGGAAGTGGCGCGGCAGCCTCCAGTCGGACCTGCCCGAACTCCCCACCGCGCCGGAGGCTCCCGGAGCGGCGAAACTGACTCTCAGCGGGCGCTACCACGGGTCCACGACGGCCGGGCAGTGGCTCGACCGGATCGTCGCCCACGGCCTCGGCACCCGCAGCCGCGTCGAGCTCACGCTCACCGACGCCGGAATCACGGTCGTACGCCCCGGGGCGAACGACTTCTTCATCCCGACGGACGCCCTGCGCGAGGCCCGCCTCGACAAGGGCATCGCCGGCAAGGTCCTCGCCGAGGGCGGCCTGCTGATCGTCACCTGGGCCCACGGCGAGAAGCTGCTCGACTCCGGCTTCCGCTCCGACCGGGCGGCCGAGCACACCGCCTGGGTCGAGGCCCTCAACTCCATGAACAACACCACGACGGAAGGCATCGCACGATGACGACCTCCACAAGGGGAGCCGCCAAGACTCCCGCCGTACTCGTCCTGGAGGACGGCCGCATCTTCCGCGGCCGCGCCTACGGGGCCGTGGGGGAGACCTTCGGCGAGGCCGTGTTCTCCACCGGCATGACCGGCTACCAGGAGACCCTCACCGACCCGTCGTACCACCGCCAGGTGGTCGTCATGACCGCCCCGCACGTCGGCAACACCGGCGTCAACGACGAAGACCCCGAGTCCGGCCGCATCTGGGTCTCCGGCTACGTCGTCCGCGACCCCGCCCGCGTCTCCTCCAACTGGCGCGCCCGGCGCTCGCTGGACGAGGAGCTGGAGCGCCAGGGCGTCGTCGGCATCTCCGGCATCGACACCCGCGCCCTCACCCGCCACCTGCGCGAGCGCGGCGCCATGCGCGTCGGCATCTTCTCCGGCGACGCCTGGACCGGCATCCGCGACGAGGCCCTCCTCGCGAAGGTTCAGCAGCAGCCCCAGATGAAGGGCGCGAACCTCTCCGCAGAGGTCGCCACCAAGGAGACGTACGTCGTCCCCGCGATCGGTACGAGGAAGTTCACCGTCGCCGCTGTCGACCTCGGCATCAAGGGCATGACCCCGCACCGGATGGCCGAGCGCGGCATCGAGGTCCACGTGCTGCCCGCCACCGCCACCGCCGAGGACATCTACGCGGTGAACCCGGACGGCGTCTTCTTCTCCAACGGCCCGGGCGACCCGGCCACCGCCGACGGCCCCGTCGCCGTCATGCGCGCCGTCCTGGAGCGCAAGACCCCGCTCTTCGGCATCTGCTTCGGCAACCAGATCCTCGGTCGCGCCCTCGGCTTCGGCACCTACAAGCTGAAGTACGGCCACCGCGGCATCAACCAGCCGGTCCAGGACCGCACCACGGGCAAGGTCGAGGTCACCGCGCACAACCACGGCTTCGCCGTCGACGCGCCCCTCGACAAGGTCTCCGACACCCCCTACGGGCGCGCCGAGGTCTCCCATGTCTGCCTGAACGACCAGGTCGTCGAAGGTCTCCGGCTGCTCGACCAGCCGGCCTTCTCCGTCCAGTACCACCCCGAGGCGGCCGCGGGCCCGCACGACGCCGCGTACCTCTTCGACCGTTTCGTATCGCTGATGGAGGCCGAGCGTGCCTAAGCGCACCGATATCCAGTCCGTCCTGGTCATCGGCTCCGGCCCGATCGTCATCGGACAGGCCGCCGAGTTCGACTACTCCGGCACCCAGGCCTGCCGCATCCTCAAGGCCGAGGGCCTGCGGGTCATCCTGGTCAACTCCAACCCGGCCACGATCATGACCGACCCGGAGATCGCCGACGCCACGTACGTCGAGCCGATCACCCCCGAGTTCGTCGAGAAGATCATCGCCAAGGAGCGCCCCGACGCCCTCCTGCCCACCCTCGGCGGCCAGACCGCGCTCAACACCGCGATCTCCATGCACGAGCAGGGCGTCCTGGAGAAGTACGGCGTCGAGCTCATCGGCGCCAACGTCGAGGCCATCAACAAGGGCGAGGACCGCGACCTCTTCAAGGGCGTCGTCGAGGCCGTCAAGGCCAAGATCGGCTACGGCGAGTCCGCCCGCTCGGTCATCTGCCACACCATGGACGACGTCATCAAGGGCGTCGACACCCTCGGCGGCTACCCCGTCGTCGTCCGCCCCTCCTTCACCATGGGCGGCGCCGGCTCCGGCTTCGCGCACGACGAGGGCGAGCTGCGCCGCATCGCCGGCCAGGGCCTCACGCTCTCCCCGACCACCGAGGTGCTCCTGGAGGAGTCCATCCTCGGCTGGAAGGAGTACGAGCTGGAGCTGATGCGCGACAAGAACGACAACGTCGTGGTGGTCTGCTCCATTGAGAACTTCGACCCGATGGGCGTCCACACCGGTGACTCGATCACCGTCGCCCCGGCGATGACGCTCACCGACCGCGAGTACCAGCGGCTGCGCGACATCGGCATCGCGATCATCCGCGAGGTCGGCGTCGACACCGGCGGCTGCAACATCCAGTTCGCGATCGACCCGGTCGACGGCCGGATCATCGTCATCGAGATGAACCCCCGCGTCTCCCGCTCCTCGGCGCTCGCCTCCAAGGCGACCGGCTTCCCGATCGCCAAGATCGCGGCCCGTCTCGCCGTCGGCTACACGCTGGAC
This sequence comes from Streptomyces sp. NBC_01255, assembly GCF_036226445.1. NCBI lineage: Bacteria > Bacillati > Actinomycetota > Actinomycetes > Kitasatosporales > Streptomycetaceae > Streptomyces > Streptomyces sp. NBC_01255. The sequence continues at coordinate 7,182,648 of NZ_CP108474.1, forward strand.
GAGATCCCGAACGACATCACGGAGAAGACCCCGGCGTCCTTCGAGCCCTCGCTCGACTACGTCGTCGTCAAGGCCCCGCGCTTCGCCTTCGAGAAGTTCCCCTCCGCCGACTCCACGCTGACCACGACCATGAAGTCGGTCGGCGAGGCCATGGCGATCGGCCGTAACTTCACCGAGGCGCTCCAGAAGGCGCTGCGCTCCCTGGAGAAGAAGGGCTCGCAGTTCACCTTCGTCGGCGAGCCCGGCGACAAGGACGAGCTCCTGAGCGCGTCGGTCCGCCCGACCGACGGCCGCATCAACACCGTGATGCAGGCCATCCGCGCCGGCGCCACCCCGCAGGAGGTCTTCGACGCCACGAAGATCGACCCGTGGTTCGTCGACCAGCTCTTCCTGATCAAGGAGATCGCCGACGAGCTGACCGCCGCCGAGAAGCTCGACCCCGAGATCCTCGCCGAGGCCAAGCGCCACGGCTTCTCCGACGCCCAGATCGCCGAGATCCGCGGCCTGCGCGAGGACGTCGTCCGCGAGGTCCGGCACGCCCTCGGCGTCCGCCCGGTCTACAAGACGGTCGACACCTGCGCCGCCGAGTTCGCCGCCAAGACCCCGTACTTCTACTCGTCGTACGACGAGGAGAACGAGGTCGCGCCGCGCACCAAGCCCGCCGTGATCATCCTGGGCTCCGGCCCGAACCGCATCGGCCAGGGCATCGAGTTCGACTACTCCTGCGTCCACGCCTCCTTCGCACTCAGCGACGCCGGCTACGAGACCGTGATGGTCAACTGCAACCCGGAGACCGTCTCGACGGACTACGACACCTCCGACCGCCTGTACTTCGAGCCGCTGACGCTCGAGGACGTGCTGGAGATCGTCCACGCCGAGACCCTCGCAGGCCCCGTCGCCGGTGTCGTCGTCCAGCTCGGCGGCCAGACCCCGCTGGGCCTGTCGCAGGCGCTCAAGGACAACGGCGTGCCGGTCGTCGGTACCCCGCCGGAGGCCATCCACGCCGCCGAGGACCGCGGAGCCTTCGGCCAGGTCCTCGCCGAGGCCGGCCTCCCCGCCCCGAAGCACGGCACCGCGACCACCTTCGCCGGCGCCAAGGCCATCGCCGACGAGATCGGCTACCCCGTCCTCGTACGCCCGTCGTACGTGCTCGGCGGCCGTGGCATGGAGATCGTGTACGACGAGACCCGCCTCGAGTCGTACATCGCCGAGTCCACCGAGATCAGCCCCACCCGGCCGGTCCTGGTCGACCGCTTCCTCGACGACGCCATCGAGATCGACGTCGACGCCCTCTACGACGGCCACGAGCTCTACCTCGGCGGCGTCATGGAGCACATCGAGGAAGCCGGCATCCACTCCGGCGACTCGGCCTGCGCCCTGCCCCCGATCACCCTCGGCGGCTTCGACATCAAGCGCCTGCGCATCTCCACCGAGGCGATCGCCAAGGGCGTCGGCGTCCGCGGCCTGATCAACATCCAGTTCGCCATGGCCGGCGACATCCTCTACGTCCTGGAGGCCAACCCCCGCGCCTCCCGGACCGTCCCCTTCACCTCGAAGGCGACCGCCGTCCCGCTCGCGAAGGCCGCCGCCCGCATCTCGCTGGGCGCCACCATCGCCGAGCTGCGCGAAGAGGGCCTGCTGCCGAAGAACGGCGACGGCGGCACCCTGCCGATCGACGCGCCGATCTCCGTCAAGGAGGCCGTCATGCCGTGGTCGCGCTTCCGCGACATCCACGGCCGCGGCGTCGACACCGTCCTCGGCCCGGAGATGCGCTCCACCGGCGAGGTCATGGGAATCGACGCGGTCTTCGGCACGGCGTACGCCAAGTCGCAGGCCGGCGCCTACGGCCCGCTGCCCACCAAGGGCCGCGCGTTCATCTCCGTCGCCAACCGCGACAAGCGCTCGATGATCTTCCCGGCGCGCGAGCTCGTCGCCCACGGCTTCGAACTGCTCGCCACCTCCGGCACCGCCGAGGTCCTCAAGCGCAACGGCATCAATGCCACGATCGTGCGCAAGCTCAGCGAGGGCGAGGGCCCGAACGGCGAGAAGACCGTCGTCCAGCTGATCCACGACGGCCAGGTCGACCTGATCGTCAACACCCCGTACGGCACCGGCGGCCGCCTCGACGGCTACGAGATCCGTACGGCCGCGGTGGCGCGCGGCGTCCCGTGCCTCACCACGGTCCAGGCGCTCGCCGCGGCCGTCCAGGGCATCGACGCGCTCAACCACGGCGACGTCGGCGTCCGCTCGCTCCAGGAACACGCGGAGCATCTGACCGCGGCCCGCGACTAGCAGCCCGTACGAAGCAGGGGGACACCGGAAACACCGCGGTGTCCCCCTCTTCATGAGCACACCTGGATCTCCCGCATGTACAAGTTCTTCTTCCACCTGGTCTTCAAGCGCATGGACCCCGAGGAGGCCCACTACCTGGCCTTCCGCTGGATCCGCCTCGCCGCCCGCGTCCCCGTCCTCCGGACCTTCGTCGCCGCCGTCCTGGCGCCCCGGTACAAGGAGCTGCGCACCGAGGCCCTCGGCCTCCGCATGCACGGCCCCTTCGGTCTCGCCGCCGGCTTCGACAAGAACGCCGTCGCCATCGACGGCATGGCGATGCTCGGCTTCGACCACGTCGAGATCGGCACCGTCACCGGCGAGGCCCAGCCCGGCAACCCCAAGAAGCGCCTCTTCCGGCTGGTCCCGGACCGCGCCCTGATCAACCGCATGGGCTTCAACAACGAGGGCTCCGCCGCCGTCGCCGACCGCCTCCACGCGCGCGTGCCGGTCTTCAGGACCGTCGTGGGCGTCAACATCGGCAAGACCAAGGTCGTCCCGGAGTCCGAGGCCGCCGCCGACTACGTGAAGTCCACCGAGCGCCTCGCCGCGCACGCCGACTACCTGGTCGTGAACGTCTCCTCGCCGAACACCCCCGGGCTGCGCAACCTCCAGGCCACCGAGTCGCTGCGCCCGCTGCTCACGGCCGTACGGGAAGCGGCGGACAACGCGGTCACCGACCGCCGGGTCCCCCTCCTCGTCAAGATCGCCCCCGACCTCGCCGACGAGGACGTCGACGCCGTCGCCGACCTGGCCCTGGAGCTCGGCCTCGACGGCATCATCGCCACCAACACCACCATCGCCCGCGAGGGCCTCGGCCTGACGTCCGACCCGGCGCTGGTCAAGGAGACCGGCGGTCTGTCCGGCGCGCCCGTCAAGGAGCGCTCCCTGGCCGTCCTGCGCCGCCTCCACGCGCGCGTGGGGGACCGGATCGTCCTGGTGGGCGTCGGCGGCATCGAGAACGCCGAGGACGCCTGGCAGCGCATCCTCGCCGGAGCGACCCTGATCCAGGGCTACAGCGCCTTCATCTACGAGGGCCCGTTCTACGCCCGCGCGATCCACAAGGGCCTCGCCGCGCGCCTCTCCGCCTCTCCGTACGCCACCCTCGCCGAAGCCGTCGGCGCCGACTCCCGAAAGGCCGCCAAGTGACCCTCTCCTTCGGCACCCGCCTGCGCTCCGCCATGGACGAGCGCGGCCCGCTCTGCGTCGGCATCGACCCGCACGCCGCCCTGCTCGACTCCTGGGGCCTGACCGACGACATCGCCGGCCTGGAGCGCTTCACCTTCACGGTCGTCGAGGCGCTCGCCGGCACCGTCGCCGTCTTCAAGCCGCAGGCCGCCTTCTTCGAGCGCTTCGGCTCGCGCGGCATCGCCGTCCTGGAGCGCGCCGTCGCCGACGTGCGCGCCGAGGGCGGCCTGGTCGTCATGGACGCCAAGCGCGGCGACATCGGCTCCACGATGGCCGCGTACGCGGAGGCGTTCCTCCGCAAGGACTCCCCGCTCTTCTCCGACGCGCTGACGGTCTCCCCGTACCTCGGCTACGGCTCCCTGAAGCCGGCCGTCGACCTGGCCCGGGAGTCCGGTGCCGGTCTCTTCGTGCTGGCGCTCACCTCGAACCCGGAGGGTGCGGAGGTCCAGCGGGCCGTCCGCGCGGACGGGCGCACCATCGGCGCGACCATGCTGGCGCACCTCGCCGAGGAGAACGCGGGGGAGACCCCCATGGGCTCCTTCGGCGCGGTCGTCGGTGCCACGCTCGGCGACCTGTCCTCGTTCGACCTGGACATCAACGGCCCGCTTCTCGCGCCCGGCATCGGCGCCCAGGGCGCGACCCCGGCCGACCTCCCCGCCGTCTTCGGCGCGGCCGTCCGCAACGTCGTCCCGAACGTCAGTCGGGGTGTTCTCCGTCACGGTCCGGACGTGTCCGCCCTGCGGGCCTCGGCGGCCCGGTACGCGGACGAGATCCGCGCGGCCGTCGGCGCGTGAGCGCGTTTCCGCCGGGCTCGCGGTCAATCCGCAGGTCGGAGCGGATCGGCCCGCGGGATCGGCCGTGAATCGGCCGTGAATCGGTCCGGCGAGAGGAACCGTCTCGCCGGCCGTCTCACTACTTGACGAAAACTTGGCTCAAAACCGGGTCGTTATGCCGGAAAAGTCCTGGTCGGTCGATGCTGACCAGGACTTTTCCGCTGTTCTCGCTGACTGGAGCGGCCTCGGCCGCTAGTCTCCGGGGCAGAGCAGGCGTTCAACGGCCACGCCGTTGAACGTTGCTCCACTGGTGTGGGGCGCTGGGTTCCTCACCGGTCCGTATCCGACAGATCGACATCCGAGGTGACGTAGGCGTGGCTCTTCCGCCCCTTACCCCTGAACAGCGCGCAGCCGCGCTCGAAAAGGCCGCCGCGGCTCGCCGGGAGCGGGCCGAGGTCAAGAATCGACTCAAGCACTCCGGCGCCTCCCTCCAGGAGGTCATCAAGACCGGGCAGGAGAACGACGTCATCGGCAAGATGAAGGTCTCCGCTCTGCTCGAGTCCCTGCCCGGCGTGGGCAAGGTCCGCGCCAAGCAGATCATGGAGCGCCTCGGCATCTCCGAGAGCCGCCGAGTCCGTGGTCTCGGCTCCAACCAGATCGCCTCCCTGGAGCGCGAGTTCGGCAGCACCGGCGCCTGATCCGGGACACGCGTCCCGGGCACACCGGTAAAGCTGGAATAATCGCTGCATGGCAGCAGAGGTACGTCCGCGGCTGACCGTGCTCTCCGGCCCCTCAGGGGTCGGCAAGAGCACGGTCGTCGCTCATATGCGCAAGGTCCACCCCGAGGTCTGGCTCTCGGTGTCGGCCACGACACGAAAGCCCCGCCCCGGCGAGAAGCACGGCGTCCACTATTTCTTCGTCACGGACGACGAGTTCGACAAGCTGATCGCCAACGGTGAACTCCTCGAATGGGCCGAGTTCGCGGGCAACCGCTACGGCACCCCGCGTGGCGCGGTCCTCGACCGCCTCGACTCGGGAGAGCCCGTACTCCTCGAGATCGACCTCCAGGGCGCCCGTCAGGTCAAGGACTCGATGCCCGAGTCCCAGCTGGTCTTCCTGGCCCCGCCGAGCTGGGAGGAGCTGGTCCGCCGGCTCACTGGCCGCGGCACCGAGTCGCCCGAGGTCATCGAGCGCCGGCTGGCGGCCGCGAAGGTCGAGCTGGCCGCCGAATCGGAGTTCGACACCACGCTCGTCAACACCTCAGTCGAGGACGTCGCCCGCGAGCTGCTAACGTTGATGCTGCTGTCTTCTGGGGACCCGGACATCAGTGGCTGACGCCACAGGCCCCCAGACCCCACAGTGTCTGTCTGATCTTTTTTCCATCTTCGGAAGGTAGAGCGTGTCCTCTTCGATGACTGCGCCCGAGGGCATTATCAACCCGCCGATCGACGAGCTGCTCGAGGCAACCGACTCGAAGTACAGCCTCGTGATCTACGCGGCCAAGCGCGCGCGTCAGATCAACGCGTACTACTCCCAGCTCGGCGAGGGCCTGCTGGAGTACGTGGGTCCGCTCGTCGACACCCACGTCCACGAGAAGCCGCTCTCGATCGCCCTGCGGGAGATCAACGCGGGTCTGCTGACGTCCGAGGCCATCGAGGGCCCGGCGCAGTAAGCACGTAACGTTCGTCACCGAAGGCCCGGCGGAACAACCGCCGGGCCTTTGGTGTCTCATGGAGGCGCAGGCATCCGAGTGCGGAAAGTGTCCGAGTGCGGGGAGTGGCAGTGGTGACGAAGCCGAAGGTCGTTCTGGGCGTCAGCGGCGGCATCGCCGCCTACAAGGCGTGCGAGCTGCTGCGCCGGCTCACCGAGTCGGGCCACGACGTGCGCGTCGTGCCCACCGACTCCGCCCTCCACTTCGTCGGCGCGGCGACCTGGTCCGCGCTCTCCGGACACCCCGTCTCGACCGAGGTGTGGGAGTCGGTCCACGAGGTGCCGCACGTACGGATCGGCCAGGGCGCCGACCTCGTCGTCGTCGCCCCCGCCACCGCCGACATGCTGGCCAAGGCTGCCCACGGCCTTGCCGACGACCTCCTCACCAACACGCTGCTCACGGCTCGCTGTCCGGTCGTCTTCGCCCCGGCGATGCACACCGAGATGTGGGAGCACCCGGCCACCCAGGAGAACGTGGCCACGCTGCGCCGCCGCGGCGCCGTCGTCATCGAGCCCGCCGTCGGCCGCCTGACCGGCGTCGACACCGGCAAGGGACGGCTGCCGGACCCCGCCGAGATCTTCGAGGTCTGCCGGCGGATCGTCGCGCGCGGCGTCACCGCCCCCGACCTCGCCGGACGTCACGTCGTGGTCAGCGCGGGCGGCACCCGCGAGCCCCTCGACCCCGTCCGCTACCTGGGCAACCGCTCCTCCGGCAAGCAGGGGTACGCCCTGGCCAGGGCGGCCGCCGCGCGCGGGGCCCGGGTCACGCTCGTCGAGGCCAATACCGGCATCCCCGACCCCGCCGGGGTCGACGTGGTCCACGTCGGCACCGCCCTCCAGCTCCGTGAGGCCGTCCTCAAGGCCGCGGGAGACGCCGACGCCGTGGTGATGGCCGCCGCCGTGGCCGACTTCCGCCCGGCCGTCTACGCCTCGGGGAAGATCAAGAAGAAGGACGACGGGGGAGCGCCGACCGTCGAACTCGTCCGCAACCCCGACATCCTCGCCGAGCTCTCCACCGACCGCGCCCTGCCGGGTCAGGTCGTCGTCGGCTTCGCCGCCGAGACCGACGACGTCCTCGCCAACGGACGCGAGAAGCTCCGCCGCAAGGGCTGCGACCTGCTCGTCGTCAACGAGGTGGGGGAGCGCAAGACCTTCGGCTCCGAGGAGAACGAGGCTGTCGTGCTCGCGGCGGACGGCGCCGAGACCCCTGTGCCGTACGGGCCCAAGGAGGCGCTCGCCGAGACGGTCTGGGACCTGGCCCTGCCGCTTCTCCGCCCCACTGTCTGACGGACCTCACGGGGGATCGGACGCGCTCGATCCTGGCGCGGTGTCACCCTGCGGAGGCGTTCCGCAGGGTGGGAAACGCCGACTCGCGAGTGATTCCCGAGTGATTTACGCCCCACCGGAAGGGGCGCTCCCGCCGGGCCGGACGCCGGTTCCGGTCACCGCCGACCATTCGCCAGGCGAGACACCTGGTCCATTGCCCGACCACGACCGATAGACTGTTCGTGGAACGTCGCGGGGCGCAGCCCCCTGCCGGTCCGTCACGAGTAGCCAGCAGCCGCTGCAACCCCAGGGAGCGTTGTGTCCCGTCGTCTGTTCACCTCGGAGTCCGTCACCGAGGGTCACCCCGACAAGATCGCTGACCAGATCAGCGACACCATCCTCGACGCACTGCTGCGAGAGGACCCCACCTCGCGCGTCGCCGTCGAGACGCTGATCACCACCGGCCTGGTGCACGTCGCCGGCGAGGTGACCACCAAGGCGTGGGCGGACATCCCCACCCTCGTCCGGAACAAGATCCTCGAGATCGGTTACGACTCCTCGAAGAAGGGCTTCGACGGCGCCTCCTGCGGCGTGTCGGTGTCCATCGGGTCGCAGTCCCCGGACATCGCGCAGGGTGTCGACACCGCGTACGAGAAGCGGGTCGAAGGCGACGAGGACGAGCTCGACAAGCAGGGCGCGGGCGACCAGGGCCTGATGTTCGGCTACGCCTCGGACGAGACGCCCGAGCTGATGCCGCTGCCGATCCACATCGCGCACCGCCTCTCGCGCCGCCTCACCGAGGTCCGCAAGAACGGGACCATCCCGTACCTGCGTCCCGACGGCAAGACCCAGGTCACCATCGAGTACGACGGCGACAAGGCCGTCCGCCTCGACACGGTCGTCGTCTCCTCGCAGCACGCCTCCGACATCGACCTCGAGTCGCTGCTCGCCCCCGACATCCGCGAGTTCGTCGTCGAGCACGTGCTCGCGCAGCTCGTCGAGGACGGCATCAAGCTCGACACCGACGGCTACCGTCTCCTGGTGAACCCGACCGGGCGGTTCGAGATCGGCGGCCCGATGGGCGACGCCGGCCTCACCGGCCGGAAGATCATCATCGACACGTACGGCGGCATGGCCCGGCACGGCGGCGGCGCCTTCTCCGGCAAGGACCCGTCGAAGGTCGACCGGTCGGCCGCGTACGCGATGCGCTGGGTCGCGAAGAACGTCGTCGCCGCGGGCCTCGCCTCGCGCTGCGAGGTCCAGGTCGCCTACGCGATCGGCAAGGCCGAGCCCGTCGGCCTCTTCGTCGAGACCTTCGGCACGAACACGGTCGACACCGAGAAGATCGAGAACGCCATCGGCGAGGTCTTCGACCTGCGCCCGGCCGCGATCATCCGCGACCTCGACCTGCTCCGCCCGATCTACTCGCAGACCGCGGCCTACGGCCACTTCGGCCGCGAGCTGCCGGACTTCACCTGGGAGCGCACGGACCGCGTGGACGCCCTGAAGAAGGCCGCCGGACTGTAATACCCGGAGTCCCGGAGGGCGAGAGCTCCCGGAACTCCCGGCTGCACGTGACGGAAGCCCGGTACCCCTTGGGGGACCGGGCTTTCCGTCTGCCCGACTGTCGGTGCCGTCTGGTAGGTATGGGGCTGTGAGCAGCGAGAAGGAGAATTCCGACGGGCCCGAGCAGCTCGCGCTCATTCGGGAGACCGTCCGGAAGGCGAACGTGCCGAAGGCCAAGCCGCGGACCTGGCGAGGGGCCGCGCTGGCCAAGGAGCTGCCCGTCGCCCGGGTCGTCGTGAACAAGGGGGCGCTCCACCTCGACCAGTTCTTCGACTACGCGGTCCCCGAGGAACTGGACGACGCCGCCCGGCCCGGCGTCCGTGTCCGGGTGCGGTTCGGGGCGGGCGCGCACCAGGTGCGGAACGGGCGCCGCGAGGGCGGCCGGCTGATCGACGGCTTCCTCGTCGAGCGGCGGGCCACCTCCGACTACTCCGGACCCCTCGCCGCCCTCGCCGACGTCGTCTCGCCCGAGCCGGTCCTCGGCCCCGAGCTCCTCGGCCTCGCCCGGGCCGTCGCCGACCGGTACGCGGGCAGCCTCGCCGACGTGCTTCAGCTCGCCGTGCCACCGCGCAGCGCCCGCGCCGAAGGCCGGACCTCGCCGGAGCCCCTGCCGCCGCCGAAGCCCCCGGAGCCGGGGAGCTGGACGCGGTACGAGCAGGGGCCCGCCTTCCTGGACTCCCTCGCGCGCGGCGGCGCGCCCCGAGCCGTGTGGAACGCGCTGCCGGGACCGCACTGGGCCGAGGAGATCGCCCGGGCCGTCGCCGCGACCCTGGCATCCGGCCGGGGTGCGCTCGTCGTCGTACCGGACGGCCGGGCGGCCGGGCGGGTCGACGCGGCGCTGACCGAGGTCCTGGGGCCCGGGCGGCACGCGCTGCTCACCGCCGACGCGGGCCCCGAGAAGCGGTACGGGCAGTGGCTCGCCGTCCGGCGCGGCTCCGTGCGGGCCGTCGTCGGCACCCGGGCCGCGATGTTCGCCCCCGTACGGGACCTCGGCCTCGTCGTCATCTGGGACGACGGCGACGGCAGCCACAGCGAGCCGCACGCCCCGCAGCCCCACGCGCGCGACGTACTGATCCTGCGTGCCACCCACGACCGGTGCGCCTTCCTCCTCGGTGGCACCAGCTGCACCGTCGAGGCGGCCCAGCTCGTCGAGTCCGGCTGGGCCAAGGCGCTGACCGCCGGACGCGAGCAGGTCCGCAGGGCGGCCCCGCTGATCCGGACCGTCGGCGACGGCGAGCTGGCCCGCGACGAGGCCGCCCGCGCCGCCCGGCTGCCCTCCCTGGCCTGGCAGGCCGTACGGGAGGGGCTGAAGACCGGGCCGGTGCTCGTCCAGGTCCCCCGGCGCGGATACGTACCCCGGCTGGCCTGCGAGCGCTGCCGCACGCCTGCCCGCTGCCGCCACTGCGCCGGACCCCTGGAGGCCCCCGAGCAGCAGGAGCTGCGCTGCGGCTGGTGCGGTAACGGAGCTCCCGACTGGCACTGCGTGGCGTGCGGCTCGAACCGGCTGCGGGCCCAGGTGGTCGGCGCGCGGCGCACGGCGGAGGAGCTCGGCCGGGCGTTCCCCGCGGTGCCCGTACGGACCTCGGGGCGCGACCACATCCTGGACACCGTGCCCGGACGGCCCGCGCTCGTCGTCTCCACCCCGGGCGCCGAACCCGTCGCCGAGGGCGGCTACGCGGCCGCGCTGCTGCTCGACGGCTGGGCCATGCTCGGCCGGCCCGACCTGCGCGCGGGCGAGGAGGCGTTGCGCCGCTGGATCGACGCGGCCTCGCTGGTGCGGGGCCAGCCCGACGGCGGCACGGTGGTCGTGGTCGCCGAGCCGACGCTGCGGCCGGTCCAGGCACTCGTCCGCTGGGACCCGGTGGGGCACGCCCAGCGGGAGCTGGCCGAGCGGGCCGAACTGGGCTTCCCGCCGGTCTCCCGGATGGCGGCGGTGTCCGGTCCGCCGGAGGCCGTCGAGGGGTTCCTCGCGGTGGCGGGGCTGCCGGGCGACGCGGAGGTCCTCGGTCCGGTGCCGCTGCCGGTGGTCCGCCCCGGCGGGCCGCGCCGGCCCGGTGACCCGCCCCCCGGCGAGCAGTGGGACCGCGCCCTGGTCAGGGTGCCGCCGGGCAGCGGGGCGGCCCTGGCGGCGGCCCTCAAGCAGGCCCGGGCGGCCGGGCTCGCGCGCGGCGGGGGCGAACCCGTGCGGATCCGCGTCGACCCGCCGGACATCGGCTGAGGCCCGCCGGCGTCGGCCGGTACGCCCGACGGCCGCCGGCCCCGGTGGGGCGGGCGGCCGTCGGAGGCTCGGCGGGTCAGCCGTTGCGCGGGCCGGGGAAGGCCGACGGGCGCGTGTCCTCGCGGAGGGTGGCGCTGCCCGAGGTGGGCTGCGGCGGCATCGATCGGGCGGCGGGCACCGAGGGAAGGGGACGGGCCACGCCCGGCTCCGTACCGTGGTCCTGCTGCTCGGCGACGGTGCCCGGCTGGGGCGCGCGCCGGGCACCGTAACGGCGGTGGACGGCCTGCTTGGTGACACCGAGCGCGGAACCCACCGCGTCCCACGAGAAACCGAGCGAGCGGTCGAAGTCGACCGCCGCGGTCACCAGGGTCTCGACGCTGTCCCGCAGCTCCTGGGCGAGGCGTACGGTCGGGGCGGGCGCGCGCCCGTAGACGACGAAGCCCGTCGACGGGCCGGAGCGGCGGGGACGGTAGACGTTGCCCAACTGGGCCGTGAGCGTGCGCAGTGCGTCCACCTGCCGCCGGACCCGCTCGATGTCCCGCACCAACAGGTGCAGACTCGCCCGGGCTTGGGCGTCGTGGGTTGCGTGGTCGGCCATGTGAAAGCCTCTCGAACCGGCGTGTAAAGGGGGCGGGTCGCAGGGGGGGAGCGGCGACCCGATTCGGTCAATCTCTCTTGACCAACGCGCCACCGGGAGTTGGGTCACGCTGCGGGGGCGTACACGCATATGCGCGGGGCGCTCGTCCTCACGTACGCCCCTGGGGGTGGCGCGCGGCCGGTCCCCACGCCACCCCTGACGCCTGCCGTCCGGCGCTTGCCGTCCGGCGCCTGCCGTCCATAGGGGGTGCCTTGTCGATCAGGCCGGGCTCGCCGACAAGGCACCCCCTAGACTGGTGTGTCGCTCGCAACGCCCCCGGACAGACAGGCAGCCGCCACCCATGAAGCTCGTCTTCGCAGGCACCCCCGAGGTAGCCGTACCCGCCCTGGACGCCCTGCTCGCCTCCGGCCGGCACGAGGTGGCCGCTGTCGTCACCCGCCCGGACGCCCCGGCGGGGCGCGGCCGGCGGCTCGTCGCCAGTCCGGTGGCCCAGCGGGCCGAGGAGGCCGGGATCGAGGTCCTCAAGCCGGTCAAGCCCCGTGACGAGGACTTCCTCGCCCGGCTCCGGGAGATCGCCCCGGACTGCTGCCCGGTCGTCGCCTACGGCGCGCTGCTTCCCAAGGTCGCCCTCGACATCCCGGCGCGGGGCTGGGTCAACCTGCACTTCTCGCTGCTGCCCGCGTGGCGCGGCGCGGCGCCGGTGCAGCACTCCCTGATGGCGGGCGACCAGGTGACGGGCGCGTCCACGTTCCTGATCGAGGAGGGCCTCGACTCGGGCCCGGTCTACGGCGTCGTCACCGAGGACGTCCGCCCGACCGACACCAGCGGCGACCTGCTGACCCGGCTCGCCTTCGCGGGCGCCGGGCTGCTCGCCGCGACCATGGACGGCATCGAGGACGGCAACCTCCAGGCCGTACCGCAGCCCGTCGAGGGCATCACCCTCGCACCGAAGATCCAGGTCGAGGACGCGCACGTCGACTTCGCGGCCCCCGCCCTGCGGGTCGACCGCGTGGTCCGCGGCTGCACCCCGGCGCCCGGCGCCTGGACCGTCTTCCGCGGCGAGCGCCTCAAGCTGATCCAGGTCACCCCCCTCCCGGACCGCGCCGACCTGGCCCCCGGCGAGCTCGCGGTCGGCAAGAACAACGTGTACGCGGGCACCGGCTCGTACGCCGTCGAGCTCCTCTGGGTCCAGCCGCAGGGCAAGAAGCCGATGAAGGCCGCCGACTGGGCGCGCGGCGTCCGCATCGCCGCGGGCGAGCGACTGGGAGTCTAGGGGCGGCTCGGCCGCCCCGGGCGCGGGTGGGGGCGCGGCGGACGTAGTCTTGGAGGGTTCGACCTCTTCATTTCGTCACGCGGAGCACCTTTGAGCGAGCAGGCAAGTCGCCGTCCCCACAAGCCCTACCGGAGGCCCCAGAAGGACCCCGTCCGGATGCTCGCCTTCGAGGCACTGAGGGCGGTGGACGAGCGCGACGCCTACGCCAACCTGGTACTGCCGCCGCTCCTCAAGAAGGCCCGGGAGAAGGGCGACTTCGACGGGCGCGACGCGGCCCTCGCGACCGAACTCGTCTACGGGACGCTGCGGCGCCAGGGCACGTACGACGCGATCATCTCCGCCTGCATCGACCGGCCCCTGCGCGAGGTCGACCCGCCCGTGCTCGACGTGCTCGCGCTCGGCGCCCACCAGCTGCTCGGCACCCGGATCCCCACGCACGCGGCCGTCTCCGCCAGCGTCGAGCTCGCCCGGGTGGTGCTCGGCGACGGGCGGGCCAAGTTCGTGAACGCCGTGCTGCGGAAGATCTCGCAGCAGGACCTCGACGCCTGGGTGGCGCAGGTCGCCCCGCCGTACGACAAGGACGCCGAGGACCACCTCGCCGTCGTCCACTCGCACCCGCGCTGGGTCGTCTCGGCGCTCTGGGACGCCCTCGGCGGCGGCCGCGCCGGCATCGAGGACCTCCTGGAGGCCGACAACGAGCGCCCCGAGGTCACCCTCGTCGCCCGCCCCGGCCGCTCCACCACCGAGGAGCTCGCCGCGGCCACCGAGACGCTGCCCGGCCGCTGGTCCCCGTACGCCCTCCGGATGGCCGAGGGCGGCGAGCCCGGCGCCATCGAGGCGATCAAGGACGGCAGTGCCGGTGTCCAGGACGAGGGCAGCCAGCTCGTCGCGATCGCCCTCGCCAACGCGCCGCTCGAAGGGTCCGACGCCCGCTGGCTCGACGGCTGCGCGGGACCCGGCGGCAAGGCCGCCCTCCTCGCCGCCCTCGCCTCCGAGCGCGGCGCCGCGCTCCTCGCCTCCGAGAAGCAGCCGCACCGCGCCCGGCTCGTCGAGCGCGCCCTCGCCGGCAACCCCGGGCCCTACCAGGTCATCGCCGCCGACGGCACCCGCCCGCCGTGGCGCCCCGGCTCCTTCGACCGCGTCCTGATGGACGTCCCCTGCTCGGGTCTCGGCGCGCTGCGCCGCCGCCCCGAGGCCCGCTGGCGCCGTCGCCCCGAGGACCTGGACGGCTTCGCCCCGCTCCAGCGCGGACTGCTCACGGAGGCCCTGCGGGCCGTGCGCGTCGGCGGGATCGTCGGGTACGCGACCTGCTCGCCGCACCTGGCCGAGACCCGCGTGGTCGTCGACGACGTCCTGAAGAAGGTCGGCGGCGCCGAGCTGATCGACGCCCGTCCGCTGCTGCCCGGCGTCCCGGCGCTCGGCGACGGCCCGGACATCCAGCTCTGGCCGCATCTGCACGGCACGGACGCCATGTATCTGGCGCTGCTGCGCCGCACGGTCTGACCCCCGAGCCTCCCGGGGCACCCGCCCCTTCGATCACCTGACCGCATTCTCCCGGTCCGTCCCGGTCCAGGACTCGTCACTTCGTACCGAAATTGGTCTGGACCGGATCCGAAACCGCTCAGCGGCAAAGAAGTACCCAAGAACGTGGGAGGCTTGGCACATGGCGCAGATCAACCCCAGCATCCTGTCCGCGGACTTCGCCCGGCTCGCCGAGGAGGCGAAGGCCGTCGAGGGCGCCGACTGGCTGCACGTCGACGTGATGGACAACCACTTCGTGCCCAACCTGACGCTGGGGGTGCCGATCGTCGAGTCGCTCGCCCGGGCGACGGGGACGCCGCTCGACTGCCACCTCATGATCGAGGACCCCGACCGCTGGGCGCCCCAGTACGTGGAGGCGGGCGCCGGGTCGGTGACCTTCCACGTGGAGGCCGCGGCCGCTCCCGTGCGGCTCGCGCGGGAGATCCGGGCCAAGGGCGCACGTGCCTCGATGGCGCTCAAGCCGGCCACGCCGATCGAGCCGTACGAGGACCTGCTCCCCGAGCTCGACATGCTGCTGATCATGACGGTCGAGCCGGGCTTCGGCGGCCAGGCCTTCCTCGACATCATGCTGCCCAAGATCCGCCGCACCCGTGAGCTGATCTCCAAGCACGGTCTGGAGCTGTGGCTCCAGGTCGACGGCGGGGTCGCCGAATCCACCATCGAGCGGTGCGCCGAGGCCGGCGCCGACGTGTTCGTCGCGGGCTCGGCGGTCTACGGCGCGGCGGACCCGGCGGCCGCCGTGGCCTCGCTGCGGGCCCGCGCCGAGGCCACGACGGCCTCCGCCGCGTGGGCATGTGGCCACTGAGCCTCCGCCGGATGAACGCGGCCCGTCGGGCCGCCGACAGGACTGATCAAGGCCCGCCGGATCTGACAGGATGAACGGCGAGTCCAGAGTGTGAACGACAGCCGTATGCGAACAGCCGTATGCGAACAGCGGTACGTGAACAGCAGTGAGGAGATCGCGGTGGCCGGTATGTCGGCGGGACGATCAGCCCTGCGGATGGGCCCCGCGGAGCTGGTGCAGGCGGCGGCCATGGCCCGCCGCTTCTACCTCGAGGGCAAGTCCAAGATCCAGATCGCCGAGGAGTTCGGCGTGAGCCGCTTCAAGGTGGCGCGGGTCCTGGAGACCGCCCTGGAGCGCGACCTCGTGCGCATCGAGATCCGCGTGCCGGCCGAGCTGGACGCCGAGCGCTCCGACGCGCTCCGTGCCCGCTACGGACTCCGCCACGCCGTCGTCGTCGAATCCCCGGCGGAGGCCGCGGACGAGTCGCCCGACCCGGAGAACCTCGGCGAGGTCGCGGCCGACCTGCTCGGCGAGCTGGTCACCGAGGGCGACGTCCTGGGCCTCGCCTGGGGCCGCTCCACCATCCACATGGCCGCGGCGCTCGACCGGCTGCCGCCCTGTACGGTCGTGCAGCTCACCGGCGTGTACGACGCCGGGACCGCCGAGCGCGGCTCGGTCGAGGCCGTACGGCGTGCCGCCCAGGTCTCCGGCGGCGAGGCGCACCCGATCTACGCGCCGATGCTGCTCCCGGACCCGGCGACCGCCGCGGCGCTGCGCAGCCAGACCGGCATCGCACGGGCCTTCGAGTACTTCGACAAGGTGACGGTCGCCTGCGTGTCCATCGGCTCCTGGGAGCCGGGCATCTCGACCGTCCACGACATGCTCTCCGACGCGGAGCGCGCCCACTACGCCTCGCTGGGCGTCGCCGCCGAGATGTCCGCGCACCTCTTCGACGCCGAGGGCCGCCGCGTCGGCCGCGACCTGGGCGAGCGGTGCATCACCGTCGAGGCGGACCGGCTGCGGCGCATCCCCGAGGTCGTGGCGATCGCCGGCGGGCAGCGCAAGGCGGCGGCGATCGGGGCGGTCCTCCGCTCCGGACTCGTCACCAGCCTGGTCACGGACCGCGCCGCGGCGGACTACCTGCTGACCGAGTCCAGCCCGGGCACGCACCCGGCACTCGACCGGACGGACCCCGACGGCAGCTGAGCCGCCACCACACGATTCCAGGGGCCGGAGCCATCCCGTAACGGTATGTTCGGGACATGTCGCTCCGGCCCCTTCGCGTACTCCTCGTGCTCGTCCTCTGCGTCTTCCTGGCCGGATGCTCCACCGCGAGCGACTCGGTTTCGACGGCGAGGGGCACGCCGGCACCCGCGGCCACCGGGACCTCGGGCCTGTCCACCGTACGGGCCGCCGACCTGCCGCCCGAGGCGCGGCGCACGCTCGACCTCATCGCGCGCGGCGGCCCCTACCCGTACGCCAAGGACGGCGCCGTCTTCTCGAACTTCGAGCGGATCCTGCCGCGGAAGGAACGCGGTCACTACCGCGAGTACACCGTGAAGACCCCCGGCGAACGCGACCGCGGGGCGCGCCGGATCGTCACCGGGCGGGACGGCGAGATCTACTGGACCGACGACCACTACGAGACCTTCCGGGAGGTGCTCGGATGAGACTCGACGACGCCGTCGTCCTCGACCTGGCCGGCGTCACGGACAAGGCCGCCCTCATGGACCGGTGCGCCGTCGCCCTCGCGCTGCCCGCGTGGTTCGGCCGGAACTGGGACGCCCTGGCCGACTGCCTGACCGATCTCCCCGAGCCCGTCGTCCTCGTCGTCACCGGCTGGCAGGGGTACGCCAGGACGCGTCCCCACGAGTGGCAGACCGCCCAGGAGGTCTTCGCCACGGCCGTCGACGAGCGTCCCGCCCACCTCTCCGTCCTCCTCTCCCTGGGAGAGGGATTCGTAGGATCCGACGAACCGCCTGCCGCAAGCCTCGGATGATTCGCCCGGGGCTGGTATTCGTACAGGCGTGGGACAATGAACTACGTGCTTTTTCCCCTGGCTGAAATGCCTAGGGGCCGATCCGAACGACTGGGATGTCAGCACGTGCGTTTCCTCAATGACGTCAAGCCGCCCTACGACCTGACGTACGACGATGTGTTCATGGTGCCGAGCCGCTCGGCCGTCGGTTCCCGCCAGGCGGTGGACCTCTCCTCGCCGGACGGAACCGGGACGACGATCCCGCTGGTCGTCGCCAACATGACCGCCATCGCCGGCCGTCGCATGGCCGAGACCGTCGCCCGCCGCGGCGGCCTGGTCGTCATCCCCCAGGACATCCCGATCGAGGTCGTCACCGACGTCATCGCGTGGGTCAAGAGCCGCCACCACGTGCTCGACACCCCGATCGTCCTGGAGCCCCACCAGACCGTCGCCGACGCGCTCTCCCTGCTGCCGAAGCGGGCCCACGGCGCCGGCGTCGTCGTCGACGAGAACCGCCGCCCGATCGGTGTCGTCACCGACGCCGACCTGTCCGGCGTGGACCGCTTCACCCAGCTGTCCGAGGTCATGTCGAAGGACCTGCTCCTCATCGACGCCGACATCGAGCCGCGCGAGGCGTTCAACACGCTGGACCACGCCAACCGCCGCTACGCCCCGGCCGTCGACAAGGACGGGCGCCTGGTCGGCATCCTGACCCGCAAGGGCGCGCTCCGCGCGACCCTGTACACCCCGGCCACCGACGCCGAGGGCAAGCTGCGCATCGCCGCCGCCGTCGGCATCAACGGTGACTTCGTGGGCAAGGCCAAGCAGCTCCTCGACGCGGGCGTGGACACGCTCGTCATCGACACGGCGCACGGCCACCAGGAGTCGATGATCGCCGCGATCAAGGCCGTCCGGGCGCTCGACCCGCAGGTCCCGATCGTCGCGGGCAACATCGTCGCCGCCGAGGGCGTCAAGGACCTCATCGAGGCGGGCGCCGACATCATCAAGGTCGGCGTCGGCCCCGGCGCCATGTGCACCACCCGCATGATGACCGGCGTCGGCCGGCCGCAGTTCTCGGCCGTCCTGGAGTGCGCGGCCGAAGCGAAGAAGTACGGCAAGCACGTCTGGGCCGACGGTGGCGTCCGGCACCCGCGCGACGTCGCCATGGCGCTCGCCGCCGGCGCGTCGAACGTGATGATCGGTTCCTGGTTCGCCGGGACGTACGAGTCCCCGGGCGACCTCCAGCAGGACGCCAACGGGCGGCTCTACAAGGAGTCCTTCGGCATGGCCTCCGCGCGCGCCGTCAAGAACCGCACGAGCGACGAGTCCGCCTACGACCGCGCCCGCAAGGCGCTGTTCGAGGAGGGCATCTCCACCTCCCGCATGTTCCTCGACCCGACCCGTCCGGGCGTCGAGGACCTGATCGACTCGATCATCGCGGGCGTCCGCTCCTCCTGCACCTACGCCGGTGCCGGCTCGCTCGCCGAGTTCGAGGAGAAGTCCGTGGTCGGCATCCAGTCCGCCGCCGGTTACGCCGAGGGCAAGCCGCTGCACGCCAGCTGGAGCTAGTACCTCTCGTCTCTCACGCCGTGGGCCCCCGGGAAAATCCTCCCGGGGGCCCACGGCGTTCCCGTACCGTCGGCGCATGGAGATCAGGCCCTGCCGCGCCGCCGACGTGCCCCTGCTCGACCGTCATATCCCCAACCCCGGGGCTCCGAGCCGGCACGCCGACCGGTTCGCGCGCCAGGAGGACGGGGCCGGGACGTATCTCCTCGCCTGGCGCGACGGCGTGCCGGTCGGTCACGGGCAGGTGCGCTGGGACGGCTGCGCCGCGCCCGAGGTACGGGCCGTGGTCGGCGACTGCCCCGAACTCAACGGCCTGGACGTGTGGCCCGAGGGGCTCCGCGGACAGGGCATCGGTACGGCGCTGGTCCGCGCGGCCGAGGAGCTGGTGCGGGAGCGCGGCGGGACGGCGATGGGGCTCGGCGTGGGCCAGGACAACCCGCGGGCGGCGGCGCTGTACGCGCGCCTCGGCTACGAGCCCGTCGTCACCTACACCGACCGCTACGGCTGGACGGACGAGGCGGGCCGCACGCACGCGTGCGCGGACGCGTGCACCTTCCTGGTCAGGCCGCTGGAGACACCGGGCGGCTGACCGGTACGTGGGGGCGCAAGGCCTCCGCCACCGCCGCCGCGATCCGGGCGTGACCCCCGTCGTTCGGGTGGAGTCCGTCCGCCAGGTGCTCGGGGCCGAGCAGGGAGCGCCCCGGGAGGACCAGGAGCCGTCCGTCGCCCTCGGCCGCCAGGTCGCGGCCCGCGCGTTCCATGGCCCTGCGCAGCTCCGTGAGGGTGGCTCCGAGGACGTTGCGGGTGTGCTCGGCCTCCGGGCGCAGGACGGGCGAGACGATCAGCAGCGGGGTGTCCGGATGGCCCCGCCGGACCAGGCCCACGAACGCCCGGACGGTCGCGTACAGCCAGTCCGCGGTCGCGGGCACCCGGGACCAGCAGTTGGTGCCGAAGGCGAGGGTGACCACCTCGCCCGGGAGCCGCGCGAGGTGCTCGGCCAGGGGGAGCTCGCCGCGCGCCCCGCCCGCGTACCCCAGATTGACCGGGTCGAGCCCGAGCAGCCGTCCCGCCGTGGCGGGCCAGGAGTGCGCGGGACGGGTCGCCCACCAGCCCTCGGTGATCGAGTCGCCGTGGACGAGCCAGCGGGGCCGGACCGGGGCGGGGGAGAGGCGGCCGCCGACGGCCCGCAGGGCGAGCGGGACCGGTGACTGGCCCTCGGGGAGGTGGACGGTGAAGACGCCGCCGTACGGGGGCAGGGGGAGGCTCACCGTGCCCTCCGGCGCCGGGACGGCGCAGGTCTCGCCGACGAGCCGCCGGCCCTGCCAGAGCGCGAAGCAGTGGCGCAGCGCGGCGAGCGGGTCCTCCGGCTCCGGGACGGCCGCGCGGTAGCGCAGCTCCAGCGCCCGCGTCCCGGGCTCCGCCGTGAACTCGATGCGTACGCCGATGGGCAGCGCGGCCCGCTCGGCGATGTCCCACGGGAGCCGCTCCAGGTCGGCCGGATCCGCCCGCACGGGCCGGTCCCCGTCGAGCCAGGCCGTGCCGCGCAGGAAGGGCGCCGGGGCGAGCCAGCCCACCGAGGCCTCCGATCGTGGGTTTCCGGGGGCTCGCAGCGTGGGTCATGGGGCACGAGGAGTCAAGGCACGTGCACGCGCGCGTGGACCGCCTCGGCCGGCCTGCGCACGCGACGCGTGGACCGCCTCGGCCGGCCTGCGCACGCGACGCGTGGACCGCCTCGGCCGGCCCGCGCACGCGACGCGTCGACCGCCTCGGCCGAGCCCCGCGTACTCGTACGCGGAGTGAGCCTCAGGCCCCCAATGTGCCGATTCATGCAGGGGCGCGCAATGTTTCCCCGTCTGCGCCGCGAGCGCGCAATGATCATCCGGCAGTGCGCAACAACCCTGCATTACGACTGCGAACCTCAGCCCCTTAGGCTCGTGCCCCGTACCAGGAGTGGCGGCGACCGCCTGCTCGGCGGTTCCCCTTCCCCGTGGGCTTGCTTCGGCATGCCCACGAGCCGCCGTGGTCGTCCCACCGCCTACAGGCAGCGATAAGGAGCCTCCGCAGTGCTGGACCACGGCGCAGCCCCACCGGTCGTCGACACGACCACCCCCAAGACCTCCGCGCTCGGCGCACTCACCCGGCGCAAGCCGGTGGAACGCCTGGTCATGGAGGGTGGGCAGGGTGAGGGCGGCAGCCTCCGCCGCTCGCTCTCCATGTGGCAGCTGACCATGATCAGCATCGGTGCCACGCTCGGCACCGGCATCTTCGTCGTCCTCGGCGACGCCGTTCCGCAGGCCGGCCCCGCGGTCACCCTGGCCTTCGTGATCGCCGGCCTCACGGCGCTCTTCTCGGCCCTCTCGTACGCCGAGCTGGCCGGCACCATCCCGGTCGCCGGCTCCTCTTACTCGTACGCGTACGCAACGATGGGCGAACTCGTCGCCTGGGTCTGCGGCTGGTGCCTGGTCCTGGAGTACGGCGTCTCCGTCGCCGCCGTGGCCGTCGGCTGGGGCGAGTACGTCAACGAACTCCTCGACGGCACCATCGGCGTCACCATCCCCGACGCGCTCTCCTCCGCGCCCGGCGAGGGCGGCATCATCAACCTGCCGGCCCTGATCGTCGTCCTGCTGGCGATGGTCTTCCTGCTCGGCGGCGCCAAGGAGTCGGCCCGCGCCAACACGATCATGGTCGTCGTGAAGATCGCCGCGCTCGTGCTCTTCTGCACCATCGGCTTCATGGGCTTCAAGTCCGGCAACTACTCCGACTTCATGCCGCTCGGCATGGCCGGGGTCAGCGCCGCCGGCGCCAGCCTCTTCTTCTCGTACATCGGCTTCGACGCCGCCTCCACCGCCGGTGAGGAGGCGAAGAACCCGCAGCGCGACCTGCCGCGGGCGATCATGCTCTCGCTGATCATCGTCACCACCCTGTACGTCCTCGTGGCCGCCGTCGCCGTCGGCGCGTGGAACTGGAAGGACTTCGAGGGCTCCGAGGCCTCCCTCGCCGCGATCATGAACGACGTGAGCGGCCAGACCTTCTGGGGCACGCTGCTCGCCGCCGGCGCCGTCATCTCCATCGCGAGCGTCGTCCTGACCGTCCTCTACGGCCAGACCCGAGTCCTCTTCGCCATGTCCCGCGACGGCCTCGTCCCGAAGGTCTTCGGGAAGGTCAGCCCCAAGACCGGCACCCCGCGGGTCAACACCGTGATCGTGTCGATCTTCTGCGGTGTCCTCGCGGCCGCCATCCCGCTCGGCGAGCTCGTCGACGCCACCAGCATCGGCACCCTCTTCGCCTTCGCGCTGGTCAACATCGCGGTGGTGATCCTGCGCAAGACCCGCCCGGACATGAAGCGCACGTTCCGCGTGCCGCTCGGCTGGCTCTTCCCGGTCCTCGGCTTCGGCTTCTGCGTCTACAACATGTTCAGCCTCGGCGCCTCCACCTGGACGGTCTTCGGTTGCTGGATGGCCGCCGGGCTCGTGTTCTACTTCCTGTACGGAATGCGCCGTTCCCGACTGGCCACCGCGGCGCCCGCAGAATCAGCGGCATCGACAGAGAAGTGATCCACCCGTAGTGCGACTCAACGACCTCGACGAACGCATCGTCCACGCCCTCGCGGAAGACGCCCGCCGCAGCTACGCCGACATCGGCTCGCTGGTCGGTCTCTCCGCACCCGCCGTGAAACGGCGCGTGGACCGGCTCAGGGCCGAGGGCGCCATCACCGGATTCACCGTACGGGTGGACCCGGCGGCGCTCGGCTGGGAGACCGAGGGTTTCGTCGAGATCTACTGCCGCCACAACACCTCGCCGAACGACATCCGGCGAGGTCTGGAGCGGTATCCCGAGGTGGTGTCCGCGTCGACCGTCACCGGTGACGCGGACGCCGTCGTCCAGGTCTTCGCCTCGGACATGCGCCACTTCGAGCGCGTCCTGGAGCGCATCGCGGGCGAGCCCTTCGTGGAGCGCACCAAGTCCGTCCTGGTGCTCTCGCCGCTGCTGCGGCGCTTCTCCTCGGGCTCGCCCGCGTAGCACTGCTCGGTCCTGCGGGGCACCGGCGGTCGGGGCGGTGCGGGCCGTGGTTCCCGCACCGCCCTTCGCCCGCCCACCCCCGTAGGGCGGTCTACTCGGTCGGGTAGACGAACTCCCAGGGCACGACCTTGAAGTCGCCCGTCCCCTCCTTGACCTTCTCGAACGGCGCGCCGCTGATGCACGGCGGCACCTTGTCCTTCTGCGGGTCGGCGGTCATCCAGGTGTAGCCCAGCCGGTCGCCGTTGGCGTCGTCGTGCACGGTGACCCCGACGCGGGCCTTCCGGAACTCCTTCACATCGGTCTTCGTGACGACACCGGAGACGACGGCCACCTTGCCGCCCGTGGTGAGGCAGTCGACCTTCACCTCCGCGTAGCCGCCCCAGTCGCCCTTGTAGTGGCTGAAGCGGAACGTGCCCGTGGCCTTCATCGGATCCTGCCGGTTCTTCTCGGCGAGGTGCGCGTCGAATGTGAAGGTGATGTCGTCCCCGGCCGGCCGGTACAGCTTCGCGGTGCCGGTCAGCGCGGCGGCCTCCTTGACGGTGGCCGAGGCCGCGGCCGGGGCGGGAGCATCGTCCGCCGCGGCCATGCCCCCGGCCCCCAGGGTGAGCAGAACGGCGGCGGCGACGGCGACGGTCTTCGTACGACGGTTCATGGTCTTTCCCGGTCCTTTCGGCAGGTCGTCCGGCAGGTCGTCCGGACGAGGACCACTCTTCCGCTCAGGCCGCGCCGGGGCGTCGCGCCGCAGGACGGTTCCCGTCTCCGCCGCGCGGCGGGGGAGCCGTACGACCCCTGGCGGAGCCGTACGCAACGAATCGCCACGGTGGCCGTGGATCGCGCAATGGTTCGACGGTCGGTCCGCAACGCTCCCGCCTTGTCCGGACGGAGCGCGAAACCGTACCGTTTTTGACGTCTTCCCCTTGTACTCCGACCCCCCCCCGAGGATCGCTCATGCCCGCGCTGCGCACCGCCCTGCTCCAGAGCTCCGGCGAGCTCGGTGACGTGGCCGCCAATCTCAAGATCCTCGACGAGGCCGCCGCCCGCGCCGCGGCCGCCGGAGCGGGCCTGCTGCTCGCCCCCGAGCTGTTCCTCACCGGGTACGCCATCGGCGCCGACATCGCGCGCCTGGCCGAGCCGGCCGACGGCCCCTCCGCCCGCGCCGTCGCGGCGATCGCCGTGCGCCACGGCCTCGCCGTCGGCTACGGCTACCCGGAGCGCGACACCGAGCGGCACGGGGTCCTGTACAACTCGGCGCAGCTCATCGGCGCCGACGGCGTCCCGCTCGCGCAGTACCGGAAGACCCATCTCTTCGGAGACTTCGAGCTGACGTGGTTCACCCCCGGTGACCAGGCCGTCGTCCAGGCGGAGGTCGACGGCCTCACCGTCGGCGTGATGATCTGCTACGACGTCGAGTTCCCCGAGAACGTACGGGCGCACGCGCTGGCGGGTACGGACCTCCTCCTCGTACCGACCGCGCTGATGCACCCCGCCGAGATCGTGCCCCTGTCCGTGGTGCCGGTCCGCGCCTTCGAGAACCAGCTCTACATCGCGTACGCCAACCGGACCGGCTCCGAGGGCGCCTTCGAGTTCGTCGGCCTCTCCGCCCTGGCCGGCCCCGACGGTACCGCTCGGGCCCGTGCCGGGCGCGGCGAGGACCTCGTCTTCGGCGACGTCGACACCGACTTCCTGGCGGCCTCCCGCGCGGAGAACCCCTACCTCCGCGACCGGCGCCCGGGTCTCTACGGCCCCCTCGTCTGAGCCGTCCCCACCCCCCGACCTGCCTCGTCTTTCTTTTCCGTGCAAGGAGTCCGTACCCCATGACGTCCACGGTGCCCACGACCGCCGTCCCCCACAGCGACGGCCAGCCGCCGATCACCATGTTCGGTCCGGACTTCCCGTACGCGTACGACGACTTCCTGGCCCACCCGGCCGGTCTCGGCCAGATACCGGCCACCGAGCACGGCACCGAGGTCGCCGTCATCGGCGGCGGGCTCTCCGGCATCATCGCCGCGTACGAGCTCATGAAGATGGGCCTCAAGCCCGTCGTCTACGAGGCCGACCAGATCGGCGGCCGGCTGCGGACCGTCGGCTTCGAGGGCACCGCCACCGAGGGCCTCACCGCGGAGATGGGCGCGATGCGCTTCCCGCCGTCCTCGACCGCGCTCCAGCACTACATCGACCTCGTCGGCCTGGAGACCACGCCCTTCCCGAACCCGCTTGCCGAGTCGACCCCCTCGACCGTCGTCGACCTCAAGGGCGAGTCGCACTACGCCACCACCGTCGACGACCTCCCGCAGGTCTACCGCGACGTGATGAACGCGTGGAACGCCTGCCTGGACGAGGGCGCCGACTTCTCCGACATGAACCAGGCCATGCGCGAGCGCGACGTCCCGCGCATCCGCGAGATCTGGTCGAAGCTCGTCGAGAAGCTCGACAACCAGACCTTCTACGGCTTCCTCTGCGAGTCGGAGTCCTTCAAGTCCTTCCGGCACCGCGAGATCTTCGGCCAGGTCGGCTTCGGCACCGGCGGCTGGGACACCGACTTCCCCAACTCCATCCTGGAGATCCTCCGCGTCGTCTACACCGAGGCGGACGACCACCACCGCGGCATCGTGGGCGGCTCGCAGCAGCTGCCGCTGCGCCTGTGGGAGCGCGAGCCGGAGAAGATCGTCCACTGGGCGCCGGGTACTTCGCTCAGCTCCCTGCACGAGGGCACCCCGAAGCCGGCCGTGACCCGGCTGAACCGGACCGCCGGCAACCGGATCACCGTCACCGACGCCTCCGGCGACATCCGCACCTTCCCGGCGGCGATCTTCACCGCCCAGTCCTGGATGCTGCTCTCCAAGATCGCCTGCGACGACTCGCTCTTCCCGATCGACCACTGGACGGCGATCGAGCGCACCCACTACATGGAGTCCTCGAAGCTCTTCGTCCCCGTCGACAGGCCGTTCTGGCTGGACAAGGACGAGGAGACCGGCCGGGACGTCATGTCGATGACGCTCACCGACCGGATGACCCGCGGCACGTACCTCCTGGACGACGGCCCGGACAAGCCGGCCACGATCTGCCTCTCGTACACCTGGTGCGACGACAGCCTGAAGTGGCTGCCGCTCTCCGCCAACGAGCGGATGGAGGTCATGCTGAAGTCGCTCGGCGAGATCTACCCGAAGGTCGACATCCGGAAGCACATCATCGGCAACCCGGTGACGGTCTCCTGGGAGAACGAGCCCTACTTCATGGGCGCCTTCAAGGCGAACCTGCCGGGCCACTACCGCTACCAGCGCCGCCTGTTCACGCACTTCATGCAGGAGCGGCTGCCCGAGGACAAGCGGGGCATCTTCCTCGCGGGCGACGACATCTCCTGGACGGCCGGCTGGGCCGAGGGCGCGGTGCAGACGGCGCTCAACGCGGTGTGGGGCGTGATGCACCACTTCGGCGGCGGCACCGACGCCACCAACCCGGGTCCGGGCGACGTCTACGAGGACATCGCCCCGGTCGAGCTGCCGGAGGACTGAGTCCCGGCCGTACGGCTCCCCGCCGTACGGATCCCGCCCGTACGGGTCACGGCCTGGTGAGCGGCGTGAGCAGCATCCGCCCCACCAGGCCCACCGACCGGTCGAGCCGTTCGGTGAACTCCTCGGCCAGCTCCGGCAGCCCGCGCAGCTGCCAGAGCGAGCGCGCCGCCAGCCAGGCCCCGTCGCGGGCCCGGTCCAGGCTCCAGCAGCCGAGCAGATGCGTCAGCGGGTCCGCGATCTCCAGGAGGTCCGGGCCCGGCATCAGTTCCTCCCTGATGCGCTCCTCCAGGAGGACGAGGATGTCGCCGACCCGGTCGAACTCGTCCTCCAGGTCGGCGGGCGCGCACTCCAGGGCGCGGCACGTGTCGACCACCGCGAGCGCCAGGTCGTGGCCCACGTGGGCGTTGATCCCGGCGAGCGCGAACTGCAGCGGACGTACGCCGGGATGGCGCCGGTAGCGGAAGAGCGGCCGCCAGCAGGCGGGCGCCGGGCCGCCGGTGGCGACGGTGTCGACCGCCGTGAGGTAGCGCTCGGCGAAGCGCACGTCGAGGGTGGCGGCCGCCGTGCGGTCGGCGAAGGTGCCAGCCGCGATGGCGTGGCCGATCTCCTCGGTGACCGTCAGGTACACCCGGTTGAAGACGGCGACCCCGTCGGCCGGATGCCAGGTGGAACGGAGTGTCCGCATCCGGTCCACCACGGGGTCGACCGCCAGGAACGGCCCGAGGTGGTGAGCGAGGGGTTGCCCGATCTGCTGGGTCTGCGCCATGGGGGCAGGCTTCCAGTCGCCGGGCCGGGAGGGAACTCCCTGGGCCCGGCTTACCCAGAACGGGCGAATCACTCAGTTCTTCGACAGCGGATCCTCGTCGGAGGTGCTCTCGTACGAGCTGGTGCCGGAGTCCAGGAGGGGCTCCTGCTCCTTGAGGTGGGCCGGGGCGAAGGCCCGCAGCACGTGGTAGCCGGTGATCACGACGATCGTGCCGAGCGCGATGCCGCCCAGCTCGAAGGTGTCGGTGAAGGTGAGCTTCACGCCGCCGACGCCGATGATGATGCCGGCGGCGGCCGGGACCAGGTTGAGCGGGTTGCGCAGGTCGACCTTGGCATTGATCCAGATCTGGGCGCCGAGCAGGCCGATCATGCCGTAGAGGATCACGGTGATGCCGCCGAGTACCCCGCCGGGGATGGCGGCGACGATCGCGCCGAACTTGGGGCAGAGGCCGAAGAGGAGCGCGAAGCCGGCCGCGGCCCAGTAGGCGGCGGTCGAGTAGACCCGGGTGGCGGCCATGACGCCGATGTTCTCGGAGTACGTGGTGTTCGGCGGGCCGCCCACGGCCGTCGACAGCATCGAGGCGGCGCCGTCGGCGGCGATCGCCGTGCCGAGCTGGTCGTCCAGGTTGTCCCCGGTCATCTCGCCGACGGCCTTGACGTGTCCGGCGTTCTCGGCGATCAGCGCGATGACCACGGGCAGGGCGACCAGGATCGCGGACCACTCGAAGCTCGGCCCGTGGAAGGAGGGCAGGCCGATCCAGTCGGCCTGCGAGACGCCGGAGAGGTCGAGCCGCCAGTGGTCGGTGACCTGACCGCTCGGGGACATCGAGTGGATCTTGCCGAAGACGAGGTCGAAGATCCAGGAGATGCCGTAGCCGAAGATCAGGCCGAGGAAGATCGCGATCCGGGACCAGAAGCCGCGCAGGCAGACCACGGCCAGACCGGTGAACAGCATCACGAGGAGAGCCGTCCACTGGTCCTGCGGCCAGTACGTCGACGCGGTGACCGGGGCCAGGTTGAAGCCGATCAGCATGACGACCGCACCGGTCACGATCGGGGGCATCGCCGCGTGGATGATCCGCGCACCGAACTTCCGTACCGCGAGACCCGCGAGGAAGAGCACCGCGCCGACGACGAGGACCGCGCCGGTCACGGTGGCGCTGGTGCCGCCCGAGGCCCGGATGGCGGCGGCGACACCCACGAAGGACAGCGAACAGCCCAGGTAGGACGGGACGGTGCCACGGGTCGCGAGGAGGAAGATCGCGGTCGCGACACCGGACATCATGATCGCGAGGTTCGGGTCCAGACCCATCAGGACCGGGGCGACGAAGGACGCCCCGAACATGGCGACGACGTGCTGGGCGCCGAGGCCGACGGTACGGGGCCAGGAGAGCCGCTCGTCCGGCCGGACGACGGCCCCGGGAGCGGGTGTTCTCCCGTCGCCGTGCAAGGTCCAGCGCACGCCGAGGTTCATGAGGTCGCTCCCGTTCCGAGGTTCCGGCGGCCGTGTCGTGACCGCAAAAGATCAGCCACATGGTATGCGCCGCGGCCTGCCGGAACCGTTCTCCGTCGTGCGACCGCCGTTACGCGACCGGGCCGGAGCTCTTCGCCGGGGCGCCGTCCGCCGGGGCCGACGCCGCCGCCGCGCGCGCACCGGGCCTGAGCACGCCCGCGCCGAGGACAAGACCCACGGCCAGCAGGGTGACCAGGCCGAAGGAGAAGACGAGCGAGGTCGCGTCGGCGATGCCGCCGATCGCCGAGGGGGCGATGAGACCCGAGGTGTACGTGATGGTGGCGACGCCCGCGATGGCCTGGCTCGGGTTCGGGCCGCTGCGGGCCGCGGCGGCGAAGGCGAGCGGGACGACGACCGCGACGCCGAGGCCGATGAGACCGAAACCGGCCATCGCGACGGCGGCGTGCGGGGCGAGGACGACCATGAGCCCGCCGAGGGTGGCGACCGCGCCCCCGACCCGTACCGTACGGACCGCGCCGAAGCGGTCCACGACGCGGTCGCCGGCCAGCCGGGCCACGGCCATCGTCAGCGCGAAGGCGGTCGTCGAGGCGGCCGCGAGCCCGGCCGAGCTGCCCAGCTCGTCCCGGAGGTAGACGGCCGACCAGTCGAGGCTGGCGCCCTCCGCGAACACCCCGCAGAAGCCGATCGCACCGATGACCAGCGCGGACTTCGGCGGCAGCGAGAACCGCGGCGGTGCCTCCTCGTCCGGGGTGCCGACCACGTCCAGGACGCCCTGGCAGAAGAACAGGCCGAGCGCGGTGAGGGTCAGGGCCGCGATCAGATGGTGGATCCGGGCGTCACCGCCGAGGTGGGCGGCGACCGTGCCGGCGGCCGAGCCGAGCAGCGCGCCCACGCTCCACATGCCGTGCAGGCTCGACATGATGGACTTGCCGATCCGGTTCTCGGTCTCGACGCCCAGCGCGTTCATCGCCACGTCGGACATGCCCGCCGTCGCGCCGTACACGAAGAGCACGCCGCACAGCCCCCAGACGTTCGGCGCCAGCGAGGGCAGGGTCAGGGCCAGCGTCCACAGGGCGAGCAGGCCGCGCAGGGCGGTGCGGGCGCCGAAGCGGTGGCTGATGGCGCCGGCCAGCGGCATCGTGAGGGAGGCGCCGAGCGCGGGGAAGGCGAGCGCGAGCCCGAGCTGTCCGGCGCTGACGCCCGCGTGCTCCTGGATCCACGGAATGCGCGTCGCGAAGCTGCCGGTCACCGCGCCGTGGACGCAGAAGACCGCGGCGACGGCGAAGCGTGCCCGCCGCAGTCGCTCGGTGCTGAAGACGGTCTCCGCCGCCATGTGCCCTCCCTGTGTCGTGGTGTGGCGGTAAACTATCAGGGACCCTGCCTGATAAATAGCCCGCAAGGGGAGTCCGCACGGATTCGAGTCTGAGAGGATCGCCGCATGGCCGCATCCCCGAGCACCGCGCGGGCCATCAACGACCGGCTCGCCCTGCGACTGCTCCAGGACGAGGGCCCGTTGACGGCCACTCAGCTCAAGACGCTCACCGGACTCTCCCGCCCGACCGTCGCCGACCTCGTCGAGCGGCTCCGGGAGTCCGGGCTCGTCCATGTCGTCGGGGAGTCAGGGGCGGAGCGTCGCGGCCCCAACGCCAAGCTGTACGGCATCGTGGCCGACCGCGCGCACCTCGCCGCGCTCGACGTGCGCACCCGCTCCGTCTCGGTGACCGTCTCCGACCTCCTCGGCGTCACCCTGGCCGAGGCCTCCGCGCCCGTCGGCGACGACGGCGGCACGGGCCCGGCCGTGGAGAAGGCGGTCACGCTCCTGGAGCGCACCGCGAAGGAGGCCGGCGTCGACCGGCTGCACACCGTGGCCGTCGGCGCCCCCGGGCTCATCGACCCGGCCACCGGCGAGCTGCGCGACTCCGCGAAACTGCCCGCCTGGCACCGCCGCCTGGTCGCCGTCCTCCAGGAACGGCTGCCCGCCCGCGTCCTCGTCGAGAACGAGACCAACCTCGCCGCCTTCGCCGAGCTCCGCGAGGGCGCCGCCCGCGACCGCGACGACTTCGTGCTGCTCTGGCTCGGCCAGGGTGTCGGCGCCGCCGTCGTCCTGGACGGACGGCTGCGCCGCGGGGCCTCGGGCGGCGCCGGCGAGATCGGCTTCCTGCCCGTGCCGGGCACCTCCGGGCTCCCTTCGGCCACCGGCTGCGACGGCGGCTTCCACGAGCTGGCCTGCACCGCAGCGGTCGAGGCCCTGGCAGTCGAGCACGGCCTCGACCCGGAGACCGCGCTCGGCTCGGGACACGGTCCCTTCCTCGACGCCCTCGCCCGCCGCCTGGCCGTCGGCACGGCCGCGGTCGCCTCCGTCCTGGACCCCGGCTGTGTGGTCCTCGGCGGCGAGACCGGCCACCAGGGCGGCACGGGGCTCGCGGCCCGGGTGGAGGCCGAGGCCGCGCGGCTCTCCCCGCTCCGTACGGAGGTCCGCCCCACGGCCCTCGGGGACACGGCCGTCCTCCGCGGCGCCCTCCTCCTCGCCAGGGACGCGGCCCAGGACGAGCTGTTCCCGTAGAAGGCAGAAGGCAGAAGGCAGAAGGCAGAGAAGGCAGAACGCAGGACGCACCCCCGGCCTGGAACGCGGGAGCGCCGCGCCCCGGACAGGGGGGCGCGGCGCGGTGGGAGCCCGGCGGCGGCCAAGGGCCGTGAGAATCCGCCGCCGGGGGTCTTTCGGAGGGGGTGCGTCAGCCGGCGCTTCAGCAGGCGCCGAGGTCCTTCCAGACGCCCCAGTCGCCGGTCGTGTCCGGCGTCTCGTTCTGGGTCCACCACTGGGCCTTGTACTTGCGGCCGTTGTGGGAGACCTCGTTGCCCGCGTTGTAGACGGTGCCGGCCACGTACGCCGGGACCGAGCCGCAGCCCGTGGGCGGCGTCGTCGGAGGCGTGGTCGGGGGAGTGGTCGGCGGGGTCGTCGGCGGGGTGGTGGGAGGCGTGGTCGGCGGGGTGGTCGGCGGCGTGGTGGAGCCGGGCTCCACGACCGTCGCGCCGCGCGCCAGGTCACCGGCGAGGGCGTACGTCGTGCCGTTGATGTTCACCGTCCAGTTGGAGGGGGTGGACACCGGCAGGTAGTAGTTGAACGACAGGTCGACCGAGGCGCCCGGGGCCAGCGACTGCCAGGCCGGGAGCTTCAGGGAGACGCGGTGGAAGTCGCCCTTCAGGCCGCCCACGTTGCCGCCCGTGTGGTCGCTGCTGATGACCTTCGTGCCGAAGCCCGACTGGTCCGAGGCGTTGCTCGGCGCCGAGGTGCCGTAGTCGAACTGGAACTCGGTGCCGCCCGGCAGCGCCGTCGCCGTGTTGTTGGTGATCTTGATCTTCGGGGTGATCGGGTAGTTCGAGTCGCCCAGCTTGAACTCGGTGAACTGGGTGTCGATGTTCACGGCCTGGGTCGGCAGCGCCTTGTTGGACTTCTTCGCGCCGTACGGGGTGGCCGCCTTGAACTTGTCGTACATCAGCGAGGTGAGCGTGGAGCCCATCTCGTACTGGCCCTTGGCGGCGTTCCAGGCGTAGTCGCCGGCCATCTCCCAGACCATGGTGCCGCCGATGCCGCGGTCGACCACGTAGTCGGCCTTGGCGGCCACGGACTGCTCGTCCTCGGTGGAAAGGAAGACCTTCTTCTCGGCGTTCCACAGCCACGGCGCGACCAGGGTCGAGTCGTACTTGCGGGCGTAGGTGCCGGTCAGGGTGGTGTTCGCCGGGAAGCCGTACTGGGTGACGTAGTCGCCGACGATCCCCTTCTCGAGGTTCTTGGCGTGCCACATCGGGTTGGAGCCGGCCGGCGACTCGACACCGTTGGTGTCCTTGTCGTGCCACAGGTTGTCGATGCCGACGGCGCCGTCACCGCACTTGGTCAGACCGGCGCCGGCCGGGCAGGTGGTCGCGGAGGCCTTGCCCCACAGACCGTCGGTGCCGCCCTGGACGTTCTTGTGGCCGCGGGTGTAGTAGGGCAGGCCGATGTTGATGCGGCCGGCCGGCATGGAGCCGCGGAAGTAGTGGTAGGCCCAGTCGGTGTTGAGGTAGCCGATGTTGCCGTACTGAGCCGAGCCGTAGACGTTGGCGGCGGCGAGCTCGCCGTCCTTGCCGTCGTCGAAGAGCGAGGCGTTGGGCCCGACGTACTCGTTCCAGGCGCCGTGCAGGTCGTAGGACATGATGTTGACGTAGTCCAGATACTTCTGCATCTGGAAGGTCTCCATGCCGCGCAGCAGGTAGCCGGAGGAGGGGGCGGCGACGGTCAGCATGTAGTGCTTGCCGTCGGCGGCGCCGGCCACGTCCAGCTTCTCGCGCAGGGACTTCATGAGGGCCGCGTAGCCCTGCACGAGTCCGGCGCGGCGCGCGTTCGCGAGCTGCCAGTCGAGCGGGTTGCCGGCGTCCTTCATCGTGGTCGGGTACTCGTAGTCGATGTCGACGCCGTTGAACCCGTACTTGCGGATGAAGTCGACGGACGAGGCCGCGAAGGTGTCGATCCCCGCCTGGTTGACCGAACCGTCGGCGTTGGTGGCCATCGAGTAGAAGCCGCCGGAGTTCACCCGGTCGCCGTTGTCCGCGAAGTAGCCGCCGGTCTCCGCCCAGCCGCCGACCGAGATCAGCGTCTTGACGTTCGGGTGCTGCTTCTTGAACTTGTTGAGCAGGTTGAAGTGCCCCTTGTACGCGTACGCCGGGTCCATCTCGGCACCCGCGACACCGGGCCAGGTCATCCCGGTGGCCGCGTTGTTCGGGCCGTCCGTACCCACGGAGAGCTTGTTGTCGCTCCCGATGTGCCCGAAGGCGTAGTTGATGTGGGT
This sequence comes from Streptomyces sp. NBC_01255, assembly GCF_036226445.1. Lineage (NCBI taxonomy): Bacteria > Bacillati > Actinomycetota > Actinomycetes > Kitasatosporales > Streptomycetaceae > Streptomyces > Streptomyces sp. NBC_01255. The sequence goes on from NZ_CP108474.1 coordinate 7,216,032, forward strand.
GATCTTCTCCCACGGGATGTCCTTGGCCAGGTACGCGGGCTGGCCGTTCTTGCCGTCGCGCCAGCCGGTGAAGTAGCCGATGACCCGGCGCTGGTGGTCCGCGCCCATCTTCTCGCGGCCCTCGGCGTCGTAGACCGAGCAGTACGGGACGTCGACGCCCGGGGTTTTGTACAGCCCGTCGGGCCGACAGGACTCGTTGTCGGCCGCGTACGAGACGCCGCCGGAGAGCGAGCTCAGCAGCAGACCGGCGACGGCCGCGCCGGAAGCGAGCAGTGACGCTCTTTTCGTGGTGGGGGACAACACGATCGGTTCCTCCTGGGGAGGTGGAAAAACACAACGAACAAGGGGGTGGGTCGTGTTGGGCCCGGGGAGTGCGCACACCGTCGGACCGGTACCTCGAAGTTGACACGGAGATTAAGAGGACTAGACCAGTGCGTCAATAGGTCTGGACCAAGGAAGGTGGGAATGGTCCCATGTGAGCCAGGCCACATGGCCTCGCCGGTATGGCCGGTCACGGGCCGTGGCACACTGGCCCTGTATCAGCAGCAGCGCACTCCGGGGTCGGTGTAATTCCGAACCGGCGGTATAGTCCGCGACCCGTCCGCAGCCAGCGGCCGGTTGACCAGGTGAAACTCCTGGACCGACGGTGAAAGTCCGGATGGGAGGCAGTGCGCGGCGGGTGACTCCTTTCCAGGGGTGTGTCAGCCGTACGTCCGCTGGTCGCCGTGTCGGAAACGATCGGCGTACCCGTGGGACAGCGGCCTCGGCGCACCCTGCGCGAGGCGTCCTTCCCGCTCTCTGTCGTCATCGACAGGCCCCGGAGTCCGTGCCCGAAGAGGCAGGAGGACCCGGTGGCCCAGCAGGCCGACATCACCGCCATGCACCGAGCCGTCGAGCTCGCCGCACGCGGACTCGGCGCCACCAGCCCCAATCCCGTCGTCGGCTGCGTCGTCACCGACGCCTCCGGACACCCGGTCGGCGAGGGCTGGCACCAGCGCGCCGGCGGCCCGCACGCCGAGGTCCACGCCCTGCGCGAGGCCGGCGTCCTGGCCCGCGGCGGCACCGCGTACGTCACCCTCGAACCCTGCAACCACACCGGACGCACCGGCCCCTGCGCCCAGGCCCTGATCGAGGCCGGGGTCAGCCGGGTCGTGTACGCGGTCGGCGACCCGAACCCGCAGGCCACCGGCGGCGCCGACACCCTGCGCGCCGCGGGCGTCGAGGTCGCGGGCGGTCTCCTGGAGGACGAGGCCGAGACGGTCAACATCGCCTGGCTCACCTCCGTACGCCGTAACCGGCCCTTCGTCCGGTGGAAGTACGCCGCCACCCTCGACGGCCGGATCGCCGCCGCCGACGGCACCTCCCGCTGGATCACCTCCGCCGAGTCCCGCGCCGACGTCCACCGGCTGCGCGCCGAGTCCGACGCCGTCGTCGTCGGCTCCGGCACCGCCCGCGCCGACGACCCCCATCTGGCCGTACGCGGCATCGAGGATGCCGTACAGCCGCTGCGGGTCGTCGTCGACACCGAGGCGACCGCCGTGAAGCCCGGCGCCCGGGTCCTCGACGACGAGGCCCCCACGCTGATCGCGATCGCCGAGGACGCCGAGACCGGCCTGCCCGACGTCGTACGCCTTCCCAGGGCCGGGCGCGGCCTGTCCGTACCCGCCCTCCTGGACGCCCTGCACGAGCGCGGCGTCCGCTCCGTCCTCCTCGAAGGCGGACCCACCCTCGCGGGCGCCTTCGTCGCCGCGGGCGCTGTCGACCAGGTCGTCGGCTACCTCGCCCCGGTCCTCCTCGGCGCGGGCCCGCACGCCCTCGCCGACGCGGGAATCGGCACCATCACCGAAGCGTTGCGGCTCGACGTCACCGAGACCGTACGCATCGGCCCCGACCTCCGTATCACCGCCACCCCCAAGGAGCGCTGACCGTGTTCACCGGAATCGTCGAAGAACTGGGCGAGGTCGTCGCCGTCGAGCAGCTGGAGGACGCCTCCCGCTTCCGGCTGCGCGGCCCCCTGGTCACGGAAGGCGCCCAGCACGGCGACTCCATCGCCGTCAACGGTGTCTGTCTCACGGTCGTCGAGTTCGGCGACGGCGAGTTCACCGCCGACGTCATGGCCGAGACCCTCAAGCGGTCCAGCCTCGGCGCCCTCGAAGCCGGCTCCCGGGTCAACCTGGAGCGGCCCATGGCCGTCGGCGACCGCCTCGGCGGCCACATCGTCCAGGGACACGTCGACGGCACCGGCGCGATCCTCGACCGGACCCCGTCCGAGCACTGGGAACTCGTCAAGGTCGGCCTGCCCGCCCACCTCTCGCGCTACGTCGTCGAGAAGGGCTCGATCACGGTCGACGGCGTCAGCCTCACCGTCGTCGAGGTCGCCGACGACTGGTTCACCATCAGCCTCATCCCCACCACCCTCGCCCTGACCACGCTCGGCATCAAGAAGAGCGGCGACCCGGTCAACCTGGAAGTGGACGTCATCGCCAAGTACGTCGAGCGACTGCTCGGCCCGAACGCCCTGGAGAACGGCAAGTGAACTGGCTCAACTCCGAGGCGTTCACCGTCCTCGACCAGCACATCATGTGGTCCGACATGATCGGCAACACGATCGGACTCATAGCCCTCGCGCTCGGCTGGCGCCGCTCCATCCTCACCTGGCCCGCCCAGCTGCTCTCCGGCCTGATCCTCGTCGGCGCCTACGCCTCCGCCCACCTCTCCGGCGGCGTCGGCAAGCAGCTCCTGGTCATCGGCGTCGCCGCCTGGGGCTGGTGGCAGTGGAACCGCGGCAGGCAGCAGGCCCAGGACGGCTCCATCGCCGTCCGCTTCGCCACCTGGAAGGAGCGCGGTCTGCTCCTCGCGGGCGCGGTCGCCGGCACCCTTGCCGTCGGCGGGCTCTTCACCCTCTACCCGTCGCTCTCCTGGAGCCCGTGGGCCGACGCGTACATCTTCGTCGGCACGCTCGTCGCGATGATCGCCCAGGCCCGCGGCCTCGTCGAGTTCTGGTTCGCCTGGCTCCTCGTCGACCTCGTCGGCGTCCCTCTCGCCTTCAACAGCGGCCTCGCCTTCTCCGGCCTGGTCTACGTCATCTACTTCGCCCTCGTCATCTGGGGCATGCGCGACTGGTGGCTCCGGACGCGCACGACCTCCGCCGCTCTGGAAGGAGCACACGCATGAGCGCCGCCCTTCCCCTCTGGGACGCCACCGACCTCGCCCTCGACCCCGTCGAGCAGGCCATCCGCGACATCGCCGCCGGGCGCCCCGTCGTCGTCGTCGACGACGAGGACCGCGAGAACGAGGGCGACCTCGTCATCGCCGCCGAGAAGGCGACCCCCGAGATCGTCGCCTTCATGATGAGCGAGTGCCGCGGTCTGATCTGCGCGCCCATGGAGGACGAGGAGCTGGAGCGCCTCCAGCTCCCGCAGATGGTCGAGCACAACACCGAGTCGATGCGGACGGCCTTCACCGTCTCCGTCGACGCGTCCCCCGCGCACGGCGTCACCACCGGCATCTCCGCCGCCGACCGCGCCACCACCCTGCGGATGCTGGCGAGCGGCAGCCACGAGCCGTCCGACTTCGTCCGCCCCGGACACGTCTTCCCGCTTCGCGCCAAGGCCGGCGGCGTCCTCGCCCGCAACGGCCACACCGAGGCCGCCGTCGACCTCGCCCGCCTCGCGGGCCTCCGCCCGGCCGGCGCGATCGTGGAGATCGCCGGCGAGGACGGCGTCATGCTGCGCCTGCCCGAGCTGGTCCCCTTCGCCCGCAAGCACGGCCTCACGATCATCTCCATCGAGGACCTGATCGCCTACCGGCGCTCCGCCGAGCCGACCGTCCGCCGCGAGGCCGAGGTCCGGCTGCCCACCGCGCACGGCGACTTCACCGCGTACGGCTACCGCTCCACCGTGGACGGCGTCGAGCACGTCGCCCTGGTCCACGGGGAGATCGGCGACGGCGAGGACCTGCTCGTGCGGGTCCACTCCGAGTGCCTGACCGGCGACATCTTCCACTCGCTGCGCTGCGACTGCGGCCCCCAGCTCCAGGCCTCCATGGACCGCATCCAGGAGGCCGGCCGCGGCGTCGTCGTCTACCTGCGGGGCCACGAGGGCCGCGGGATCGGCCTGCTCTCCAAGCTCCGCGCGTACGAGCTCCAGGAGCAGGGCCGCGACACCCTCGACGCCAACCTGGAGCTCGGGCTGCCCGCCGACGCCCGCGACTACGCCGCCGGCGCCCAGATCCTCGTCGACCTCGGCGTCCGCGGCCTGCGCCTGATGACCAACAACCCCGACAAGATCGAGGCCCTCACCCGGTACGGCCTCAGGGTCGAGGGCCGCGAGCCGATGCCGGTCCAGGCCGGCGAGCACAACCTCCGCTACCTGCGCACCAAGCGGGACCGGATGGGCCACGACCTGCCCTGGCTGGACGGCTCCCCGGCCTCCACCTGCGGCAACCAGTAATCCCCCACCTTTCGTACGTTCACGGTTCAAGGTTCAAGGAGAGACATGAGCGGCAAGGGCGCACCCGTCCTCAGTGTGAAGAACTGCGGCGACCTGCGGGTCGCGGTCATCGCGGCGCAGTGGCACGAGAAGATCATGGACGGCCTCGTCGACGGCGCCCTGCGCGCCCTCAGCGAGCTCGGCATCGACGAGCCGACGCTGCTGCGCGTCCCCGGCAGCTTCGAGCTCCCGGTCGTGGCGAAGGTCCTCGCCGGGCGCGGCTACGATGCCATCGTCGCGCTCGGAGTCGTCATCCGCGGCGGAACCCCGCACTTCGAGTACGTGTGCCAGGGCGTGACCCACGGCCTCACCCAGGTCTCGATCGACACCGGCGTACCCGTCGGATTCGGCGTCCTCACCGTCGACAACGAAGAGCAGGCCCTCGACCGGGCCGGCCTCGAAGGCTCCTCCGAGGACAAGGGCCACGAAGCGGTCACCGCCGCCGTCGCCACCGCCACCACGCTGCGCACGGTCAGCGAACCCTGGCGCTAGGTAGCACATCCCCACCCCGTACCCTAGGACCATCATGGCGAACAAAACCTTCGAAGAGCTCTTCGCCGAGCTCAAGCTCAAGGCCGAGACCGGCGACCCGGCCACCTCCCGCACCGCGGAACTGGTGGACAAGGGCGTCCATGCCATCGGCAAGAAGGTCGTCGAGGAGGCCGCCGAGGTCTGGATGGCCGCCGAGTACGAGGGCAAGGAAGCGGCCGCCGAGGAGATCTCGCAGCTGCTGTACCACGTCCAGGTGATGATGGTCGCCCGCGGGATCTCGCTCGACGACGTCTACGCCCACCTCTGAGCACGAACTCCGAGCACGACTTTTCGGTCTCCCCACCACTCCCAGGCAAAGGAAGCTCACCCCATGCTGCGCATCGCCGTTCCCAACAAGGGTTCCCTCTCCGGACCTGCGTCGGCAATGCTCCATGAGGCCGGCTACCGGCAGCGCAAGGAGTCCAAGGAGCTCGTCGTCATCGACCCCGACAACGAGGTCGAGTTCTTCTACCTGCGGCCGAAGGACATCGCGATCTACGTCGCCTCCGGGAAGCTGGACATCGGCATCACCGGCCGTGACCTGCTCCTGGACTCCGGAGCCAGCGCCGAGGAGATCCTCGCGCTGAACTTCGGCCGCTCCACCTTCCGCTACGCCACCCGGCCCGGCACCGCGAACGGCCCGGAGGACTTCGGTGGCATGACCATCGCGACCTCCTACGAGGGCATCGTCGCCAAGCACCTCGCCGACCAGGGAATCGACGCCTCCGTCGTCCACCTGGACGGCGCGGTCGAGACCGCGATCCAGCTGGGCGTCGCCCAGGTGATCGCGGACGTCGTGGAGACCGGCACCAGCCTGCGCAACGCCGGTCTCGAGGTCATCGGCGAGCCGATCCTCACCTCCGAGGCCGTCGTCGTCCGCCGCCACGGCGCCACGGACGACCACCCCCAGGTGCAGCAGTTCCTGCGCCGCCTCCAGGGCGTCCTGGTCGCCCGCTCGTACGTGATGATGGACTACGACTGCCGCGCCGAGCACCTGGAGCAGGCCGTCGCCCTCACCCCGGGCCTCGAGTCGCCGACCGTCTCCCCGCTGCACAACGAGGGGTGGGTCGCCGTCCGCGCGATGGTCCCCGCCAAGGAGGCGCAGCGGATCATGGACGACCTGTACGAGATCGGCGCGCGCGCCATCCTCACCACCGCCATCCACGCCTGCCGCCTCTGACGGCGGCCGGCCCGTACGTCCCCCGAGGCACGGAGGAGACCCCGATGTCCGAGTCACCGCTGCCCGCCCTCCCGGTCACCTTCCGGCCGGGGCGCACCCGGGCCGTCCTGCTGACCGTGGGAACCGTGATGTTCGTGGTCATCACGGCCGTCGCCCTGATGCTGGAGCGGCTGGGACCGGGGGAGCGCGTCAGCTTCGTCTTCACGGCCGCGCTGCTCTTCGGGGTCCTCGTCATGCTGAGCCGCCCGAAGGTCGTCGCCGACGACGAGGGCGTCACGGTCGTCAACATCACCCGGGCCCGGCGGCTCGCCTGGGCGGAGATCCTCAAGGTCAACCTCCGCCCCGGCGACCCGTGGGTCTTCCTGGACCTGAGCGACGGCACCAGCCTGCCCGTGCTCGGCATCCAGCCGGGCATCGCCAAGGAAGCGGCGATCCGGGACGCCCGCGCCCTGCGGGCCCTGGCCGAGAGCCGCGGAACGGTCGCGGAGCGGGTCTGATACCCGGCCCCCGGCGAACGGACGGTCGATCGTACGGCCGAACGGTCGGCGAACGGATCCCGGGCGGGAGAACCCGGATCCGTCCCCCATCCGGGGCCGACCCCCTGCCCCGCGGGGCGTTCGCGTGACTACTCTGGAGGCGGTGGTGCCGAGCGGCACCACCGCCTCGCGTGTGCAGGGCCGCGGTCGCGGCCCGCGGGGCCACCCTTCGACCCGAGGAGTGACTCCCTCCAGCAATGGACGGATCGTCCGGTAGTACCTGCGCCGCCCCCTCTCCGGAGGCGGCGGCATGATCGTCTCCCTCCTGCTGCTCGCCGCGGCTTTTCTCCTGATCCTCGCCAACGGCTTCTTCGTGGCCGCCGAGTTCGGTCTCGTGACCGTCGAGCGCGCCGAGGCCGAGCGGGCCGCGGCCGCCGGCGACCGGCGCGCCCGCACCGTCGTCACCGCGCTGCGCGAGCTGTCCTTCCAGCTCTCCGGCACCCAGCTCGGCATCACGATCACCTCGCTCGTCGTCGGCATGCTCGCGCAGCCCGCGCTCGCCGGGCTGCTGAACGGGCCGCTGACCGCGACGGGACTGCCCGAAGGGGCCGTCTCCGGAGTCGCGGTGGTGATCGGGATGCTGCTCGCCTCCGCCGTCCAGATGGTGGTCGGCGAGCTCGTACCGAAGAACTGGGCGGTCTCCCGGCCGCTCCAGGTGGCCCGCTTCGTCGCGACCCCGCAGCGCCGCTTCTCCGCGCTCTTCCGGCCGGTGATCGCCCTGCTCAACCGGGTCGCCAACCGGCTGGTCCGGCTCCTGGGCGTCGAGCCCACCGACGAGCTGGACTCCGTCCGCACCCCCGGCGAGCTCGTCTCGCTCGCCCGGCACTCCGCCCTGGCCGGCGCGCTCGAACAGGACACCGCCGACCTCTTCGTCCGGACCCTCTCCCTCGGCGGCCTCACCGCCGGGCAGGTCATGACCCCGCGGGTGAAGGTGAGCGCCCTCCAGTGGGACGCCACCGCGGCCGACGTCCTCAACCTCACCCGGGCCACCGGCCTCTCGCGCTTCCCCGTCTACCGCGACCGCATCGACGAGATCGTCGGCATGGTCCACCTCAAGGACGCGCTCGCCGTCGCCCCGCACGCCCGGCTGCGCACCCGCGTCGGCCGGATCGCGGTCCCGCCGCTCCTCGTCCCCGAGACGCTGCCCGCCCAAACCCTCCTGGAGCGGCTGCGCAGGGAGCAGCCGATCGCGGTCGTCGTCGACGAGTACGGCGGAACGGCCGGCGTCGTCACCCTGGAGGACATCGTCGAGGAGCTCGTCGGCGAGGTGCGCGACGAGCACGACACCCTCGCCGACGGACGCCCCGAGCTGGCCGCCGCCCCCGCCGAGGACGGCCGGCCCGCCTGGGAGGCCGACGGCTCCTGCCGGGTCCACACCCTGCGCCGGATAGGCCTCGACGTGCCCGACGGGCCGTACGAGACCGTGGCCGGGCTCGTCGCCGACCTCCTCGGGCGCATCCCCGCGCCCGGCGACCGCGCCGAGCTCCCCGGCTGGCGGCTCTCGGTGCGCCAGGTCGACCGCTACCGGGCCGGGCGCGTCCGGCTCGTGCGGACCGGCCCGGACCCGGACCCGGGCTGGGGCCTCGCAGGGGGCTCGGACCTGGAATCGGACGTCGCAGCGGGCCCGGGCCCGGAGCCGTACACCGATCCGGTCGCGGTGGACTCCGCCGCCCCGCTCGTCGCGGAGGGCGTCCGATGAGCACGCTCCAGCTGCTGTTCGCCGTCCTCCTGGTGCTGGCCAACGGCTTCTTCGTCGGGGCCGAGTTCGCGCTCGTCTCCGTCCGTCGCAGCCAGATCGAACCGCTCGGCGGCGTCCGCGCCCAGAAGGTCCTGCACGGTCTGGAGAACCTGCCGCAGATGATGGCGGCCGCGCAGTTCGGCATCACCGTCTGCTCGCTGACCCTCGGAGCCGTCGCCGAGCCGACCGTGGCCCGTCTCCTCGAACCCGTCTTCCACACGGTCGGGGTCCCGGAGGGCCTGATCCACCCGCTCGGCTACGTCATCGCCCTCGCCGCGGTCGTCTTCCTCCACCTCGTCATCGGCGAGATGCTCCCGAAGAACCTGGCGATGGCCGCGCCCGAGCGGACCGCGCTCCGGCTCGCCCCGGCGCTGGTCGGCTTCGCCCGGCTCTGCCGGCCGGTGACGGTCGCGCTGGGCGCCTGCGCCCGGCTCGTCCTGCGGGCGTTCAAGGTCGAGCCGAAGGACGAGGTGGAGGCGGTCTTCACCCGGACGCAGCTCGGCCGGCTCGTCGAGGACGCGGGACAGGCCGGGCTGCTCGACCCGGCCGAGCAGGAACGCCTGGAGGACGCCCTCGAACTGGGCAGCCGCCCGGTGACGGACGTCCTCATCGCCCCGGCCTCCCTGGTGACGGTCCCGCCGTCCGTCACCCCTCGCGAGATCGAGGAGCTGACCGTGCGGACCGGCTACTCGCGCTTCCCGGTCCGAGCCGAGGCGCGCGGCACCTTCATGGGCTTCGTGCACGTGAAGGACGTCCTCGACCTGGAGGAGCGGGAGCGGGCCGTGCCGCACCAGCTGTGGCGGCCGATGGCGACGCTCCGCGCCGAGCTGCCGCTCGACGACGCCCTCACCGTGATGCGCCGCGCCGCCACCCATCTGGCGCAGGTCGCGGACGGCTCGGGCCGGGTCCTCGGCCTGGTCGCGCTGGAGGACGTCCTGGAGATGCTTGTGGGCGAGGTCCGGGACCCCGCCCACCGCGTGAAACCGGCACCCGCGCCGGCACCCGCCCCCGCCTAGTACGTCGGGGGATCCTGCTGGGGGCCGCGGTCGACCGGACCGCGGCCCGACAGGACCTCGCCGTACGCCTGCATCAGGTCGGCGAGCCGGAGGGTGGCGAGGTCGTCCCGGGTCAGCGTGCCGGAGTAGCCGGAGAGCCGCAGGTCGCGGTAGGCGCAGGACTTCTCGTACAGGGTGCGCAGGAAACGGCCGTTGCCCAGCTCGTCGATCCAGCCCTGCTCGACCACGTGCCCGCTGATCGAGCGGAGCTCCTCCCGGGCCTCGTCGTCCCAGCCGTCGCCGTTGGCCGCCGCCAGGACCTCGCCGATCGCGGTGAGTTCGAGCGGCCGGTACGAGGGGAAGTCGACCCGCGTGGTGAAGCGCGAGGACAGGCCGGGGTTGGTGCTGAGCAGCCGGTCCATGCCCTCGGGGTAGCCCGCCAGGATGACCACCAGGTGATCGCGGTTGTCCTCGGCCCGCTTCAGGAGGACCTGGAGGGCCTCGTCCCCGTACGCGTCGCCCTTGCTGTAGCCCGTGTTGGAGAGCGCGTACGCCTCGTCGACGAAGAGCACCCCGCCGAGCGCCGAGTCGATGAGCTCGTTGGCCTTGACCGCCGTCTGGCCCAGGAACTCGCCGACGAGGTCGGCCCGCTGGGCCTCCACGAGGTGGTCGCCTCCGAGCAGCCCGAGGGCGTAGAAGACCCGGCCCAGGATCCGGGCGACCGTCGTCTTCCCGGTGCCGGAGGGGCCGGAGAAGACGAAGTGGCGCTTGGGCGGCTGGACCGGGAGCCCCTGGCCCGCGCGCAGCCGCGCCATCTCCAGCTGCGCGGAGAGCGCCTTGACCTGGCGCTTCACCGGGTCGAGCCCGACCATGCCCTCCAGCTCGGCGAGCGCCTCCGCGAGCAGGACGGGATCGGTGGGCCCGGCCGGGAAGCGCGGCGGGCCCGGCTGCGAGGGCAGCGGCGTCTTCTGCCGTACGGTCTCGGGCGGGGTGACGGGAGCGATCGGCGGTACGGGTTCGGGCGCGAGCCGCAGCCCGTCGCCCAGCGTCCCGGCGTCGGGGTCGGCGGCCGGGGCGGTGTCCACCGTCTCCTGGCCGAGGCCGCCGCCGACGGTGCCGAGCGCGACCGTCGCGAGCCCGGACGGGTCGTCCACGCCGTCGTACCCCTCGAAGCCGTCGTACTCGGCGATGGCCGCGAGCCGGGCGGCCGTGTCCATGAACGCCGGGTCGATCCGGTGCACGGCCCGGTAGAGGGGCAGGGCCGCGGCGCTGCGCCCGGTGCCCTCGTGGGCGCGGGCCAGCCAGTAGCGGAGCTCCTTGCGCTGGGGCTGTTCGCTGCGGCAGCGCATCAGTGAGGCCGAGAGCAGCGGCTCGGCCTGGCCGTACATCTCCAGCCGGACCCGGGCCATGCCGCCGAAGAGCCCCGCCTCGATGCCGAGCAGCGGGTCGTCGACGAGGGTCTCCGTATGGCGGACGAGCTGGTCCCAGTCCTTGACGAGATAGGCGCGGCAGGCGTGCAGGAAGCGGACCTGCGGGTCGGTGTCGACCGGGGGGAGCCCGGCGAGGGCCCGGTCCAGCTCCGGTACGTGGCGTCCGTCGAGCCAGTGGGAGGCGTGGGCGAGCAGCAGGTCGCGCGGGCTCTCCAGGACGGGCTGGACCCACCAGCCCAGCCAGTACCAGGAGTTCAGCGTGCGGCGGTGCCGGGTGCGCTGCTCGCCGAAGCGTTCTCGATTGCGGTACATGCGCAGTAACGCGGTCGTCGTGTCGACCCGGAGCGCGTGCAGCCCGAGCCAGGCGTCCGCCATCCCGGGGTCGATCCGTACCGCCGTCCGGAACTCGTCCTCCGCCTGCGGATAGGCGCCCATCGTGTAGGCGTCGACTCCGCGCAGCCAGGCGAGCTCGGCGGGGGCCAGTGAGCCCTGCGTGCCGATGTCCATCGGGTCCCCCACAACCGTCTTCGCATGGACGGGATTTGACCGCACCTGCGGGCATCGTACCTGCGCAGGGGGTGCGCCATTAAGGAGAAGCGCATGATCCGGAAGCAGTGACCCTGGGTGAGCATCAGAGGTCGCGCAGGGGCCCCGAGGGGGTGATGGGGGGCAGAACGAAGCCCCCGATCACGGGGGAACAACCGGGGGCTTCGTGTCTGCGGCGGCTCCGAAAAGCCGCACATTGAGAACGTAAGACCTGTACGCCCCTTGGGTCAAGCGGTGTTCAGGCACTTGCGAAAGCGGACTTTCGGACCCTCAATTCACGGACAGGGAGCCGTCACGGTACGTGATGATCTGGTCCGGGCCCGCTGTCACAGAGGGCCCGGGAAGCCAGTCGTACCTCTCTCGGCCCTCCCGTACCAGCGTGTCGGCGAAGGGCCGGGAGGGGTTCTCGGCGAAATGGCGAGTCTCCGCCAGCGTCCACCCGTCCCAGAACGCGGCCTGCTCCGGGCCGTCCCGGTGCCGCCCCCGGACCCAGGACTCCTCGGGCTCTCGCTCCATCCACAGCAGCCACGCCAGGAACGGCCGCACCTCCGCCCGGCCCGCGCCGACACCCTCGACGAGGACGACCGGGGCCGGCGGCAGCGCGCGGGCCTCGCCGAAGCTCCGGCGGTGCCAGTCGTACGGCCGGTACAGCGCGGTCTCGCCCCGGGAGAGCGGCTCCAGGACCTGCCGCCGCAGCCGCTCCGTCCACGCGAAGAGCTCCTCGTGGGTGGCGAGGTCGTCGAGGTGGAGGACGGGGGCGCCGCCGAGGGCGGTGGAGAGACGGGCGGTGAGGGTGGACTTCCCGGAGCCCGCGTGGCCGTCGACCGCGACCAGCCTGACCGGTCCGCAGGAGGGCGGGAGCCGGAGCAGGGCGTGCGC